>NZ_JBBCSV010000001.1:0-953730 GCF_037148715.1 Microbacterium sp. MMO-10 | reverse complement strand
GTGGGGGTATACGGGCACGTTGATCACGGACTGGGACAACGTGGGCCGGATGGTGTGGGAGCAGAAGGTGCAACCCGACTACGCCCACGCCGCGGCCGCGGCGGTCACCGCCGGCAACGACATGGTGATGACGACCCCGCACTTCTACGAAGGCGCCCTCGAAGCCGTCGAGCGGGGGATGCTGTCCCCGGACGCGTTCGACACCGCCGTGACCCGCATCCTCACCCTCAAGTTCGACCTCGGCCTCTTCGAGAACCCCCGACCCCCCTCCGAACAGCTGCCCGCGATCGTCGGATCCCCCGCCCACGCCGAACTGAACCTCGACATCGCCCGCCGCTCCCTCGTGCTGCTGCGCAACGAGGGCGAGCTGCTGCCGCTCGCCGGCGGGTTCGCAGCGGATCGGACGGGCCGTGCGTCCGGCGGAGACCCCGCCCCGCGACGGATCGCCGTGCTGGGCCCGCTCGCGGACGACGCGCAGACGCAGCTCGGCGACTGGGCGGGCGGATCCGGACAGGCGGACTGGATCGACGGGCAGCCCCGCGAGATGATCACGACCGTGCTCGACGGCATCCGCCGGCACGCCCCGGAGAACTGGAGCGTCACGCATGCGCGCGGCGCCGACATCCTCACGCTCGCTCCCGACCCGGCCGGCGCCGCCTTCCCCGACGGGCAGCCCCGCCCGCCGGTAGTGTCACCCGCCGCCGTCGATGAGCGCCTCCTCGGCGACGCCGTGACGGATGCGACGCGCGCGGACGTCGCCGTGGTCGTCGTGGGCGACCGGATCGAACTCGTCGGCGAGGGCCGCTCCACCGCGACCCTCGAGCTCATCGGCACCCAGAACGCCCTCCTCGACGCGGTGGCCGCGACCGGGACGCCGATGGTCGTGGTGCTGATGGCGTCGAAGCCGCTCGTGCTGCCGCCGTCGGCGCGGAACGCGGAGGCGATCGTCTGGGCGGCGAACCCCGGCATGCAGGGCGGCCGTGCCGTGGCCGAGCTGCTCCTCGGACTCATCGAGCCGCAGGGCCGGCTGCCGATCTCGTTCGCCGCGCACGCCGGTCAGCAGCCGACCTACTACAACCAGATCCGCGGACAGCACGGCGACCGGTACGCCGACCTCACGCAGGATCCCCCGTTCGTGTTCGGCGAGGGCCTGTCGTACACCTGGGTCGAGTACGAGGATCTCGTGCTCGACGCCGAGGAGCTCGTACGCGACGGCGTGCTCGGCGCGGAGATCACGCTGCGCAACGTCGGCACCCGGCCGGTGCGCGAGACCGTCCAGGTGTACGTGAGCGACCTGGTCACCTCCGCCAGCTGGACGGATCAGGAACTGAAGGCCTTCCGCCAGATCGACCTCGAGCCCGGCGAGGCGCGGCGGATCCGCATCGAGCTCCCGGTCGCCGACCTCACGATCGTCGACGCCACGGGCCGGCGCGTGGTCGAACCCGGCGAGTTCGAGCTGCGGATCGCCCGCTCCAGTCGCGACGTCTGGGCGCAGCGCGCCCGTTTCGCCGTGCGGTGAAGCCCGATCCGGCGACGCACGGCGCCGGTGCGGGGAACGCCGATCAGGCGGCGTGCGAGACCGCGACGATGCCCTCCCAGAGGCGGCGCAGGCGGGCCACCATGTCGACCGCGTGGTCGTTGAGCCACTGCAGCTGCAGGCCGTCGGCGGCCGCCACCAGCAGGTCGACCGCGGCCGAGACATCGACCGCGGGGCCGATCGTCCCGGAGTCCTGGGCGCGATGGATGACCCCGGAGAGCCCGTCGCGCAGCCACGCGTACCGCTCGAGGAAGAAGGCGTGCGCGGGATGCTCGGGGATGCTCGCCTCGGCGGAGAACTCGACGTACAGCCTCACCAGCCCGGGCACTTCAGCGTTGTGCGCGATGACGGCGAAGAAGCCCTCGATGGTCGGATCCGGCGCGAAGAACATCTCGTGGTCGCGGATGTCCCGCGCGCGCAGCACCTCTTGATACAGCTCCTCGCGCGAGGCGAAGTGATGCATGAGCCCGGCCTGGGTGAGACCGACGCGCTCGGCGATCTCACGGTTCGACGCCTTCCGGCATCCCTTCACCGCCACCACTTCGAGCGCGACGGAGAGGATCTCCTCGCGCTTCGCCGCCCCCTTGGCATACGGGCCCCGCTTCACGCATGCCAGACTACGTGTTCGCGCCCCGGTCCTCGTCGAAGGACGCCGCGCAGAGTGCGCGCCACAGCTGCCGAAGACGACCAGCCATGTTGACCTCCCTGTCCAGCAGCCACTGCACCTGCAGGCCGTCGGCCGCCACGATCATCTGTTCGGCGATGTCGGGGGCGCACGCCGCCGATCCCATCTCCCCGGACTCCTGGGCGATCCGCACGTCGCCGGTCAGCGCCTCCCGCAGAGCGGCATACCGCTGCCGGAAGAACGCGCGCGAGGGGTGCCGAGGATCTCCCGCGACCTCGGCGGAGTACTCCGCGAACAGCTGCACGAGCCCCGGCACCTGCTGGTTGTGCTCGATCACGGCGATGAATCCCGCGATGCCGACCGGTGCGCGCGCGAACAGCTCCTCGTCGTGCTCGTCACGGGCCTGGATGATCGCGCAGAACAGCTCGTCGCGGGAGCGGAAGTGGTGCATGAGCCCCGCCTGGGTCAGTCCGACCCGGCGGGCGATGTCGCCGATCAGCGCACCGCGGCCGCCGCACTCGGAGATCACCTCCAGCGCGGCATCCAGGATCTCGGAACGTCGCAGCACTCCCTTCGCGTACGAACCGCGCGCCCGCGTCTGCTCGGTCATGGCCTCCCCCTTGCCTCGTCCCGGTCGCCGACGACGACAGGGCCGAGGGACATCGATGTCCCTCGTCCCTGTCGTCGCGCTACTTCACCTTCTTGATCGGGAAGATGACGACCGCGCCTATGAGTCCTGCGACCGCGCAGAGTGTGAACCACACGGTGTAATTCGATCCGTTGGCCCCGCCCGTGCCCAGCAGCACGAAGCCTCCGATCATCGGCGCGAGGGTCTGCGGCAGCGCGTTCGCGATGTTGAGCACGCCGAGGTCCTTGCCGGAGTCGTCCGGGTTCGGGAGGACGTCGATCACGAGGGCGAGATCGACCCCGACGTAGATGCCGTACGCCGCCCCGAGGAACAGCTCGAGGATGTAGTAGGACGGGATGTCCTGGACGAAGATCAACGCGAAGGTGCCGACCGCGAAGAGCGCCGTCGCCACCCAGACGAAGACCTTGCGCTTGCCGATCTTGTCGGAGAGCATGCCCGCGAGCCAGGCGGTGACCACCAGCGCCCCCGTGTACACCAGGGTGGTGTTCGCGATCAGGAGCCCGATCTCCTGTTCCGGGACCTTGAGGTGGTTGATCAGATACCCGAAGCGGAACGCGGTGAAGCCGAAGGACGCGAACGTGATGAGGAACCGCGACCACCATGCCAGCGCGAAGTCGGGCTCCTTCACCGGGCTGACCCAGATGGTCTGCAGGATCTCCCCGAAGCTCATCCGCGGAGGACGCACCGGGAGCACCTTGTCCGGCAGCACGAAGGCGAAGACGATCATCGCCCCGATCGCGAGGATGGACGGGATGACGAAGACGATGAAGAGGTTGAAGGAGAACCAGCCGGCGACGTAGACGCCGCCCACGATGCCGGCGTTCTGCGCGATGCCGAGCGCCGCCGTGATCTTTCCTCGCTGGAACTTCGGCACCTGATCGGCGAGAGTCGCGACGAACGGCGCGAGGGTCATGTTGGCGCCGAGCTGCGCGATCGCCCAGCCGACGGTCGCGATGAGGAGGCTCGTGCCGGTCGCCATGAAGACGAAGCCGATCGTCATGATGATCGTGCCGAGCACGATCCAGATCCGGCGTCGGCCCCATCGGCTGGTCGTGCGATCGGAGACACGGCCGAAGATGACGTTGGCGAGCGTCGCGAAGAGGGCTCCCACGCCGCCGAGGATCGCCTGGGCGGAGTTCAGGCCGGCGCCCGTGTTCTCCACGGCGCCGATGTGCTGGAGATCGAGGATCTTCAGCCCGATCCCGACGATCGCCGGGCCCAGCAGGGCCACGAAGAAGATGAACTGGGCGACGATCAGCCAGAAGACGAAACTCTTCTTCGCGGGCTCCGTCGGCTCCTGAAACCAGTGGTGCTCATGCGAGCCCAACGTCCTGCTCGCCGCGGTCATCCCGGATGGATTGCCCGCAGCGGATCCGCTGACAGAACTCATACCTGCCTCCTTTGGCCGGTCGAGGAGGAGAGCGGACGCCACACTGCGCCGCCAGGGAGCTCCGTCCCTCGTGCGTGAAAACCTATACGCTTCAGGTTTCCGCCGCAAGAAGATTTCCGCCGCACGGGGTCGCCGGGTCTCACGGCATCGTGATCACGCCGTCCGCACCGACCGTCACCGCGTTCGCCCCGAAGTCCCGGCGTCCGCGCCGGTCCATGAGCTGCGCGGCCCCTCCCGCGGGATCGGGCAGCGGGATGCCGTCCGCATGGTCGAACCGGACCGACCGCACCTGACCGGCGACCACGGTCCCGTCCGCACGCATCCGGATCGAGAGGTACGCGCCGTAACGCGTCGCCGGATCCTTGCCGAACACGCCTCCGCCGCCGAAGTTGCCGAGGCTGTAGGCGATGAGGCGGCCGTGGTACCACTCCATCCCCCGGAGCACATGAGGGCCGTGCCCGAGGACGAGGTCGGCCCCGGCGTCGACCGCCGCGTGGGCGAAGGCGACCGGATCCCCGCGATCCTCGCCGTACATGGACTCCCTGCCCGGGGTGACCACGTCGGCGTTCGGCCCCTCCGCCCCCATGTGCGCCTGCACGATCACGATGTCGGCCCGCGCGGCAGCGGCGCGGACGACCGAACGCACGTGCCGGAGGTCGGTGACGCGAGTGAAGTCCTCGTAGGGCGCGAAGCCGATCATCGCCACGGTGACGTCTCCGATCCGCGAGAGGACGATCTCGTCGCGACCCCCCACGGCGCTGATCCCCGCGGCGGCGAGAGTCGCCCGGGTGTCGTCGTAGCCGGCCTGTCCGAAATCACGGCTGTGGTTGTTCGCGAGGTTGAGGATGTCGAAGCCGCGGAGGCCGGCGACCGAGGCGGGATCGCTGCGGAAGGCGAGGCAGTCCGGATCCTTCCCGCACTTGTCGTACCCCGTGTCGAGCGAGATCGCCTGTTCGAGGTTGCCCGTCACGATGTCCTCGGTGAACCAGGGGCGCACCCGGTCGAGATGGCCGGCCCCGCCGTCGGAGGGCACCGAACGACTCGCGTCGTAGAGCAGGATGTCCCCGGTCGCGCCGATGCTCACCTCGCCGGCGTGCTGCGCGGGCCGGTACGGGGTCGTCGACGCAGGGGCGGGCAGCGCGGCCGCCCCGGTCGCGGCGATGCCGACGGCCACGAGCCCCAGCACCGCGACGGGTGTGCGCCACGGGAGGGGACGGGACGGCGACTCCGCGACGCGGTGCCCCGAGCCGGTTCTCGCGGAGGGGCGACGCCTGGGCAGGTCGAACAGCCACGACAGCCTGTCGCGCGTGATCAGCGCGCCGATCCCGACGCTGACGGCGATGACCGCGGCCGTGAGGACGACGGGTAGCAGCACGGCTGCGGCCAGCTGCACCGGCCGTCCCGCGTCCGACACCGGCTGCGCCACGAGGGCATCGGCGAGCGCGAGCACCGGCATGTGGATCACGTAGATCTGCAGCGTGCGCGTGCCGAGCCGGGCCAGACCGCGCCCGAGCCGGGGCACCCTCGCCAGCAGCGGCGCCCAGGCGATCCCCGCCCCGACGCCGAGGAGGGCGAGCGCCGGCCACACCCCGGGAACATGCTCCACGCCGGTCGCCCGCACCACCGCGAAGGCGCCGAGGTAGAGCACCGCCCCCGCGCTCGCGAGCAGAGGGCGACGGCGGGCGGCGAACCCGATGATCCGCCGCGAGAAGGTCGTGCCGATGAGGAAGAAGAGCAGGTTGGCGAGCAGCGATCCGCGATTGCTGACGACATCGATGAGACCTGCGCCCACGACTGCCGCGAGCACCGCGGCGGCAGCCAGGGGGATCCAGGACGGCAGGCGGCGCAGTCCCCTCGCAACGAGGAAGTAGAGGGCGAGCGCGTAGAGGTACCAGGCGTTCGGCGGGCTGATCGTGATCGCCTCGACGAACTCCGCGACGGATCTCGGGATCAGGGTCGGGAAGTCGGGGAACGCCCACATCGTCACCATGTGGACGAGCGTCCAGAGGAGGTACAGATACAGGAAGCGCACGACCCTGCTGCGGAAGACCGCGGCCCAGGGCCGGGCCACGGCGTTCGCGGCGAAGCAGCCGGAGATGAGGAAGAACAGGGGCATCCGCACCGGGTAGGTGATGTCGGCGATGAGCCCCCAGGCGCCGGGGATCGGGATCCCCAGCCTCCAGTCGATCGTGAGGTAGCTCTTCATCACGACGTGCCAGAACACGACGAGGACGATCAGCAGCCCCTTGGCGGTGTCCGCCCAGTCGAGCCGGGCTCGGGGCGCCGGCCCGACAGCCGTCACGCGGCGGGTCCTGACTCGCTCGGCGCGGTGGAGCGCCGCGCCGTTTCCTGCTCCTCATCCTGAGCCGGCGGTTGTGCGGCATCCAGGAGCTCGGCGATCAACCCGGTGTAGTCGAGACCCGTCGCCGCGTACATCAGCGGCACCTGGGAGAGCTCGGTCATCCCCGGTGTCGTGTTCACCTCGTTGAGCACCGGGCCTTCGGCGGTGAGGAAGAAGTCGAAGCGCGCGACCCCGGCGCACCCCAGCGCGTCGTAGAGCCGCGTCGCCGCCGAGCGGACGGCCGCCTCGTCGGCGGCACCGATCGGCGCGGGCACCGTGAAGCGCGCGCTGCCGTCGTACTTCTCCGTGGCCCCGAACACGTCCCCGGGCGCTACGGAGATCTCGAGCGTGGCGCCGACGCGCAGCCCTCCGCGCCGGTCACGGAAGACGGCGACGTCGATCTCCCGGCCGGTGACGTACTCCTCGATCAGCACCGGATCCCCGAAGGCTCTCGCTCGGTCGACGGCGTCGACGACCCCATCGGGTTCCGCGACGACGAAGACCCCGTTGCTGGATCCGCTGCTCGCGGGCTTCACGACGAAGGGCGGAGTGAGGCCGTCGGTCACCACATCGGGTCCGGATCCGGATCCGGATCCGATGAGACGCGCGCTCGCCGTCGCGATCCCGAGCGACGCGGCGAGCAGCTTCGTGGCGTGCTTGTCCATCCCCAGGGCGCCGGCCCGGACCGGAGATCCCGCGAAGGGGACTCCGCACAGCTCGAGCAGCCCCGCGATCGAGCCGTCTTCCCCGCGGGCTCCGTGCAGCACGGGGAACGCGGCGTCGCAGCCGGTGAGGAGCTCGACCGCGCAATGGGCGGGCAACGCGACGTCCTGCTCGTCCCGCCAGGTGCCGTCCTCGTCGATGGTGAGCGGGACGGCGGTGTGCCTCAGCGCGCGGACAGCGCGCGTGACGCCGGCCGCGGACGCGA
Organism: Microbacterium sp. MMO-10; assembly: GCF_037148715.1. Classification (NCBI taxonomy): domain Bacteria; kingdom Bacillati; phylum Actinomycetota; class Actinomycetes; order Micrococcales; family Microbacteriaceae; genus Microbacterium; species Microbacterium sp. MMO-10. The sequence goes on along the minus strand of NZ_JBBCSV010000001.1, from coordinate 946,260 downwards.
GGGAGACCGCGTGCTCGTCATTCGCGCCGCCTCCGATGACGGCGATCCGGTGGCGGGTGTGCTGAGGCATCGTGGCTCTCCTGGTGGGGACGTGGGACGGGGGGATGCGTCGAGGGTGCGACGGATGCGGGAGGCGCGGGCGCCGACGCCGGTCACGATCTCGTGCTCGATCGTGCGCGCCCAGGCGGCCCACTCGGCGACGGTCGGCTCCCCGTCCCGGCCGGGACCGAAGACCGTGACGCGCTCGCCGGGCCGCAGCAGCAGGTCGCCGGTGTCGACGACCACCATGTCCATCGAGAACCTGCCCACCAGCGGTCGTCGCTCGCCACGCACCAGCACCTCCGCCCGCCCCGAGGCCGCGCGCGGGAGCCCGTCGGCGTAGCCGAGCGGCAGCAGCGCCAGACACGTGCGGGAAGGGGTGACGAAGTCGTGGCCGTAGCCGACGCCGGTGCCCGCCGGGGCCTCACGGGAGGACACGACCGTCGAGGTCAGCGTCAGCGCGGGCCGCAGGTCGTCGGTGGTGCGGGACGGATCGATGCCGAAGAGGCCGGCGCCGATGCGATGCAGGTCGTACCCGGCCGCCGTGCCGGTGAGCGTCGCGGCCGTGGCGGCGAGGTGCAGGAGATGCGGGCGCAGGCCGCGCCGACGTGCGGTCCGGATCGCGTTCTCGAACACCAGGCGCTCGCGCACGTTCTGCTCGTTCCGCGGGTCGTCGGCACAGGACAGGTGTCCCATCACGCCCACCACACGCAGGGCTCCCGCGGCCTCCTGCGCGCGTGCGAAGGCGCACAGCGTCGCCCACTCGCGCGGCGGGCAGCCGTCGCGGCCCGTGCCGACGTCGATGTGCAGATGAAGACGGGCCCGGATCCCCATCGCACGCGCTGCCCCGGCGATCGCGAAGAGCAGCTCGAGGTGGGGGACCGCGAGATCGATGCGCGCGCGCAGCGCCGACTCGACGTCGGCGTCGGGCGTGTTGAGCCAGCTCAGGATCGGAGCGTCGACGCCCGCTCGACGCAGCGCGAGCGCCTCATCGATGCTGGTCACGCCGATCGACCCCGCACCCGACTCGAGCACCGAGGAGGCGATGTCCCCGTGCCCGAACGCGTCCGCCTTGAGGACCGCCATCAGCCGTCCACCGGTCAGGGCATGGAAGCGCGCGGTGTTGTCGCGGAGCGCATCCTCGTGGACGACGAGTTCCGAAGCGGGCGATCGCATGGTTCGAGTCAACCGACGCCGGGGTTGCCGGGACGTATGCGGTTATCGATATGCGGACGATATGCGCACGCCCCCGGACGGCCGTATGCCTCCGGTGCCGTCGGCGCCGGGAGCCGGAGCACGCGCCCCGCTGTTAGTCCTCGCCCAGCGACAGCTCGCGTCTCGTGCGGATGCGATAGGGGGAGTACGGGACCTACGACTCAGACGCACTTCGCCTTGCCGTCTCACGCCTCGACAAAGGCATCGCCTGAGGCGCGTCGGGTCTTGTTCCGTTCCACAGCCTTGCGGAGATCGCGTCGCGCATCGCTCCGCATGTTGCGGGACGCCATGATGTACGGCGCCGATCCGAATCATGCAGACCTCCGTGGAGCGGAGCTCATCGATGTGGATCTCACTGAGGCGATCTGGGATGACGGGACTTTTAGCCCGTGGACTTCGACCCACCGGACGCGATGCGTCGACACAGCTGCTCGTGGACCCTCATATGCCTCGTGCTCATGAGAGCGAGAGTGAGAGTCGCTCGCCCCTATGTGCGGGTCAGGTGGAATCCGCCGAAACTGACGCTAGAGTAATTATCGGCGAATCTGGCAAAGTGCCCGAAGCGCACATTCGTATATTTGGGCGAGCGAATGATCCAGGGGCAGGGTCATCGCCGCGCTCACGACATTGCCCCTGATCGATTTGGATTCACGTACGTATTGGTAGCTGTTTCTGTAGCCGTTGCAGATCGCCGATGGCGACCTCCGCGAACGAGCCACGCATTGCAATCAGGTCACCACCGCACACTCCCCGTGCAATATCGACACCTGTGATATAGCGCTATCGTGTCGATGTCGCCGTCCCCGTCCGGAGATTTGGCTCTGATACGCGGCAGCTCTCGAGGACATCGATTCAGTTACGGCTTCCCAGGAGCCGAGCCGCGCCCTTCTCTGCAATAGCTCCGCCCGCACCACCCCGGACGGGAATCACTTCCATCCATAGCTTAGTGATCAGATGCCACAACTGATCCTGCCAGAAGTGTTGGTTCGAGCATTCCCAACTGGTGTCGCTTGCCGGGCAGATGAGGATCCCGCGGCATTCGGCCATTCGGTTGTTGCGAGTGCAAGGGGAGTCTTTTCAGCACCGGCTGAAACGATCGCAAATACCCACTCGTCTGAACCAAGATGTCGAGGCAGACCTCTCGATAACCAGTCGTCAACCAAGTTCAGAAACGCCACACTAGAAGTAGCACGGTAAAAATGAGCGAGATCACGCTATATATACAGAGAACGGTGCCGAAGACTATTCGACGCGCATCTTTCCCCTGTATCGGATGATCGCTGTCAGAGAACCAAGCCTTGCGAGACCTCCCAGCCCTTCCGATCAATGTGCATCCTCCCCACGCCCCCAATACCGCGCCGACTGTCAAGGCAATCACTAGCGGCACAAACATCGCTCCAGTTCGAACGACAATTGCGGGGCCGATGCTCGCCACATGGGCACTCTCGCGATGTGTGTTCAGCGAGGCATATGCTAGCAATATTGCTCCGAGAAGAACTTGCCCCATTGCAATGCTGATCGCATAAAGAGTCGGCAGCCGCGAGCCGTCGCGAACCAGTCCTGCCTGGATGAGGTTTTTCCGTACTCGACGCCTAAAGGTGAGCATCACGATTCCTGAAGCGATCAAGATTGCTCCAAAGAATGCAAACATCGTAAGAATTTTCACACCTTCTTTCACATGAATCTGCAAGAGCTCTCATCTTGATGTCACCATCCACACTGTGCCGGCTACCGCCGAGACACCATTCGAGACAAATGGGAGTGCGACCGCAGTAGGAGCGAATATGCCGGCAGTATAGAGCCAGCCTGCCCAGCACTCCACCGCCCCCTGGCCGACGGCTGGGCATACGCCCGCTTCTACCCCTCCGAGAGCGACCGCCGCCAGACCCTAACCAGCTGGCTGCACTTCTGCAATCACCACAGGGTCCACTCCGCAATCGGAGCCCCACCCATCAGCAGACTCAACAACCTGCCTGAACATCACACCTGGTCCTCGCCCAGCGACATCGGCCTCGCCACGACCCGGCGGCGGTCGCGCACCCACACCCGACCGCTCTCGCGGTGCTCGGCACGGGTGGTGAACCGGTAGCGATAGGCGACGGCGCGCACCTGCGCGGGCCGCGCGCCGTCGAACGGATCGTGCCGCAGCAACCGGAGCGTCGGCGGATCCGCCTCGAGCAGTCGCACCAGCAGCATCGCGAACCAGTCCTCGTACAGGCGCCCGAGCGGCAGGAACCACATCAGCCAGTCCAGACGCAGATGGTAGGGCGCGAACTGCGCAGGGACCCGATGCAGATCCCCGGGCTTGCCCTTGAATCCGTACTCGCGCCACTGCCCGCCGACCGGATCCGGATCCGCGTCGGGCAGCATCGTGCCCTCGACGACGATCTCGATCCGCTCCTTGGTGACCGTGCCGAACGCGCCATAGGCGTTCGCGAGCTGCCAGCGGTTGAACGAGGCGTTCATCGCCTGCCGACGCGAGAACAGATTGCGCACCGCGGGTACCGAGAGCCACACGTACAGCGCTCCGACGCCGGTCGTCACGACGACCCAGGGCAGCCATTGCCCGCCGATGATCCACGGCGGCGCGGTGACCGCATGGCGCGGGGAGCCCGAGGGGATCCCGACGGCCGAGAACGCGAGCACGATCGTCGCCCAGTTCAGCCACGCGAAGTTGCCGGTGGACACGAGCCACAACTGGGTCGCGATCACGACGCCGGCGCCCGCGGCCCCGATGATCGCGGGGACGGGGCCCGGGATCCAGAGTCCGAGGATCGGCGCGAGCAGCAGCCACGGGGCGGCAAGCTGGGCGACGTGGTTGCCGACCACCTCGAGCCGGTGGAACCACCGCGGCAACAGGTGCGCCTGCCGGCTGAGCGGGCCGGGCATGGGCTGGGTCTCGTGGTGGTACATGAGCGCGGTGAGGTCGCGCCACTCGCTCCCCCCGCGGATCTTGATCATGCCGGCGCCGAATTCGAGCCGGATCACGAGCCACCAGAACAGCACCATCACGACCGTCGGCGGCGGCTCGGAGGCGGATCCGAGGAACGCGGCGAGGAACCCCGCCTCGAGCAGCAGCATCTCCCAGCCGAAGCCGTAGAAGGTCTGCCCTATCGACGAGATCGACATGTACCCGAGCCACAGCAGCAGGAAGCACGCCATCGGCACCCAGGGCGGCGCCAGCTGCGGGAGGCCCACCACGAGCGCCGCCGACAGCACGATCCCTGCGACGCACAGTGCGACGAGCCGCCGATCGGTGTACCGGATGCGCAGGAACAGGGTCGGGCGCAGCAGCCGTCGGGCGCGAGCGGAGTTCCCCGCCCAGGCGAGCAGCTCGGGCGCGGGCAGCAGCCCGTGCTCGCCGAGCAGCGCGCGGAACTGGTTCAGCGTGCTGACGAACCCGACGAGGTAGAGCGCTGCGATGCCCCGCTGGAGCACCTCCCGCGCGAAACCGAAGTCGACCGCCGCGAAGCCGTCCATACCGGAAGGCTACGCGCGGCCCGCGGATCCGGACAGGACGACGACATCCGCCCACCACGCAGGGCCAGCGGTGCTCGCCGGTCGCGGCGTGCGGCGATCCGTCCGGATTCGACGCAGACCACAACCAGCGAGCAGAGTGGCCCGGCGGCGGACGTCAGAGCTGCGCCAGGAGCTCCTTCATCTCGGTGATCTCCGCGGCCTGCGCGGTGATCACCGTGGCCGCGAGGGCGAGGGCGAGGGGGTTCTGGCCGTCCGCCGTCTCGGTGCGGGCCATGGCGACCGCGCCCTCGTGGTGCACGATCATCTGCTGCAGGAACAGCTTCCCGGCCTCGCCGCCCGGCGCCGCCTCGAGCGCCGCCATGTCGGTCTCGCTCATCATGCCGTCGCCGTGGCCCATGGATCCGGGCGCCGCCGACGGCGCTCCCCAGTCGGCGAGCCAGCCCCGCATGGTGGCGATCTCGGGAGCCTGCGCGGCCTTGATCCTGGTGGCGAGATCGGTGACGCGGGCGTCGACGCCGGTCTTGGCGAGGAGCATGTCGCTCATGTCGATCGCCTGCTGGTGGTGGTCGATCATCATGGTCGCGAACATCGCGTCGGCGTCGTTCGCGGATCCCTGGGTCGTCCCGGTCCCGGGAGCGGTCGCGCCATGCGACATCCCGGACATCCCGGACATCCCGGAGTGATCGGTCGAGGGAGCGCAGGCGGTGAGGGCGACCCCGGCGAGGGCGATAGTGCCGATCGCGAGGGCGCGGGGGAGGGTGCGGATGGTCATGGTCTCTCTGCTTTCGTCGTCGATGACGCGCCTCGCCGGGCGGCGGGCGCGGAGTAGTTCGGGGGGCGTCCGCCGGATCAGGGATCTCGGGGGCGCACCGGCGTCGACTCATCTGCGACTGATGCAGAGCACGGAGATGCTCGGAGGGCGCGGATCCGCCGGGTCGTTCGCCGCGGAGGCGACGACGGGTGCGGCGGGCGCAGGCCGGAGGTCCTCCGCGGGCGGCCCCGGCACCGCGGCGGGAGCGACCGGGGCGAGCACGCACGATGACGCCATCGCGGCGTGCTCGGCGCAGTCCGCGCAGCCGTGCGCGGGGGCGGCGAGCGCGGGGTGATCCGCGGACGCGGCGCTGCTCCCGGACGACGGCTGCGCGGGCGCGGCGACCGCCGGATGCTGCGCCTCGTCTGCGGCGAGTCCGACGGGGACGGCGCCGGCCATCGGCACGTGGTGCGGGGAGGTCTCCCCCGCCGCCATCGGCGCCCCGTGCCCGGCGAGCACGTGCATGCCGAGCAGGCCGGCGATCACGGCGGCGACGATCAGCAGGATCCGCAGCGACCACGCCGGCGACGTGCCGCGGTCCTGGATCCCATACCCCACGGGGGTAGAGCATACCCGCTCGACTCCTGTGGGGTATGGGACCCCGGACTGTGCGACGGCGTTTCGCCCCGGTCGGCTGCTGCGCGCCCGTCCTCGCTCAACGACCCCGAAAGTGCCGGCTCACTTCTGCACCCAGTCGAACTGGCCGCCGTACTTCTGGATCCAGGCGTCGATCGCCTGCGGCTCCTTGCCCTCGCCGAACTGGTTCACGACCATGTCCTCGAGCGACCCGTACTGCGCGTCGTCGAGCGTGATCTGCCCGATCAGCTTCGCCGCGTCCGGGTGCTTCTCGGCGAAGCCCTTCGCGCCGAGGAAGTGCAGCCCCTCGGGCTTGCCCATCGCGCCCTTCGGATCCTTGAGGTCCTTCACGGGGAACGCGCTGTTGGCCCAGAACGGACGCCACAGGGTGACCGCGATGTCCTGCTTCTTGTCGGTCGCGGACTTCAGTTCGGTGAGCATCGCCGCGGTCGACGACGTGACCAGCTGGTACTCGCCGTCGAGGCCGTACTCGGGCATCATCTTCTGGGTCTGACCCGTCAGGCCCGCCCCGGGCTCGATGCCGATGATCTTGCCGTCGAACCGGGATCCCGCGCCCTTGAGCTGATCGATCGAGTCGATGTCGGTGTAGGTCGGCACGGCGATCGTGAGACGGGCGTTGTCGTAGTAAGTGCCGAGGTCGTCGATCGAGCCCTGGTACTTATCCCGGTACGCCTTCTGGGTGACCTCGGGCCAGGCCGACGGGAAGACGTCCACATCGCCCTGCGACAGCCCCGCGTACAGCGGGCCGGCATCGGAGAGCGTCTGCATCTTCACGGCGTAGCCGAGCTTGCCGAGCTGGTCCTGCAGCAGATACGCGGTGCTCAGTCCGTCGGTCCAGCTGGGCAGGAACCCGATGGTGATCGTGCCCTTGTCGCCCTTGCCCGCGTCGTTCGCCGGGGCCTTGCCCGCCATCTCCAGCGTGCCGCCGGCGCCGTCGCTCGCGCATCCGGCGAGGGCGAGCACGGCCGCGACGCCGAGCGCCGCGAGAGTGGTGATCCTGCTCTTACGCATGCTGCAGCTCCTTCTCCTCGGCGGGTGCTTCCGGGCTCTGGTCGACCACGACCGTCGATGCGGCCTGGCGACGCGCGGCGCGACGACGCGCCAGCATCCCGAGCAGCGAGTCGGGGTGCTCGCCGAGCGACCCGAGCGACGCGGTGACCCGGTCGAGGAAGACCGCGATCAGCACGACGCCGAGACCGGCCTCGACGCCCTTGGCGATGTTGACCGTCGAGATCGCCTCGACCACGAGCTTGCCGAGACCGTCGGCCCCGGCCATGCCCGCGATGACCGCCATCGACAGCGCGAGCATGATGACCTGGTTGACGCCGGCGAGGATCGTCGGCATCGCCAGCGGCAGCTGGATCCCGCGCAGGATCTGGGCCGGTGTGGCGCCGAACGACTGCCCGGCCTCGACCGTCTCGGAGTCCACCCCGCGGATGCCGAGCTCGGTGAAGCGCACGCCCGGGGGCAGGGCGAAGATGACCGTGGCCACGAAGCCCGGCACCACGCCGATGCTGAAGAACACGATCGCGGGGATCAGGTAGACGAAGGCGGGCATCGTCTGCATGAAGTCGAGCACGGGCTTGAGCACCGCACGGACGGTGGCGTTGCGCGCCGACCAGATCCCCAGCGGGATCGCGATCAGCACGGTGACGAGACCCGCGACGAGCACGAGCGCGAGCGTCTGCATCGCGGGGACCCACAGGCCCATCGCGACGATCACGCCGAACGAGAGCACGGTGCCGATCGCCAGCTTCCACGAGCGCACCAGCCAGGCGATGAGCGCGGCGACGATGATGACGACGTAGAACCAGGGCATCAGCAGCAGGAAGCTCAGACCGTCGACGAGGAACGACACGACGGTCGAGACGACGTGCAGCAGGCCGTCGAGGTTGGCCTTGATCCAGTCCACCGCGACGGCGACCCAGGATCCGATGGGAAGGACGTTCATCGGGTGACCTCCTCGGTCGGCGCGTCCGGCGTGGTCGGCGAGGCTCCCGCGGCGGGGGCGGTCCACCCGTCGTCGAGCACGGCGTCGACCTCCGCCTGCGGCAGCGGCAGCACCGGCAGGTTGATCTCGCCCGTGGCGCCGGCACCGGGGCCGAGGGCAGCGAGCAGGGTGATGCGCGGGATGACGCCGACGAGGCGCCCCTCCGCGTCTGCCACGGCGAGCGGCAGCGGCGACTCCACGGCGGGGATGAACAGGTTCATCAGGATCTCGTCCTCGTCGACCACCTGGGCCGCGGGCTTGAGCACCGAGGTGATCCTGCTCTCGCCGCGACGGATCAGCTTGACGACGTCGCGGTCGGTGACGATGCCGACGAGCTTGCGATCGCGGCCGACGACGTAGGTCGCGGACATGAACGCATCGCGCATCTGCTTGAGCGCGGTGCGCGGTCCGGCGTTCTCGGAGACCACCGGACGCGGGCGCTCCATGACGTTCGCGGCGGTGAGCACGCGGGCGCGATCGACGTCCTGCACGAACTGCTCGACGTAGCTGTTCGCGGGATCGGTGAGGATGTCCTCCGGCGTGCCGATCTGCACGATGCGGCCGTCGCGCATCACCGCGATCCGGTCGCCGAGGAACATCGCCTCGTTCAGATCGTGCGTGATGAACACGATGGTCTTCTGCAGCTTCTGCTGCAGTTCGAGCAGCTGCTCCTGCATCTCGCGGCGGATGAGCGGATCCAGTGCGCTGAACGCCTCGTCCATCAGCAGGATGTCGGTATCGGCGGCGAGCGCACGGGCGATGCCGACGCGCTGCTGCATGCCGCCGGAGAGCTCGGACGGCAGCTTCTCCCCCTGCCCGTCGAGGCCGACGAGGGCGAGGATCTCCGCGGCCTTGGCGAGACGCTCGGCCTTGCCGACGCCCTTGAGCTCGAGCGGGTACGCGACGTTCGCGGCCACGGTGCGGTGCGGCAGCAGGGCGAAGTGCTGGAACACCATCGACACGCGGTCGCGGCGGATCTCGCGCAGCCGCGAGGCCGGGATGCCGGTGATCGGGTCGCCGGCGACGAGGACGGAGCCGTCCGTCGCCTCGTGCAGCCCGTTGAGCATGCGGATGATGGTGGACTTGCCGGATCCGGACAGTCCCATGATGACGAAGATCTCACCGCGGTTGACGGTGAAGCTCGCGTCGATGACGGCGGCGGTGCCGGCGTCGGCGACCTCGGATCGGCTCTCCCCGGCCTTCAGCCTGCGGATGGCCTGGTTCGGGTTCCTCCCGAACACCTTGAACAGATGACGCGCTTCCAGAGCGGTTTCGGACACGTTTCCCCCGCGGCCTCACCCCGGTGGGGAGGCCTGCATCGGTCTCGCCCGGGTGATGATCACAGGGCCGTTTCGAAGGGAGCCATGCCGGCGGCGCAGGAGGAGGATTTCGGATCCTCGACAGAGATCATCGACCGTACGCCCACGCCTCTTCGTGCACAGCAGAATCGAAAGAAGGACGCAGCCGCGGACTGGTCTTGGGGCCATAAGGCCCGCATTCCAACGTAACGACATCCTGATCCGGAGGCAAATCCGCGGCCGACGACCGAGGGTCGGGGGTCGCGTCCGGACCCGTCGATGCCCGGTCGGGCACGGCCGCAGGGCGGTCAGCGCCGGACCGACCTCGTCACCGTGAACTTCGGGGTGCGGACGAGCTGCACGGTCTCGCCGACCGCCGCCGACAGCGCCCGGCGATGGTCGAGGTGCGAGTTGAACACGGTCCACACCTCGCCGCCCGGACGCAGGATCCGCGCGGCCGCGTCGATGAGGCGATGCCCGGCCCCCTCGTGCACACTCGCACCCAGGTGGAACGGCGGATTCAGCAGCACGAGATCCACGGAGCCGTCCGGGATCCCGGATCCGGCGTCGTCGAGCGTCACGGTCACGCGATCGGCCACGCCGTTCGCCGCCATCGTGGCGCGCGCCGAGCCCACCGCGGCCGCCGACCGGTCGGTCGCGACGACCCGCGCCCCGGGGATCGCGAGGGCCAGCGACGCGGCGAGCGCACCCGTGCCGCAGCCGAGATCGACGGCCGTGAAACCGTCACCGCGATCGAGGGCGACGAGCTCCGCCGTACGGTCGCGCATCACGTCGAGCAGCACCCGGGTGCCGATGTCCACTCGGTCGGCGGCGAACGCCCCGCCGTGCGCGCACAGGGTGAGCCCGAACTCGGGGTGGGTCGTCGACATCGGGAACGGCGCATCCTGCGGCACCGGACGCGGCTCGGACGCGACGATCAGGCGCGACTTGCGCTCGCCCTGCTGCGGCTGCACCCGCGCGAAGAACCGTGCGAGCACCTCGTTCTGCGCCAGGGTCATGTGCTTCACCCGGCCGCCGGCGAGCAGCACCGCATCGGGCGCCGCCCAGCGCGCGACCGCGTCGGCGATCTCCTCGAGCTCGGCGAGCCCCTTGGGCAGCTGCAGGAGCACCAGCCGCGCGCCGTTCAGCAGCTCCGCGTCGAGCTCGTGCGGCGCGTACCCGCTCAGCCCGAGCGCATCGGCGTTGCGGGTGAGGGCGCGGCGTCCGGTGACCGGATCCTGGTGCACGCGCACGCCGTCGAGCCCGGCCGCGACGAGCGGGAGCGTGAGCGCGCCGTACCCGTCGCCGATCACGGCGACCGCGGATCCGTCGATGCCTCGGTGCGCGGCGTCCGCCAGGGCCGCAGCGACGAGCAGCTCATCCGTCGCGTCCCAGGCCTGGAGGTTCGGCGCCTCGACGTCGGGGAACCGGCGCAGGCGCGCAAACGGGAACTCGGGCACCCGCCCAGCGTACGCGGGCCCCTCCGAGTCGTCTCCCTGAGCACGGTCAATAGGTCGTGCTCAGGGAGACGACTCGGAGGGGCGGAGCGATCCGGATCCGATTCCTTCCCCGCGCACAGCCCCGACGGGGATACTGGATCCTGATGAGCGCAACGTTGACCGTCACCCAGGTCGTCCTCCCCACCGCCCCCGTCGGATCCCCCAATCCTCTCCCCGCGATCGCCGCCATGCCCCAGGCGCCCTACGAGGCCGCCACCGACGGGCTGCCCGCCGAGATGGCGGCGAACATCCGGTACGGACAGGTCTCCACGATCCACCCCTATCTGATCCAGGACGGCTACGACCGCGACCGCTCCCCGGCGCCGATGCGCGTCGCGGTGCTCGAGAACGATCAGGTGCGCGCCGAGTTCGCCCTCGACCTGGGCGGCCGCCTCGTGCGCCTCCTCGACAAGACGACCGGCCGCGACCTGGTGTATCGCAACGCCGTGCTGCAGCCCGCCAACCTGGCCCTGCGCGACGCCTGGTTCTCGGGCGGGGCCGAGTGGAACATCGGCATGCGCGGGCACTGGCCGCTCACCGCCGATCCGCTCTACGCCGCCGAGATCACCGGTGCCGACGGCGAGCCGATCCTGCGCCTGTGGGAGTACGAGCGGGTGCGCGGACTGATCCTGCAGATCGACGCGACCCTCGACGGCGCGGCCCTGCACGTGCGCGTGCGGGTGCGCAACCCGCGCGATCGCGAGACCGGGATGTACTGGTGGACCAACATCGCCGTCGCCCAGACGGCGCAGAGCCGCGTGTTCGCCCCCGCGGCCCACGCGTACATGACGGGCTACGACGGCACCCTCGGGCGGGTCGACCTGAACGCGGCCGACCCGCGCTTCCCCGCCACCGCGCCCGCCGCGGCGGATTACTTCTTCGACCTCGCGCCGGGACTGGCGACGGCGGAGGTCGGCGATGCCCCTGCGGCGCGCCCCTGGATCGCCGCCGTCGACGGCGACGGCTCCGGCCTCGCGCACGTCTCGACCGCGCCCCTCATCGGGCGCAAGCTCTTCGTCTGGGGCGATACCCCGGGCGGGCGACGCTGGTGCGACTGGCTGGGCGGCGAGACCGGCGCCTACTTCGAGATCCAGGCCGGGCTCGCGGCCACGCAGTACGAGCACCTGCGGATGCCGGGCGGCGCGACCTGGGAGTGGACCGAGACGTTCCTGCCGCTGCAGCTCTCGGATCCGCGCCTCGACGGCGACTGGGACGAGTCCGTCGCCGAGGTGGGCGGACAGGTGCTGCGCGCCGCCGACGCCATCGGATCCGCCGGCGTCGCGCGGCTCGAGGCCGCCGCCGACATCGCACCGGACGCACTGCTCTCGATCGGGTCCCCGTGGGGCGCGCTCGAGCACGAGCTCGCCGCTCGCAGCGGTTCCGCCTTCGCCACCCCCGCCGGGGTGCGCTTCGTGCGCGACGGCGAGGAAGGCGCGTACTGGGCCGCGCTGCTCGACGCCTCTGCGGCGCGGGCCGAAGCCGGTAGCACGGCGCCCGACGGATCGGGCGGCCACGGGAGCATCGTCGAGCCCGACCCGCTGGAGGCCCCCGCGTCCTACGTCACGGGCGACGAGTGGGATCATCTGCTCGCCGAGGCGCCCTCCACCTGGCTGACCCACTACCACCGCGCCGTCGCCGCGCACGCCCGCGACGAGCACGGCACCGCGATCTCGCACTACGAGGCGTCGCTGCGGCATCGGCGCAGCCCCTGGGCGCTGCGCGGGCTCGGGATGGCGCTGCGCCAGTCGGACGGCGGCACCGCCGCGCAGGCGCAGGGCATCAACCGGCTCGCCGAGGCGCGCGACCTCGCGCCCGACCTCGCACCGCTGACGCTCGAGCTCGCCGAGGCCCTGCTCGCCGACGGGCGGGCCGAGGAAGCAAGCACGCTCCTCACGACGCTGCCTGCCGAGCTGCACGCCCTCGGGCGCTTCAAGGTCGTCGAGATCCGCGCCGCCCTCGCCCTCGGGGATACGGAGACCGCGGGCCGGATCCTCGAGGAGCAGTTCGACGTGCCGAACCTCCGCGAGGGCGAGCTGAGCATGTCGGCGCTGTGGCACGAGGCGTTCCCCGGTCGCCCCGTGCCGTCCTGGTACGACTTCGAGATGGCGCCGGAGGGCGCGGAGGGCTGAGCGCCGGCGCGGCTCGCCGCGAACGATACTGCGGGAGTGAGGTCTCGGGATGCCACGCCCGGCCAGCGGCCCCGGCTGCCACCCTTCACCCGTGATCGAGGTCGTCGAGCAGCTGCACGGCGGCGGCCGCATAGACGCCGATCCAGCGGTCGTGGATCCGCTTGATCGGCAGCGGCGCGAGGGTGAGGTGTCGTTCGCGACCCTCACGTCGGCCGATCACCAGCTCCGCCCGCTCCAGCACGCGCAGATGCTGAAGCACCGTCGTGCGGTCGAGCTCGGAGAACCGCGCACACAGCTCGCCGGTGGTGCACGGCCGCTCGCGCAGCACATCGAGCATGCGCCGGCGTACCGGGGCGGCGAGCGCCTTGAAGACGAGATCGTCGTCCTCCGTTCCCTCCCCGTGAGACATGTTGTAATCTTACAACATGTCTCACGTCGAAATCGCTGCGGACATGGCTCCGCTCACAGAGCTCTCCTTCTCCGTCTCCGGTCGCGTCTCCCGCCCGCCGGCCGAGGTCTACGAGGCCGTCGCCGACCCGGCGCAGCTCTCCCGCTACTTCACCACCGGCGGCGCTCAGGGCCGTCTCGAACCCGGCGTCGAGGTGACGTGGGACTTCGCCGACTTCCCGGGCCGGTTCCCGGTCGAGGTCGTGGAGGCCACGGCCCCCGAGCGCATCGTGATCGAGTGGGCCGCCGCCCCCGGCAGCAACGACACCGGCACCACGCGCACTGTCTTCGAGTTCGCCCCGATCGACGGCGGCACCCGCACCCTGGTCACCATCACGGAGTCGACCTGGCGGGCGACCGCGGGCGGCGCCAAGAGCGCGTTCGGCAACTGCGAGGGCTGGACGGGGATGCTGGCCGCGCTCAAGGTCTTCCTCGAGCACGGCATCAATCTGCGCGAGGGCTTCTACAAGTAGCCCTGGATCCCTCGCCGGGCGCGGGGCAGCGTGCCCGGCGAGCGACCGCCCGTCCCGTCCCGCAGCCCCTCAGCCCCGCATGCGCGGATCCTCGGTCGGATCGCGGAACATCGGCGGGCATCCCGCGTCGACCGCAGAGGGACTGAGCTCGAAGTGCCAGGCCTCGTTGTCATAGGTGCGGCACAGGCCGAACTGCGCGCCGTGGCGGTTCAGCCAGTCGGCGGCGTCGTAGGGCGAGATGTCGACCGCCTCCCCCTTCACGTGCTGCGACGTCTCGGGGGTGCCGACCCAGCGCGCGGCCTCCTCCGCCGAGCCGTAGGTGCGCACCGCGTCGCGCAGCAGCCAGGCCTGGTACGCCTTCGACCGCCAGCCTCCGCCGACGCGCAGATCCAGGCCGTCCTCGGCGGCGGCCGCGTGCGCGCGGTCGAGCGCCTCGCGGAGAGCCGGGTCCAGCCGCGCGACGGCCGGGGCCGCCGTGTCGGACAGGGCGAGCGAGTCCCCGTCGGCGATGTAGCCGTCGTCGGCGGTGGGCTGTCCTCCGCTGCGCGCGACGACGGATCCCGCCTCACCGGTGCCGCTCGGATAGTCGGGCCGCGTCGCGACCGCCGCGGTGACCACCGCAGCGGCGATGCCGGCGACGATCGCCGCCAGCACCAGCAGCGTGGCGACGAACCGGAACAACCGGGGGCGGCGTGCGGCATGCCGGGGCGCGGCGGGGCGGGCGCCGACCGGCGCGGCCGGATCCAGGATCCCGTCCGGCGCGGCGCCGGGACGCAGGGTCTCATTCGGTCTCGTCGTGGTGTCCATGCCCCCACTCCATCGGCGCGGACGTTGCCGCACCGTACGCGCTTTCGCATACGCTCCCGATACACGCCGATGCGTAGGGTGCGACTATGTCCCTCTCCTCTCCTCCGCGGTGCCCTGCCCTCGCCTCGCGGCGTCATCGTCCGTCGCCGCGCCACGGCGCGCTGACCGCCTTCACCGCGCGACCCACTATGCGAACGGCGCTCCCGCGCACCGCTCACGACGGTTCCGGACCGCATCCCCGGCCTAGGCTTCTCGCATGCGCGTGCTGATCGTGGAGGACGAACCCGCCCTGGCGGGAGCGGTGCGCGATGGGCTGCGACTCGCGGCGATCGCGGCGGACACCGCGGGCGACGGGCACCTCGCCCTGGAGCTGCTGGACATCAACTCCTACGACGTCGCGGTACTGGACCGGGACATCCCGGGCCCGAGCGGCGACGACATCGCTCAGGCGATCGTCGCCTCCGGATCCGGCCTGCCCATCCTCATGCTCACGGCGGCCGATCGCCTCGACGACAAGGCGAGCGGCTTCGAGCTCGGCGCCGACGACTACCTCACCAAGCCGTTCGAGATGCGCGAGCTGATCCTGCGGATCAGGGCGCTGGCTCGGCGCGCCCCGCGATCGACACCCCCCGTGCACGAGCTGGCGGGGATCCGGCTCGATCCGTTCCGCCGCGAGGTGTACCGCGACGGGCGCTACGTCGCCCTCACCCGCAAGCAGTTCGCCGTGCTGCAGGTGCTCGTCGAAGCGGGCGGCGGGGTGATCAGCGCCGAGGAGCTGCTCGAGCGCGCCTGGGACGAGAACGCCGACCCGTTCACGAACGCGGTGCGGATCACCGTGTCGGCGCTGCGCAAGCGGCTCGGCGAGCCCTGGGTGATCCTCACCGTGCCGGGCGCCGGCTACCGCATCGACGTCGACGGCGCCCGCGACGCGACGACGGCCGAGGATGCGACGCTGCCGGAGCGTGCCGGGAATGCCTGAGGCCCCGTCGAGCTCCGCGCTCCCGCCCCGCCCGGCCCGCGCCGGCGGGCTCTCGGTGCGATGGCGGCTGACGCTCAGCTATGCGGCGCTCGTCGCCGTGACCGGAGCCGTGCTGCTCGGCGTCGTCGCGCTCTGGCTGCTGCGCTACGTGCCCGACGGCACCGTCTACAACACCGACCCGATCGACGGCACGAGCTGGGCGCCGAACCGCAGCGACATCATCCGCGCGTTCGTGCCGCCGGCGACGTGGGCGCTGCTCGGACTCATCGCGATCGGCGTGCTCGGCGGCTGGCTCCTCGCGGGGCGCGTGCTGCGCCCGCTCGCGCTCATGGCCGAGACCGCTCAGGCCGTGGGCGACGGCGACCTGGACGCGCGGATCGCGCTGCCGGGCCGGGACGACGAGTTCCGTCGCCTCGCCGACGTCTTCGACGGCATGCTCGATCGCATCCAGCACGACATGCAGCGGGAACGACGGTTCGCCGCGAACGCGTCGCACGAGCTGCGCACCCCGCTCGCGATCACCCGGGCGGTGCTCGACGTGGCCGAAGCGGATCCGGATCCGGATGTCCCGCAGCTGCTCGGGCGCCTCCGTGCCGCGAACGAGCGAGCCATCGCACTGACCGAGGCGCTGCTGCTGCTCGCCCGGCTCGACGCGCGGCCGCCCGCGCGCGTCCCCGTCGATCTCTCGCTCGCCGCGGAGGGCGCCGTCGAGCTGCTGCACGAGGTCGCCGCGTCACGCGAGGTGCGGCTCGACGCGACGGGCGACCCGGTCATCGTCCGCGGGGATGCGGCGCTCCTCGATCAACTCGCCCTGAACCTGGTGCAGAACGCGCTCGTGCACAACCTGCCCTCGGGCGGATCCGCCACCGTGCGCACGCTCCGTCTCGGCGGACAGGGCGCGCTCGTCGTCGAGAACACCGGAGACCGGCTCGACCCTGCCGTGGTCGCGACGCTGGTCGAGCCGTTCCAGCGCGGCGCCGGGCGCGCCCGCGACGGCGCGCACGGCGGATCCGGTCTGGGGCTGGCGATCGCCGGCTCGATCGTCGAGGTGCTGGGCGGATCCCTCGCGCTGACCGCCAGGCCCGACGGCGGCCTGCGCGTCGAGGCGACCTTCCCGCTGGCCTGAGATCCGGATTCAGCGCTGCTCTGCCGCGGCCTCGAACCGCTGCGCGCCGATCACCGACAGCAGCTGTAGCTTCTGCCAGCCCTCCGTGCGCGGCGGGGCCGTGAGCACGAGCAGCGCCTGCGACTGGTCCTCCGTGAAGAGCGCCTGGCAGTCGAGCTCGATCGGGCCGAGCTCGGGGTGCACCAGGGTCTTGTGGTCCTCGAAGCGGAAGGCGACCTCATGCCGCTCCCAGAGCGCGGCGAACTCCGGGCTCTCCGCCTGCAGCGCGCGCACGAGCTCGCCCGCCCGCGACCGGGACCCCATCGCGCCGTACGCGGCCCGCAGCCCCGCGACCTGGGCGCGGGCGTGGCGCTCGTGATCGGCCTCGGGATAGACCGCGCGGGCGCCGGGGTCGGTGAACCACCGGTAGACGTCGCTGCGGGCGAGGCCGGTGCGCGCCGACGGATCGCCGAGCAGCGCCTGCGCCATCCGGTTGGCGACGAGCGTCTCGCCCAGGTTGGACAGCACGAGCGCGGGGGTGTCGTCGAGACGGTCGAGCACCCGGAGCAGGGCCGGCGCGACGTGCGGCAGCGTGCGGTGCCGGTCCGGCGCCGAGTGCCCCGCGGTGCGGAACAGGTAGTCGCGCTCGTCGGCGGTGAGCCGCAGGGCCCGGGCGAGGGCCGCGAGCATCTGCTCGCTCGGCTGCGGGCCGCGCCGCTGCTCCAGGCGCGTGTAGTAGTCGACGGACATGCCGGTCAGCTGCGCGACCTCCTCGCGGCGCAGGCCCGGCGCCCGGCGGCGCGCACCGGCGTGGAGGCCCACGTCGTCCGGACGCAGCGCCTCCCGGCGGCGGCGCAGGAAGTCGGCGAGGGCGATGCGGTCCATGCGTCCATTCTCCGGCGGAAGCGGAACCGCAACCAGGGATCGCGGATCCCCCGATCGCCCGGTCTCTTATCGCCGGAGCGGATCCCGCCGAGCCTGGATCCATGAACATCTCCGGAAACACCGTCTTCATCCCCGGCGCGACGAGCGGCATCGGCCTCGCACTCGCCCTGCGCCTGCAGTCCGCGGGCAACACCGTGATCATCGGAGGACGCCGCACCGACCTCCTCGCCCGGCTCGCCGCCGAGCACGGTTTCGGCACGGTGCGCATCGACACCGCCGACCCCGAGAGCATCCGCACGGCCGCGGCCGAGGTCGTCACGGCGCATCCCGAGCTCGACGTGCTCATCGCGATGGCCGGCATCATGCGGGTCGAGGACTGGCGCGGCGACGGCTTCCTCTCCGATGCCGAGGAGATCGTGACGACCAACCTCCTCGGTCCGATCCGGCTCATCGCGGCGCTCATCGGGCATCTGCAGACCCGTCCGTCCGCCACCATCGTCACGGTGTCCAGCGGACTCGCGCACACCCCGCTGCGGGTCACCCCCACCTACAACGCGACGAAGGCCGCCATCCACATGCTGTCCGAGTCGATCCGGCTGCAGCTCGACGGCACGGGCGTCTCGGTGCTCGAACTCGTGCCGCCAGCCGTGGCGACCGAGCTCCTGCCGGGCCAGAGCGAGAGCCCGTTCGCGATGCCCCTCGACGACTTCGTCGACGAGACGATGGCCCTCATCGAGGCGCAGCCCGACGCGCACGAGATCCTCGTGGAGAACGTGAAGTTCCTCCGTTTCGGCGAGGTGCGCGGCGACTACCCGCAGACGGTCGCGACCCTGAACCGGCTGGATCCGCACGGCAACGCCTGAGCGCCTTCTCCTCCGGCCGCCGAGCAGCCGTGCCCCCGGCTGCTCGGCGGGAATCGTGGCGCTCCGCCGCCGGAGGACGCCCCCATCGCGGAACCGGCCTTGACATCCCCTCGGTTCAATGGTTAATTAGTCGAGTAACTAACCAATAGACCACAGCGAGGATGTCCGTGATCGACGAAGGCAGGCCCCTCTTCCTCCAGATCGCCGAGACGATCGAGGATTCGATCGTCGACGGCACCCTGGCCGAGGAGACCCAGGCTCCGTCGACGAACGAGCTCGCCGCGTTCTACCGGATCAACCCCGCAACCGCTGCGAAAGGAGTGGCCATGCTCACCGACAAGGGCGTGCTCGTCAAGCGCCGCGGCATCGGCATGTTCGTCGCCGCCGGAGCCCGCGACATCCTCCTCGGCGAGCGCCGCACCGCTTTCGCCGAGCGCTACATCGACCCGCTGCTCGCCGAGGCCCGCACGCTCGGTCTCGGACCCGACGACCTGTCCGCCCTGCTGAGCGAGCGCGCCGCGAACGCCGCGCCCCTCGCCGCACGCACCGAAGGGAACCGCGCATGACCGCCGTCATCGAGGTGTCGAACCTCACCAAGAGCTACCGCGACAAGCTCGCGCTCGACCACGTGTCGCTGTCGATCGAGTCCGACACGATCTACGGACTGCTCGGCCGCAACGGCGCCGGCAAGACCACGCTCATGTCGATCCTGACCGCGCAGAACTTCGCGACCTCGGGCGAGACGCGCGTGTTCGGCGAGGAGCCCTACGAGAACGCCCGCGTGCTGAGCCGGGTCTGCTTCGTGCGGGAGAGCCAGAAGTATCCCGACGACGCGGCGCCCGTCCACGCGCTCCGCGCCGCCCGCCTGTTCTTCCCGAACTGGAATCAGGAGCTCGCCGATCGCCTGGTCGCCGAGTTCCAGCTGCCGATGAAGCGCCGCATCAAGAAGCTCTCCCGCGGCCAGCTCTCCGCGGTCGGCGTCATCATCGGCCTCGCATCCCGGGCGGAGATCACGTTCTTCGACGAGCCGTACCTCGGCCTCGACGCCGTCGCCCGGCAGATCTTCTACGACCGCCTGCTCGAGGACTACGTCGAGCACCCGCGCACGATCATCCTGTCGTCCCATCTCATCGACGAGGTCGCGAACCTGATCGAGCGCGTGATCGTGATCGACGACGGCCGGATCCTCCTCGACGAGGAGACGGACGCCCTGCGCGGACGGGCCTCGACGGTGGTCGGCGATGCCGCGACGGTCGACGCCTGGACCGCGGGCAAGGAGGTCCTGCATCGGGAGTCCCTCGGCCGGGTGGCCTCGGCGACCGTCCTCGGGCGGCTCACCGCGGAGGAGGAGGCGGGCATCGTCGACGCCGGGCTCGACCTCGCGCCGGTGTCGCTGCAGCAGCTCGTCGTGCGGCTCACCCAGCACGCGGGAGGCGGCGAGGGCGTCGCCGACGCGGAGGCGACGCGCGTTCCGGACCGGCGCTCGAGTACCGATGCACTCACGAAGGAGGTGCGCTGATGTCCCGGATCCTGAAGGTCGTCCGACTTCAGCTGGTCAACAAGCAGACGTGGCTGTGGATCCCGCTGATCATCCTCGCCGCGGCGCTGACCATGTCGATCATCATCTCCGCGATGATCCCGGTCGATGCGCCGAAGTACGGCGGAGCCGGGCAGGCGCCGCTGTGGTACTTCTTCGCACTCGGGCTGCAGGCCCTGACGCTGACGTTCCCGTTCTCGCAGGCGCTGAGCGTCACGCGGCGCGACTTCTTCCTCGGCACGCTGCTCACCGCGGCCGGCGGAGCCGTGCTGCTCGCCGTCGTGTTCCTGCTCGGCGGATGGATCGAGGACGTGACGCACGGCTGGGGCGTCAACGGCTACATGTTCCGGCTGCCCTGGGTGTGGGAGAACGGCCCCCTCGCCGCCGCACTGACGTACTTCGTGCTCGCGCTGCTCCTGTTCCTGGTGGGCTTCACCGGCGCGACGATCTACAAGCGCGCAGGCGGCATCGCCATCACCGTGGTCGGCGTCGGATTCGGGGCGGTGCTGGTGGGGCTGGTGTTCCTCGTCACGCGCTTCGGCCTCTGGGGGCAGGTGGGAGCGGGGATCGCGTCGCTCGGAGCCCTGGGTCTGGCCCTGTGGGGTCTGGTCGCGATCGTCGCGCTCGCGGGGATCTCCTACCTCGTGCTGCGGCGCGCGACCCCCTGAGCCTGCCGTCCAGGAAAGGGCCCGGCCGTCAAGGCCGGGCCCTTTCTGCTGCGCCGTAGGCGGCGAAGAACGTGTCGAGCGCGGCGTCCACGTGCGCGGGGATGAGCTCGGGGGCGAGCGCCGCCGCATCGCCGAGCAGCATGGCGCGGTTGATCGGCTCCCCCATCACGAGCCAGTTCAGCTGGGTCGCGGCCTGCTCGGCATCGTCCGCCCGGATCACCCCGGCGGCGTCGAGCTCCGTCACGACCGCCGTCAGCGCGAGGATCGCACGCCGGGGTCCGAGTTCGTAGAGGGCCGCAGCGAGTTCCGGTGACCGCCGCAGCTCGCCGATCACCAGCCGCCGCAGGGCCAGGATGCGCGGCGCGAGCACCGCGCCGAGCTGCGCGACGAGCAGCTCGTGCAGGCCGTCGCGCGCCCGCGAGGCATCCGGGAACCGTGGCGCGGGCTCGAGCACCGAGGCGCTGGCGCCCTCGGTCTGCGCCCGGACGATCTCCAGGAACAGGTCGCGCTTGCTGCCGAAATGGCTGTAGAGGGTCTGCTTCGCCACGCCGGATTCCTGCGCGATCGAGTCCATCGTGACCGACTCGTATCCGGTCGCGAGGAACTGCCGTTCGGCCGCGGCGAGGGCGGCGGCGCGCTTGGGCTGCGAACTCGGTCGCATCCGATCACCTCCTTGCGTAAATCATACTCGCGAGTCTAGTATCCAAAACAAGACTCATTGGTCTAGAAAGTGGAGGTGTCCCATGGCGGAGAATTCCGCTCTTCAGTTCGACGCCCGTCTTCGCGTGGCCCCCGAGGCCGCCTCCTGGACGGTGTTCGACGTCCCGGGGTCGCGCGCGTTCTTCGGCACCGGGAAGCCGGTGCGGGTGACGGGAACCATCGACGGCCACGCCGTCGCGATCACCCTGATGCCGGTCGGCAACGGCGCGCACGTCGGCCCCGTCAAGGCCGCCACCCGCGCAGCCATCGGCAAGGCCGCCGGCGACCTCGTGCACGTGCACCTGGACGGACCGGGCGCATGATGCGGGTGCGCACGGACCTCGGCGACGACGTCGGCATCGAGCTCCACGGACCCGACGGCGCACCCGCGGTGCTCTTCGTCCAGGGCGCCGGACTCGATCGCGCGGAGAACCCCGTGCCGTCCGAGACGGCGCGACTGCTCGCCGCGCGCGGATTCCGGGCCGCGGTGCCCGACCGCCTCGGGCGAGGCGACTCGCCCGCATCCGGTCCCGTCGAGCGGGAGCGCGAACTCGTGGCGATCGCCGCGGTCGCCGCCGCTCTGGGCGGCCCGGTCGTCCTGGTCGGGCACTCGTCGGGGTGCGCCCTGGCGATGCTCGCCGCCGGCCGGATCCCGGAGCTCGCCGGTCTGGTGCTGTGGGAGGCCCCGCTGGGCCAGTTCGCCGAGGGGGCGCCCCGATGGTGGGACGGCGTGCACCGCGCCATCGACCAGGGCGATCTCGAAGGGGCGATCGTCCGCTACATGGTCGGCATGCCGCCGGAGTGGATCGATGTGCTGCGCGCCTCACCGCAGTTCCCCGCGCTCGTGCACAGCTGGATCCCGGACGGCACCGCCCTCGCCGAGGTCGAGGCGCGCTCCCCGGGCGCCTTCCTCGCCGACCTGCCGGCTCCGGTGCTCGCCGTCGTCGGAACGGAGACCTTCCCCGGCATGCCCGAGGCGGCCGCCGCCCTCGCCGCAGCGGCCGGGAACGGGACCGCCGAGGAGATGCCCGGCGCGTGGCACGAGTGGGAGCCCGCGGCGATGGCGGACCGCCTGGCGCGGTTGCTCGCCGAGACCGCCCGTTGAGGCGGGCGGGTGCCGGCGCCGTCCGGTGGAGCCCGGCGGATCCGGCGCTCAGCCCGCCTGCACGACCTCGTAGCCGGCGTCGCGGAGCGCGGCCTGATCCGCGGCCGCGACGCCGTCGTCGGTGAGCAGCATCGGGAACAGCTCGGATCCGCCGACCGCGGCGAACGCCGACGCCCCGATCTTCGAGGAGTCCGCGACGATCACCGCACGACGGGCGCGGCTCGCCATCAGCCGGTTCACCGCCGCCTCGCGCTCGTCATGGGTGCTGGCGACGCCGTCGGCCGAGATCGCGTTCACCCCGATGAACGCGATGTCCAGCGCGATGCCGGCGAGCAACTGCTCTACGAACGGCCCCACGAGCTCGTAGCTGCGGGAGTGGATCACGCCGCCGGTGACGACGACCTTGATGTCGGGCCGCGTGGCGAGCTGGGCGGCGATGTTCACGGCGTTCGTCACCACGGTGAGACCCTGGTCGGCGAGATCCTCCCGCGCGGCGAGCGCCGACGCGATCGCCGTCGTGGTGGTGCCCCCGGAGAGGCCGACGACCGAGCCGGGCGTGACGAGTGCGGACGCGGCCTGCGCGATGCGCTCCTTCTGCGACGTGCGCTGATGGCTCTTGTAGCGGACGGGCAGCTCGTAGGCGACGGACTGCGCCACGGCGCCGCCGTGGGTGCGGGTGAGCAGGCGGCGCTCGGACAGGCTGTCCAGATCGCGGCGGATGGTCGCGGCCGAGGCGTCGAAGCGCTCCGCCAGCTCCTCGACCGCCACGTCGCCGCGCGCGGCGAGCAGGTCGAGGATCGCCGTGAGCCGGTGGGCGCGGTTCACGCGGCGTCCTGGAGTGCGAACAGGCGCAGCAGTCGTGCGGCCTCGCCGGCGACCGCATCCCGGGCGGGCGCGAGGTACTTGCGCGAGTCGACGAGCCGCGGGTCCTCATCCAGCCGCTGCCGGATCGCGCGCGTGAAGAAGCCGTTCAGGTGCGTGGACACGTTGATCTTCGTCATGCCTGCGCGCACGGCGGCGGCGATCGCCTCGTCGGGCACCCCGCTGGAGCCGTGCAGCACCAGGGGCACGTCGGCGCCGTCCTCCCCCGCGCCGCGCAGCGCGGTACGGAGCCGGGCGATGAGGTCGAGGTCGAGTGCGGCGGTGCGATCGGTCATCGCGTGCGAGGAGCCCACCGCCACCGCGAGCGCATCCACCCCCGTCTCCGCCACGAACGCCCGCGCCTCCTGCGGATCGGTGCGTACGCCCGGCGCGTGGGCGCCGTCCTTGCCGCCGACCTCGCCGAGCTCGCCCTCGACGTAGATCTCGGCGGCGTGCGCGCGCTCGACGACCTGCGCCGTGAGCGCGACGTTCTCGGCGTAGTCGAGCTTCCCGCCGTCGAACATCACGGATCCGAACCCGAGCGCGATCGCCTCGTCGACGAGTTCGGTCCGCTCGGCGTGGTCGAGGTGGACAGCGACGGGAGTCGCAGCCCGGCGGGCCACGGCGAGAGTGGCGAGCGCGATCGGCTCGAGGCCGCCGTGGTAGTCGGCGCAGTTCTGCGAGATCTGCAGGATGACGGGCAGGCCGGCCTGGGCGGATGCCGAGACGAGCGCCTCGGCCGTCTCCAGGTGGATCACGTTGAACGCGCCGACGCCGGTGCCGCGGCGGGCGGCGTCGTGCACGAGATCACGGGCGGAGACGAGGGTCATCGGGGGTCCATTCCGGGGACGACGGGGACGGGGCGCGCGGACCAGGGGACCCGGTGCAGCGCGGTCAGCGACGGGCTGTCGACGAGGAGCCCGGCTTCGAGGTCGGGCCAGGATGGATGGATCTCGCCCGCGAGAGGCATGAGCACCGCCGCCGCCGACCAGGCGGTCGCGCGGCGCAGCAGCACGCTCGGATCCTTCTCGCCCCGGGCGAGCAACACGGCGCAGGCGGCGACGGCGGCGTCGCCGGCTCCGGTCGGGTTGCCGGCGAGCGGTTCCGCGAGGCGGGCGCGCACGATCACATCGCTCGTCACGGCGAGCATCCCGTCCGCGCCCCGGGAGAGCAGGACCAGGGATGCCCCGCGGTGCAGCAGCTCGCACGCCCCCGCCACGGGGTCGGCGATCCCGGTCGCCTCGGCGAGCTCGGCGGCGTTGGGCTTGAGCACGGTCGCGCCGGCATCGGCGGCGGACAGCAGCGCGGGTCCCGAGGTGTCGGCGATCACCGCGGCCCCGGCCTCGCGGCCCAGGCCGATCAGCGCCGGCAGCAGGTCGGCGGGTGCCCCGGGGGGAAGGGAGCCGGAAAGCACCAGCACCGGGCGCCCGCTGCGCGCCGGAGCCGTGTCCAGCGATCGGCGCACCGCCTCCTTCAGCGCATCCCACTCGGCGGGGGCGGGGTTCAGCCCGCGTTCGTTGACGATCGTGGTGTCGCCGAGGTGCGCGTCGACCAGGGCGATGCTGCGGCGCGTCGCCCCCTGCACGGCGATCAGCTCATGCGGCACCCCGGAGGTGGCGAGCTCGGCCGCGAACTCGTCTCCGGTCGGTCCGCCGGCGGTGGCCAGGGCGCGCACGGGGGCTCCCTGCGCGTGCGCCACCCGGGCGACGTTCAGGCCCTTGCCGCCCGCGCGGGCGACACCGGTGTCGGCGCGGTGGGTTCCTCCGGGCACGATCCGATCGACATGCCAGGTGAGATCCAGTGCCGGGTTGGGCGTGACGGTCACGATCATCCGAGGCTCCTCGCTCGCAGGGCCGCCCCCAGGATCCCGGCGTTGCCCAGCAGCTGCGCGGGCACCAGCTCGGGGATCCGGTGGAAGCTGAGTCGCGCCTTCAGCCGCGCGCGGAGCTCGTCGAACAACGCCCCGCCCGCGCGGGACAGCCCGCCGCCGATCACGACCGCCTGGGGAGCGATGACCGCGGTGAGCTGCGCGATCGACAGCGCCAGCGCGTCGAGCGCCTCCTCCCAGACCGCGGCGGCGGCTTCGTCCCCCGCACCGGCGAGCGCGATGACCTCCTTCGCCCCGTCGACCGCGACGCCGGTGCGCTCGGTGTAGCGCCGGGCGATCGCTCCGGCCGAGGCGATCGCCTCGAGGCACCCCCGGGCGCCGCACGCGCACAGCGGCGCGTCCGCGACCGGCGAGTGGCCGACCTCGCCGGCGTAGCCGCCCGAGGTGAACGGCACGCCGCCCAGCAGCAGGGCGCCGGCGATGCCGGTGCCGATGATCAGCACGATCGAGTCGGGGTAGGGCCGGGCGCCGCCGAGTACGTGCTCCGCCCAGCCGCCCGTGCGCACGTCGTGGTCGAAGGCGACGGGCAGCCCGAACGCCTTCTCCGCGATCTGCCGGATGGGGGCGTTCCGCCAGCCCATGTTGCTCGCGAACACCCCGACCCCGGCGACCTCGTCGACGATGCCGGGGACGACGAGACCGACGGCGACCGGATCCACCTCCGGATGCTCCTCGCGCAGCTGCGCGCCGAGCTCGACGAGACGGGCCACGAGCCGCTCGGGCAGGTCGGCTCCGGGCTCGGGAGTGGGCGTGCGGCGCAGGCCCCGCATCACGCCGTCGGCGTCGAACAGCGCCGACTTGATGTCGGTGCCGCCCACGTCGAAGGCGAGCACGGGTGCGCCCGCCCCGAGCTCGGCCGCCTGCGCGAGCGGATCCCCTGACGCGTCGGTGACCACGTCGGGCACAGCACGCGCCGCCGCGGCCGCGTCGTGCGCCGCGTCGCCGAAGGCAAGGGTCATGGCGGGCCCTCAGTCCTCGAGGATGACCGAACGGGTGAGGTTGCGCGGCTCGTCGGGGTTGAGCCCCTTGGCGAGCGCGCGGTCCAGCGCCACCCGGTGCAGTCGCGCGAGATCGGCCATCGGGTCGATCGGGTGCTGTACCCAGCGACCGCCCGTGGCCGCGACCTGCGCGTCGAGCCCTTCCGGCGCCGCGCCGAACTGCCAGGTGATGCGGCCGGGCGCGGCGATCGCGATCGGACCGTGGCGGTAGTCCATCGACGGATACGACTCGGTCCACGACTGCGACGACTCGCGCATCTTCAGGGCGGCCTCGTGCGCGAGCCCGATCGTCCAGCCCCGGCCGAGGAAGGTGTACTGCTCGGCTCCGGCGAGAGAGGGGTCGACATCGGCGATGGCGACGCGGGCGTCGGCGATCGCCCCGGTGAGGTCCTCCCCGAGCGAGGCGCGGAACAGCGCGAGGGCCGTCGTGGCGAAGCGGGTCTGCACGACGGACTTCTCGTCGGCGAACGGCAGCACGATCGCGTCGTCGACCATGCCCACGAGCGGGGAGGTCTCGTCGCCGATCACGCCGACGATGCGCGGAGCGGATCCGGATGCCTTGAGCTGATCGACGAGCTCGAGCACCTCGGTCGTCGTGCCGGAGCGGGTCAGCGCCACGACCGCGTCGTAGCCGCGGTCCAGGAACGCCTCGCTGGCGGCGTAGGCGTCGGTGATCCCGAAGCCGGCGCGCTCGCGCAGCGCGGCGTACGACTGGGCCATGAACCACGACGTGCCGCATCCGATCACGGCCACCCGCTGGCCCTTCGCCGGCAGCAGCGCCTGCTCGGCGGTCATGCCGACGGCGCGCTCCCAGGTGTCGGGCTGCGAGTCGAGCTCCGCGCGCATGTGCGCACCGGGCGCGAGGGTCTCGTTCGGGTCGGTCATGCGTCCTCCTCGGCGATTCGGTCCGCAGAGTGCGCGACCATGCATGATCTTACGTCAAAACAATCATGTTCCGTCATACAGATTTCGGATCCGGATCCGCCCGGGCAGCACGATCACCCCGCCCAGGGGCGATGTCCGCCCCGGAAGGGCATCCCGAAGGGCATCCGGAAGGGCGTGCCGAAGGGCGTGCCGAAGGGCGTGCCGAAGGGGCCCTCGCGCCGTGAGACGGGGAACCAGGCCGCGCCGGGCGGCGCGCTCAGCGCGACTCGGCGGCCTCCGTGTGGTGCCGGATCACCTCGGCGACGACGAAGTTGAACCACTTCTCGGCGAACTCCGGATCCAGATGCGCCTCCTCCGCGAGCGCCCGCAGCCGGGCGACCTGCTGCTCCTCGCGGCCCGGATCCGAGGCCGGCATCTCGTGCTCCGCCTTCAGGACGCCGACCTGCTGCGTGCAGCGGAACCGCTCCGCGAGCATGAAGATGAGGGCGGCGTCGATGTTGTCGATGCTGGCGCGCAGTCGCAGCAGTTCGGTGCGGGGATCGGTGGCGGTCATCGGGGGCTCCTCACCGGACGGCGGACGTGCGATCCCTCCGACGATAACGCCTCCGCGCCCCCTACAGTGAAAGCCATGAGCCGCGAAGAGCGCACCCCCGAGGAGGCGGCGCACGAGACCGCCGCGACGCCCGCCGGCACCGGCACGGCGACCGCCGAGGACGGCACGGCGACCGCCGCACCGACCGCCGACGACGGCGGGATCAGCCCCCGCCGGTTCGTCGAGGCCGCGCCGCCGCGCGCCTCGTTCTGGACCCGCATCGACCGGCCGTTCGGCTTCGGCTTCCTGGTGACCCTCGGCGGCCTCGGTGCGATCCTGCTCGGCCTCGCGCTGTCGAACCTGTCGACGGTGCTGATCTACATCGCGTTCGCGCTCTTCGCCGCCCTCGGTCTCGACCCCGCGGTGCGCTGGCTCGAGAAGCGCGGGCTCTCCCGAGCCTGGTCCGTCGTGGCCGTGATCGCGGCGCTCGCGCTCGTGCTGGTCGTCATCGTGCTCGCGATCCTGCCGACCGTCATCGACCAGATCGCCACGTTCGTCACCGGGATCCCCGCCACGATCCGCAACTTCACGCACACCGAGTTCTACGGCTGGCTCGAGAATCAGTTCGGGGTGGGGCTGAACGACCTGGTCACCGAGGTGCAGAAGTTCCTCAGCGACCCGACCCGGATCGCGCAGATCGGCGGCGGCGCGCTGCAGATCGGCACGGGCATCGCCACCGGCATCGCGACGGGCATCTCGGGCGGGCTGATCGTGCTCGTGCTGACCCTCTACTTCCTCGCCACCCTGCCCTCGATGAAGTCCGGGCTCCTCCGTCTCGCTCCCGCGCGAGACCGCCGCAGCGTCGACCGCATCACCGAGCAGATCACCGAATCGGTCGGCGGCTACGTGATGGGCATGGTCGGCCTCGCCTTCATCAACGCGGTGATCGTGTTCGTGCTGTACCTCGTGCTCGGGCTGCCGTTCCCGCCCCTCATGGCGACCGTCGCGTTCCTCATCACGCTGATCCCGCTCGTCGGATCCGTGCTCTTCTGGATCATCGGCACCGGCATCGCCCTGTTCAGCTCGCCGGTCATGGCGCTCATCTTCGCGGCGGTCTACGTCGTCTACATGCAGGTCGAGGCGTACGTCATCACCCCGCGGGTGATGAGCAAGGCGATCGCGATCCCCGGCTCGCTCGTGGTGATCGGCGCCCTCGTCGGCGGCACTCTGCTCGGACTGCTCGGGGCGCTCATCGCGGTGCCCGTGACGGCGTCGAT
Organism: Microbacterium sp. MMO-10; assembly: GCF_037148715.1. Taxonomy (NCBI): domain Bacteria; kingdom Bacillati; phylum Actinomycetota; class Actinomycetes; order Micrococcales; family Microbacteriaceae; genus Microbacterium; species Microbacterium sp. MMO-10. The sequence continues at coordinate 917,193 of NZ_JBBCSV010000001.1, read as the reverse complement.
CCTCATCATCATCAAGCAGGTGTGGATCCCCCGGCAGGACGCCCGGGTCTAGTCGGGCCCTGCCGAGGCCGAGACTCGCCCCGACCGCGCCCTCAGCCGCGCCTCAGAGCGCCCGCAGCGAGGCGGCAGCGCCGTCCAGCGCGCCCTCGGCGATCGCGAAGTAGGCCCACCGCCCGCGCTGCTCGCGGGTGACGAGCCCGGCCTCGGCGAGCAGCTTCATGTGGTGCGACACGGTCCCCTGGGAGAGCCCGACCGGCGCGGTCAGGTCGCAGATGCACGCCTCGCCCCCCTCGCCACCCGCGATGAGCGACAGCAGCTTGACGCGCGTCGGATCCCCCAGCGCCTTGAACACCCGCGCGATCCGCTCGGCCTCCTCCGCTCCGACGCGGGGCTCACGCGCGGTGGCGCAGCAGGCGTCGGTCTCGATGGTCACGGGGAGCGTCATGCACGCAGTCTTTCACGTATTGACAAACATCGATAGATGTCCGACGGTAGTCGTATTGAAGTCTTTCAATGGATAAGCGCCGAGCCGAGGAGTACCGATGTCCGAACCGCCCGTCGTCGTCGTGGGCGCCGGCCCGCAGGGGCTCGCCGCCGCCGCGCATCTCGTCGAGCGCGGACAGGAGGTGGTCGTGCTCGAGCGCGGCGCCTCCGTCGCCGCCGCAGTGGCGGAATGGGGTCAGGTGCGGCTCTTCTCCGGCTGGCCCGAGCTCGTCGACGGCGCGGCGCAGCGCCTGCTGGAGCGCACCGGCTGGGTCGCGCCGGACTCCGGGTACCCGACCGGCGACGAGTGGATCGACCGCTACCTCGCGCCTCTCGCCGCAGCGCTGGGCGACCGCGTCCGCACCGGCCTGACCGTGACGGGCATCACCCGCGCCGGACGCGACCTCGTGGTCGACTCGGGTCGCGCCGAGGCGCCGTTCCTCGTGCACACGCTCGACGCCGACGGCGGCGAGGGTCGCCTCTCCGCACGGGCCGTGATCGACGCGAGCGGCACCTGGTCGCAGCCGAACCCGGCCGGCGCCGACGGCCTTCCCGCACTCGGCGAGCGCGCCGCGGGCGACCGCGTCTCGTACCGCATCCCGCACGACGTCTCGTCGCACGCGGGGACGCACGTGGTCGTCGTGGGCGCGGGCAATTCCGCCGCCCACGCGGTGCTGCGACTGACGGAACTGGCCCGCACAGCGCCGGGCACGCGGGTGACCTGGGTGCTGCGGCGCGGCAGCACGGGCTCGGTGTTCGGCGGAGGCGCGGGCGACGGACTGCCCGAGCGCGCCGCCCTCGGGATCCGGGCGCGGCGGGCGATGGAGAAGGGCCTGGTCGAGGTGGTCACCGGGTTCCGCGTCGCCGAGCTCCGCCCTCACCCCGAGGGAGTCTCGGTCGTGGCGGACGACGGTCGGGAGATCCCGGGTGCCGGCCACGTCTTCGCCCTCACCGGGTTCCGTCCCGACACCGCGTTCCTGTCCGAGCTGCGGATCTCCCTCGACCCCGCACTCGAGGCGGTGTCCGGCATCGCCGCGGAGATCGACCCGAACATCCACTCCTGCGGATCCGTCGGCGCGACGGGTGCGCGCGAGCTCGCGCAGCCGGAGCCCGGGTTCTTCATCGTCGGGGCGAAGAGCTACGGCCGCGCGCCGACCTTCCTCGCCCTCACCGGCTACGAGCAGGTCCGCAGCGTCGTCGCCCACCTCGTCGGCGACCACGAGGCCGCGGCCCGCAACGAGCTCGTCCTCCCGAGCACCGGCGTGTGCGGAGGATCCGGCGACTTCGACGGCACCGCCGACGGCTGCTGCGCCGCCCCCGTCCTGCAGATCGGCGCCCGCCCGGTCGCCGTAGGCTGAACCCGGAATCCGAGGAGACGCATGACCGCCGAAACCGCCCCCGCCGTCCTGTTCGTCTGCGTGCACAACGCGGGCCGTTCGCAGATGGCCGCCGGCTTCCTGCACGCCATCGCCGGAGACCGGATCCAGGTCCGCTCCGCCGGCTCCCTGCCCGCCGACGAGATCAACCCCGTGGCCGTCGCCGCGATGGCCGAGGTCGGCATCGACATCGCCGCCGAGCAGCCGAAGGTCCTCACGACCGAGGCCGTGCAGGATTCCGACGTCGTCATCACGATGGGCTGCGGCGACGCCTGCCCGTTCTTCCCCGGCAAGCGCTACGAGGACTGGAAGCTCGACGACCCCGCCGGCCAGGGCATCGACGCGGTGCGGCCGATCCGCGACGAGATCCGCCGCCGGATCGAGGCGCTCGTCGCCGAGCTGCTCCCGGCCTGAGCCGGACCCTGCACGCCCGGGTGCTCCCGCGCTCCCGTCGCAGAACGCCTCTGCTCCCGTCGCAGGAAGTGTCGTCGTGGCGACCGGAACGGACCGGGCGACGAGACCGACCCGGCGTGGTGGCCGTCGGTCTGAGTCCCGCACGCGCTCATAGGCTGGATCCATGACGCGCATCTGGGTGGTCCGGCACGGACAGAGCATGCTGAACGCGGCGGAGCGGATGCAGGGCTGGTCCGACGCGCCGCTCACCCCCCTCGGCCGGGATCAGGCCGCGGCCCGGGGTCTCGACTTCGCCGCCGCCGGGATCCGGTTCGACGCGGCCTTCTCGGGCGACGGCATCCGGCATCGCGAGACCGCGGCGCGACTGCTCGACGCGGCCGGATCCGGCCTGCAGGCGAGTTCGGATCCGCGCTGGCGCGAGCTGTGCTTCGGCGGGCTCGAGGCGGTCCGCGCCCGCAGGTTCGTCCGGCTCATGCAGGCGCACGTCGCAGCGGACAATCCGTTCTTCGCGACGCTCGACGCCCTCGCCGAGCAGGATCCGCTCGCCGAATCCCCCGCCGACGTGGCCCGGCGCGCGACCGAGGCGCTGCACGACGTCGCGGGAGCCGGATCCGAAGTGCTCGTGGTGACGAGCGGCATCACGATCCTGACGCTGCTGCACGGGCTCGGCGCCGACCTCTCGCATCTCACGATCGGCCCCGAGAACCTGTCGGTCTCGACCGTGCGGCGCGTGGACGACGGCTGGCGCGTCGACCGGGCCGCGATGCCGGATCCCGTCGCGGTCTGAGCGTCGTCGCCCCGGAACCGGGCGCCGCGGCGGGCAGCACTCCCGCGCGCCAGGCCGACCGTATTCAGGCCGGACGGCCGCAATGCGGAGGGGGAGCCGCGGATTTCCGCGGCTCCCCCTCCGGCATGGACCGATCCGGCCTGAATCCGGTCGGGCCTCAGACGGTGTACCCGTCCGCGACGTCGAGAGCGGCGTCGATCGCGGAGAGGCCGCGCACGAGCTCGTCCTCGGTGATCACCAGCGGCGGGGCGATGTGCGTGCGGTTGAAGTGCACGAACGGCCACACCCCGCCCTTCTTCGCGGCGGCGACGAAGGCGCCCATCGGCGCCGCATCGGCTCCTGCCGCGTTGAACGGCACGAGCGGCTCGCGCGTCTCCTTCGAGCGCACGAGCTCGACCGCCCAGAACAGGCCCTGGCCACGCACCTCGCCCACGCTCGGGTGCTTCTCCCGCCATCCCTGCAGGGTCGGCTCCACGATGCGGGACCCGAGGTCGCGCACGCGGTCCAGGATCCCGTCGCGGCGGAACACCTCGAAGGTCGCGACGCCCGCGGCGCAGGCCAGCGGGTGCCCGGAGTAGGTGAGTCCGCCGGCGAACGGCACCGTGTCGAACGCGGAGGCGATCCGGTCGGAGATCACGACGCCGCCGAGCGGGACGTAGCCCGAGTTCACGCCCTTGGCGAAGGTGATGAGGTCGGGCTTCGCGTCGAACGCGTCGACGCCGAACCACTCGCCCAGGCGACCGAACCCGACCATGACCTCGTCGGCGATGTAGACGATGCCGTACCGGTCGCACAGGTCGCGCACGCCCTGCAGGTAACCGGGCGGCGGCACGAGCACGCCGTTGGTGCCCACGACCGTCTCGATGATGATCGCGGCGATCGTCGTCGGGCCCTCGAGCTGGATCGTCTGCTCGAGGTGCTCGAGCGCGCGCTGCGACTCCTGCTCCAGGGTCTCGGAGTGGAACGCCGAGCGGTACAGGTACGGACCGAAGAAGCGCACGGTGCCGTTGTCGACGGTGTCGTTCGCCCAGCGCCGCGGATCGCCGGTCATCGAGATCGCCGTCGCGGTGGAGCCGTGATAGCTGCGGTACATCGACAGCACCTTGCGGCGCCCGGTCACGGTGCGCGCCATGCGCACCGCGTACTCGTTGGCGTCGGCGCCGCCGTTGGTGAAGAACACCTTCTCCATGCCCTCGGGTGCGACCTCGGCGATGAGCCGGGCCAGTTCGCCGCGCACGTCGTTCGCCATCGACGGCTGGATCGTCGCGAGCCGGCCGGCCTGCTGCTGGATCGCGGCGACGAGGTCGGGCTGCTGGTGCCCCAGGTTCAGGTTCACCAGCTGGCTGGAGAAGTCGAGGTAGGCGTTGCCCTGGTAGTCCCAGAACGTGGATCCCTCGCCCGCGGCGACGGGCACCGGGTCGATGAGCGCTTGCGCGCTCCAGGAGTGGAACACGTGCGCGCGGTCGTCGGCGCGCACCTGCGCCTCGGCCTCGGCGGCGGGGAGCGCGTGCGCCTCGCCGTGACGGTCGATCAGGCGCGCGGCGTCGGTGGTGACGGTCATGATCGGGATCCTTCCGCGTCAGTGGTTGCTCGGGAAGCCGAGGTCGACCTGCGCCGGCGTGTGGTCGGGCCAGCGCGTGGTGACGACCTTGGAGCGCGTGTAGAAGTGGATCGACTCGGGTCCGTAGATGTGCGAATCGCCGAACAGCGAGGCCTTCCAGCCGCCGAACGAGAACGCGCCGATCGGGACGGGGATCGGCACGTTGACGCCGACCATGCCGACCTCGATGTCGAACTCGAACTCGCGGGCGGTGCCGCCGTCGCGGGTGAAGATGGCGGTGCCGTTGCCGAACTGGTGCGCGTTGATGAGCTCGACCGCTTCCGCGTAGCTGCCCACGCGGACGACCGAGAGCACCGGACCGAAGATCTCGTCCTCGTACAGCTTCATGCCGGGCTTGACGTGGTCGATGAGGCTGATCCCGGTGAAGAAGCCGTTCTCATCGAGACGCTCGCCCGCGGCGATCCGCTGCGTGCCGTCGATGAGCACGGTGGCGCCCTCGGCGGCGGCTCCCGTGACGTAGCCCTCCACGCGGTCGCGGTGCTCGCGGGTGACCAGCGGACCCATCTCGCTCGCCGCGTCCGTGCCGTCGCCGATGCGCAGGTTCTGCACCTTCTCGGTGATCGACGCGATGAGGGGCTCCGCGACATCGCCCACGGCGACGAGCACCGAGACGGCCATGCAGCGCTCGCCGGCGGATCCGTAGGCGGCGGAGACCGCGGCGGCCGCGGCGCCGTCGATGTCGGCGTCGGGCATGACGACCATGTGGTTCTTGGCGCCGCCGAGGGCCTGCACGCGCTTGCCGTTCGCGGAGGCGCGCTCGTAGATCGACTTCGCGATCGGGGTGGATCCGACGAAGCTGACGGCCTTGACGTCGGGCGAGTCGAGCAGGGTGTCGACCGCGACCTTGTCGCCGTTGACGACGTTGAGCACGCCGTCGGGAAGCCCCGCCTCCTGGAACGCCTTGGCGAGCCAGATCGCCGCGGACGGGTCCTTCTCGCTGGGCTTGAGCACGACCGTGTTGCCGCACGCGATCGCCGAGGCGACCATCCACAGCGGCACCATGACCGGGAAGTTGAACGGGGTGATGCAGGCGACGACGCCGACCGGCTGCTTGACCGAGTGCACGTCGACGCCGCGCGCGACCTGCTCGGAGTGCTCGCCCTTGAGCAGGTGCACGAGACCGGCGGCGAACTCGACGTTCTCGATGCCGCGCGAGACCTCGCCGGCAGCATCGGAGAGCACCTTGCCGTGCTCGCTCGTGACGATGGCGGCGAGCTCGGGCGTGCGCTCGGCGAGGATCTGGCGCAGGCGGAAGAACACGTCGGCGCGCTTGATGAGACTGGTCGCGCGCCACGCGGGGCCGGCGGCCTTGGCCGCGGCGATCGCCTGCTCGACCTCGGCGACGCTCGCGAAGGCGACGGTGCGGTGGGCCTCGCCGGTGGCCGGGTTGTAGACCGGTCCGGTGCGCTCGGTCTCGCCGGCCTCTGCGCCGTTGATGAAGTGGCGGATCAGGGTCACGCTGTGCTCCTCGGGGTGGGGGTTCGGACACTCTGATCGACGGCGTCCGCGGGCTTGTCCTCCCATGCTCACAGCGGAGAGGATGGATCCATGCCTGCAGATCGTCTGGACTTCGTCGCTGATCGGACAGATCGTCCGGAGGCATTCGAGCCTGGTCTCCCGACCGTCGCCGACGCCCTCGAGGTCGCCTCGCTGCAGGCGGGGATCCCGGAGGTGCTGGCCGGATCCGTCGACGTGCCGGTGCGCTGGGTGCATGTCTCCGACAGCGAGCGCGTCGCCGCGCTGCTCGACGGCGGAGAGCTGCTGCTCACCACGGGTGCCGGCTGGCCGGGCGGCGCGGATGCACTGATCCGGCTCGCCGACGAGCTGGCCGACGCGGGGCTGGCGGGGATCGTGCTGGAGCTCGGCACCCGGTTCGCCGTGGTGCCCCCGGCGCTCGTAGCCGCATGCCGCACCCGCGACCTCGCCCTGGTGACCCTGGACCGCGAGGTGAAGTTCGTCACGGTCACGGAAGAGGTGCACCGCCGGATCATCGCCGGCCAGGTCGAGGCGCTCCAGGAACGGCAGCGCCTGCACGAGCTGTTCACCGGGCTGAGCCTGCGCGGCGCTCCGGTCGAGATCGTGGTGCGCGAGACAGCGCGGGCGCTCGGCGCTCCCGTCGTGCTGGAGGACCTGGCGCACGAGGTCGTGTTCGCCGACGCCGCGGACCGCCTCGAGGCGGAGGTGCTCGCGAGCTGGATCTCGCGGTCGCGGCGCCTGGATCCGGAGTGGACCCGGGTGCCGGTCGCGGCGCGCGGCACCCGCTGGGGCGAGCTCGTGGCCCTGCCGGGGCCGCCGCATCCTGCGGGCCGCGCGACCGTGCTGGAGCAGGCGGCGACCGCGCTGGCCCTGTCCCGCCTCGCCGACGGCGAGGGCGCGTGGTCACGGCTGCGCGCGGAGGGACTGATCGCGGCCGTGCTCGGCGAGCGGTACACGACGGTCGCCGACATCGAGGCCCGGCTGGAGGCATCCGGGTTCCCCCTGCGCGGGCGCGCGCTGCACGTCGCCGTGGTCCGCCGCGAGACGACCACGGCGGCGCGCGACGATCGGCACACGATGGGACGATCGGCACACGGATCCGACGTGAACCCGCGCCGATCGGCACCGTCTGTGCAGATCGTGACGGACCCGTTGGGGCGCAGTGCGGATCCGACCGGTCGCAGCGCGGATCCGACCGGTCGCACCGCGCTTCCGGGCGGTCGCGGCGCGGATCCGACCGGCCGCGGCGCGGTTCCGGGCGGTCGCGGCACGGTTCCGACCGTCCGCACCGCGGACCCGGCCGGCCGCGCCGGCGGCGGCGACGTCCGCACCCTGAGCGCCGACATCGGCGAGGAGCGGATCCTGCTCGTCTCACTCGCGGCCGGATCGCGGATCCCGGAGTCCCTGCTCGCGGAACTCGGATCCGGCGCCGTCGGCGACCCCTGCGCCTCGACCGGCGAGCTGCTCGCGGCGATCCCCGTGGTGCGCCGGCTGGCCGGGCAGGCCGCGCCGGGGGAGCTGCTGCGCGTCGCCGATCGGCCGCTCGCGCGCCTCGCCGCCGAGCTCAGCGGCGACCATCGCCTGCAGGAGCACAGCGCGCGCCTGCTCGGCCCGCTCATCCGGCACGACGACGCGACCGACGGCGACCTGCTCCGGGTGCTGCGCGCGATCGTCGCGCATCCGGGCAACCGCACCGCCGCCGCGGCCGCATCGCACCTGTCGCGCTCGGTGTTCTACCAGCGCCTCACCCTGATCGCCGACCTGCTCGGCGCCGACCTCGACGACGGAGAGACCCTGTCCGCGCTGCACCTGGCGCTGCTCGCCCACGGGCGCTGATCGGCCGCCCCGGCACCAGCGCGGCAGCCAGCGCGGGCCACCCCGGCACCCGGCAACCTGCACGGCAGCCCCCTGCACAATTCAGGCCAGGACCCGCGATCCGTGTCGATTCCGGCCGTACGTCGCACCACCGGATCCATGCAGCCTGAGTTGTGCGCGCCGGCTTCAGCCGGCCGGGTGCCCGCCGCCCATCACCCGCTCCACCATCTCGGGCGAGGGCTGGCCGAGCGCGATGATGTTCTCCTCGCTGTCGCTGAACCACGCGGCGCGCTCGTCCCCCAGATCGGCGATGCCGTCGACGGTCTTCAGCCCGGGGAAGTCGTACTCGTGGAACTCGACCCCGCGGGCGCGCAGCGCCGCCGCGTCGCGCTCGATGTCGTCTGTCACGAGGTTGAGCGCGGTGTTCTGCGCGGTGCCGGCGAAACCGGTGAGGTACACCAGCACGACGGTGCCGCCGACGTCGTAGAACACATTCCCGGACTCGACATCGACCTCGACCGGATCCCGGTCGAGCACGTCGTGCCACCAGCGCTTGGCGCGATCGAGATCCGTCGCCGGAAGGACGGCCGTCGCCATGAGTTTCTCGAACATGATGAGCCCCAGCTCCGGGGTGTGGTCATCCTCGCGTCGGCCCAGCACAACGCCGCGCCGCTCGGGCGCGCGAATGAGTTCCCCGCGCTGATCATATTCCCGGATCCGTCGCCCGGAAAGGCCTCGCAGAGCGTCAGGCGATGTAGACCTTGCGCAGCGTCTCCATCACGGTCCAGGTGGTGCGCATGCCCTCGGCGAGACGGACGACGGATCCGGGGCCCACCTCCAGCGACGGCAGAGACGGCTCGTCGAAGGCGATCGTCGCCCGGCCGGAGAGCACGACGAACAGCTCGTCGGTCTCGGTGTCGGTCGCGGTGCCGGGGGTCATCTCCCAGATCCCGATCTCGCGGTCGCCCGTGTCGTCGAGCACGACGATCGCCGTGGTCGGCGACCCGGCCACGACCTCGTCCGCGGGCAGCGGCGCATGTGCGAGGCCGAGGTCGGCGACCGCGGTTCCGGCGGCCGGCAGCGCGGTCACGAATCGAACCCCATGCCGACGGCGTCGAGCGCCTTGAGGAACAGGTTGCGGCGCCCCTGGTTGTGGTCGGCCTGGTTCATCGCCGCGCGCACGAGGTTCACGCCGATCGACGCCGCCGGCTCGGGCGGGAACGGGATCGGCTTCTCCCGCACCATCTTGAGGCGGGTGCGCTCGGTGTCGAGCCCGGCGAGCTGGTCGAGCATCACGTCGGCCGCGAAGCGCGTCGCGCCGACGCCCAGCCCGGTGAACCCGGTCGCGTAGGCGACACGGCCGCCTCGCGCGGTTCCGAAGAAGGCGCAGAACCGGCTGCAGGAGTCGATCGCGCCGGCCCAGCGGTGGGTGAAGCGCAGCCCCTCCAGCTGCGGGAACGTGGTGAAGAAGTGCGACGCCAGCTTGCGGTAGCTCTCCGGGCGCTCCTCGTACTCCTCGCGCACCTTGCCCCCGAAGTGGTAGACCGCGTCGTAGCCGCCGAACAGGATCCGGTTGTCGGCGCTCAGCCGGTAGTAGTGGAACTGGTTCGCGCTGTCGGCGAGACCCTGGCGGTTCTTCCAGCCGATCGCCTCGTACTGCTCCGCCGTCAGCGGCTCGGTCATCAGCGCGTAGTCGTAGACGGGCACGGTCATCAGCCGGTTGCGCTTGAGCAGCGACGGGAACACGTTGGTCGCGAGGGCGACCTGGTCCGCGACGACGGTGCCGTTCTCCGCGGTCACCGTCTGCACGCCCTTTCCGCTGAGGCCGGTGACGCGGGTGCGCTCGAAGATCTGCACGCCGAGCTCGGCGGCCACCCGGGCGAGCTCGAAGGCGAGCTTCGCGGGGTGCACCATCGCGCACCCCTCACGGTCCCAGGATCCGGCGAGGTAGGTAGGCGAGGCGACCTCGGCCTGCACGGCCGTCTGGTCGAGGAACCCGTTTCCCTCCATCCAGGCGACCTGGTGCCGCTCGACGGCCACTGCCAGCTGGCCGGTGCGCTCCCAGTCGACGTCCATGCCGTAGCGCTCGACGGTCTCCTGGATCCCGTCGAGGTTCTCGAGTCCGAGCCGCTCGAGCGTCTCCATCTCGTCGGGCCAGCGGTTGTGCCCGTTCTCCTCGCCGTGCGTGAGGCTCGCCTCGCAGAACCCGCCGTTGCGGCCCGAGGCCGCCCATCCGACCCGGTTCGCCTCGAGCAGCACGACGCGGCGCTGCGGGTCGCGCTCCTTGGCGCGGATCGCCGTCCACAGTCCGGCGTAGCCGCCACCGACGATCGCGAGATCGGCGCGCACCTCGCCCGACAGGGCAGGGTAGGCGGTGCGCTCGACGTCGTCGAGCCAGAAGGCCGCGTGCGCGGTGTTCTCGAGGGAGCGCTCGATGACCGAAGCGCTCGGCTGCCGTCGTTCGAAGACGGTCGTTCCCATGATGGTTCCTTGTCCGGGAGGAGGTGGGGGGTCTTTCGCCGGGGCGCGCCGCAGCGCCCCGGATGCCGCGGTGCGGCCGGGTTCGGGAGAGCGGGCAGGCTCAGCGGATCAGCGCGTGCCCCAGTTGTAGAGGTCCTTGTGGAGCCCTGCATAGAGGAAGCACTCGGTGTGCGAGACGCCCTCGATGGTGCGGATCTGCGTCGCGATCAGCTCGAGCAGATCCTCATCGCTCTCGCAGATGGCCTCGGCGAGGATGTCGAAGGATCCGAGAGTGACATTGACATATGCGATCTCCGGAATATTCGCGATCGCCTCTGCCGCGACACGGGGATCGCCGTCGACGCGGATGCCCAGCATCGCCATCCGGGAGAAGCCGAGCTGTCGAGGATCCGTGACGGCGACGATCTGCACCACGCCGCTATCGGTGAGTCGCTGTACGCGCTGGCGAACAGCTGCTTCACTGAGACCGACCGCACGTCCGATCTCGGCGTAGGGTCGACGGCCGTCCTCCTGGAGCAGTTCGATGATCCGCTTCGAGACGTCGTCCAGCACCGGCACCTTCGGCTTCTCGCTCATATGACGATTTTGACACTCTCAGACTATCAACGCAACTGATTTCGCAGATTCGGATCCTTTTTCCTTCCGATTTCGTTGATCCTGTCCTATTCTGTTCACCATGCAGAGCACCCTGTCTGAAGCCGCACTGTTGCAGAATTTCATCGGCGGCCGCCTCGTCGCCGCCCACGGTGAGGGCCGCATGGACCTCATCGACCCCGTCACCGAGCAGGTCTACGGCCAGGCGCCGATCTCGGATCAGAGCGACATCGACGCCGCCTACGCCGCCGCGGCCGCCGCCTTCCCCCTCTGGCGCGACACCACCCCGGCCCAGCGGCAGCTGGCGCTGTTCCGGATCGCGGACGCGATGGCCGCACGCGCCGAGGAGTTCGCCGACCTGGAGTCGCAGGACACGGGCAAGCCCCGCGCGAACCTCGTGGCCGACGAGATCGACCAGTCCGTCGACCAGCTGCGCTTCTTCGCCGGGGCCGCGCGGAGCCTGGAGGGCCGCGCCGCCGCGGAGTACATGGCCGGGCACACCTCCTACGTGCGGCGCGAGCCGATCGGCGTGATCGGCCAGGTCACGCCGTGGAACTACCCGCTCAACATGGCCGTGTGGAAGATCGCCCCCGCGCTGGCGGCGGGCAACACGGTCGTGCTCAAGCCCGCGGAGTCGACCCCGCTCACCACCCTGCTGCTCGCCGAGATCGTCGCGGAGCACACGCCCGCCGGCACGCTCAACGTCGTGCTCGGCGATCGCACCACCGGGGCTGCCCTCGTCGCGCACAAGACGCCGCAGATGGTCGCGATCACGGGATCCGTGCGAGCGGGCATGGCGGTCGCCGAGTCGGCGGCGGCCGACGTCAAGCGCGTGCACCTCGAGCTCGGCGGCAAGGCGCCGGCCATCGTCTTCGCCGATGCCTCCATCGCCAAGGCCGCGGAGGGCATCGTCACCGGCGCCTTCTTCAACGCCGGTCAGGACTGCACCGCCGCGACCCGCGTCGTCGTGCACGCGTCGGTTCACGACGAGCTGGTGAAGGCGCTCGTCGAGCGGGTGCGCACGCATGCCCGCACCGGCGCTCCGCACGAGGACGGCGTGTTCTTCGGCCCGCTGTCGAGCGCGGCGCAGCTCGCGCAGGTGCAGGGCTTCGTCGACCGCCTGCCCGCGCACGCGGTGATCGAGACCGGCGGCAAGCGGCAGGGCGACACCGGCTACTTCTTCGAGCCGACGATCGTCTCGGGCATGCGTCAGGACGACGAGGCCGTGCAGAACGAGATCTTCGGACCGGTGCTCACCGTGCAGTCCTTCGAGGAGGACGACGAGGCGCTCGCCTTCGCGAACGACGTCCCCTACGCACTGGCGGCGTCGGTATGGACGACCGATCACACCCGATCGCTGCGCTTCTCCCGCGACCTCGACTTCGGCTGCGTCTGGATCAACACGCACATCCCGTTCGTGTCGGACATGCCCCACGGCGGCTTCAAGCACTCCGGCTACGGCAAGGACCTGTCCCAGTACGGCTTCGACGACTACACGCGCATCAAGCACGTGATGAGCGCGCTCGCCTGAGGCCGACGGGGTCCCGCTCGGGTCGGCACGGATCGCGGATCGGATCCACCGGGCGGGATCCGATCCCGCGCGACGGGGCTCGACGGACAGCGGACGAGGTGCTACTGTCGCCTACGCCGTGCTGGCACGAGAACAGGAGGTGGTCCCCATGAACGAATCGACGTGGGTGCTCCTGATCGGGGTCACGGTCGGACGATAGGTCGTCCGGGAGCGCCCTGCATGCGCACTCCCGAAAGGCACGACCATGAACTCCACCTCTGAACTGACCTTCACCGCCCTGCGGCAGCGCGACGACGACATCGTCGAGCGCGACTTCACGCTGGACGGGATCCCCGGCGTGCTCTGGCTGCCGGGATCCGCCTCCGCCGAGCACCCGGTCCCGCTGATCCTCCTCGGCTACCCGAGCGGGCCCGGGCTCGACCGGATGCGCCCGCGTCTGGACGGCCGCGCCCGCGCCTCCGCCGATCTCGGCTTCGCCTCGGTCGCGCTCGAGATGCCCGGCAACGGTGCGCGGCCCGCGCTGCCCGAGCTCCAGGGCGCCCGCGCCGACCTGATGCGGGCGCTCGACGCCGGCGAACGGCCCGGCGAGGACGTCATCGACCGGCTCGTGCTGCCCCTCGTCGAACGGACCGTTCCCGAATGGCAGGCGGCCCTCGACGCGCTGCTCGCCCTGCCCGAGATCGGCGGACCGGTCGCCTACTCGGGCGGCGTGCTCGCGATCGGCATCCGGCTCGCCCGGGTCGAGCCGCGCATCGTCGCCGCCGGCCTGTTCGCCGGCAGCTACGTGCCGCTGAGCATGTTCGACGAGGCCCGCGCCGTCACGATCCCGCTGCACGTGCTGCTGCAGTGGGACGACGAGGGCAACGACCGGCAGCGCTCGCTCGACGTGTTCGACGCGTTCGGATCCGCCGAGAAGACGCTGCAGGCCAACCTCGGCGGGCACACCGGTGTCCCGGCCCACGCCGGCGAGGACGCCGGGAGGTTCTTCGCCCGGCACCTCGCGCCGCAGAGCTGAACCAGGTCCCGCGAGACCCGCGATCCTGCATGAGATGCCACGCCTGGCGCCAGATCTCATGCGAGAAGCGGTGTCTCGCGGGATCCGCGGCTCGGGCTCAGGCGTTCAGCGCCTCGAGCAGCGTCTGTGCGACCGCGTGGCTGGACTGCGGGTTCTGACCGCTGATGAGGTTGCCGTCCCGCACGACGTGCGAGCTCCAGGGGGCGCCGCCCTCCACGGTCGCACCGCGGTCGCGCAGCGTCGTCGCCACGAACCACGGGGTGTTCTCGCCGAGCCCGCCGGTGGTCTCCTCCTCGTCGGTGAAGACCGTGAGGGTGCGACCCGAGAAGGCGAACCGGCCGTCGGGCGCCGTCGCGCTGAGCAACCCCGCCGGCCCGTGGCAGAACGGCGCGATGAGCAGCTGCGCAGCATCGGCGGCGACCAGGAGACGCCCGAGATCCTCGTCGAAGGCGAGGTCGGCCATCGGACCGTGGCCTCCCGGAAGCACGACGGCGGCGAAGTCGGTGGCGACGATGTCGCCGAGAGCGGCGGGCGCCTCTAGGTCGGCCCGGATCGTCTCCAGGTAGGCCCGGAACTCCTCGACCCGCGTCGCGTCGCCGACGACGTCGGCATTCAGCGATCCGGGGTCGACCGGCGCGGGGCGTCCACCGGGCGTGGCGATGAGGACGTCATGACCGGCGCGGGTGAGTTCCCGGTGCGCGACGACGAGCTCCTCCGCCCAGAATCCGGTGGGGTGCGCCGTCCCGTCGGCGAGGGTGAGGGAATCGGCCGCGGTCACGGCCATGAGGATCTTCGACATGTGGGTCCTTTCGACACGTCCATGCTCCTCCGCATCAGCGGCACGCCCCCATCGGATGATCGAACCCACCGATCGGGATTCCGGGGACCTCAGGCGATGATCCGCCGCAGGGCCGCGGCGACCGCGGCGACCTCCGGGATGCGCTGCGCTTCTCCGCTCCTGGTGGCGAGGTACAGCGTGTTCAGTGGAGCGACCTGCGGCTCGTCCAGCGCGATGAGCGCACCGTCCTCCAGGTCCTCGTCGACGAGGTAGCGGGGCAGCACCGACATCCCGATGCCGTCGAGCACCGCGCGACGGATCCCGCGGAGGTCAGGGATCACCGCCGCGACCCGCAGTCCGGAGGGAGGACCGTCGAAGACGCTGCGCCAGTACCGACGGATGATCGGCAGGTTCTCCGCGTACGCGACGACCGGCACGTCCTCAGGGATTCCGCCCGCCCAGGAACGAGCGGCCACGAGGACGAACTCCTCGTCATAGAACGGTTCCGCCGTGACACCCTCGCGCCCCGGCGGAACCGCGCTCACCACGAGATCGAGCGCGCCGCCGACGAGCGCGTCGAGAAGGTCCGGGGGGAGCCCGAAGGTGAGGCGGAGCGGCCCGCCCGCGGCGGCGAGCAGTTCAGCGAGGCGCGGCACGACCTTCACCGAGAGGATCTCCGCGGCGCCGCCGACATGCACCGTGCGCACCGGGTCGCCGCCCAGAGCCGGCGACAGCAACGCATCCTCGATCGCGTCGACGTGCGCGGCCACGCGTCGCGCCAGCTCGAGGCCCTTGGCCGTCGTCGTCACGCCGGCTCGCCCGCGTTCGAACACGGGGAATCCCACGACGGCTTCGAGCGCCTGCACATGCGCGGAGACGGTCGCCTGCGAGAGCCCGAGCAGGTGCGCCGCACGGGTGAGCGATCCCACCCGGTGCACCGTGACGAACGTGCGCAGATGGTCCAGGCTCGGAGCGGTCACGTCCGCCACTGTACGCGGCACGCGGCCGCGGCGCTCCGCGATCCCGGACGCAGGACGGCCCCGGGATCCGCTCCCGGGGCCGTCCTCGTCCGAGGCCGGAGCTCAGCTCAGGCCCTGCTCCTTGAGCCACGCCTTGGCGATGTCGGTGGCCTGCTTCTTGTCGGCCGTGCTCTGGACGTTGAGCTTGACCAGCTCGTCCGTCGTGAGCTTCGCGCTGACGGCGTTGATCGCCTTCGAGACCTTGTCGGCGACGCTCGCGCTCACGATCGGCACGACGTTCGACGGCAGGATGAGGTTCTTCGGATCCTTCAGCGCGACGAGGTCGCCCTTGGCGAAAGCCGGATCCGCCGAGTAGATGTCCGCCACCTGCACGGTGCCGGCCTGCAGTGCCTCGAGCGTGGTCTGGCCGGTCGCGGAGAACGCGAGATCCACGCCGTAGTCGGTCTTCGCCGCGGCAGGGCCGTAGGGGCGCTTCTCGAACTCCGGCGCGGCGCCGACGGTGACCGGCGCGGGCATCTTCGACAGGTCGCCGATCGACTCCAGACCGTACTTGTCGGCATTGGCCTTCGTCACCGTGTAGGTGTCCTGGTCGGCGGCCTTGGCGTAGTCCAGGGCGGTGAGCCCCGACGGCAGCGCCTTCTTCAGCGCGGCGTAGACGTCGTCCGAGCTGTTCGTGTCGGCCTTGCCGCCCAGGTACTCCAGCAGGTTGCCGGTGTACTCCGGGAACAGGCTGATCGCCCCCGACTTCACGTCGGGCATGTAGGCGTCGCGCTGGCCGATGTTGAACTTGCGATCGACCTTCATGCCGTCCTTCTCGAGGGCCTGCGCGTAGATCTCGGCGATGATCTCGTTGGAGTAGTAGGCCTGGGACCCGATGACGATCGTGTCGGAGGATCCGGATCCGTTCGTCTCGGTGGGCTTGTCGAGCGGGTTGCTGGAGCCGCAGGCGCTGAGCGCCAGGGCCGCGGCGACCGCGACCGACGCAGCGGCGGCGATGCGGGTGATGCGGGCGGTGAACATGGTGTGCCTCTCTTCGGTGGGGAGTCCGTGCTGTGGTGAGGGTCGATGCAGGTCAGGTGCGGGCGGCGCGCAGGGCGCTCCGCCCGCGGGGTTCGTCTCCGGAGCGTGCGTCGCCGGCGCGGACGCCCGCCGGCACGGCGGCCCGCTGGGCGATGGCGAACAACAGGTCGGCGATCAGCGCGAGCGCCGCGACGAGGAGCGCCCCGGCGAGCACCTGGTCGAACCGGCCGAGCGGGATGCCCTGGATGATCGGGTAGCCGAGGCCGCCGAGGTTCACCCAGGCCGCGATCGTCACGGTCGCGATGACCTGCAGGGTCGCGGCGCGCAGACCGCCGATGAGCAGGGGCAGCCCGAGCGGGAACTCGACCCTCCAGAACACCTGCCACGGCGTCATCCCCATCGCCTTCGCGGCGTCGACCACGCGCGGGTCGATCGCCTCGATGCCGGTGTAGGCCCCGGCGAGCAGCGAGGGGATCGCGAGCAGCACGAAGGTCACGAGAGCCGCGGCAGGCACCTGCAGCACGCCGAACAGCAGCACGAGCAGGATCAGCAGTCCGAACGAGGGGATCGCCCGCGCGGCGCCGGAGATCGCCACGGCGATCTCGCGCCCTCGCCCGGTGTGCCCGATGACCCAGCCCGCGGGCACCGCGATCACGGCGGCGACCAGCACCGAGGCGAGCGTGTAGAAGAGATGCTGCCCGAGCAGCACCGGCAGTGCGTAGGATCCGGTCCATTGCTCGGGGTCGAGCAGCCAGCGGATCGCGTCCACGAAGAGGTTCATGCGGCGACCTCCTCGGCGAGGACCTCGCCGTCGACCCCAGCGGAGGCGCCGAGCGCGGAGGAGGCGACGCGCCCGCGGCGCTTTGCGGCGGCCCGCTGCCACGGCATCACCAGCCGGCCGATCAGCACGAGCAGCAGGTCGACGACGAGCGCCAGGACGATCACGGCGAGGACGCCGGCGAAGACCTCTTCGATGAGGCGTCGGTCGAGCCCGTTCGTGAAGAGATAGCCGAGGTTCTGCACGCCGACGAGGATGCCGACGGTCGCGAGCGCGATCGTCGAGACCGCGGCGACGCGCACACCCGCCAGGATGACGGGGCCCGCGAGCGGGAGATCGACCGTCCAGAACCGCCGTCCGGAACCGTAGCCCATGGCGGTCGCGGCCCGGCGCACGTCGGCGTCGACCGAGTCGAGCCCGTCGGCGACCGCCCGCACCAGGATCGCGATGTTGTAGATCGTCAGGGCGACGACGAGGTTCGTGGGACTGATCGCGGAGTAGCCCAGCAGCGCCGGCAGCAGGATGAGCAGCGCCAGGGAGGGGATCGTGTAGAGGAGGCCGGTGAGCACGATCACGGGCCCGCGCACCAGCCGGTAGCGCCAGGCGATCCATCCCAGCGGCACCGAGACGACGACCCCGAGCACGAGCGCGATCACGCTCTGCTGCAGGTGCACGGCGGCGAGGCCCACGATGAGCCCGAGGTTGTCGATGATCCAGGTCATGTCAGTCGACCTCGTCGGTCGCGCGCGGCGGATGGGCGTCGAGGAGGTCGGCGGGCGACTGCACGAGGGTTCCCTGCGCCCGCCCGTCGGCGTCGACGACGACCGTGCCGTGCGGCGTCTGCTTGAGGTGCAGTGCGCGCCGACCGCGGTCCGCGCCGATGAACGCCGCGACGAACTCGTCCGCGGGCGCCGTGAGGATCTCGTCCGGGGTGCCCTGCTGCACGATGCGCGCGGCCCTGTCGAGGATCACGATCCGGTCGCCGAGCAGCAGCGCCTCGTCGATGTCGTGCGTGACGAAGACGACCGTCTTGCCGAGCTCGCGCTGCAGACGCAGCAGCTCCTGCTGCAGCTCGGTGCGCACGATCGGGTCGACGGCGCCGAACGGCTCGTCCATGAGCAGGATGTTCGGGTCGGCGGCGAGCCCTCGGGCCACCCCGACGCGCTGCTGCTGCCCGCCGGAGAGCTGGCTCGGGTAGCGCTCCGCGAGCGCCTGATCGAGCCCGACCGTGTCGAGCAGCTCGCGTGCGCGCTCATGCGCCTCGCGCCGGGCGACGCCGTTCAGACGCAGCACCGTGGCGATGTTGTCGATCACGCTGAAGTGCGGCAGCAGTCCCGAGTTCTGCATCACGTAGCCGATGCGCCGGCGCAGCGCCACGGGATCCCCGTCCAGAACGCTCACGCCGTCGATCTCGACGGCCCCCGAGGTCGGCTCGACCATGCGGTTGATCATGCGCAGCAGGGTGGTCTTGCCGGAGCCCGACGAGCCCACGAGCACGGTCGTCTGACGGGCCGGGATGACGAGGCTGAAGTCATCGACCGCGCGGGTGCCGTCGGGGAACGTCTTGGTGACGGAGCGGAACTCGATCATCGGCCGCGCGCCCTCAGGGGAGGGATCCTTCCTGCGGCACGTCGCCCTCGCGGATCTCCACGGTGCGGTCGAACGCGACGTAGCCCGAGAAGTCGACCCCGACCCGCTCGATCGCGGTCGGGTAGGGGTGCGGATACGCCCACGCCAGATCCTTGTGCTCCTGCTCGTTCACGCGCAGCGAGTAGTACTGGCACTCGCCCTTCCACGGACAGGTGTACGGCGTCGGGCTCTCCTGCAGCACGCCCTCGGTGATCGAGGTGGGCGGGAAGTACCGGTTGCCCTCGATGATCACCACGTCGGAGTCATCCGCGTTGGCGATGATCCGTCTTTCGAATACTGCTTGCATGCTCGTCCCTCCTCGGGAATCGATGCGACACGTTCTTCTCGGCGTGCGGCGCCGCGGCGCCCTTCCGACAGTAGGCCAAGCCTCCGACATCGGGAACAGCCACGTCGCGTTCCGGATTCCCGGCGCCGGATCCGGGGCTCAGGCAGACGCCCGGCCGTAGGCCTCCAGGAGGCGCAGCCACACCTCGCTCATCGTCGGATACGACGGCACCGCATGCCAGAGCCGCGAGAGCGGAACCTCGCCGACGACCGCGATCGTCGCGGCGTGGATGAGCTCCGCGACATCGGATCCGGCCAGGGTCACCCCGAGCAGCACCTGCCGGTCCTCGTCCACGACCATGTGCGCTCGGCCCTGATAGCCGTCGGCGTGCAGCGACGCGCCGGCGACCGAGGAGAATTCGACCTCGACCTCGCGGACGCGGTGCCCCGCCTCACGGGCAGCCGCGGCGGTGAGGCCCACGGCCGCGACCTCCGGCTCCGAGAACACGACCTGCGGCACCGCGGCGTGGTCCGCCGTCGCGACGTGCCGCCCCCAGCGCGCGTCGTCGACGGGCTCGCCCTTCGCGCGGGCGGCGATCACGTCGCCCGCCGCGCGCGCCTGGTACTTGCCCTGATGAGTGAGCAGCACGCGGCCGTTGATGTCGCCGACCGCGTACAGCCAGTCGACGCCGGGCACGCACAGGGTGTCGTCGGTGCGGATCCATCGGCCCGCCGGCAGGCCCACCGTCTCCAGGCCGATGTCGCCCGAGCGCGGCGTGCGACCGGTGGCGACGAGGATCTCGGCGGCGCGCACGTCGCCGCCGTCCGTGCTCACCGTGACCCCGTCGGCATCCCGGGCGACGCTCTTCGTCACGACGCCCGTGCGCACGTCGACGCCGAGCGCACGCAGGCCCTCGGCGACGAGTCCGGCGGCGAACGGCTCGACGGATCCGAGCAGCCCGCTGCGGGCGAGCACCGTGACCTCCGCGCCGAGCGACGCATACGCCGTGGCCATCTCGACGGCGACCACGCCGCCGCCGATGACGACGAGCGAAGCCGGGATCTCCTCGGCGCTCGTGGCCTCGCGGCTGGTCCACGGATTCGCCTCGTGAAGTCCCGGGATCGGCGGGATCGCGGCATCGGATCCGGTGCTGACCGCCACGGCATGACGGGCGGTGAGGGTGCGCACGCCGCCGTCGGGCGCGGTGACGGTGACCTTCCGCTCCCCGCTCAGGCGCCCGTGCCCGCGGACGAGGTCGATTCCGGCCGAGTCGAGCCAGGCGACCTGGCCGTCGTCCTGCCAGTGGCTCGTGAAGGAGTCGCGCCGGTCGAGCACCGCACGCACGTCGAGCTCGCCGGTGACCGCCTCGGCCGCGCCGCCGACGTGCCGGGCCGCGCGCAGCGCCTGCGGCGAGCGCAGCAGCGCCTTGGAGGGCATGCAGGCCCAGTACGAGCACTCGCCCCCGACCAGCTCGCCCTCCACGATCACGGCGGTGAGTCCCGCCTGGACGGCCCGGTCGGCCACGTTCTCCCCCACCGGGCCGCCGCCCAGCACGATCAGGTCGTATTCGTCGGTCATCTGCGCTCCGTTCGTCGTGCTTCGTCGGGACGGGTCCGTCCCACCCTCCCAGACCCGGGTGGCACGGGCGTCGCATTCTTACGGGATCGTCAGGATCCCGCCCCCTGTCCGGCGGCGACCACCGACGGATCCAGCGCCTCTACGACCAGCGGATCCTCGGGGCCTGCGCCCCGGATGCGCCACACGCGCACCGTCGCGCCCACCCCCGGCACCTCCGTCTGCAGGAGCATCCGGGATCGTGCGGTGGGGCGCTCCCAGACGGCCGACGACACCCCCGTCGCCGTCTCGACGGCGAGCTCGAAACGGTCGACTCCGCCGTCCTCGATCGTCGAGACCGTGCGCGCGACGACCGTGCCGTCGACGCGTTCGATGCGTCCGGACGCTTGACGCCAGCAGGCGAGCGCTCGCACCCTCAGTGCGTTCTGCGCCAGCGCCCCGGCGAAGACGAACCAGAGCACCACGACGAGTGCGGCGATGAACGCGGTGAACAGCACCGAGAACCACACCCCGGGGGTCGGCGTGGTCCAGAGCGGGATGAGCGTCCCCGCACCGACGGCGGTCGCGAGCAGGAGGAGCACCACATACACCGCGCGGGCGCCCGGCCGCATCGCGCCTCGGATCGGGAGATCGGCCGGCGGGACGGGATCCGGCCAGCGCGGGAGCAGCACCACGACCTGGCCGACGGACGCCGAAGGCGGAGGGGTCATAGCGCGAGTCTAGGTCGCACGGGTCCGGGCGTCACGGCTCAGCGGCAGGCGGCCGCCTTGTCGATGAGCTCCTGGGGAGGGGGTCCGTAGGCCTGGGTGCCGTTGCCCTCGTCGGTGAAACCCATGCTGATCGCCCACGCGGTCGCCCAGGCCTCGACGGTCTGCGAGTTGGTGGTGTCGTACATCCCCCAGCACTTCGTCGTGATCGCGTGCCCGACCTCGTGCGCGACGAGCGCGTGGCTCGAGGGGCCCGGCCAGTCCTCGGCGACCGAGTTCGACAGCCGGATGGTCGCGTACTGCCCCCAGGTGGTGGGCCAGACCGTCTCACCGGAGAGATAGCCGTTGTCGCCGCCGAGGTCGTTCACCCGGTCCGCCCACTCGAAGTCGAGCAGCACGCCCGGCGCGAGCCCGCGCGCGAAGTCCTCGATCTCCTGGCGCGCCCCCTGAAGCGGGCCGGCTTCCGCGGCGAGCGTCGCGGCGTGCCCGTCCCGCACCTTCTGGATGCTCGCCGCGTAGTCGCGGAAGCCCTGGGCCACCTCCTCGTCGAACGAGGTGGTCGCGACCAGCTTCGCGGCGAGGTCGCGCATCGCCAGGACGCCCGCGTTCGGCGAGGGCCGGTTGTCGTTCTCGATCTGGGCCGCGAGGCCGCCCGCCGCGTTGGCCACCGCCACCCCGGTCTTGTCGAGCGCACTCGTCGCGGATCCGAGCTCCTCGGACGAACGGCCGAGCGCCGAGCCCAGCGTGCGCATCGCCCGCGAATCCGCGTCGAGCCGCGCGGTGCGCGCATACAGCTCCCAGAACCAGAACGGCTTGGCGCCGGGTTCCGGCACCGGTGTCGCGCTGAGCGACATGGCCGCGGCCGACGCCTTCTGCGCCCGGTCCCGCGCTGCCGTGAGGGCGGCGCGGTCCGCGTCGCTGACGAGTGCCGGATCGGTCACCGCCAGCAGCGTGTCGGCGGCGCGGGCCGACTCGTCGTCGACGGCGCGGACGCGATCGTTGTGCGTCGCCTCGTCGCTCTGCGTCGACACCGCAGAGGCCAGCCCCGTGCGCGCCTGGTCGTAGCCGAGGTTCGCGGTGAGCTGCAGCACCGTGGCGAGACCCGCGAGCAGCAGCACTCCGGCGACCGACAGCGACCAGGCCAGCACGGCCCGACGTCGACGCCGGGGAGCCGGTGCCTGCGGCACGAGGGCGTGGAGCGCGGCGTGGTCGTATGCGGTCGCGTTGGCCGGGCCCGCGGATCCTCCCGCGGTCGTGAAGTCATGCCCGCCGTCCGGCGTGCCGGCGACGGCATCGGGTGTGCCCGGCACCGGAGTCGATCGTCCCTCGGCCATGTCGCCCCCCTGACCTCGCGTCACTGCACTGCGGAGCCCGTCCGGCGCCGCTGCGTCTCAGGATAGGGCCTGGCGGGTGCGGCGCCGTCGCCCCTCGGGATCGGCGACGCGGCGGCCGTCACAGCCGCGGGTCGATCGGGTCGGACTCCAGCGCGAGCACCCCGAACACCGCCTGATGCACGCGCCAGAGCGGTTCGCCCGCGGTGAACCGCTGCAGGGCCTCGATGCCGAGCGCGTACTCCCGTGCGGCGAGCGAGCGCTTGCGGCCGGTGTCCCGATCGCGCAGCCGGGCGAGGTTCGCCTGGTCGGTGTAGTCGGGACCGTAGATGATGCGCAGGTACTCGCGCCCGCGCACCTTGATGCCGGGCTGCACCAGCCCCTTGCCGGTGCGCGTCGCGTTCCCGAACGGCTTCACGACCATTCCCTCGCCCCCACGACCGGTGAGCTGCTCCCACCACTCGACCGCGGCGGCGAGGGATCCCTCGTCCTTCAGATCGACGCGCCGCCGTGCCGTGGTCGCCACGAGGTCCTCCGCCGCCGCCGCGAGGCGGTCCGCGATCCCGAGATGCCAGCCATGATCCGCCTGTTCGAAGGTGCGCTCCCCGGCGGCCAGCACCTGGAACGGCGCGAACCGCACCCGGTCCGGATCCCCGACGTAGCGGCGGTACGCGTCTCGGAACCGCCCGGCGTCGTCCATCCGGGGCTCGATCCGGGCACGGAGTGCGCCGACATCCACCCCCGACGCGTACGCCCGCGCGAGCACCTGGGATGCCGCGGTCGTTGCGGCCACGCCGGCCGCACCCACCGACGCATACAGCTCGCGGATGAGCGCTCCGGTCTTGAGCGACCACGGAAGGATCTCGCCATCGAGCTGGATCCAGTCCGCACCGAGCTCGTCCCAGAGGCCGGCGTCCTGCATCGCCGTGTCGAGCCGGGCGAGCGTCGACTTCTCGGCGTCGGCGGCGAAGAAGGATCGGCCGGTCCGGGTGTGGATCGCTCCGCGCCACCCCTCGGGCGCATCGAACCGAGAGGGATCGCGCGCGACGAGCACGATCGCCCGCGACCCCATGTGCTTCTCCTCGCAGATCAGATCGGTCACGCCGTGGTCGCGGAAGTACGCGAACGCCTCGTCGGGATGCTCGAGGTATCCCTCGCGCGCGGAGCTGTTCGGCGGCGACATGGTCGGCGGCAGATGGATCAGCCAGCGCGGGTCGATCGCCCATCGGCTCATCGTCTCGAGGCCCCCGGCCGTCTGCTCCTCGCGGATGCCCACCCGCCCGTGCAGGCTCGTCTCGACGATGAGCTTGCCCCGCACATCGGCGAGGTCGAGCACTCCGGGCGAGCGCTCCGGCACGACGGGCACGAGCGGACGCACCGGCTCGTACCAGACGCGCTCGGCCGGCACCGAGACCACCTCGCGCTCCGGGTACCGCAGCGCCGTGAGCGCCCCGCCGAACACGCAGCCGGTGTCGAGGCACGCGGTGTTGTTGACCCACTCGACGGTCGGCACCGGAGTGTGCCCGTAGAGCACCGTCGCCATGCCGCGGTAGTCGTTCGCCCAGGGCAGGCGCACGGGCAGCCCGAACTCGTCGGTCTCCCCCGTGGTGTCGCCGTAGAGCGCGAACGCCCTGACCCGCCCCGAGGCGCGCCCGTGATACTGCTCCTTGAGCCCCGCGTGCGCCACCACCAGCCGCCCCTCGTCCAGCACGAGGTGCGAGACCAGGTCGTAGCAGAACCGGGCGACCCGCTCGCGGAACTCCTCGGGCTCCGCCGAGAGCTGAGCGAGGGTCTGTTCGAGGCCATGGGAGACCGTGACCCTGTCGCCGCGCAGGGCGCGCACGAGCTTGGCCTCGTGGTTGCCCGCGACGGCGAGCGCCTGGCCCGACCCGACCATGCCCATCGCAAGCCGCAGCACTCCCACGACGTCGGGGCCGCGGTCGACGAGGTCCCCGAGGAACACGACCCGGCGGCCTTGCGGATGCCGAGCGTCGATCGCGCGGCCGTCCTCGTCCCGGATCAGCTCGTAGCCGAGGCGGGCCAGCAACGCCTCGAGCTCCCGGAGGCAGCCGTGCACATCTCCGATCGCGTCGAAGGGTCCGTGCTCGTCGGATCGATCGTTGAGCAGTCGGGTGCGCACGATCGTGGCGGCCTCCACCTCCTCCGCAGAGCGCAGCACATGCACCTTGCGGAAGCCCTCCTTCGCAAGGTGGCGCAGGCCGCGGCGCAGCTGATCGCTCTGCCGCTTGACCACGCCTGCGGGGATCGAGCGATCCAGGCGCTCGGCGTTGCGGGAGACGCTCAGCGCCTCGGGCAGATCGAACACGATCGCGACGGGCAGCACGTCGTGCGCCTTCGCGAGCTCGACGAGCCGGCGACGCGCATCCGGCTGCACGCTCGTCGCGTCGATCACGGTCAGCAGGCCGCGGTCCAGACGCTGGGCCGCGACGTGCTGCAGCGCATCGAAGGCCGCCGCCGTTGCGGACTGGTCGGACTCGTCGTTCGATACCAGCCCGCGAAACACATCGCTCGACAGCGTCTCGAAGGGCCCGAAGTGCGTGCGCGCGAAGGTCGACTTGCCGGATCCGGAGGCGCCGACGAGCACGACGAGAGACAGCGCGGGGATGTCGAGCTCGGTCATGCGGTCCTCCTCCCGGATACGGCCTGAGCGTCTTGTCCGTGCGCGAACCCCGTCGATCCGGTGGGGGTCAGTGGAGTTCCGGGCGACGCGGCCCGATTCGACGGAGTCTGAGGCACGGATGCGTCCGCCTTCCGGAACAGGGCGAGCTGGGTGGGGGCGCCGTGCTCAGGGTGCTCGATGCCGACGGGGCGCAGCTCGACCGTGTAGCCCTGGCGCGCCGCGACCTCATCCGCCCACGCGCGGAACTGCTCCCTGGCCCACTCGAACCGGTGGTCGTCATGGCGGAAGGAGCCCGCGGCGAGCGCGGGGAACAGCACATTGTGCTCCGAGTTCGGGGTGGTCACCACCACGGTCGGCGGGGCGGCACCGGCGAAGACCGCGTCCTCAAGAGCGCCGAGCCGGGACGGGTCGACGTGTTCGACGACCTCCATGAGCACCACCGCGTCGTGGTCGCGCAGGCGCTCGTCCCGGTAGACGACGGATCCGTGCAGCAGCTCGATCCGGGCTCGTTCGGCGTCCGAGGCCTGGTCCAGGCGCAGAGCCATGGCCGCGCGTTCCAGCGACCGCGCGTCGACGTCGACCCCGACGATGCGGGTGAACGAACGGTCCTTCGCCAACCGCACGAGCAGTGCGCCAGGACCGCAGCCCATGTCCACGACCCGCGCGGCGCCTGTGTCGTGCAGCGCGTCGAGGACGGCGTCGGCACGCAGCACGCGCAGTGGTGCGGCTGCATCCGAGGGGGCGCTCGACACCGCGGATCCTTCGCCCTCCGCCGCCGCGACGAGCGAACGCTGGTGCAGCAGGTAGCGCCGGGTGATCACGTCGCGCTCCGGATGCGCCGTGAGCCAGCCCTCGCCCGCGCGCTCGAGCTTGCCGACTTCGTCGTCGCCCACCCAGTAGTGCTTGGCATCGTCGAGCACGGGCAGCAGCACATAGAGTTGCCGCAGTGCGTCCGCGAGCCGCACACGACCGGTCAGCGTCACACCGCTGTACCGCGACGGCCCCCAGTCCTGGTGCTCCTCATCGAGCGGGATCCGCTGCTCGGACACGGTCCAGCCGCACGGCTCGAAGACGCGGCGCACCAGGTCGTCCTCATCGCCGCGTGTCGAGACGACCGGGATCTCGACCCGGAGCGGGAGGGGCGCGGCCGCCAGCTCCGGATAACTGTCGCTGCGACCGGTCATCGCCGTGCGGAAGACCGTGCCGAGTGCCACCGCGAGCATGCTCGATGCCACGTACGGGCGATCGTTGACGTAGTGGTCGAGAGCGCCGGCGTCGCCGCGGAACCGCTTGCTGCGCACGAGTCCGACCGGATCCACCTCGAGCAGGACGGCCACGGTGCACCGCTCGGACGTCGCCTCCGGGTAGAACACCTGGATGTCCCCGACGGGTGCCGTGAACGACTGCACCTTCGCGGGGTGCTTGTGCAGGAGGTGGCCGAGGACCGTCGCATCGACCCCCGCGTCGGGCTCCGGCGCATACGTCAGCGTGATCAGCATCCGTTCCCCTCCTGCCCCGCATCACCGCGGGATCGCCGTGGGAACTCACTGTGCCATCCGCCGGCCGATCCTCCAAGACGGCGGGTCGGCCGACGGATCCGGCCTCAGCGCGCGAGCAGCAGGTGCGTCGGCGCCGGGGCCGGAGTGCGGTGCCGGATTCGGCCCGGGGCCCCGGTGCGCTCATCGAGGTCGAGCACGCTGATCTCGTCCGAGCGCTGTCCCGCGACGAGCAGCGCGCCGTCGTGCACGAGGTGGTGGCGGGGCCAGTCGACGCCGGCGTCGGCGAGCGCGAGGGGCTCGACCCGCTCGCCGGATCCGCGCACCCGGAGCGCCGCGATCGTGTTGCTGCCGCGCACCCCGGCGTACAGGGTCTCGCCGTCGCGGGAGCGGCTGAGCTCGGACGGATAGTCGTGTCCGGGCGTCGCGATCGCCGAGACCGCGGTCGCGGCGATCAGCCCCCAGCGACCCTCGCGGTCGGCGGCCAGCGTGAAAAGCTCGCACGAGTACTCGGTGACGACGTGCAGGTGCCCGCTCGGATGCGCGACCATGTGCCGCGGGCCGGATCCCCGGGGCAGCACGACCTCGTGGTCGAGCGCCAGCCCGGACGCCGCCGGACGCCAGATCCGCACGAGGTCGTAGCCGAGGTCGGTCGTCGCGACCCGCCCGTCGGGCAGGAACGCGGCGGCGTGGGCGTGCGAGACCCGGGGGTCGCCGTTCGGGTCGAGGCGGTTCGGATCCGAGGCGTAGGGGTCGACGGCGGCCGCCGGATCGCCACCGCCCTCGCCGGACGCCTCGTCCGGATCCTCGCCGAACAGGGCCGCGCGCAGTTCGGCCGCCCTGTCGCGCGCCGCCGGCACCAGCCCGCCGTCGGCGTCGAGCCCGATCCGCACCACGCGGCCGTCGCCGTAGCAGCTCGCGACGAGGAACCGTCCGTCGGGGGCGACCGCCAGATGGCACACGTACTGCCCGGCCGCCACCGGACGACCGACCGGGCGCAGGGCGCTCTCACCGGTCCGCGCGAATGCGGCGACCTCGCCGGATCCCTCGAGCGCCGCGTAGACCACGTCGAGGGTCGGATGCTGTGCGAGCCAGGACGGCGATGGGGCGGGCGCCACCGCACCGCGGTAGGCGAGCGTCGTCGGACCGTGTCCCTCATCGACGGCGAGCAGCCCGATGCCGTCAGCCGGTCCCTCCATGTCGACGCCGTAGCCGCCGACCCAGAATCGCGTCATCGCACCCTCACTCTCTCGTCGAGTGCACCCGATGCTGTCGAGTGCACGGGTCGTTCACTCCGATAACCCGTGCATTCGGCAGCCTTCCGTGCGCTCGGCACGCCGTCCGTCCCGGGGGTGTCAGTCGACGAGGTCGTGCCGGACGACGACCTGGTCGCGCTCGGGGCCGACGCCGATCACCGAGATGCGCGTGCCGGACATCTTCTCCAGGGCGAGCACGTAGTCCTGGGCGTTCTTCGGCAGCTCCTCGAACGTGCGCGCGGAGGAGATGTCCTCCTGCCAGCCCGGGAAGTACTCCAGGATCGGCTTCGCGTGGTGGAAGTCGCTCTGGTTCACGGGCACGTCGTCGAAGCGCACGCCGTCGACGTCGTAGGCGACGCACACGGGGATCTGGTCGAGTCCGTCGAGGATGTCGAGCTTGGTGAGCACGAGGTCGGTTATGCCGTTCACGCGCGTCGCGTACCGCGTGATGGGGGCGTCGTACCAGCCGACGCGGCGCGGACGCCCGGTCGTGGTGCCGAACTCGAAGCCGCGCGCGCGCAGCCAGTCGCCCTGCTCGTCGAAGAGCTCGGTGGGGAACGGACCGGATCCGACCCGCGTCGTGTACGCCTTGACGATGCCGACGATCCGGTCCAGGCGACCGGGACCGACGCCGGATCCCGTCGAGGCGCCGCCCGCGGTGGCCGACGACGAGGTCACGAACGGATACGTGCCGTGGTCGACGTCGAGCATGGTGGCCTGGCCGCCCTCGAACACGACGACCTCGCCGCGCTGCAGGGCGTCGTCGAGCAGGTGCCCGGTGTCGGCGACCATCGGACGCAGCCGCTCCGCATAGGAGAGCAGGTCGTCCACGATCTCGTCAACGGCGATGGCGCGGCGGTTGAAGACCTTCACCAGCAGGTGGTTCTTCTGGTCGAGGGCCCCCTCGACCTTCTGCCGCAGGATGTTCTCGTCGAAGAGGTCCTGCACGCGGATCCCGACGCGGTTGATCTTGTCGGCGTAGGCCGGGCCGATGCCGCGGCCGGTGGTGCCGATCATCCGCTTGCCGAGGAAGCGCTCGGTGACCTTGTCGAGGGTGCGGTGGTACTGGGTGATGATGTGCGCGTTGGCGCTCACCTTCAGCCGGGACGTGTCGATGCCGCGGGATCCGAGCGCCTCGAGCTCGTGGAACAGCACCTCGAGGTCGATCACGACGCCGTTGCCGATGACCGGGGTGACGCCGGGCGAGAGGATGCCCGAGGGCAGCAGGTGCAGGGCGTACTTCTCGTCGCCGACGACCACCGTGTGTCCGGCGTTGTTGCCGCCGTTGAACTTGACGACCCAGTCGGTGCGCTCGCCGAGCAGGTCGGTGGCCTTGCCCTTGCCCTCGTCGCCCCACTGGACGCCGACGATCACGATTCCTGGCATGGGTGCATCCCCCTTGGGTGCGGCCGGTGGCCGCCGTGCTTTTCGCCGGGATTGCACCGGCGGATGAGCTGGCCCGATCGGGCGGGGCCAGTCTATCGGAGGGGGTCCGGGCCGCGTTGCGCGGCGGATCCGCTGTTGATCCGAACGCCTCGGAGTCCAATACTTGTACAGGGAGATGTACAAGGAGGAATGATGGATGTCAGCTCGGTGGCCGACGCCCGCATCGGCCTCTCGCGTGCCCTGGCGGCCTTCCGCGACGACCCCGACGCCGATCCCGTGGTGATCGGCGCGCACCGGCGTCCGGAGGCGGTGCTGCTTTCCTACGAGCGCTTCCTGCATCTGGATCCGCAATCGCGCAGCATCGACCTCGCAGAGCTGCGGCGGTACGGATCCGTGCTCGAGCGGTTGGCCCACGTCGCGCATCTTCGAGAGGTGCGCGTGTTCGGTTCGGTCGCGCGCGGCGAGCAACGGGCGGGGAGCGATGTCGACCTGCTCGTCACCCCCGACGCCGACGCCACCCTGTTCGACATCGCGCAGTTCGAGCTCGATGCGGAGACGGTGCTCGGCGTGCCCGTCACCGCGCTGCCGAGCACCTCGGTCGACGCGACGCGCGACGCCCGGATCCTCGCCGAGGCCGTTCCGCTGTGAACGACGACGAGCGGATCGGCCGCTGGCTCGAAGACCTGGCGCTGATCCTCGACCGGGCCGCGGCCCTCGCCGAACGCGGGGAAGAGGACTTCCATGCGGATCCGGCGTTGCCGTTGGCGTTCGAAGCGCTGTCGAACCGCGTGGGCGATCTCGCGAAGCGGCTGATCCACGCCGATCCGGAGCGTTTCCGGCGATCGGAGTGGCGAGCGGCGGCGCGGCATCGGGACTTCGTGGTGCACCACTATGACCGCCTCGACGAGGCACTGCTGTGGCGGACCGTCACCCGAGGCTTCCCCGAGCTCGCCGCGATGGTCGATCAGGAGCGCCGCGCCGCTCGCTGAAGCGCCGCCTCTGACGCACCAGCCCGCCCGCCGCGTCGGCCGCACCTCCCTCGCCGAGGCGTACACCGGATGACCGCGGGGCAACGCCTGACGCTGAGTGCTCGCCCTCGCTTCGGGATCCCGCTGCGAACTCCGTCGATTCGGCCTGTTCGTCGGCGAACCCGCTCAAAGCGCGCGGATCCGACCGAGTTCGCGACGGGGGAACATCGACGGCGGCCGGCCGATAGGGTGAGATCCGCAGCGACGCGCCGTGTCGATCGGGAGCAGCGCTGCCGGAGACACCGATGACAGAGCCGACGGACCAGCCGCCCGCGGGCCCACGGGCCGCGCCCGCCGCAGCCACGCGGCGCGAAGCGCGCCTGCATCGCGAGGAGCAGACGGCGCAGCCGTCGCCGGGGCCTCTGCTCGCCGCACCGCTGACCGTTCCCCCGGCGAAGCCCGGCTCCCCGTTTCCGGTGCCCCTGCCTCTTCCCTCCGCCGCCCCGATCGAGCCGGCCGCGACCGCGCCCCCTCGGCGGCGGACGGCGCTGTGGATCTCCGGAGCAGCGGTGCTGCTCTGCCTCGCCCTCGGAGCGACCGGGCTCTCGTTCCTGCGCACCCCGGACGGCCCCGCGGCGATCGGTCAGGACATCTCCGCCCCGGCCGCCCCGAACCCCCTCGTCGAGCGCGGTCTCGAGAACGGAGGCCCTCCGGCGCCCGCCGCGACATCCGCCCCGGCGACGCCTCCCGCGACGAGCGCCCCGCCCGTCCCCGCCGTGGCGTCGCCGGCGCCCGGAACGCCCTCCGCCGACGAGGGTCCCGTAGCGTCGCCGACGCAGGCCCCGCCCGCCCCGGCTCCCGTCCCCGCGGTGTCGTCGCCGGACCCGGCGCCGCCCGCGCCGACGCCGGTGCCACCGGCCCCCGCGCCGCTCGCCTTCACCGGGATCGTCGCGAATCAGACCGTGAACCTGCTCGGGATCAGGATCCTCAGCAGCTACACGCTGATGCTCTCGGGCCAGCCCGGCTCGACCGCGGCGGTCACGTACGGCGGCGCGGCGGCGGGATCCGTCACCTTCGACGCGGCCGGTCGAGCGTCGATCACCCTCGGCGCCGGGGCGATCGACCTCGGGATCGGGAACCCGATCATCACGGCCGTCTACACGGACGGCACCCCGGGCGCACCGATCCAGGCGCGACGCGACGCGATCTGACCGCGCCGCCGACGCATGGCGGGATGTCGGCGGGCGATGGCTGTCGCCGGTCTCGACCGATGTCGGCGACCCCTGCGACGATCGGAGGATGGCGGAGACCACGGCAGGACCGAAGCGCGAACCGGCGGACGGCGCGGGCGCCCTCGTCCCCCCGCCGCGCCGCAACGGGGCCCTCGTCCTGACGGCGGCCGTGGTCACGGTCGTCCTGTGGGCCTCGGCGTTCATCGGGATCCGCGGCGCCGGCCCGCATTTCGACCCGGGCGCGCTCGCGCTGCTGCGCATGGCGGTCGGGACCGTGGCGCTCACCGTCATCGCGCTGCGCCGCGGGATCCGCCTGCCGCCACGGCGGCACTGGCTGCTGGTGGCCGTCTGGGGCGTCGGCTGGTTCTGCGTCTACAACCTCGCACTCAACGCCGCCGAGCACACCCTCGACGCCGGCACCGCGGCGATGGTCGTCAACCTGGCACCGCTCATGGTGGTCGTCTTCAGCGGGCTGTTCCTGCGCGAGGGCTTCCCGAAGCCACTGCTGATCGGGGCGCCGATCGCCTTCGGCGGTGTCGTGCTCATCGGCCTGAACTCCTCGACCAAGAGCGGAGCCCTCGACATCGCCGGTCTCCTGCTCGCCCTGCTCGCCGCAGTCATGTACGCCGGCTGCACGCTGCTGCAGAAGCATCTGCTGAGCCAGGGCTCCGACGCGACCACGCTCACCTGGCTCGGTGCGGCGGCCGGCACCGCGGCGCTGCTGCCCTGGAGCGGCAGCCTCGTCGGGGCGCTGCAGACCGCGCCCCTCGACGCGACCCTGTGGGTGGTGTACCTCGGCATCTTCCCGACCGCGATCGCGTTCACGACCTGGGCGTACGTGCTGCAGCGCAGCACGGCCGGGCAGACCTCCGCCACCACTTACGTGGTGCCCGCGATCGCGATCCTGCTGTCGTGGCTGATCCTCGGCGAGGTGCCGACGCCGCTCATGTTCCTCGGCGGCGCGCTCTGCCTGCTCGGCGTGCTCGTGACGCGCCTGCGCCGGCGCCCACCCGCTCAGGCGCGGCCCTAGGCGAGACGCCCGGCACGACCCCCGGCCAGTCGCAGAGCCCCGAGCACGAGCACCGCGCCCACGACCCATGCCGAGGGAGAGGATCCGCCGACGAGGATCGTCACCACCCCCGCGACTCCGGTCAGCGTCGCCCCGGTCGCCCGCATCCGACCCGCGCGGGCTGCGGCGGACTCGCGGGCGGCCTCGCGCCTGCCGGTCACCGCGACGACGAGCGCGACGGCCACCAGCACCGCGGCGAACCAGAGCGGTCGGCTCGCCCACCAGGCGGCGGTGAGCGGTGCCGGCAGGCCGACGTGCGCGAGTAGCAGGATCCCGGCCAGGGCGATCACGACGAGCATGTGCCAGGAGTAGATCGTCATCGCCCGGCCGTTCACCCACGAGACCACGGCGGCCGCGCGCGGACCCGCGACCGCCGCCCGCAGTCGCGGACGCAGCGCGAGGAACACCGCGGTCTGCGCGACGCCCACGACCACGAGGATCGCCATCGGCGGGTTCAGGGCCGCGATGAGGTCGCCGGGCGCCGCGCCGGTGACGATGAGCACGGCGGCGGCGCCGGCGGCGACCCCGGCGACCGCGAGCAGCGCTCCCCGCCGCAGGCGGTCGAGGGATCCGTCCGCGACCGCGAACCCGAGCTGCTGCAGCAGCAGCCACACGAACGCCATGTTCAGCAGGCCGATCGCGGTGACGCCCGTCGCACCGCGCACGATGTCGACGGCGACGACCCCCGCGGCGAGCGCGGCGAAGGTCAGCGCGCGGTGGCGCTCGTGCAGTCGCACCATCACGGGCACCAGCGCCGAGCAGCCGAGATACACACCCAGGAACCAGAACGGCTGGCCGATCCGGAATCCCGCCGTGGCCACGACGTCCGCCGGCACCCCGGCGACGACGAGCGCCGCGAGCAGCACGGCGGCAGCGATGATCGCGCCCACCGCGGGGATCAGCAGCCGGCGCACACGCCCGGCCACGTAGTCGCCGGCGGTCGCGCCCTTCGCCCGCTGCCGCGTCCACTGCGTGTACGAGGCGAAGCCGCCCAGCACGAAGAACAGCGGCATGATCTGCAGGATCCAGGTGAGCGGGGCGAATCCGTCCCAGCCCTCCATCGCGTTGCGCAGGATCGGGGATCCGTCGGCGGCGACGCTCACTCCGGCCATGAGGGCGTGCAGGAGCACGACGACGCCCAGCAGCAGGGCGCGCACGGCATCCACCGCGGTGTCGCGTGCGGGGCGGGCTCCGGCAGGGGTGGCCGGAGCGGACGGCGCGGGCGCGACCGCGGCGACGGGGGGAACGGGGGTGAGGAGTGCCATTCCCCTACGGTCGCGGGCAGGTCTGCGCCTTCGCGTCCCGCTGCGGAGCCGGATCCACCCCCTACCGGAGTATCACGATGCTCGGTTCTCCCGGCGCGACGCCGCTTCCGCGTGGACCGTTCGCAGCCCTTCGGCGTACGTCGTCACCGGGAACTCCGGGAAGCGGGCCAGGAACTTGCCGGAGTCGAAGAGATTGTCATGCCGATAGCGCGGCAGGAGCTCCTGCAGCTCGCGCACCTGCGGGCTCACCATGCCACCGGCACGGAGCAGCCATTCCGGCACCACCGTGTACCCGGAGGAGCGGTCGAAGGCGGGCGCCGCGAGGTCGGCGAACTCTCGGTAGGCGGGTCGCTGCGGATCGACGGGCAGGTGCCAGGTCTGCCCGTACGCATCGGGCGTGCGGCCCAGCAGGGCGAGCGCGCGGCTCGCATCCGGGGTCCAGATCAACGAGCGCCTGCGGTCGTCGCGCACCGGCACCAGCGGGCGCTTCCCCGCCGCGAGGCGATCGATCACCAGGGCGTTGGTCACGCTCTGCGTGCGACCCGGGCCGTAGAACTCCGGGGCGCGGGCGATCAGGACCGGGATGTCGCCGCGCTCCATCTCGTCGAGCACCATCCGGGCCATCGCGGCGCGGACGCGCCCCTTGGGACCGACCGGCTCGAAGGGCGTGTCCTCGGTCTGCACCCGGGCGTCCTGCGGATACATGTAGGTGTTGTCGAAGTAGGCGAACCGGGCTCCCGCGGCCTTCGCGGCGTCGAGCGCGTTGCGGAGCATCGTCGGGAACCGCGCCTCCCAGAGCGCCGTGTCGGCGGGCAGACCGGCCGTGAAGTAGACGGTCTCGCTCCCCGCCACGGCGGATCCGGTCTGCTCGGCGTCGAGGAGGTCGGCGCTGCGCGTGTCGTCCGCGTCGTTGACCTTTCGCGGGGTGCGGCTGACCAGCCGGAGCTCTCCGGCGCCCGCGCGGTCCAGTTCCCGCGCCAGCTCGATCGCGATCTGACCATTCGCCCCCAGGATCGTCTGCATCCCTGTCCCATCGCCTTCCGTGCGCTATGTTTGCACTGCACACATGATCGTAGAGAGGGAAGTGTTCAGTGTCAACTTCCGAGAAGTCCTACCACCACGGCGACCTGCGGGCGGCGCTCCTGACTGCGGCGATCGCGTCCCTGGAGGACGGCGAGCAGCTCTCGATGCGCGCCGTCGCCCGCCGGGCCGGGGTCTCTCAGACGGCGCCCTACCGGCACTTCGCCGATCGTGCGGCGCTGGACGCCGCGGTGGCCGTCGAGGGCTTCACCGACCTCACCGGCGATCTCTCCGACTCTCTCGCAGCTCTAGCCGACGACGCGACCGCGGTCGACGTGCTCAGCGCCCTCGGCGTCGCCTATGTCGGATTCGCACTTCGCCGCCCCGCCGTGTTCCGTCTCATGTTCGGCAACGAGTGCGACCCCGCCGACGGCGAACGCGTCCAGGCCGCCGAGCGACTGCACGCCCTGCTCGGCGGCGTCACCGAGCGCCTGTTCCCCGGCGTCCCGTCTCCGGCGATCGCGACGGGCATGTGGAGCGCCGCGCACGGCCTCGCCTTCCTGCACCTGGACGGGAAGCTCCGCCCCGAGCCGTTCGACGAGGTCGCCGAGCGGGTCCGCGCGACCATCGGAGCGCTGCTCGCGGCGGGTTCTGTCGCGAGCGTCCCGGCGTCCGGATCCTGATCCGCCCACCACCCGAGAAGACAGCCTCCGAGGAGAAGAAGAATGACCGCCCGCATCCTGCACGTCGTCACCAACGTCGCACACTACGACGACCCGACCCACCCGACCGGGCTGTGGCTGTCCGAACTCGCCCACGCCTGGGAGGTGTTCGAACAGCACGGCTTCGAGCAGACCCTCGTGAGTCCTGCCGGGGGGCGGGTGCCGCTGGAGCCCCGCTCGCTGAAGTTCCCCGCCTATGACAAGGTCGCGAAGGCCTGGCACGAGGACCCCGCCCGGATGGCCCTGCTCGAGGACACCCTCAGCCCTGAGCAGGTCGACACGGAGGCCTTCGACGCGATCTTCTTCACCGGCGGGCACGCCGTGATGTATGACTTCCCCGGCAGCGAGGGCCTGCAGCGCGTCACCCGTGAGCTGTGGGAGCAGGGCAAGATCGTCTCCTCGGTGTGCCACGGATACTGCGGGCTGCTCGATGTCCGCCTCAGTGACGGCAGCCTCCTCGTCGAGGGCAGGCACCTCACCGGCTTCGCCTGGCGGGAGGAGATCCTGGCGGGGGTCGACAAGCTCGTCCCCTACAACGCCGAGGAGGAGATGAAGAAGCGCGGAGCACTCTACGAGAAGGCGCGCCTCCCGTTCGTCGCGTACGCCGTCGCCGACGGGAAGCTCGTCACGGGCCAGAACCCCGGATCCGCCAAGGAGACGGCGCGGAAGGTCGCCGCACTGCTCTGACCCGGTGTCGCAGGGCTCTGACCCGGTGTCGCAGGTTCGCGACGGCGGGCACGGGTTCCGCCCGGGTGCGCTAGGAAGGAGGGGCAGGAACCCGCACCACGCAGACCAGGGGGAATCATGACCTATCCGCAGGATCCGCAGCCCGGACCGCCGCCGTATCCGATGGCGCAGAATCCGGCCGGAGGTCCGTCGTACTACCCGATGCCCGTCTATCTCGCGGCGCCCGAGCCCAAGGGCATGAGCATCGCGTCGATGGTGCTCGCCCTCGTCTCGATCGTGTTCGGGTTCACGTTCCTGGTGCCGATCGCGGCGCTGATCCTGGGGATCGCGGGTCTGCGCAGAGAGCCTGCGGGCCGGGGCATGGCCCTGACGGGCGTGATCATCTCGAGCCTGATCCTGCTGGTCTGGGCGATCATCGTCGTGTTCGTCCTCGTCGTCGGATTCTCGGCGCTCGGCATCGCCGTCTCCCAGACGAGCTGAGCCTGCGGCGTCACCCCGCGGGCGCCACCAGCCCCGCGTCGTAGGCGAGGATCACCGCCTGCACCCGGTCGCGCAGCCCGAGCTTCGCGAAGATACGGCTGACGTGCGTCTTCACGGTCTGCTCGGCGAGGAACAGGTCGGTCGCGATCTCGCGGTTCGACAGCCCGCGGCCGACGAGCACGAGGATCTCGTGCTCGCGCTCCGTGAGGCCCTTCAGCCGCAGCTCGGCGCCGTTCGTCCGGGGCCGGCTCTCTGCGAACCGCTCCAGCAGCCGCCGGGTGATCCGCGGAGCGAGCAGCGCGTCCCCGGCCGCGACCACCCGCACGGCCTGCACGAGCTCCTCGGGCAGGGCGTCCTTGAGCAGGAACCCGCTGGCGCCGGCCTGCAGCGCCTCGTGCACGTACTCGTCGGCATCGAAGGTGGTCAGCACCAGCACGGCGGGCGCCGCACGGCCGTCTCGCTCCGCCGCAGCGAGGATCCGCCGGGTCGCCTCGATCCCGTCCAGGTTCGGCATCCGCACGTCCATGAGCACGACCTCGGGGCGCAGCCGCCGGGCCTCGTCGACCCCCTCGGCACCGTCGGACGCCTGCCCGATCACGTCGATCCCGTCCTGCGCCTGCAGGATCGCGGCGAACCCCGCCCGCAGCATCGCCTGATCGTCGACGATCAACACCGTCGTCATGACCGCTCCTCCCTCGGGATCCGCACCTGCAGCACGAATCCGCCGTCGTCCTGGGCGATCGCGTGCACCGCGCCGCCCATCGTCGCCACCCGCTCGCGCATTCCGCGGAGTCCGTGCCCGCCCCCGTCCACGCGTGGTTCGGCAGGCCCCGCCGGGGCCGTGTTGCGCACGCGGATCCCGAGCTCTGCCGGCGTCTGCGTCCACACCACCTCCGTGGCGGCGCCCGGGGCGTGCCGGGCGACGTTGCTCAACCCCTCCTGCACCACGCGGTACGCGGCGAGGCCCAGGATCGGATCCTGCTGCTCCCGCTCCGTGAGCTCCCACGTCCCGCGCTCGGACACCGGACCGAGGTCGCCGGCCCGCGCGATCAGCTCGGGGACGTCGGCGAGGCCCGGCTGCGGCGCATGCTCGGCCTCCCCCTCCTCGTCGCGGAGGAGCCCGAGGATCACGCGCATCTCCTTCATCGCCGACCGCGCCGTCGCCGCGACCTCGTCGAACTCCGCGGCGGCGTCGGGCGGAAGTTCGGGCATCCGGTAGCGCGCGCTCGCGGCGCGCACCTGGATCGCCGACATCCCGTGCGCGACGACGTCGTGCAGTTCGCGGGCGATCCGCGCCTTGTCCTCGACGGCCTCGCGGCGGGCCAGCTCGACGGCCGTCGCCGCACGCTCGGCCCGCAACTGCGCACGCAGCAGCGACCAGTTGCGGATCCCGACGCCGACCAGGACGGCGCCGAGGGTGACGGCCGCGAAGACGACGAGGTCGGCGATCGTACGGCCGTCGTCCGCCTTCACGGGCGCGTCGACGGCGACCATGACGGCGGAGAGCACGCTGAACGCCCACCCGGCAGCGGGCAGCCACCAGCGCGCCCGCAGCGCGACGCCGATCCACACCAGCGTGTTCGCCACGATCGTGGACACGGCGATCGGCCACGGCTGATCGGGGGTCGCTGCGGCCAGCCCGGCGAGCGCATTGCCCGCGATCAGAGCCAGCAGGGTCGCCCACACGGGCGCGAACAGCGCGAGCACGATGGCCGCGGCCTGCACGAGCGACAGGATGAGGGCCGCGGCGAGCGGAATCCGGTAGAGCGTGACGCCCAACGAGGCGGCGACCGCCAGCTGAGCCAGCGCGCACGCGATCGCGAGGGCCCAGATCGCGAGGTTCGCACGCCCGGGCGCCACGCGCAGGGCCAGGATCCCGAACCGGCGGCGCGCCGGACGTCGACGATCCTGCCGATCCTCGACGGTCATGCCGCCCCCTCTCCGCGGTCGAATGCGGTCGGATCCACGCTACGACCTCACACCGCCCGGCACGTCACCCCGTGGTATCGGTGTCGGGGGTACGGGAGGGGGCGGGGTTGCGGGCTGTGTCGGTGTCGACCTCTGCCCGGTGCCGGCCTCTGCTCCGCGTGGGCGTCGAGTGGGGACCTGCGGAGTGCATGACTTGCCGACGCATGTATCCCGTGCGCTCGGCAGCAACCCGTGCGGTGGGAGATTCCGTCGTTCGAGGCCCGGGCGCCGCGGAGATGCGTCCCCGGCGACCGGACTCAAGCGAAGCGCGGCGGATCGGGTAGGGGTGGTGCGTCACCAGGAACATCGAGCAGCGCCCCGACGAGAGCAAAGAGCCGTGGGCTGAACTCGTCGCCGGGGTAGAACTCGCCGTAGGTCTCCTCAGCCTCCGTCACGCTGCGCACTTCGAGCCGCCGGAGAAGAACCGAGAGATCGTCCGCTTCGCGAAGGTGTCGTCGCTGCGCAGCGTGCAGCTTCATCGCGAGCAGCATCTCAGGGGACGCTACATCGATCCGCACGACGCCGTCATCATGGACCGTCCGCCACTCGGCGGCCCGACCAAAGCCGGCCGGCACGAACTGCTCCGCCGCGTTGTTGAACCAGTCGTCAGGCCAGCCCCGCGCCTGCGCGACGCGAGCCGAAGCCGCGATAACCGCTTCCGCTGGCGTCGCGGGAGCATCGACGTCACGCGTAGCTCGGCGGTCCGCATTCAGCGTCAATGCGATCGCCGCACCTCCGACGATCTGGATGTGAGACCGCCGGCCATCAGCCCTCAACTCGCTCACCAGTTCGGTCAGGGCGTCGATGATGTCGGCACGGGAAAGAAGGATCTCGCTCATAGACTCGCGAACTCCTCCTCCTCGATGAGGATCCTTCGTCGGCGCAGTGGCTCCGGGACATGATCCGGATCGGCGGTCAGTGCGAGCGGAGTCTCGGTACGTTGCGGCTGCCACCAGCCCCGGTCGACCGCTTCTCGTCTGGCCAGCCAATCGGGAAGCGGCGCATCGACCTGTCCCAGTCGCCATTCGACAAGCCCCGCAACGGCGTCATCCCATCGAGATCGCGTGCGCAGAGGTTCCTCGGCCGCAAGCAGCACGCGCTGGAACGCATTGACTGCGGCGAGATCGTCGGCGATCTGCAGAAACGTACGATACGCGACGGCAGGGGCAGATTCCTCCTGCATGATGATCTCCGCCGAAGCACGGGCGACGGTCGCACGCCCGTGCAAGGAAACCGGCACGAACTCGACACCCATCGCGGAGGCGATCAGATCGACCGTCCCGATCGTCGGAAGGCGTCGCCCGTGCTCGATGGCCGAGATGTTGCTGGCAGCTATGCCCGACACGGAGGCGAGGTCATAGAGGCTCCGCCCCGCATTCAGGCGCGCCCTCCGTAGCGCTTCGGCGTCCATCATCACCCCCTATGATCGAATTCGATAATACCATTCCCCCCTGGTCTCAT
Source organism: Microbacterium sp. MMO-10 (assembly GCF_037148715.1). NCBI lineage: Bacteria > Bacillati > Actinomycetota > Actinomycetes > Micrococcales > Microbacteriaceae > Microbacterium > Microbacterium sp. MMO-10. Next base: position 876,865 of record NZ_JBBCSV010000001.1, on the reverse strand, counting down.
GGGGAGTCCTCCCCATGCCGCACAGGCGGCGGGCGCGGCCTCGGCGGTTACGCTGGCAGAGGTGCGCGTGGTCGACGCGCGACACGGACCAGGGGGAGCTGCACGTGAGCCAGAACAACGACGCGGGATCGTTCGCCGCGCAGACGCCGCCTCCGCCCGCGGCCACCGGCGCCCCGATCATCCCTCCGGCGCCGCCGATGCCGCCCGCACCGAGCACGCGTCGCGAGCAGGCCGCCGCGACGGCCGCGCCCTCCGCTCCCCCCGCAGCCCCGACGGCACCGGTGCCCGGAGCGGCGAGCGCCGCCCCCGCGCCCTCCGCTCCGGCCGCCCCCTCCGTCCCGCCGGCGTCCACCGCCCCGGCGACGCCCGACGTGCCCACCGAGCCGAAGCCCGCCCCGACCGAGGCCGAGATGGCCCGCGCCCGGGAGATCCTCGACATCGTGTCGAAGGCCTACTCCGCCCGCATGGTGGGCCAGGAGCGCCTCCGCACCAGCCTGCTGCTGGCGCTCATGTCCGGCGGCCACATCCTCCTCGAGTCCGTGCCGGGTCTGGCCAAGACCACCGCCGCGAGCACCCTCGCCGATACGGTCAAGGCCGACTTCAAGCGGATCCAGTGCACACCCGACCTGCTGCCCAGCGACATCACCGGCACGCAGATCTACGACGCCGCGAACGGATCCTTCCGCACGGTGCTCGGTCCGGTGCATGCGAATTTCGTGCTGCTCGACGAGATCAACCGCTCCAGCGCCAAGACGCAGTCGGCGATGCTCGAGGCGATGCAGGAGCGGCAGACGACGATCGGCGGCGAGATCCACAGGGTTCCGCGCCCGTTCCTCGTGATCGCCACGCAGAACCCGATCGAGCAGGAGGGCACCTACGAGCTGCCCGAGGCGCAGATGGACCGCTTCCTGCTCAAGGAGATCGTCGAGTACCCGAGTCCCGCCGACGAGCTCGAGGTGCTCGCGCGCATCGACTCCGGTGCTCTGGATCCCGACCGTCATGCCGAGACGACCATCTCGCTCGCCGAGGTCGAGCAGCTGCAGGACATCGCGTCGCGGGTGTACGTGGATCCGGCCATCCGCAACTACATCGTCTCGCTCGTCTACGTCACCAGGAACCCGGTTCCGTACATCGGCGAGACCCTCGGCAGGTACATCAAGTACGGTGCGAGCCCGCGCGGATCCATCGCGTTCCTGCAGGCGTCGCGCGCTCTCGCCCTGCTCGCCGGGCGTTCATACGTGATCCCCGAGGACGTCCGGAACCTGCGCCATCTGGTGCTGCGCCACCGCGTGCTGCTGACCTTCGAGGCCGAGGCGGAGAACGTGCGCAGCGAAGACGTCATCGACGCCGTGTTCGGCGCCGTGCCCACCCCCTGACCTTCGACAGGCTCAGGAACCGGAGGACACCATGGCCAGCCTGCTGACGCCGGTGAAGGGCAAGCTCTTCATCGACTCGACGCGCAAGTCGACGCACGCGCTCGACGGCGCCCACGCGTCACTGCTGCGCGGGCACAGCCTCGACTTCGACGACCTGCGCGCCTACGAATACGGCGACCAGATCCGCGACATCGACTGGAAGGCGACGGCGCGGCTCGGCTCCGCCGTCGTGCGCCGGTCGCTCGCCACCCGCATGCACACCGTGCTCTTCGTCGTCGACACCGGGCTCTCGATGGCCGCTCTCGCGCACGACGAGCGGCCGAAGAAGGATCTGGCGATCCTCACGGTCGGCGTGCTGGGGCTGCTCGCCCTGCGGCACGGCGACGACTTCTGCCTCGTGAACGGCGACGCCGACGGGGTGCGCCGGCGCGAGATCGGCCGCAGCGAGGCCGCGCTCGAGCACACGCTGCGCCAGATCGACCGCGCGGTCGACGCCGCCTCCGTCCCGAGCGACCGCGACGCGCTGCTGTCGTACGTCGCGCGCACGATCTCCCGGCGCATGATCGTCGTCGTGGTCACCGACGACGCCCCGGTGTCCGACGAGACGGAGCGGCTGCTGCGGCGCCTGCGCGTGCAGCACGACGTGCTCTGGATCGCCCTGCACGACGCGGATCCGGTGCTCGCAGCGCGCCCAGCCGGTCCTTCGCGCGCCGCGTCCTCGCTCGACGCCCCCGCGGGCAGCGCGTCGCCGCGCGTCCCGCAGCGCGCACGTCGCGACGTCGCCTCGCACTGGGCGATCCCCGAGTTCCTGCAGGGCGACGCCGAGCTCGCCGCCGAGCTGCAGGCGGCCGACGCCGCCGACGCCGCGCGCACGCGGGAGCTGCTGCGGCGTCTGGAGATCACGCACGTCGCCCTCGGCGCACAGGACGAGGCGGTCGCCGGTCTCCTCGCGATGCTGGATGCGAGGTCTCATGTCCGGCACCGATGAGCTGTACCCGCCGGCCCAGTACGGCGGGGGCTGGATCCTGCTCGCGATCGGCGTGCTCGTGCTGCTCGCCGGAGCCGCGTGGCTCGTGATCGTGCTGACCCGACCACGCCGCGCGATCCCGGTGGCCGCCTCCCCGGTCCCGGTGCCGGCGCTCACCGCCGACGTCGCGACCGTGCTGCGCCAGGAGTACCTCGGGGCGATCGCGCAGATCGAGGCCGATTACCGCGCGGGGGTCACCGACGCCCGTCGCGCCAACCTCGATCTCAGTCGCACGGTGCGCGGGTTCGTCAACGAGTACAGCGGCATCGAGGCGCCGGTGCTGGCGCTCGACGACCTGGTGCGCCTCGGCGTGCACCCCGCGCTCATCGACGCGATCGGGCGCAATTACTATCCGAGCATCTTCCGGCGCACCGCCCCCATCGACCCGCTCGTCGGCGCCGAGGCCGCCCGCACGGTGGTGACGACGTGGTACTAGCGAACGCCTGGATCCTGCTCGCGATCGCCGGCGCGCTGCTGCTCGCGATCGCGCTCGGCGTGCTGCTCGGGCTGCGCGGGCGCGGTGGCGGATCCGCGGACCACGGCGCCCCGATCGCCCGGGCCGAGCGCATCCGCGCGCTGCCGGCGTTCCGTCGCGCGGTGCGGCGGCGCCAGGCGGCGCTCGCGGGGATCGTCGCCCTCGGCATGCTCGCGGTGGTGCTCGCCGGCGTGGTCGCGGCGCGACCGGTGGCGCAGAAGACGATCCAGCCGGTGTCGACCAATCGCGACATCATGCTGTGCCTCGACGTCTCCGGATCCATGACCGATGTCGACAAGGAGATCGTGTCGATCTTCGACAAGCTCGCCGACGGGTTCAAGGGCGAGCGCATCGGGCTGACGATCTTCAACAGCTCGGCCGTGCAGGTCTTCCCTCTCACCGACGACTACGCGTTCATCCGAGAGCGCCTGCGCAGCCTGATGAAGGGCTTCGACTACTCGACCGCCGTGCCGGAGCAGTGGGTCGGCACGATGAACGGCGTGGGCGCCTCGCTCATCGGCGACGGCCTCGCCTCCTGTGTGATGCGCTTCGACCACGCCGACCAGCAGCGCGCACGCTCGATCATCCTCGCCACCGACAACGAGCTGAACGGATCCCCGATCGTCACACTGCCGGAGGCGGCCGACTACGCGGCGTCGAAGAAGATCCGCGTCTACACGATCAATCCGGTCGACGGCATCGACCAGCAGGGCTCGCAGGGCCTGGCCGACGCCGCCGCGGTGACGGGCGGCAAGGCCTATGCGCTGCGCGAGACCACGACCGTCGGCGACATCATCGCGCAGGTGCAGAAGCAGGAGGCGTCCCAATTGAAGGGACAGGCCACCGTCATCTGGACCGACGTGCCGCAGTTGTGGATCGCGGCGCTCATCGTGCTCGCCCTCGGCTTCGTCGTGCTGCTGTGGAGGGTGCGCCTGTGATCCTCCAGCCCGTCATCGCACCGTTCCTGGTGATCCTCCTCGTGCTGCCCGTGCTGGGCGCCGCGGTGTGGATGCTCGTGCGCAGCGTCTCCTCCCGACGCGCACAGCAGGGGGTCGTCGAGCGAGGACGCGCGGAGCGCGCCCGAGACGAGACGCGGTCGTCGGCGGGGGCCGGCGCGGGCCCGGTCCTGTGGATCCTCCGGATCCTGCTCGTGCTGGCCTGCGGCGTGCTGCTGCTGCGCCCGAGCGTGCCCGGGGGTCAGGTGCGCACCCTCGCGTCGGCCACGGATGTGGTGATCGCCGTCGACACCACCGCCAGCATGGTCGCCGAGGACTGGGACGGCGCGCAGGGATCCACCGCCTCGGCCGGCGACACCACCCGCCTGGCGGGCGTGCGTGAAGACGTGCGCCGCATCGCGGAGGCGTACCCCGGCGCCCGGTTCGCGCTCATCACGTTCGACGCGAACGCCGTGCTGCGCCTCCCTCTGACCACCGACACCGGCGCGCTGATCTCGGCGGTCGACGTGCTGCAGCCCGAGGTGACCCGGCAGTCGAAGGGCAGCTCGATCGGCATCGCGAACCAGCTGCTCGCGCAGACGCTGCAGAGCGCGAAGAAGGCGGCACCCGACCGCGCGCGGATGGTCTTCTATCTCGGCGACGGTGAGCAGACCGTCTCGACCTCGCCCGAGTCGTTCGCGACCTCGAAGAAGCTCGTCTCCGGCGGCGAGGTGCTCGGCTACGGCACGGCGAAGGGCGGTCCGATGCGGGAGACCACGGGCGCGCTCTCGGGCTCCGGTGACTACATCCAGTACCAGGGATCCGACGCGCTCAGCCGCATCGACGAGAAGAACCTGCAGCAGATCGCGGGCGAGCTCGGCGTGGGCTACGAGCATCGCACGGCCGAGAAGAAGGCGCAGCTGCCGCCTGCGCCGACCTCGACCACGGCGTACCGGGAGGACGACCCGCTCACCCAGCCGACCGACCTGAGCTGGATCGTCGCGCTCGTGATCGCCGTGCTGCTGTGCGCCGAGATCACCCGGGCGACGATGCTGATCCTGCGGATGCGCGGGCTCTCGGTGCGACCGAGGCAAGGAGGTGACGTATGAGCCACGTCCTCCCCGCCCCGGCCGAGTCTTCGAGCGCTCCCCGGCGATCGCAGCGTCCGGGCGAGGCCCCGCTCGATCCGGGTGCCGACATCGCTGCGTCCCCCGCCGCGCACGCCCTGCTCGCGGCGAACCGGCGTCGCCGTGCCGTGCGCCGCTGGATCGCCTGGTGCTCGCTCCCGCTGATCCTCGTCGCCGTGCTGTTCGTCGGAAAGCTGGTGAGCCTGTACGCCTTCGCCTATCAGTCGATCACCGCGTACGTCGCCGGCGACTACACCGGGTCGGTGAGCGCGGCGGAGAACCTGAACCCGGCGAACTGGTTCGAGCCCTACAAGGCGCCGTTCGACCAGGGCGTGGGACTCGCGGAGTCGGGCAAGCTCGCGGCGGGACAGAAGAAGTTCGAGGAGTCGCTGAAGCTCGCGCACGGACTCGAGGTGTGCGCGGTGCGGTTCAACCTGGCGCTGGTGCTCGAACGCGAGGGCGACGCGGCGGCCGACGATCAGGACCACGTCACGGCCCTGGAGTTCTACGCCCAGGCGCTGCAGGTGAACGCGGAACGCCCGAAGGAGTGCGACAGCGAGCAGGCGCAGCAGCAGTCCCCGGATCCGCAGCGCGATATGAGTCAGTCGAACAAGGACCAGAAGGATCGGCTGCAGCAGAAGCAGCAGGACGAGCAGCAGAAGCAGCAGCAGGATCCGCGGCAGAACCCCGACCAGAAGCAGGACCCGCAGCAGCCGACGCCCGACCCGAGCAAGCTCGACGAACTGCAGAAGAAGCTGCAGCAGGGCGAGCAGGAGCGACAGCAGAACCAGCAGGACGGCACCGACGACGGCGGCAGCAGCGGGACGGACAAGCCATGGTAGAGCGCAGCGATCCGCCCCGGTACGTGTCCGACTCGACCGGCGCTCCGCCGATGCCGCCTCCCGGCGGCTACCGCGGCGCGCGCCGCGCGCTGCTCGGTCCCGCGGTCGCGCCGGTCCCGGGGTCGTCGAGCACCGCCACCCACCCGGCCCCCTTCCCGGGGTCGGCGAGCGGCACCGCAGGCCCGGCCCCCTTCCCGAGGGCGTCGAGCACCACCGCGGGCCCGGCCCCCTTCCCGGGGGCGTCGAGCACCACCGCAGGCCCGGCCCCCTTCCCGGGGTCGTTGAGCGAGGACGCCGCAGGCGACCGAGACGAAACGCGGCGCCCCGGCGCGCGCACCCCGTCGCAGAAGAAGCGGAGCCCCCTCGGCTGGATCGCCCTCGCGGCGTCGATCGTCTTCGTGATCACGTCCCTGATCCTGCTTGCGATCGGCGCGGCCGACGCCTTCCTCGGCGCGACCATGCTCGTACTGCAGCTCGTGGTGCTGGGCCTCGCGGTCGCCGCGGTCGCGACCCGGGCCGGCCGTGCGCTCGGTGCGATCGCCCTGACCATCTCCCTCGTACTCAACGTCGGCACGATGGGGGCGCTCAGCGCCGTGCGGGTCGCCGCGACCGGATCCTACGACGGGCACAAGACCGAGAAGCAGAAGCTCTGGGAGGGGTACCCGGGCATCAAGGACAAGGATCCGAGCACGTTCCTGAACCAGCAGTCGCTGGAGGGCCTGCAGGCGCTGGCCGACGAGACGATGACCGACGTGCGCACGCAGCTGACCGCGAAGTACGGGCTGCAGTGGGTGAAGTCCGCCGACGCCCAGGAGCGCCCGGAGCGCAACGGCTACGGCGGCGAGTCGATGCTCGTCCGGTTCGCTTCGGACACCTGGGCGACGACGACGCCCGTCACCGGGTACGCCCACAAGCTCGAGGTGATGCAGACGATCGAGTCGATCATCGTGCAGCACGGCTGGCGCGGCATGGTCGCGTTCAACGACCCGGCCAGCGGTGTGGATCCGACGATGATCTCGAAGATGTACGGCGGCGCGACGCCTCAGACCCAGGTGGACTGGGAGTGGTTCAGCGACGACGAACCGGATCCGGGCTGGTTCTACGCCGACATCACCGACCTCGCGAACGACGTGACCGGCGAGTACCGCGCGTCGCGCGAGCAGACGTCGCAGCGCACCGGAGAGCCGCTGGAGGGCTTGCAGCTCGCGATCGTCGGCCGCTACATGCTGAGCGAGAAGAAGGCCGCCGAGTTCCAGAAGGCGCTCACGAAGTACCCGTGAGCGCCGGGACCTGCGCTCTCCTATGAGAAGAGGCGCACGGCGCGTCCCTCCCCGCTATCGTCAAGGAATGCAGACCCCCGCGCCCGATGGCGCCGCGTCCCGTCCCGCCCGATTCGCGATCGCCACGAGGCCGTGGGCGATCGTGCGGCTGGTCGGGGCAGCCGCGATCCTGGCCGCCGTGATCAACCAGCTCGTCGTGACGATGGGCAACGCGCTGCAGTCGACGACGTCCTACGGATCCCACCTCCCGACGATCGTGGCGAACTTCCTCAGCTTCTTCACGATCGAGTCGAACATCTGGGCCGCGGTGACGCTCGTGATCGTGGCGGTGTGGAGCCTTCGCCCTCCGGAAGCGTCAGGGACCGGATCCACCGAGCCGGAGCCGCGCGGGATCGCGATCCTGCTCGCGTGCGGGTCGACCTACATGATCGTCACCGGCATCGTCTACAACACCCTGCTGCGTGGCATCGAACTCCCGCAGGGTTCGACCGTGGAGTGGGCCAACGAGATGATGCACGTGGTGGGGCCGCTGCTGATGCTGGCCGACGTGCTCCTCGCGCCGCGTCGACGCCGCCTCGGCTGGGGCGTCGTCGGCGTCACCGCGATCTTCCCGATCGTGTGGGCCGTGTACACGCTCGTGCGCGCGAACCTCATCATCAACCCCCGCACGGGCGCCCGCGGCTGGTACCCCTACCCCTTCCTCGACCCGGCGAACGTCGGCGGCTACGGCGGCGTCGCCGTCTACATCGCGGCGATCGCCGTCGCGATCATCGCCGTGGGCGCCGGCGTGGTCTGGGTCTCGCGCAAGCGCGGCAGCTGACCGCGCCGCGCGCCGATTCCCCACCCCGGGAGCGTGTGCCCTGGTCCTCGGCCTCGCCGGACACCCATGGTCGAGACGTTCTCCGTGCTGACTCGTCTCCCCGGCTCGAGCAGACTGACGGCCGCGCATGCCGCACGACTGATCTCTCGGGAGTTTCCGGCCTCCGTCGCCCTTCCGCGGAGCATCGCCGTGGGGCGCCGTGCCGCTCTTCGCCGAAGCGGGGATCGCCGGCAGCGCCGTCTACGACGAGACGGGCTGGTCGGCGTGGCCGCCAGGACGGTCGGGATCACCTTGCTCTCCTGCGATCGTCGAGCGATGTCGACCTATGCCGCCCTCGGCGTCGACGTCCGCCTGATCTGACTCGGCTCCGCCAGCGACGCGGCCATGCCGGGTCTGCCGCCGATCCCTTCAGGTCGCGATTTCTCCCTTCAGGTCGCAGTTTCGGTTCTTCCCCGGCCACCGGAAGGGCACTTATTGCGACCTGAGCGGATCCAGCGCCCCGGCCGATCCCTTCAGGTCGCGATTCCTCCCTTCAGGTCGCAGTTTCGGCGCTTCCCCAGCCACCGGAAGGACACTTATTGCGACCCGAGCGGATCCACCGCCCCCGCCGATCCCTTCAGGTCGCGATTCCTCCCTTCAGGTCGCAGTTTCGGCGCTTCCCCAGCCACCGGAAGGACACTTATCGCGACCCGAGCGGATCCACCGCCCCCGCCGATCCGATCCACAGCCGGCACGAATCCATTCCCGACGCTGATCCGGGTCGGAATCCGCCCCGCCCCGGAAGCTTCTCCTACCGCGCCTGGGTCCACGACGCGGGTCCAGAACCCCGGGGTCAGATCCGCTCCGGGATCCGGCCCAGCGCGCGCAGCACCACCTGCAGCCGATCGCGCACCTGCCACCGCGTCATGACGCGACCCAGATGGGCCTTCACGGTCGCCTCGGAGAGATGCAGATTCGCCGCGATCTCACGGTTCGTCATGCCCCGCATCAGCTGCCGCACGATCTCGCGCTCCCGCGGCGCCAGCGAGTCCAGGTCGGCGCGGTCGGCCGCGACGGCGCGACTCGGGCAGTGCACCACGTGATCTACGAGGTCGCGCAGCACCCGCCTCGACGCGATGACGTTGCCCCCGGCCGCCTCGACGATCGCATGCACCAGTTCGCGCGGGTCGGCGTCGCTTCCGACCACCCCCTGCACGCCGACCTCGAAGAGCTCCCGCACGCGACCGAACGGCTCCGCCGGCGCGATCACGATGACGCGCGCCACGGACGTCGCTGCGGCGAGCGCCGCGAGGATCTCCTCATCAGGACCGCCGGCGCGCGTGAGATCGAACACGATGATCGGCGGATCCCCGCTCCGATCGCCGCGATCGCGGCAGATCGCCGTCGCGTCCCCGATCGACCCCCTCTGCTCGACCGATCGGCCGAACTCGGCCGAAAGGATCGTCGACAGCCCGGATGCCATCAAGCCATTGCCTGAGACCACGACGATCGGCGCGTCTCGAAACTCGGTATCCACGTTCATGGAACCCCCTTCTCACAGTACAGGCATCTGTACCGCGAGAAGGGGAGGAACCCGTCCCTGTGGACAACGGTCGGCGCCGCCTGCGAGACCGCGCTCCGCGGGACTCACCGCCCGCGGAACCGCGCCCCCGTCGAGCGGGGCCGCCCGCGCTCCGCGGGACTCACCGGCCGCGGATGATGGCCCGGAGGGTGGCGCCGTCGCCGGCCGGGAGCGCGAGCCCGGCCACATGCCCGGCCGCGATCAGGGTCACCATCAGCACGGCCGCCGGCGCCAGGGCGAACAGCGGCCAGCCGAGGGACGCCGCGACGAGAGGCGCGAAAGGCCCGGCGAGCACGACCCGGAGGTCGGCGCTACGGCGACCCGAGAGCCGCACCACCCGGCACGACGCACCTCTCACCGTCAGCACCGCCGGCGCCGTCCTGCCGACCAGGATCCGATACGCCAGCACGTGCCCGAGCTCGTGCACCAGCACCGAGCCGATCAGCGCGAGGCCCGTCAGCGACAGCGCGATCAGGGCCAGGAACCCCGCGCACACCCCTACGAGGAGCGCCGCCGCGAGTACGGCCCCGATCAGCCCCATCCCCGCGGCGAAAAACCGCAGGCACATCCCGGCCGCGGCCAGGACGCCGGAAGGCAGCCGCCGCGACCGCGTGGTGAACCAGGGCGGCAGCCGCCAGCGGCGTCCGGCGACGTGCACGAAGAGCTCGTCGCTGCAGAGCCCGAGAGCGACCGCCTCCGGATCCGACTCCCGGATCCGGAGTCCCAGCGCCGGGCACTCGAGGAAGCCATCGGCCTCGCCGACCCCGCTCCGGGTGATGCGGCGGACCTCAAGCACGCGCCGGGTCCTGCACGCGCTGGCGCACGGCGACGACGGCGAAGAGGCCCGCGAGCACGACGATCGCCGCGAGCACGATCACGCGATCCGTTCCCGGCGCGGCGACCGTCGACACCCAGCCCGCCGCGAGCGTCGCCGGCATGTAGATGAGGGCGACCAGAAACCCCGCGGCGGTCGCCGACAGGGGCTGCTCCTCGCTGTACGGCACCACGGCGCCGCCGAGCAGGCCCGCGACGAGACCCAGGGCGCACCGCAGCAGGATGTCGGGGAGCTGCATCGCGGGGACGAGGCCCAGCAGCAGCACCGCGAGCAGGATCGGCGCACCGAGCACGGCTCCGGAGAGCGCCGCCGCGAGCGCCTTGGGCCACAGCAGCGGCACGGCATCGCCGCCCGCCAGCCGCGCCACCCAGTGGGTGCGGATCGTGCGCCCCACCGCATGCACCGCCAGCACGAACGGCAGCACGGGCAGCGCTCCGGCGAGCGCGGGCACGATGATCCCCGCGGCGGGGACGGTGACGGCGAGCACCCAGACGGCCGCCGCCCCGAGCGGCAGCATGAGTGCGGCGACGACGAACTGAGGGTTGCGGATCGCGATCAGACCCTCCGCCCAGAGCTGACCCCACCACGGCGTACGACGGAGCGGACGGGTGCCGCGGAGCAGTCGCACTGAGGTCCGCGGAGCCCCGGGCACGTGGTGACGGGACACGAACCAGAGCAGGCCGGCCGCCACCAGGATCCAGAGCACGACGAGCGCCGCAGACCACCCGTCCGGAGCCACCGCGGTGCGCGCGAAGACCCGCGACGGCAGCAGCTCGCCGATCCCGTCGCCCCCCGATCCGGAGCGGCGCAGCGCCAGGATGTCGGGTGCCGCGACGGCGAGCACACCGGCGAACGTCAGCACTCCCGCCACCGTGGATGCGTAGGGGAGCGGCAGCCGCAGCCGCTTCATCCCGACGGACTGCAGGCCGGAGAAGACCGCGACCGCGGCGAGCATCATGCTGAGCAGCAGCAGCGCGTAGAGCACGAGGCCGCGCGCCATGCCGAGGGGATCCGGGCTCGTCCGCACCAGGACGACCACCGAGGTGCTGCTCAGGGCCGCGCTGGAGACGAGACCCATCGCCAGCACCGGCACGAGCTGCCCGAGGCGGGCGCTCCCCCGCCCGACCGGAAGGAGATCCAGCGAGTTCTGCAACGCGGTCCTCGGTGGCGCGGCCAAGCAGAGCACCACCGCGACGATCCCCGCCGTCATCGCCGCCGCGGCGAACGACGTCCTCACGAGCGACAGCCGCAGCTCCGGCGAGATCGCGGATCCCAGCTGCGCGCCCGCGATGAGGGCGAGCGCCAGCCCGAACAGCAGCATGACGACGACGGAGCTCCCGGCGGCGACCGTGACCGTCCGCGTCGTCGTCCCGAGGATCTTCGCGACCTCCCTGACCCAGAGCTTCAGGACGACCGCCGACACCATGCTCAGTTCGCGCACGGAGTCACCCCGCGTTCTCCGCCTGCTGCCGCGCCTGGCGGGACCTCCGCCCGGCGAGCGTCCGGATGACGACGTACAGCGCGGCGACGACGAGCACCCCGACCCCGATGCCGATCGGCTGCGGCACGAAGTTCAGCGCGGTCGCGTTGTTCTCCGCCGAACGCCAGATCCTGATGACCCCGGGGATCACGACGTCTCCGGCGGTGCTGAACGCCATCGCCAGGGCCGCCGCGATGGCGATGAACATCACGCACACGCCGAGCACGAGACCGGTGAGGCAATGCAGGAGGACCTTGAGGCCGAAGGGCATCGGCATGCACTTTCCTTTCGAGATGCGGCGGACGGCGGGCTGCCGTTCACCGGTCGGGCGGATCAGAGGAAGACCGACGCGAGCTGCTCCGCACGCAGCGCCGCATCGCCCGCGCGACCCGTCACGCGCAGGAAGACGTCTTCGAGGGTCGCGCAGCCGTCGGTCTGCGCGACCAGTCGCGCCGGCGCACCCGCCACGACGATGGATCCCCGGTCGAGGATGGTCACCTCATCGCAGTCGCGCTCGGCCCGGAGCATGTCATGGGTCGCCACCAGCACGGTGTGCCCGCCTTCCGCGTAGGCGAGGAGGAGACGCCGCACCCCCAGCGCGGCGTCGGGATCCAGCCCGCGGAAAGGCTCGTCGAGGATGAGCAGCGCCGGCTCGTGCATGACCGCGGCGATGAGCTGGAGCTTGCGCTGCATGCCGTGCGAGTACTCGGCGACGGCGACGCCGAGGTCATCCGCGATGCCGAGCATCTCGGCGAGGCTCGCTGCGCGGGCGGAGTCGTCCCGTCCGCGCAGCGCATCGTGGAACCGGAGGAACTCCCCGCCGGTCAGGGCACCGGGGAGGGGCAGGTCGTCGGGAGCGAATCCCACCCCTCTCCGGCTCGCCTTGTCCTGCACGTCGACGCCGACGATGCGGACGCGGCCCCGATCCGGGCGGATCAGCCCGGTGACGATGTGCAGCGCAGTGGTCTTGCCGGAGCCGTTCGGCCCGAGCAGCCCGTGGATCCGCCCCGGACCGACCTCCATAGAGAAGTCCCCCAGCACGGTCCGCGAGCCGTAGCTCTTCACGAGCGCCTCCGCGCTCAGCACCGCCTCCGCCGCCATCGCCGTCACCTCGCGCCTAGGAGGCGCAATAGACCTTCCACGTGCCGCCGGACGTCCAGGACGGCATGTCCAGTGCCGGCCAGCCCCCCTGATTGCGGCAGTAGATGAACCACGCGGTCATCAGCCCCAACGCGATCACGATGGCGATCGCGATGACGATGAGCCAGACGTAGCTGTCCCGACGGACCACGAGCAGACCTCGGATCCGCTCCTCCCCCGCCGCGACGGCCTCGGCCACGCGATTCTGCAGCAGTGCGGTCGCTTCCATCACAGACATACGACCCTCCCTCCGTTCTCTGCACCCCTCCATGGGCTGCATCTGCAGAGTAGGGATCGACGCGACGGAGCCGCTTCGCCCATTCGTCTCGACCGGTGAGACTTTCGTCGCCCCTTCGTCAAACTATCAGGTACCCGGGCAAAAGAACCCGCCCGCCCGCCTCGCCGTCATCGGGTCCAGGGCCGCCGATAGACTGGATCCCATGTCCAAGGTCCTCCAGTCCCTGCCCGTCGGCGAGCGCGTCGGCATCGCCTTCTCGGGAGGCCTCGACACCTCCGTGGCGGTCGCCTGGATGCGCGACAAGGGCGCCGTGCCCTTCACCTACACGGGCGACCTGGGTCAGTACGACGAGGACGACATCGCCTCGATCCCGGGCCGCGCGCTGGAGTACGGCGCGGAGGCCTCGCGGCTCATCGACTGCAAGACCGCGCTGGTCGAAGAGGGCTTCGTCGCCCTCAGCTGCGGGGCGTTCCACATCCGCTCCGGCGGCAAGACCTACTTCAACACCACGCCGCTGGGCCGCGCCGTCACCGGCACGCTGCTCGTGCGCGCCATGAAGGAGGACGGCGTCGACATCTGGGGCGACGGCTCCACCTACAAGGGCAACGACATCGAGCGGTTCTACCGCTACGGCCTGCTCGCCAACCCCCGCCTGCGCATCTACAAGCCGTGGCTCGACGCCGACTTCGTCACCGAGCTGGGCGGGCGCAAGGAGATGAGCGAGTGGCTCGTCGCGCACGGCTTCCCCTACCGCGACTCCGCCGAGAAGGCCTACTCGACCGACGCCAACATCTGGGGCGCCACGCACGAGGCGAAGACCCTCGAGCACCTCGACGTCTCGCTCGAGACCGTCGACCCGATCATGGGCGTGAAGTTCTGGGATCCGTCCGTCGCGATCGACACCGAGGACGTCACGGTCACGTTCGAGGCCGGCCGCCCGGTCGCGATCAACGGCGTCGAGTACACGGATCCGGTCGCGCTCGTCATGGAGGCGAACACGATCGGCGGCCGGCACGGCCTCGGCATGAGCGACCAGATCGAGAACCGCATCATCGAGGCGAAGTCGCGCGGCATCTACGAGGCGCCCGCCATGGCGCTGCTGTTCATCGCCTACGAGCGCCTGGTCAACGGCATCCTCAACGAGGACACCCTCGCCACGTACCACGAGCAGGGCCGCCGTCTGGGCCGCCTCATGTACGAGGGCCGCTGGCTCGAGCCGCAGTCGCTCATGCTGCGCGAGTCGATCCAGCGCTGGGTCGGATCCACGATCTCCGGCACCGTCACGATCCGCCTCCGCCGCGGCGACGACTGGACGATCCTCGACACCGTCTCGCCGAACCTGTCCTACGGTCCGGAGAAGCTGTCGATGGAGCGCGTCGGCGACGCCGCCTTCGGCCCGGTCGACCGGATCGGCCAGCTCACGATGCGCAACCTCGACATCGCCGACTCGCGCGCGCGTCTGGAGCAGTACGCCGGCCTGGGCCTGGTCGGCGGCGCGACGGGCGAGCTCGTCGGCCGTGTGACCGCGGGTGAGGCGAACGAGATCACCGAGTCGGTCGAGGGCACGACCCTCGCCGAGACCGAGGAGGCCCTCGCCGACGCCGTGGACGCGGCCAGCGAGGGCGCGGCCTTCGACTCCGGCACCGACTGACCGCGGGCGGCATCGGCCGCCGTGAACGACCGGTTCCCGCTCGCCGCCCCCGGAGCGGGTCGACAGCGGCCCGCCCCGCGCCGGGAACTCCGGGCATCCTCGGGGAAGGGCGGCGTCACCCTGCTGCCACCACGGCGGCCGGAGGCACCAGCAGACCACCGGGGCGCCCCCGCGGCCCGGGGCGCACGCGCCGGACACGGAGACCGCACGCGCGCAGGAGCACCTCGTCCCGGGAGGCGCGCCCGTAGTCCAGCACGATGAGACTCCCCCCGCGCGCGAGCACCCGCGCCGCTTCGCGGAGCAGCTCCTCACGTGCGCGATCCGGGATGCTCGACAGCTGGAGCGTCACGAGCTGGAACTGCCCGTCCCGGTACGGCAGGCGACATCCGCCCGCGAACGAGGTGGTCCCTCCGATCGTCGTGGTCGCCGTGGGGAAACGCGACGCCAGCATGAGACCCACGTGATCGGGCGTCGCTCCGACCGTCAGGATGCGCGCATCGTGCTGCAGGCGCACTCCGCCGATCAGGCGCGCCCACAGCAGCACCCCTCCCGGCCCCTTCGTGTACCAGAACGATCGCAGCAGGCCCGCGGCGGCGAACGCGGCGAGCACGAGAGCGGCGTGCAGCGCCCAGGCCTGCGACCCGAGGGCGGATCCGCCCACGAGGAACAGCGCCATGAGGACCGCGAGAAGGGTCGACGTGACGGACCTGCGTCCGACCGCCCCGGCGACGCGGCCCGCCCGACACGAGACGCCGAAGCCCGACCGCCCTGGATCCATGGAGATCACGGCTCCACGGTAGGCAACGGATCCCTGAACCCGCGCCCGCTCGAGTCCAAGATCGTCCTCCGCCACAACGGGTGTTGGCCTGCGACAAGATCCGGGGCCTCCGACCGGCCGAGCGGCGCGACCGGTCGGGCCCCGGGGCGTCCCGGAGCCGGTCCATCTCCGTAACTTGCACAGAACTGTGCAAGTTAGCGGTACACTTGTGCTGTGACAGACACGACCGCTCCCCGGCGCCAGCGCCGCGACGCCGCAGAGAACCGCGCCGGCATCCTCGCCGCCGCCTCGCAGACGCTCGCCGCGGACCCGCACGCCTCCGTCGACCAGATTGCGC
Organism: Microbacterium sp. MMO-10; assembly: GCF_037148715.1. Taxonomy (NCBI): domain Bacteria; kingdom Bacillati; phylum Actinomycetota; class Actinomycetes; order Micrococcales; family Microbacteriaceae; genus Microbacterium; species Microbacterium sp. MMO-10. The sequence goes on along the minus strand of NZ_JBBCSV010000001.1, from coordinate 860,963 downwards.
GCGCAGCCGGCCTGAGCCGGCGCGCCCTGTACGGGCACTTCGACGATCGCACCGCGCTCGTGCACGCGCTGGTCTCCGCCGGGGCGGCGCGCTTCAACGCGATCGCGCAGCGGGTCGACGATGCCGACAGCCGCATCGCGCTTGCCCGGCTCACCGCCGACCTGTGGCGCGAGGCCGCTCACGTGCAGGTCGCCGCCGCCATCGCCCTCGACGAGGCGCACGTCGAGGAGACCGCGGCCGCGCTCGCCCCGCTGCGGCGCGTGCTGGCCGCGCTCGTGCGGCGCGGACAGGACGACGGCGAGCTGCGGCAGGACATGACCGCACCGACGCTCGCCCGGCTCATCGAGGAGAGCGCACGCACCGTGGTCACCCGCACCGACGCCTCCTCGCCCGTCGCCGCGGGCATCGCCGTGCGGGCGGTGCTCAGCATCGCCGGCCTCGGCTGGCGGGAGATCGACGCGCTGCTCGCCTCCCACCCGGGACTCGCGGCGACCGTCGCGCCCGATACGCTTGCCACGATTCCCGCCGAGGAGGGCCGCGCATGAGGATCGCCGTGCACGAGGTCAGCAAGGGCAAGAAGGGCCACGCGCTGCCCACCACATCGCTCGAGATCGAGACGGGCCACGCCCGGTTCGTGCTCGCCGAGACCGAGCTGCGGCCCACGGTGCTGGGGCTCATCGCCACGGGCCGCATGCGGCCCGACACGGGCGAGGTCACGATCGACGGCACCCGCAACGACCGCGACCTGCGGCGCCGGATGGCCCTCGTCGACGCCCCCGAGGTCAGCGACCCGCACCCCGGAGTGACCCTCGCCGCGGTCGTGGGCGAGGAGCTCATGTTCGCCGGTCTCCCCGCCACCCCGCTGCACGCCCGGCGCTGGCTCGAGCAGATCGGCTTCGCCGAGCTCGCCACGCAGCCGATCGGCGCGATCAAGCCCTCCGTGCGCGTGCGCGTCATGGCCGAGCTCGCCGTGCTGCGCGACGACGTGGAGGGGTTCGTGCTGGTCTCCCCCGACCGCCACGGCGGACGCCCCGAGGGATGGTGGCGCATCGCCGCGGAGTTCGCCGAGCGCGGCTTCGCCGTGCTCGTGATCGTCGGCGGATCCGCGGCGGCCGTCATCGAGCGACTCCCGGAGGCGCTCGAGACCGACTATCCGTCCAACGCGACGGTGCCGGTGCGTCCGCTCGCCGACGTGACCGGCTCGACGGCGGTGATGGCGGCGGATCCGAGGGAGGACCTGCTGCCCCCGGTGGACGTCGAGCAGGCACCGGCGGAGCCGGAGCGGGAGGAGACCTCGCCACCCGACGAGCGGCGCGTTTCATCTCAGGCGCCTGCGGGGTCTTCGCTCGACGACCCCGAGGAAGACCCGGCGCCCTCGCTCGATCCCGAGGAAGACCCGCCGTCCTCGCTCGAAGACCCGCAGGATCCCCCCGCCCACACCCCCACCGAGACCGAGAACGGAGCCGAGCGATGAAGATCCCCGCGATGATCGGCGCAGAGCTCCGCCGGCTGACCGCGTCGCCCATGGCCGTGATCGCGCTGATCGCGCTGATGGCGGTGCCGATCCTGTACGGCGGCCTCTACCTCTGGGCGAACCAGGACCCGTACGGCAAGTTCACCGAGGTGCCGGTGGGTCTCGTGGTCGAGGACACCGGCGCCACGTCGGGCGACACCACCACGAACTACGGCGAGAAGGTCGCCGACAACCTCGTCGAGGGCAAGGCGTTCGACTGGCAGCGCCTGAGCGCCCCGGCCGCACGCGCCGCGCTCAAGAACGGCGACGTCGACTTCACGGTGACGATCCCGAAGACGTTCTCCGAGGCGCTGCTGTCCTCCTCCGGCACGAGCCCCCACCAGGCGCGGATCGAGCTCGAGACGAACGACGCCAACAACTACCTCGCGTCGTCGATCGGATCCGGCGCGGTCGAGAAGATCCGGCGCTCGGTCGCCGAGATGGTGGGCCAGGAGGCGGCCGACAAACTGCTCACCGGACTCAGCGACGTGCGCGACAAGCTCGGCGAGGCCGCCGACGGCGCCGGAAAGCTCTCGGACGGAGCGAACACCGCGGTCTCCGGCAGCGGTCAGCTCGCCGACGGGACCACCCAGCTCGCCGACGGGGCCGCACAGCTCGCGGGCGGCACGGCCCAGATCGCCGACGGCTCGCAGCAGCTCGCCGACGGCGCGGCGACCCTGGCGAACGGCGCGCAGCAGGTGAGCGACGGCAACCAGCAGATCGCGCAGTACGCGAACGAGGCCGGATCCCTCGTGCAGCAGGCGACCGACACCCTGCCCCAGGTGCGCAGCGACATCGCCGCCGCCCTCGCCGACCGCGGACTCTCGCCGTCCGAGATCGACGCGGTGCTCGCGAAGCTGGATCCGCTCGGCGACAAGCTCCGCAGCGGCAACGACACCGTGCAGGGCGCGGTCGGCAAGATCGACCAGCTCGCCGACGGCAGCGCCCAGGTGGCGTCGGGGAGCGCGACGCTCGCCGACAAGTCGCAGCAGCTCGCGAACGGCGCCCAGACCGCGGCATCGGGCGCCGCGACACTGAGCTCCGGCGCGGCGAGCGCACGCGACGGCGCGAAGGCGCTGCACGACGGCCTCGGCACGCTCGCGAACGGCATCGTCACCCTGCGGGACGGCCTCGCCGCCGGCGTCGACGCGATCCCCGCGTCCACCCCCGAGCTGCGGTCCGAGCAGGCCAAGACCATCGCGAACCCCGTCGACGTGTCGAGCGACAAGGTCGCCGCGGCGAAGGACTACGGTCAGGGCCTCGCGCCGTTCTTCGCGGCGCTGGCCGGCTGGATCGGGATCTACGCGCTGTTCCTCATCATCAAGCCGATCTCACGGCGCGCGGTGACCGCGCTGCACTCGCCGATCCGGATCACGCTGGCGGGGTGGCTCACGCCCGCCGCCTTCGGCGCCCTGCAGATGCTGGGCCTGCTGGGTGTACTGGCGTGGGCGCTCGGGTTCACGTTCCAGAACGGCTGGGGCGCACTCGGGATCATGGTGCTCGCCTCGGCCACCTATGCCGCGATCATCCTGGCGCTGAATGTGTGGCTCGGATCCGTCGGGCAGTTCATGGGGCTCGTGCTCATGGTGCTGCAGCTGGTGACAGCGGGCGGCACGTTCCCCTGGCAGACGCTCCCGACGCCGCTCACCGCCCTGCACCACGTGCTGCCGATGGGCTACGTCGTGGACGCGATGCGCCAGCTCATGTACGGCGGCCAGGTGGGCCGGGCGATGACCGATCTGGGCGTCCTCGGGATCTGGCTGGTCGGATCCCTGCTGATCGCCATGATCGGCGTGACGAGGATGACGCACAAGCGCACCCTGCGCGACCTGCAGCCCAGCCTGATCGGCTGAGGCACGGCGCCGCTCGCCACGGTGGGCGGCGCCGGCGGCGCGGGTCGGGTTGCCGCCGAGGTGGGCGGCGCCTGCGGCGCGGCCGGGTTGCCGCCCCCGGCGCCGGCACCGCGGTGGCCGCACCGGCGCCGGACTCGCGGCCGAGCACAATTCAGGCTGGACAACGGCGAAACGGCAGTTCAGCCCTCCGTTCCGGCGCGGCGCAAGAATCCAGCCTGAGTTCGGCGCGGGTGCGTGCGGCGACCGGCTCGGGCGGGTGGGGCCGGCGGCCGGATCCTCAGGCGGTCCAGGCGACATCGGTGGCCTGCCGTCGGCCGACCGTATTCAGGCTGGACGTCCGCGTAAGGGCACCCCGGCCGTCTGTTTCGGGTCTCCGCGCGAGTCTGGCCTGAATTCGGCATGCGCCGCGGGCGCGCGGGCCGGCAGCGCGGGCCGGCGGGGCGGGTCGGTGGGGCTCCTCCTCCGCCGGATGTGATGAGGTGGTGAGGTGAGCACTCCCGATCTGACGCCGGCGCTCGACGGCGACGTCCTGGCGTTCACGGACGGTTCGTCGACGCTGATCGCCGAACACGCCGGATCCGGGTCCGACGCCTTCCTGCTCGTGCACGGTCTCGGCATGGGTCGCAGCGTCTTCGCCGATCTGGCGCGCAGGCTCGACGGGAGGGTCGTGGCCGTCGACCTCCCCGGGTTCGGCGCGGCTCCGGAGCCCCGACGTCCGCTCACGATGCCGGGGCACGCCGACCTGATCGCCGCGCACCTCGCGGCAGCGGGCGTGCCGCCGGTCACCGTGATCGGCCACTCGATGGGCAGCCAGGTCGCGGCCGAGCTGGCTGTGCGGCATCCCGACCGGGTGCGGGCGGTGGTGCTCGCGGCGCCGACGGTCGACGCCGGCGCCCGTCGTGTGGCGCGGCAGGCGCTGCGCTTCCTCCGCGACACCGCCTCGATCGACCCCCGCGTCGTGGCGCGCGGCGTACGGGAGTACCTGCGGGCGGGCCCGCATATCATCCGCAAGATCCGCGCCACGGTCACGCACGACCCCGACGAGGTCTATCCGCGGATCGCCGTGCCGACCCTCGTCCTGCGCGGCGCGCGCGACCCCGTCTGCCCGCCGGTGTGGACCCGCACCGTGGCCGACGCGATCCCGCGCGGCGAGTTCGCGGAGATCCCGGGATGCGGGCACGAGACGATGATCCGCGATGCCGGCCCCGCCGCCGACCGGATCCGGCGGTTCCTCGCAGGGCTCTGATGCGCGCGGCACACGGCGTGCACCCGACGCCGGCCGGTCAGTGCTCCCAGGTGTGCACCGGATCGCCCGTGTGCATGTGCTCCAGGTAGTCGGCGAGCATGCCGTGCAGCGCCTGGGATCGGGTGGCCCCGGCGCGCTCGCGCGCGGCGACGTTCTCGCGCTGCCACACCGCGCCGTTGCGCCCGGTCAGGCAGCGCTGCTCGATGATCCCGAGATAGCGGTCGCGCTCGGCCGGATCCACCCCGTAGCCGTCCAGCCCCTCGGAGGCGAGGGCGAGCAGGCGCCGCAGCACCAGCTCGCGCGGGCCGATCCAGCCCAGCTCGGGCCAGTACAGGCGCGATTCGATGCCGTCCCGCGCCGCGGCGTGCAGGTTCTCCTCCGCGGCGTCGAAGGTCATCTGCGTCCACAGCGGACGATCGGCCTGCGCGAGCGCGTGCACGAGCCCGTAGTAGAACGCCGCATCCGCGAGCACGTCCACGATGCTCGGGCCGGCCGGCAGCACGCGGTTCTCGAGCCGCAGGTGGTAGCGGTCGCCGTTGCCGTCGTAGATCGGACGGTTCCAGCGGTAGACCGTGCCGTTGTGCATGCGCAGCTCGGCGAGCGCGGGCGTGCCGCCGCGCGCCAGCACGGCGAACGGATCCTCGTCGGTGCTGACGGGCAGCAGCGCGGGGAAGTACCGCGAGTTCTCCTCGAAGAGGTCGAAGATCGACGTCACCCAGCGCTCCCCGAACCACACCCTCGGGCGCACGCGCTGGTTCTTCAGCTCGACCGAGCGGGTGTCGGTCGCCTGCTCGAAGAGCGGGATCCGGGTCTCGTGCCAGAGGGCCTTCCCGGCGAAGAAGGGCGAATTGGCGGCGAGCGCGACCTGCACGCCCGCGATCGCCTGGGCCGAGTTCCAGTACGCCGCGAACTCCGCGGGATCCACCTGCAGATGCAGCTGCACCGAGGTGCACGCGGCTTCGGGCAGGATCGTGTCGCAGACGATGTCGAGCGTCTCCCTTTCGGCGCCGTCGCCGAGCGCCGGTCCGTCGAGCCGCAGCTCGATGTCCTCCCCCCGGGCGGCGAGGATCTGCTGACTGAGCAGGTCGTATCGCGGATCCGCCGACAGCCATTCCCCGGTGAAATGATGCTCGTCGAGGGTCGGCAGCATCCCGATCATGGCGAGGCCGCACCCCGTGCTGCGCGCCTTCTCGTCCGCCGCGTTCAGCGAGGCGCGCAGCGAGTGCTCCAGGTCGGTGACGCTGCGTCCGGCGAGGGGGCGGGGCTCGACGTTGATCTCGATGTTGAACTGACCGAGCTCGGTCTGGAACGCCGGGTCGGCGATCGCGTCGAGCGCCGCGGCGTTCGCCATCGCCGGATCGCAGGCGCCGTCGACGAGGTTGAGCTCGATCTCCAGACCGAGCCGCGGTTCCGCGATCTCGAACTGCCCGTCGGCGAGCATCATCGCGAGCGCGTCCAGGCAGCGCGCGGTCTTCTCGCGGAACTCCGTGCGGTCCTGACGGGTGAACACCCGTTCGTCGACGTGGTCTCCCATGGCGAGAAGCTACTCGCCCCGGGCCCGCCGCGTCGAGGAGAGATTCCGCCTTACGCTGATCCCGTGCAGCAGACGATGGTCGAGGGGGTGCGCGTCGCCTGGGCGCGCTCGGCCCCCGACGACCGCCGCGAGACCGCGAGCACCCTGATCCGCGCGCTGGCCGCTGAGCTCGCCCCGGGTTCCGACCTGAGGATCGAGCACCGCTGTCCCGTCTGCGGCGGAGCGCACGGACGGCCGGTGCTGCCGTCCGCTCCGGTGCACGCCAGCGTCGCCTACGCGGACCCCTGGGTGGTCGTGGCGGTCGCCCCGGATCGGGAGGTCGACGCTCTCGGCATCGACGCGGAGGTCCCGGACACCACGCTCGATCTCACGGCGCTGTTCGCACCCGCGGACGCCCCGGACCTGCGCGGCTGGACGGCGATCGAGGCCGTGCTCAAGGCCGACGGGCGCGGACTGCTCGTACCCCCGGATCAGGTGCTGTTCGCGCCGGACGGAGTCGCGTCGGTGCCCGGCGGCGGTGCGTTCCGGATCCTGCCGGTCCCCGCCGGTCCCGACCTCGTCGTCAGCCTCGCCCTGCGTCGCCGCCGCTCAGCCCCGACACCCACTCGTCGACCGTGACCACGTCCGCCTGACGGGGGAACACCTTCTCCAGCAGCACCCGATGCACCTCCGGATCCTGATCCGCGCAGGCGTCCGAGAGCACCGTGAGCCCGAAGTCGTGGTCGGCCGCGTGGCGCACGGTGCTCAGCACGACCCCGCTCGTCGAGACGCCGGCGAGCACGAGGTCTGTCGCATCGAGCCCCCGCAGCAGCACGTCGAGGTCGGAGGCGAACGCGCCGTACCTCCGCTTGATGACGACGGGCTCTCCGGGGAGGGGTGCGAGAGCGGCGACGATCTGCGTGGCCTCTGCGTCCTCCCCCATGTACGGCGCCGTGGGCGACTGGCGGATCGCGCCGAAGGCCTTGTTGCGTGCGGCCGCCTCGGGGAAGCCCTCTCGGAAGGCGACGCGGACGAAGACGACGGGGATGCCCGCGGCGCGAGCGGCGGCGAGCGCGCGCTGCGCGTGCACGAGCACATCGGAGCCGCCTTCGGCGTAGCGTCCGGCGATGCCGTTCTGGAAGTCCATGAGCAGGAGTGCGGTGGTCACCCGAGGTCCCTTCGACCATTAGACAGGTACGACTGTGCAGTCTAGGCTGTTGATATGTCCGAGACCTCGCCCGCGACCGATGCATCCGCTGTGAGTGCGCGGCAGACCGCACTCGACCTCCGCACCGTGGTCGCCCGGCTGCTCCGCCAGTTCCGCGAGGCCGGCGCCGACGAGACGATCACGCCCTCCCAGGCCTCGGCCCTGGCCCGGCTGGGCAAGGGCGGCGTCTCGACCGTGAGCGCCCTCGCGACGGCCGAGCGCGTACGGCCGCAGTCGATGGCCGCGACCGTCGACGCGATCGAGGCGCTCGGACTCGTCACGCGCAGCCCCGACCCGGGGGACGGGCGCCGGCAGATCATCGAGCTCACGGACGCCGGGCGCGCCAGGATCGAGGGCCAGAGGGATGCGGCCGCGACCTGGCTCGAGCACGCTCTGGACGCGCTCGACGAGAGCGAGCTGCGCGCGATCTCCACGGCGACCGGACTGCTGGAGCGGATGCTCCCGTGATCCGGATGCTCGCGGCGCCGATCGGCGGGCCCGCGCCCGAGGGCCGCTTCGACCGGCGGCTGCTCGCCCCGATGATGGTGGGGTCGATCCTCAATCCGATCAACACGGCCATCATCGCCGTCGCGCTCACCCCCATCGGCCTCGCGCTCGGCGCCCCCGCCCGGGAGACCGTCTGGCTCGTGTCGAGCCTCTACCTCGCCACCGCGATCGGTCAGCCCCTCGTCGGCCGTCTCGTCGACATCTTCGGCGTGCGCTCCCTGTACCTGCTCGGCGCGGTGCTCGTCACCGCCGCGGGCGCCATCGGGCTGCTCGCGCCGGAGAACCGCGACAGCATCTGGTGGCTCGTCGCGGCGCGCGTCATCCTCGGCCTCGGCACCTGCGCCGGCTACCCCGCCGCGATGCACATGATCCGCGCGGAAGCAGACCGCACCGGCCTGGCATCGCCGGCGGGGATCCTCACGCTGCTCAGCGTCACGACGCAGACCATCGCCGTGATCGCGCCGGCGCTCGGCGGCGTGCTCGTGGGGGCCTGGGGCTGGCGCGCCACGTTCGCCGTGAACGTGCCGCTGGGTCTCGCGACGCTGCTGCTCGGCGCCCTCTTCCTCCCGCGCCGGACGGGCCTCGAGCCCGCCGTGCAGGATCGGCCGCGGATCGACGGGATCGGGATCCTCCTCTTCGCGGTCGCGATGCTCGCCCTCCTCGTCTTCCTGCAGAACCTCGCACCGACCCTGATCTGGCTGCTGGTCGTCGCCCTCGTGGCCGCAGCGGCCTTCGCGTGGTGGGAGCGCCGGATCCCGGATCCCTTCATCGACGTGCGCGTGCTCTGGGGCAACGGGCCGCTGCTGCTCAGCTACGTGCGCTCCCTGCTGACCGCGACCATCTCGTACACGTTCGTCTACGGCTTCACCCAGTGGCTCGAGGACGGCCGCGGCCTCAGCCCGACCCTCGCGGGACTGGTGCTGCTCCCGGTCTTCGCCGCGGGGATCGCTGTCGCACTCGCCTTCGGGCGGCGGCCCGAAGTGGCCGGCAAGCTGCTGGTCGGATCCGCCGCGCAGCTCGTGGCCGGGATCCTCGTGCTGTTCATGACCGGGTCTTCGCCGATCTGGTTCCTCGTGCTCGCGATGCTCGTGCTCGGCATCCCGCAGGGCCTCAACAACCTCGCGATCCAGAACTCGCTGTACTACCAGGCCGAGCCCGAGCGCATCGCGTCCTCGGCCGGCCTGCTGCGCACGTTCTTCTACCTCGGCGCGATCGTCTCTTCTGTGATCTACGGCAACGTCTACGGCGCGCGCGCGACCACGGAGGGTCTGCACGTGCTCGGCTGGGTCGTGGTCGGGATCGCCGCGGTCTTCCTCGTCCTCACAGTGTTCGACCGCTCGCTCGCGCGGATCGGGCGGGACGCACCGGACGCCGGGACCTGAGGCCGCTCAGCCCTCGGCGAGGTGCCGCCACCACGTGATGCCGGTGCCCACGCGGGTGAACCCGCACCGCGAGTAGAGGAGCTCCCCCTCCGGCGTCGCGTTGAGCACCGCCTCCCGGGCGCCGGACCGCGCCGCGGCCGCGCAGACGGCGGCGAGCAGCCCGGTTCCGAGGCCGCGCCGACGGAACGCCGGCCAGACCGCCATGTCGAAGACGCCGGCAAGGTCCCCGCTGCGGAAAGACCAGGCGCGCCCGGCGAACCGCTCCGACTCCGCGTCGCGGGCCACGGCGCACCAGGCGATCGCGGGCTCGATGCGGGCGAGGGCGAGCCGTTCCTGCTCGAATCCGCCGGCGAGGGATCCGGGTACGCGGATCAGGGCGATCCGCGCGTCATCGTCGACCGGCGTCTCGGCGAGCGTCGCGGACATCCAGCACGGCGCCCAGCCCCGCTCGAACCCGGCCTCGGCCAGCGGCGTCTCGTCGACCTCCGTGCCGAGCCAGACCCCGACGATCCCCCGGCCCCGCTGCTCGGCCCGCGCGACCCCGCGTCGCAGCGCGTCGACCGTCGGCGCCTCCGGGAACAGGAGGTTCATGCCGTCCGGCCCGTCGGTCCAGACCAGCCCGTCCTCGACCAGGCACTCGCCGCCCAGCGCCTCCGCCCGGGCGCGGAACCACGCGGTCTGCACGCGCTCGCACTCCGCCACCGTCGCCACGATGTCCAGTGTGACCGGTTCCGGCTATCAGGCACAGCCCCCGCGGGTGGTCGGTGGGCTCACGTCTCGGCCCGCCCGGCCACGAGTGGTCGTCAGCCCGCCTCGTCCGCCCGGCCACGCGTGCTCCTCAGCCCGCACCGCCCGCCCGAGGGTTCACGTTCAGCGCCTCGGTCACCGGAGCCGGCTCGACGGCCGCGATCCCCGCCGGCGGTTCCGGCAACCTCGGCAACGCGGTCGCGTCGAGCCAGGCGTCGAAGAAGGCCTCCAGCCGGCGGCCCGCGATCTCCGCGGCGAGCAGGCGGAAGTCGGCCGTCGTGGCGGTCGCCGCGGCGAAGCGCGAGGTCCACTCCCGCAGGATCCGGAAGAACGTCTCGTCGCCCACGGTGAGCCGCAGGGCGTGCAGCAGCAGTGCGCCGCGCTTGTAGACGCGATCGTCGAACATCAGCTCGGGACCGGGGTCGGAGAGCACCAGATCCTGCGGCTCGGCGGCGAGCGCCGCCCAGTGTCCGAGCGCCTTGGCGTGCGCACTGTGGCCGCCGCTGCGCTCGGACCAGATCCATTCGGCGTAGCAGGCGAAGCCCTCGTTGAGCCAGATGTCGCGCCAGCGCTCCACGCCCACGCTGTTGCCGAACCACTGGTGCGCGAGCTCATGCGCGATGAGGCGCTCCAGGCTCCCCCGCCCGTCGATGTGGTTCGCGCCGAACACGCCCATGCCCTGCGCCTCGAGGGGGATCTCCAGATCGTCGGCGGTCACCACGAGCCGGTACGAGGACAGCGGATACGGCCCGAAGGCCTCGGCGAACACCGCCATCATCTGCGGCAGCGGGGCCAGGTCCGCGTCCACCCGCGCGGTCAGCGCGGCCGGATGGAGCACCTGCCCCTCGACCCCCGCGAGATCCATGCCTCGTGCGACATACTTCCCGATCTGCACCGTCGCCAGGTAGGTCGGGGTGGGGGTCCGACGCTCGAAGACCCAGGTGGTGCGCCCGCCCTTGGTCGCGGTGGAGACGGGCTCGGCCGCGGCGACCGCATAGCCCGGATCCGTCGTGACGGTGAGCCGGTAGGTGGCCTTGTCGCCCGGGTGGTCGTTGCAGGGGAACCACGAGGGTGCACCGATGGGCTGCGAGGCGACGATCGCCCCGTCCTCCAGCTCCTCCCAGCCCAGGGTGCCCCAGCGGGTCCGCCGTGGGCGGGGAGCTCCGCCGTAGGAGACGGCGAGCTCGAACGGATCCCCCGGTGCGAGCTCGCGCCCTAACGCGACCTTGAGCTTGCGGTCGGTCTGGGTGAAGCCGATCCGGCCGCCCTTTCCCGCACCCCCGCGCGGGGCCTGCACCTTGGTCGCGCGGAGGCCGACGAGGTCCAGCGAGATCGACTTCGTCGGCTCGAGCACGCGTCCGTGCACGAGCGCGACCCCGTCCAGCCGGTTGCTGCCGAGGCGGTAGTCGATCCTCAGGTCGTAGTGCTCGACGCGGTAGCGGCGGTCGCCGCTGTGCGGGGTGTAGTCATCGGGGCTCACGGTTCCATGCTCACAGATCGCGGCGTGCGATGCGCGACCCCCGCGCCCGGAGGAACGACGTTCATTCCGCGTCCTGGTAGGTGCGCACCTTGACCGCGCGCCACGGGCCGATCGGGTTGCCGCTCCAGCGGCTCCCCACCGGCACGGTCTCCCCGCGCATCACGAGCGACGCCGGGCCGACCGTGGCATCGGATCCGATGGTCGCCGCGGGCAGGATCACGCTGTGCGGGCCGAGGGTCGCTCCGGCTTCGAGGGTCACCGTGTCGATGCTCATCACCCGGTCGTGGAAGAGGTGCGTCTGCACCACACAGCCGCGGTTGACCGTGGCGCCGTCGCCGAGGGTGACCAGATCCGGCTCGGGCAGCCAGTAGCTGTCGGTCCAGACGCCCTTCCCGATCCTCGCGCCCAGCGAGCGCAGCCAGACGGCGAGCGCGGGCGTGCCCGCCGCCGCGTTGGCGAACCAGGGCGCGGCCATCATCTCGGTGAAGGTGTCGGCGACCTCGGTGCGCCACACGAAGCTCGACCACAGGGGGTGCTCCCCGGGGCGGATCGGCCCGACGAAGAGCCACTTCGCGGCGGTCGCGAACCCGGCGGCGACGGCGCCTGCGATCAGCAGCACGACGCCGGAGAGCACCACCGTCCAGCCCAGGCCGACGCCCGTGGCGAGGGCGGCGAGCGTCAGCAGCACCGCCAGTCCCAGGGCGCAGGTGAGGATCACCGGCACGAGCCGGCACAGCTCCCACAGCCCGCGGGCGACCCGCAGGGCGGTGTGCGGTCGGTAGGTGCGCTCGAGGTCCGACTCGTTCACGACCCGGCGCAGACGCACCGGCGGCGAACCCAGCCAGGAGGAGCCCGCCTTCGCCTTGTCCGGCGCGACCGACAGCACCGCGACGAGGCCGTCCTTGGGAACCTTGTGCCCGGCGCCGGCCATCCCGGAGTTGCCGAGGAAGGCGCGCTTGCCGATGCGGGCCGCGGCGATCCGCATCCAGCCGCCGCCGAGCTCGTAGGAGGCGACCATGGTGTCGTCGGCGAGGAAGGCGCCGTCGTCGATCGTCGTCATCGAGGGGATGAGCAGCACGGTGGAGATCTCCACCTCCTTGCCGACCTTCGCCCCCAGCAGCCGCAGCCACGTGGGGGTGAGCAGGCTCGCATACAGCGGGAAGAGCAGCGTGCGGGCGGAGTCGAGCAGACGCTCGGTGGTCCAGGCCTGCCAGGCGATGCGCCCGCGGACCGGGTGGATCCCCTCGCGCAGCCCGATCGCGAGCAGTCGCGTGAACGCCACGACGAGCACCGCGAACACCAGTCCGGTGACGAGCACCGACGGTACGAGCCAGATCGCGAGTCCGGGGATCGCCGCGCCGATCGTCGCCGCCCCCCGCGCGCCCTGCACCAGCACCAGGGCCCCGAGGGCGAAGGCGATCACCGGAAGCAGTCCGAGACCCATGCTCGATGCGGCATATGCCCAGAGCCAGCGCCGCGGCGACGGCGGACGCTCGGGAGCCAGCGGGGCCGACTTGCCGCCCACCCGCACCGCGGGGGACCCGGCCCAGCGCTGGCCGGCGCGCACCCGCCCGAAGACGGCGGATCCGGGGGCCACCTCGGCGCCGCGCCCGATCCGCGTGCCCGGTGCGAGCGTGCTGCGGGCGCCGACCACCGCGCCCGCGCCGATCCGGATCGCCCCGATGCGCACGACGTCGCCGTCGATCCAGTAGCCGGAGAGGTCGACCTCGGGTTCGATCGCGGCACCCTGGCCGATCTCGAGCATGCCGGTGACGGGGGGAAGGGTGTGCAGGTCGACGTCGGGGCCGATCTTCGCCCCGAGTGCCCGCGCGTAGTAACTCACCCACGGGGCGCCCGCGAAGCCGACCGGGTCGATCTGGTGGCTGACCTGCTCGGCGAGCCACAGGCGCAGGTGCACCCCGCCGCCGCGCGGGTGATCCCCCGCGCGCACCCCGGCGAGCAGCAGACGCGCGGCGACCGCGGCGATCGCCATGCGCCCGAACGGGGTCGCGAACACCACCAGGCCCACGACGAGCAGCCAGAGCGGTGCGGTCGGCAGCCAGCCGAAGCCCGGGACGAGCTGCAGGAGCGCGCTGCCGGTGAGCAGCCAGAGCACCCACCGGATCCCCCCGAGCACGAACAGCGGAACCCCGAGCACGGTCTGGATCCACTGCATCCGCCGCGGCGTCGGCCGCGACTCGTGGAAGTCGCCGGGCTCCGGCTCGTCGTCGCCGGCCTCGGCCTCGACCGCGTCGGCCATGCGGCGCAGGCGCGGCAGGTCGTAGACGTCGGCCATCGTGAACTCGGGAGCACGGGACCGGATCCGGCTGACCAGCTGCGCGGCCGCGAGGGATCCGCCGCCGAGCTGGAAGAAGTCGGCGTCCTCGTCGAGCGGACGCACGCCGAGCACGGCGAACCATTGCTCGGCGAGCCAGGCGGCGGTGCCGGTGAGGGTCGAGTCGTCGGCGTCGGGGTCGTTCAGCGGCCACGGCAGCGCGGCCTTGTCGACCTTGCCCGAGGTGCGCACCGGGAGGTCGTCCATGACCGCGAGCAGCGGGATGAGCGGCGCAGGGAGCGTCTCGGCGAGCTCGGCCCGTGCGGTCTGCCGGTCGAAGCCCTCGGTCGGCACGACATAGCCGACGAGCAGCGGGATCCCGCCCTCGCTGCGCTGCACCACCACCGTCGCCGCGGTGACCGCCGTGAGGTTCTGCAGCGCGGCCTCCACCTCGCCGAGCTCGATCCGCCGACCGCCGATCTTGACCTGGTCGTCGGCGCGGCCCTGGAACACCAGGCCCGCCTCCTCGTAGCGCACGAGATCGCCGGAGCGGTAGGCGCGTTCCCAGCCCAGAGACGGCATCGGCGCGTACTTCTCAGCGTCCTTCGCGGGATCCAGGTAGCGCGCGAGACCGACGCCGCCGATCACGAGCTCACCGGCTTCGCCCTCCGCGACGCGGTTGCCCTCCGCGTCGACGACCGCGAGCTCCCACCCGTCCAGCGGCAGGCCGATCCGCACCGGCTCCCCGGCGCGCAGCGCGTCGCCGTCCATCTCCGCCGCGCACGCGACGACCGTGGCTTCGGTGGGGCCGTAGGTGTTCCAGACCTCGCGGTCCTCCCCCACCAGGCGCGCGGCGAGCTCGGGCGGCAGCGCCTCGCCGCCGAAGATCAGCAGCCGCAGGTTCTCGATCGCGTCCTGGGGCCAGAGCGCGGCGAGCGTCGGCACGGTCGAGACCACGGTGATGCCGTGCCCGAGCAGCCACGGACCCAGATCCTCCCCCGAGCGCACGAGCGCGCGGGGAGCCGGGACGAGACAGGCGCCGTAGCGCCACGCGAGCCACATCTCCTCGCACGAGGCGTCGAAGGCGACGGAGAGGCCGGCGAGCACCCGGTCGCCGGGGCCGATCGGCGCATCCTGCAGGAACAGGTTCGCCTCGGCGTCGACGAACGCGGCGGCGGAGCGGTGCGTCACGGCGACGCCCTTGGGCACCCCCGTGGAGCCGGACGTGAAGATGATCCACGCGTCGTCGAGCGGCATCGGCGGGGTCACGGTCGTGATCGCGACCGAGTTGGGGTGCGGCTCGTCTCCGCCGAACAGGCCGTCGCCCGCGACGCCGGCGGACGCGGATCCGGATCCGTCGTCCGTGTCTTCCGGGGAATCCAGGCCGCGGAACACGCCGCCCGCACCGATCACGCCGCGCACCTTCGCCTCGCCGAAGACGAGGTCGGCGCGTTCCTGAGGATCGTCGGCGTCGACCGGAACGTAGGCGGCGCCCGCCGCGAGGGTGCCGAGGATGGCGATGTACAGCTCCCGGCCGCCGGACGGCATGCGGATCCCGACCCGGTCGCCGCGCAGCACCCCGTGCTCCCGCAGGCGGGCCGCCGTGCGCCAGACCTGCGCGAGGAGCTCGCCGTAGCTGAGCGCGCCGCCCGCGTCCTCGATCGCCGAGGCGTTCGGATGCCGCCGCGCGGTGTCGACGAGGATGTCGATCAGGGTGCGGGGCGTCGCCGCGAGTGCGGCACGGTCGAGGATGTCTTGCATCGGGTTCCGTTCGAGCGGCTGCACGCGGGGCGCGTGCGCGCCCAGGGTACCGCGGGCGGGGAAACAGCAGGTGAAGCGGATCCGGTGGCCTGCGCACCCTCCGCGCAACTCAGGCCACATCGCGGATCCGGGCCTCGATCCGCCGTGTTTCTCCGGTTCTGCGCCGCGGGGCCTGAGTTGTGCGAGGACTGTACGAAGGCCGATGGGCGATCACCCGCTGAAGCTGCCGACGGAGCCAATCCTGACGCTCGAAGGCGTCGCTGGCGATCACCCTCACCGTCACGTACCCGCGGGCGGCGGCCTCGAGGTCGCGTTCCCGGTCTCGCACCTGCTGCTCCCACCCGCCGTGATGGGCGCGACTGTCGCATTCGATGATCAGCCAGCCGTCCACCAGGAAGTCGACTCTGCCGACGTCGTCGATCCAGACCTGCAGCTCGACCGAGCAGTCCAGCCCGCGAAGGATCAGCCGCACCAGTGTCTCCGGCCCGGACTCGGCCCGGCCGTCCACGAGCCGCAGCAGGACGCCGCAGCGCGCGGGGAGCTCGGCGAAGATGTCCCGAAGGGCCTCCAGGTCGATGAGCCCGAGATGAAGAAGACTGTCCAGGGTGGCGATCGTCGCACGGGGGCTCTGACAGAGGATCGACTGCAGGATCGCATCCCGAAGACCGACGGCATGCGTTCCCAGAGTCGGCCCGGACAGGTCGCGCCAGTGCGCCACCTCCTGCGGGCCGCGACGAGGAAGCCGCGCGGCATTCGGGGGCATGTGGCAATGAAGGCGCCGATCGTCCAGGACGAAGACGCCCACGAGTCGCAGCAGCGACACGCAGGTCAGGCGGCCGCCGAGGCTCGCGGCCTTCGCCATCTCCGGGGGCGCGTCGGCCGAGGCGAAGACACCTCGACGCACACGGATGAGACGCCCCGACCGGACAGCGAGCTCGATGGCCGATCGCGTCCAGCCCTGTGATCTCAGTTCGCGGGTCCGGAAGATGCAGGGATCCAGTCCGGTGGTGCCCGCCGGATCCGACGTTGTTGTTCGCAGCATTCACCGACCCTGGCGCAGAACGGCCCTCCGAAACCGGGTCATGAATAACTTCCCGCTCGCCGCCGATTGTGGAGGACGAAGGAGCGCACCCCTCTCCCGCGCACTATTCAGGCCCCGGTATCCGGAAACCCCGGAGAAGGGCCACATAGGCCGCAAACCGAACGGTCCAGCCTGAATTGCGCGTGGCTCAGCCTCCGCACACCCGGAACCGCAGTCGCGTCGGCACCACGCGCCCGCGCCAGCGGCGGGCCCGAGCGTCCGCGCCGGTACCGTGCCTACCGTCCGCACCGGCGGCCGGCTCGAGATCCCGGGCGCACAACTCAGGCCAGAACTCTGCATCGGCCCGCGCAGATACCCGTATCCGCGCTGCCCACGGACTACAGCCTGAATTGTGCGGCGCGGGGCGGCGCCACCGCACGGCTGAACCACCGCCCCGGGGCCGAACCACCGGCGCCGGGCCGAACGACTGCCCTACGGCCGGACCACCGCCCGGGCCCAAACCACCGCCCACGGCCGAACCACCGGCGCGGGGCCGGACCCCCGCCCCGCGGCCGGATCGCCGACTACCCCGCGGCGGGCGGGGTGCGCTTCGAATCCGCGAGCTCGTCGACCACGAGGGAGCGCTCGTCGATCGTGCCGTTGCGGTACGCCTGCCGTCCGACCATGTGCGCCGAGAGCGGGGCGGTCGCGAACTGCATCAGCACTACGGGCGCCACGAGCAGCAGCCCCAGCACGATCCCGATGACAGAGCGCTGGGAGAGGGCGATCGCGAGGCAGATCAGCAGCAGTCCCAGCACCTGCGGCTTGGTCGCGGCGTGCAGTCGGTTCGGCACATCGCGCAGGCGCAGCAGCCCGATCGCGGCAGTGAGGCACAACAGCGCCCCGATCAGCACGAGCACCCACACGGCCGTGTCGACCACGGCATCCGGGATCCGCCACTCGAAGACGTTCATGACGGCGTGTTATCCCTCCGCGCGACGTAGCGCGCCACCGAGATGGATCCGAACACGCCCACCGCGGCGACCACGATGAGCACCGGGAGCGTCCGGGTGTGATGGTTGATCGCCATGTCCGCACCGAGCACGCACATGACCTCGGTGAGCAGCACGTCGGCGGCGACCGCGCGGTCGAGGATCGACGGGCCGATCACGATGCGCACCACGGCGAGGATCGCGGCGACCGCGAACACGACCATGATCACGAGCAGGAGCGGATTCACGGGCGGACCTCCCTCTCGGCGCGCTCCTCGGCGCGCAACTGCGCGGCCTGCGCCGGGGAGCCGAGGGCGCGCACGATGCGGCGCTCCCAGCGCAGGACTCCGGCGCGCTGGCGCTCCACGTCCTCGAGCGAGCGCACGCCGATCACGTGCAGGTACAGCGTGCGCGTGTCGCGCTCGGCCTCGACCACGAGCGAACCGGGGATGAGCGACGAGGTGACCGCGACGTGGGTCATCACGAGGTCGTCGGCGTACCGCAGCGGTACGGCGATGATCGCGGCCCCCGGCGAGCGCCGCGGGTTCAGCACCTGCACGGCGACGCTGAGCGATCCGTGCACGACCGCGGCGAGGAACTGCACGACGAGCAGCGCCGCCCACCACAGGTTGATCCGCCCGGACAGCTCGATCGTGGGCAGCCGGAACACGCGCGTCACGAACAGCGCCACGACGACGCCGGTCACCGCCGACAGCGCCGTGAACTGACCCCAGAGCAGCATCCACAGCACGACCAGCCAGAGCAGGAACGGCAGCTGCAGACCGATCTCGCGCCAGATCCCGCGCTTCGTCACCGCGCTCATGAGCCGGCCTCGTCGCCGTCGAGCATGTCGAGATGCACCGGCTGCAGCAGGTTGGCGCCGATCCGCTCGCAGAGCCCATAGATCGGCCCGGCGAAGACGGTGAGGGCGAGCGTGACGGCCACCATCCCGCCGGTCGCGAAGGTCATGATGGTGGGGATCCGGCGCCGCTCCTGCTGCTCGTCGGCCGCGGGGGCCGCGCCGAGGTGCGCGATGCGCTCGTTCTCGATCTCCTCCGGCGTCTCGTCCTTGCTGCGCCAGAACGCGAGGTTCCACGCGCGCATGAGGGCGTAGAGCGTCAGCAGCGAGGTGAGCACGCCTCCGACGATGAGCACCCAGATGAGGGGCGTCGCGACCTGGGCGGCCGCCTGGAACAGGGCGAACTTGCCGATGAACCCGGAGAACGGCGGGAGCCCGCCGAGGTTGATCGCCGGCACGAAGTAGAGCACCGCGATCAGGGGCGCCGCCTTCATGAGTCCGCGCACCTTGAGGATCGACGTGCTGCCCGCCCGGCGTTCGACGAGCCCCACGGCGAGGAACAGCGTGGTCTGCACGATGATGTGGTGGACGATGTAGTACACGGTGGCGCCGATCGCGGCCGGCGTGGCGATCGCGAGGCCGAACACCATGTAGCCGACGTGGCTGACCAGCGTGAACGACAGGATCCGTTTCAGCTCCGCCTGCGCGACGGCGCCGAGTATTCCGATCACCATCGTCGCGAGCGCCACGATCATGAGCAGCGTGTTGATGCTCGACACGTTGAACAGCTGCGTCTCGGTGCGGATCAGGGCGTAGACGCCGACCTTCGTGAGCAGGCCCGCGAACACCGCCGTGACCGGTGCCGGTGCGGTCGGGTAGGAGTCCGGCAGCCAGAACGACATGGGGAACACCGCCGCCTTGATGCCGAAGGCGACCACGAGCATGAGGTGCAGGACGAGCTGGGTGCTCGGCGGGATCTCCCCGATCCGCTCGGCGATCTGCGCCATGTTGACGGTGCCGAGCGCGGCGTAGATGAGCGCGATCGCGACGAGGAACAGCACGGACGACACGAGCGAGACGACGATGTAGACCGCTCCGGTGCGGATCCGCGACTCGGTGCTGCCCAGCGTGATGAGCACGTAGGAGGCGACCAGCAGGATCTCGAAGCCGACGTAGAGGTTGAACAGGTCGCCCGCGATGAACGCGTTGAAGATGCCCGCCGCGAGGATCAGGTACGACGGGTTGAAGATCGAGATCGGGGTCTCCTCAGCCCCGTCGGCGGCGCCCTGGCCCACCGAGAACAACAGCACCGCGACGAGCACGATGCTCGACACGAGGACGAGCAGGGCCGCGAGCCGGTCGACGTAGAGCACGATGCCGAACGGGGCGGGCCAGCCGCCGACCATGACGGCGATCGGCTTGGTCTGGTCGACGACCACGAGCAGCGTCGCGGCGATGACCGAGACGGCGGCGAGCGTGGCGACCGTGACGATCACCTGGATCCGGGTGTTCCGGCCGAACACGAGGGTGATCGCCGCGCCGAGCAGCGGCAGGGCGACGAGCAGCGGGACGAGGGCGTTCATCGGTCCCCCTCCCCCGGGCTGCGGTCGTCGTCGGTCGTGCGGTGAGCGCGTCCTCCGGCGTCGTCGGGGGTGGGATCCGGCAGATCCACGGGCGCATCGTCGACGAGCGCGGCGTGGTCCTTCGCGTGCAGCACCCGGATCGGCGAGGTCGCGACGCCCACGAAGTCGGTGGTCGCGTCCTCGTCCTCGAGGTCGACCTCGTCGTCCATGAGGTCTTCCTCGATCTCCGTGCGCTCGCGCAGGGCGATGTCGGCCTCGTCGTCCTCGACGGTGTCGGCCTTGCCCAGCTGCCAGGAGCGGTAGATGAGGGCGAGGAGGAAGGCGGAGACCGCGAACGTGATGACGATCGCGGTGAGGGTGAGCGCCTGCGGCAGTGGGTCGCTCATGTCGCCGTCGATGCCGTAGAACGGCGCCCGGCCCGGCCGGCCCATGACGATGAGCAGCAGCAGGTTCACGGCGTTGCCCAGCAGCAGGAAGCCGATGAGCACGCGGGTGAGGCTGCGCTCGAGCATCGCGTAGACGCCGCACCCGAACAGCACGGCCATGATCACGATGAGCACGAGGGAGACGTCCATCAGATGTCCACCCCCCTGGCGCGCATCTCGAGGGTCTGCCGGTCGACCTCCGCGCCGAGACTGCGCAGCACGTCGAGCACGAGCCCGATGACCACGAGGTACACGCCGATGTCGAAGATCGTCGAGCTCACGAACTCGATGTGCCCGATGACGGGGATCTCCGCCTCCCACACCGCGCTCGTCAGCGGGGCGAGACCGAAGAACAGGGGCACCACGGCCGCGCCGACCGCGAGGATGAGACCCCCTCCGAGCAGGCGTCCGGCGTCGGCGGGCGCGGCGGCGCCGAGCTCCCAGCGACCGCCGGCGATGTAGCGCATGACGAGGGCCATGCCGGCGACGAGGCCGCCCGCGAAGCCTCCGCCCGGGGCGTTGTGCCCGGCGAAGAGCAGGTAGATCGACACCACGATGATCGTGTGGAAGAGGATCCGCACGATCACCTCGAGCAGGATCGAGCGGTTCTCCGGCTTGACGTTGCCGCCGCCCACGAGCCACGCGCGGGGCGCCGTGTCGCCGGCCGTCTGCACGCGCACGCCCTCGGTCGTCTCGACCAGCGGAGCCCGGCGCGCCTTGCGCGGTCCCTCGGGCAGCGCCCTGGTGGCCGAGAGCCGGTCGGCGCGATGCGTCACGAACACGAGGGATGCCACGCCGGTCGCCGCGAGCACCAGCACCGACAGCTCGCCCATGGTGTCCCACCCGCGCAGGTCGACCAGGGCGACGTTGACGACGTTCTTGCCGTGCCCGAGCTCGTAGGCGAGCTTCGGGAACGCCTCGGAGATCGGCTCGGCGACCCGAGATCCGGTGGCGACGACCGCCACGGCCGCCATCATCAGTCCGGCCGCGATGCCGAGGATCGCCCGCGGAACGCGTCCCACCGAGGCGTTGTGCTCCCCCATCCGCGCCGGAAGCCGGCGCAGCACGAGGGCGAAGGTGACCAGGGTCACCGTCTCGACGAGGATCTGGGTGAGCGCGAGGTCGGGAGCGCCGCTCGTGCCGAACAGCACGACCATGCCGAGGCCGGTGACCGAGACCAGCACGACGCCGGTGTAGCGCTTGCGCGCCCGGATCGCGAGGAGTCCCGCGGCGATCATGATGGGCGCGACGACGAGCTGCACCGGCGTGTGCCACGCGCTGAGTCTCGCGTCGATCGGACCGCCGGCGAGGAGGGCGGTCGTCTCCCCGGCGATCACCACGACGAAGATCGTCCCCACGTACACGGGCAGCGAGCCGCGCTGGGTGAGGGAGGTCGTGACGACCGAGAGGCGGTCGATCGCGCGCATCACCAGGTAGTACGCGTCCTGGGCGGTGAACCGCAGCAGGCGGGGGGCACGGTCCCAGCCGAGGCGCCGGGTGAGCGGGAACAGCGCGAGTCCGAGCAGCACGGCGCCCAGCGAGAGGAACAGGGCCGGGGCCAGGCCGTGCCACAGGGCGAGGTAACCCGGATCCAGCGGATTGCCGTCATAGTCCGGCGCCTTCGCGTCGTCCGCGAAACCGTAGAGCGCGACGGTGATCACCGACGCCAGGGGTCCGAGCACCAGGGTGCCTGCGGCCAGCACCACCGGGGACACGAGGAAGCCGAACGGCGGCGAAGGCCATTCCGTATCGGGAATATATGCGCCAGTCGCATCCTTCTTGCGCCAGAACGCGCCCCAGAGGAAGCGCGCGCCGTACGCGGCGGTGAGGATGGAGCCCAGGATCACGCCGGCGAGCGCGACGATCCCCCAGGGCGACCCGCGCAGCGCCTCGTCGAACAGCGCCGCGAGCGTCGACTCCTTCGCGACGAACCCGATCGTCGGCGGGATGCCCATCATGGATCCGACCGCGAGGAACCCGGCGGTCGCCAGCAGCGGCGCCTGCCGCCCCACGCCGCTGATCTCGGTGACGTCGCGGGTGGAGAGCTGGCGGTCGATGACGCCGACGATGAGGAAGAGGGACGACTTGAACAGCGCGTGGCTGATCACCAGGGCGAGACCCGCGAGGATCGCATCCGAGGTGCCGTAGCCCAGCACGATCGTGAAGAAGCCGAGCTGGCTCACCGTGCCGAAGGCGAGGATGCGCTTCAGATCGGTCTCACGCAGCGCCTGCACGCCGCCGAGCAGCATCGTGAAGACGCCGAGCGAGATCGTGATCGGCCGCCACGGGCCGGACAGGGCGAACACGGGGGCGAACCGCGCGATCAGGTAGATGCCCGCCTTCACCATCGCCGCGGCGTGCAGATAGGCGCTGACCGGCGTGGGCGCCGCCATCGCGCCCGGCAGCCAGAAGTGGAAGGGGAAGATCGCCGACTTGCTGAGCGCTCCGACGAGCAGCAGCACGATCGACGCATCGACCAGCGGCCCGGTGGGTGCGATCTCCAGGATCCGGGAGATGCTCGACGTCTCCGCATCGACGGAGAGGAACACGACGCCGATGAACATCGCGAGTCCGCCGAGGGTCGTCACGAGCAGCGCCTGCAGCGCCGCACGCCGGCTCGCTCCGCGGCGGTGATAATGCCCGATGAGCAGGTAGGACAGGATGCTGGTGAGCTCCCAGAACATCACCAGCAGCACGAGATCGTCGGTCGTGACCAGGCCGTACATCGCGCCCGCGAAGGCGAGCAGCACGGCGGCGAACTGGCCGAGCCCCTCCTTGGATCCGCGGAAGTACCACCGGCAGTAGAGCAGCACGAGCGCCCCGACACCGCTGACGATGAGGGCCAGCAGCCAGCTCAGCTCGTCCAGCCGGAACGAGAGCGAGAGCCCGAGCTGGGGGATCCACTCGATCGACTCCCGCGGGACCAGATCCGGATCGGCGGATCCGAGCAGCACCTGCGGGGTCAGCGCTGCCGTGTACACGAACGCCGCGGCCGGGACGAGCGCCGCGACGGCGAACGCGCGGGCCCCGATCCAGGCGACCAGCAGCGGCAGCAGCAACGAGGCGAGGGCGAACACGGCGAGGAGCGTCAGCATGGCGGTCTCCTCTGGCTCGTCGGTCTCTGCGGACTCAGCGGGTGGGCGCGCAGGTCGACACAGGCGGGCGGGTTCCCGTCCAGTTTAGGGGCAGTTGCCTGACCCGTTGCATGCCGGATCCGGAATCTAATGCCGGGGCGCCGGCGCGGGACCGGTCGTGGTGCCCTCGCGGAACGTGCAGGTGAAGCGGATCGATGCCGCCTGCTCCCCCGCGAGCAGGCGGGCCACGGCGTCTCCCGCTGCGCGTCCCTTCTCCACCGCAGGCTGCACGGCGGTGGTCAGCACGTGCTCGCCGAGGCCGTCGACCGCGATGCCGTCGAAGCCGGCCACGCTGACGTCCTCCGGCACGCTCAGCCCCGCCTCCTCGGCAGCCCGTATGACCCCGGCTGCGACGAGGTCGCTCTGCGCGATCACCGCGGTGGGCCGCGATTCCGGGTCGGCGAACAGCAGTCGCCCGGCGATCAGGCCCTCGTCGATGAGGCTGCCCCCCGCCGACACCACCCGGGCGTCCGGGAAGACCGCGAGAGCGCCCTCCAGGCGGGCGGCGGTCACGGGCGTCGTGATGCTCGCGATGCGCTCCGGGCTCGCATCGCCGCGCACCCGATCGGTGTCGAACGGCAGCGTCACCACGGCGACGCTGCGGTGCCCCAGGGCCCGCAGGTGATGGGCGATCTGCGCCGCGGCCTCGACGTTGTCGAGCTCCATGCGAGGCACGCCCTCCCCCGCATCCCCCTCGATCACCACGACGGGCAGACCGCGCGCACGCACGGCCTGCAGCGTCTCGCGCATGCGGCCGCTGCAGCCGATCAGTACGGCGGCGTCGATCGGCGCGGTGGCGAGCGTCGGCGCATCGGCGCCCGCCTCGGGGTCGTCGCGCAGCAGCAGCACGCCGGCGCCGAGCGCGGCGAGGCCGTCGGTCAGCCCGTCCATGGTCGCGGTCTTGATGGGATCGAGGAACGCGGTGCGCAGGTGCTCCTCGAGCGCGACGGCGACGATGCCGCTCCGCCCCCGCCGCAGCGACGCCGCGCGGGGGTCGGGGCCGGTGTAGCCGAGCTCTGCGGCGACGGCGAGCACGCGCTCCCTCGTGGCCGCGGCCACCGGGGCCTTGCCGCTGAACACGACAGAAGCGGTGGACGGGCTCACCCCGGCGGTGCGGGCCACGTCGGCGATCGTCGCGCGGCGCCGCGGGGCCGCGGCGTCCGGATCCGAGCTCATGACTCGACAATAACACCGCGGGGAACACAGGAATCGAATCGATTCGATACACTGTCCGGATGGACACCGCCCTCACCCGCTCCCAGTTCGTGCGCTGGCGCACCGCGATCTTCGCGATCTTCCTCGTCAGCGGCATGACGATGACGACCTGGGCGTCGCGCGTCCCGGCGATCAAGGAGGAGCTCGGGATCGACAAGGCGCAGCTCGGCTTCGTGCTCGTCGGCATGGGCATCGCCTCGATCGTGGGCGTGTCCACCAGCCCCGCCGTGCTCGCCCGCACCGGGGGACGACGCGGCATGCTGATCACGCTTCTCACGACGGCGGTCGGCACCGTGCTGATCGGTGTCGGCGCCGACGTGCTGCACGCCGTGCCCGTCGTGCTGATCGGCCTCGTGCTGTTCGGGCTGGGCGGCGGCAGCCTCGACGTGATGATGAACGTCGAGGCCACGGCGATCGAGCAGCACGCCGGCAAGACGATCCTGCCGGTGTTCCACGCCTTCTTCAGCTTCGGCACCGTCATCGGCGCGGGTCTCGGCGCCGCCGCGGCGGCGCTGCACATCCCCGTGTGGCCGCACACCCTCGCGATCGCGGGGGTCATCGTGATCGTCGCGCTCGTCAGCGTGGTCCAGGTGCCGAAGCGCGAGGAGACCCTGGATCCGACTCCCGACGCGCCGCGCGCCACCTGGAGCGAGCGGATGCGCACCTCGCTCGCAGTCTGGCGCGAGCCGCGCACGTACGCGCTCGGCGTCGTCATGCTCGGTATGGCCTTCGCGGAGGGCGGCGCCAACGACTGGCTCGCGCTCGGCGTCGCCGAGGACCACCACGCGGGTCCTGCGCTGGGAGCCGCGGCTCTGGCGACGTTCTCGGTCTCGATGACCGTGGTGCGCCTGTTCGGCGGACCACTCGTCGACCGCTTCGGGCGCGTCATCGTGCTGCGCGTGCTCGCGATCACCGCCGCGGCCGGGATCCTGCTGTTCATCCTCGCGCCGAGCACTCCGCTGGTGTTCCTGGGTGCGGCGCTGTGGGGGATCGGCGCGTCGCTCGGGTTCCCGCTGGGCATGTCCGCCGCGGCCGACGATCCGGCGAAGGCGGCGGCCCGGGTGAGCGCCGCGGCGACGATCGGCTACATCGCGTTCCTCGGCGGCCCGCCGGTGCTCGGCTTCATCAGCAACCACCTGGGTCTGCTCAACACGCTCTACATCATCGTGGTGCTCGCCGCCCTGTCCGGCCTGTTCTCCGGCGCCGCCCGGCCGCTCCGCGAGGACGAGAAGGTCTCCGCGGGCTGAGGCGGCCCGAAGGGACGCCGGCTCGGCCGAGCAGGCGCCGGCGCCGGCGCCGTGTCGAGCGAGCGGACGCCGGGTCGACCGAGCGGGAGCCGGGTCGACCGGGCGACCCGCGGGCGCGCGGCGGGCTAGGCTCTTCGGGTGCGTCTCGTCATCGCCCGCTGCGCCGTGGACTACACCGGCCGCCTCAACGCCCACCTGCCCCTCGCCACGCGTCTGCTCGTGCACAAGGGCGACGGCAGCCTGCTCGTGCACTCCGACGGCGGCAGCTACAAGCCGCTGAACTGGATGAGCCCGCCGTGCCGGCTCGAGGCCGAGGCGCCGGGGGAGGAGGAGGCGTCGGCCGGGGTCACCGAGGTCTGGCGGGTCACCCACCAGAAGACCGGCGACGCGCTGCGCGTGCAGATCTACGAGATCCTGCACGACTCCGCCCATGAGCTCGGCGTCGACCCCGGGCTGCAGAAGGACGGCGTCGAGGCGGATCTGCAGCGGCTCCTCGCCGAGCAGGTGGATCGGATCTCCGAAGGCGCGACCCTGGTGCGCCGCGAGTACCCGACCGCGATCGGCCCGGTCGATCTCATGGTCCGCGACGCCGAGGGCAGGGCGATCGCCGTCGAGATCAAGCGCCGCGGCGACATCGACGGCGTCGAGCAGCTCACCCGCTACCTCGAGCTGCTCGGACGGGATCCGCACCTCGCGCCGGTGCAGGGCGTGTTCGCCGCCCAGGAGATCAAGCCGCAGGCGCGCGTGCTCGCCGAGGACCGGGGGATCCGCTGCCTCGTCCTCGACTACGAGGCGATGAAGGGCATCGACAGCGGAATCCCCACCCTGTTCTGAGGGCCTCTCGCGACAACCCGCCTGAGCCCGCGCCCTAGGCTGGAAGGCATGGCCGTCTCTCCCTATACCTGCATCCTCTGGGACGTCGACGGCACGATCGCCGACGCCTCGGCGGGCATCCTTCCGCGCCTCATCCAGGTCTTCGCGGAGTTCGGCCTGCCGGAGCCGGCGCCGGAGTCGCTGTCGCGGTGGATCGGGCCTCCGATGTTCGAATCGTTCCGCGATCTGGCCGGGCTCTCCGAGGAGGACGCCCACCGGGCTGTCCGGGAGTACCGCCGGCTTGCCGCTCGGGACGGGTACGCGGCCAGTGTGCGCATCTACCCCGGCGTCGCGGAGGCGCTGCGGACCGTGAAGGCCGCGGGGATCCCGCAGGCGACCGCCAGCTCGAAGCCCGAGAACCAGGTGTTCGCGATCCTGGAGCACTACGCGCTGCTCGACGACTTCGTCATCGTCGCCGGCGCTCTCCCGGATGCCTCCGGTCTGCACGACGGGAAGGAGGCGGTGCTGCGCCGCGCACTGCACCGTCTCGCCGATGCGGGCGTGGACGTGAGCCGCCCCGTGCTCATCGGCGACCGCCTCCATGACATCGAGGGAGCGGCCCCGCTGGGCGTCCCCGTGATCTTCGTGACCTGGGGCTTCGGCGAGGCGGGGGAGTCCGCCGGATCCGTCGCCGAGGTCGCGACGCCGGAAGAGCTGCTGCGGATCCTGCTCCCGCACGGCTGAGCGCAGCCCCGACGCTCCGCGAGACGCACGCGACCGCGAGACAGCACGGCGCGCCCGACCGCGAGACCGAACTTCCGTCCCGAGACCGACGCTCGGATCGTGGGTTTCGGAACGCAGGTTCGGTCTCGCGGTCGTGCGCACGAATCGAGCCGACGGTGACGTGCGCACGGATCGAGCCGGCGGTGACGCGCGCACGAATCGAGCCGACGGTCACCCGCGGACAAAGAGAACTCCCCCGGGGCCGAAGCCCCGGGGGAGTCAGAAGTCCGTGTCGCTCAGAGCGGACGGATGTTCTCGGCCTGCAGGCCCTTGGGGCCCTGCGCCACATCGAACTCGACGCGCTGGTTCTCGTCGAGCGAGCGGTAGCCGGAGGATGCAATGGCGGAGTAGTGCGCGAACACGTCAGCTCCACCGTCGTCGGGGGAGATGAAGCCGAAGCCCTTCTCCGAGTTGAACCACTTAACCGTGCCCTGAGTCATGTACTGCCTTCTTGCTTGGGCTTACGCCGGCGCAGACGCCACCGACGATGCTAACGCTATCCGAGAGCACCGTCATTGCAACACCCCGCGGAACAAGGTGACGAAAATGTTGCATCCCGTGACGGGCCGGGATCCGACTGCCGCTCGGCGTTCCGCCGGGAAATGGAGCGGGTCCCCACCGCGGGGGGAGCGATGGGGACCCAGGACGACCGGAGGGTGCGTCTGAAATCAGCATAGCCCATGTTCGAAGGATTTGTCCCCCAAAAGGGGGACAGATTCCGGGTCGCGGGTCTATCATCGCAATACATCGGAATACTGGGGAGGACGGCCCCCTCGGGGTATCCATTGGGGACTGGATATGCCGAGGGGGCCAATGTGCGCACAGGCCGCCGGTCGCTGGGGATGACCTTCCGCCTTCGCTGGGGACTCAGGACGGGAACGGCCCTTTTCATGTGCGCCGGGTCAACACTAGGCGAGTGCGCCCGGCCTGTCCAGGCGCTCCGGCCGAGAGGGTGCGATCACGCGGGCAGCGCGTGCCATTCCTCCTGGAGCAGGCCGTAGCTCATGCCGTCCATCCACTCGCCGCTGCGATGCAGCGCGGTGCCCCGGCTGTGCTCCTCACGGCGCATGCCCAGCCGCTCCATCATCCGCCAGGACGCCTCGTTCGCCGCGAAGCAGCCGGCGCTCACCCGGCGCAGACCCAGCTCGGTGAAGCACGCCGCCATCACCGCGCGCACCGCCTCCGTCGCGTAGCCCCGGCCCTGATGCGCCGGATCCATGGCCCACCCGAGCTCGGCCTGGACGCCCTCCGCCTGCGCGCGCACCTCGGTCTGCGCCCACGCGTCCTCGACGCGCAGCATGATGTCGCCGATCACGCCCGCCCCGGGCAGCTCCACGAGCAGCGTGACGGCGAGCCGCTCCGGGTCCGTGAAGTGCGCACGGAACGCCTCCGCGTCGGCCGGCGCCGTGCTCAGCCAGCGCCCCACCTCGTCGATGCGGCGGTAGCGCCACACCGCGTCGGAGTCGTCCGCCGTGCTCGCGCGCACGATGAGCCGCTCGGTGCGCAGCGGGAGGGCGATCCGGTCCAGGGCGGGGGAGGTCATGCCTCCAGGCTAGGGTCCGGATCCGACATCCGCGCGGAGCGCACGTCGACGAGGCCGTCCAGAGCCTGCAGCAGGCGGGCGGCGCCGGGGCGATCGGGCGTGGTGCGGGTGTGCACCAGCACGTTCATCGCCGCGAGCACGAGCGACACCGCGCGCACGGCCTCGTCATGGTCGGAGGAGCGACGCTCGGCGAGCTCGATGAGCTGCTCGCGCACCGAGCCCATCCACTGCGAGAACGCGGGCAGCAGCTCGGGCCGCCGGATGAGCAGCTGCTTGATCCGCTGCCGGTCCATCCCCTCGTCCATCGAGGAGCCGACCACCTCGCACAGCGCGGGGACGAGCTCGCCGCGTGCCGCGAGGAACCGCCGCACCACGTCGTCGGCCGCACCGGAGGCGGGCAGCTTCAGCGCAGCGGCGGCCTTGGAGGGGAAGTAGTTGAAGAACGTGCGCGGCGACACGTCGACGGCCTGGCAGATCTGCTCGATCGTCGTGCCGTCGAGCCCCTGCTCCTCGACGAGACGCAGGGCGGCCTCGTGCAGGGCCTGGCGGGTCTGCTGCTTCTTGCGCTCGCGTCGGCCCTCGCCGGCGCGCTCGCTCACCGCGCCCGTGCCTTCCGCGATCTCGATCATGCTCCTCATCCTCCCCGACGGGAGGGCCGGAACGGGAATCGGCCCGTTCCGGCCCCTCCGTTCAGGCCTGCTGGGTCCTGATGGTGCCGGTCTCGCTGACGCCCGCGGCGTCGGCCCGCTCCTGCAGCGCCGAGCGCGTGCGCAGCGGCGGCGCCTTGAAGAACCAGCTCAGCACGAAGGCGAGCATCAGCACGCCGAAGCCGACCCAGTAGATGACGTCGATGGCCTTCGTGAAGCCGACCATGAACGGCTTGGTGAGCGCCGGATCCGCCCCGTTCAGGAACGAGGTGTCGCTGATCGTGGAGTTGGATCCGGACGAGCTGCCCGAAGTCGACACCTTTGCGAGCTGCTTGCTGATCCCGGGCGTGAGCGTGTCCACCCAGTGCTCGCGCTGCGCCTTGTCGGACCAGTCCACGACGACCTTGCCGTCCTGCACCGTCCCGTTCGCCTTGTCGGCGACGGCCTGAAGCGCCGCGGCTTCGGCGCCGGGCAGGGCCTCGGCGGTCTTCTGATCGATCACCGTCTGCGCTGCCGCGGCGGGGAGCTGACCGGCGGCGACGGCCTGGTTCACCCCGGTCGTGACGGCGTCGGTCACCGCCTTGCCCGCGGCTGCCTTCGCCTCGGTCACGCCCTTGTCGAGCTGCGCCTGGATCTGCTTCTGCGCCGGGCCGATCACCGGCTCCCAGAGCTGCTTCACCACGGCCTTGTTCTCGGTCTTGCCCGCGATGGCGGGATCGAGCGCGGCGTTCAGGCCCGCGCTCAGCGTCGCCTGGGGAGCCATGCTGTGCACGATGTTCAGCGGCAGCAGCGTGAACAGGATCGACAGCATGATCGCGGTGCCCAGCGTTCCGCCGATCTGGCGGAAGAAGGTGGCGGCGCTCGTGGCGACGCCCATGTCGGGCGCGGCGACCGCGTTCTGGCTCGCCATGGTCAGCGACTGCATGAGCTGGCCGAGGCCCAGGCCCACCACGAACATGCCGATCATCATGAACCACACCGGGGTGCTGGACGAGACGAAGGTGAGCAGCAGGAAGCCGAGCGCGGTGCACAGCGTGCCGGTGCGCGGGAAGATCCCGTACTTCCCGGTGCGCGAGGTGATCTGGCCCGCGGCCATCGACGAGGTCATGAGGCCGACGACCATCGGCAGCATCGCGAAGCCCGACTCGGTCGGGGTGAGGCCGGCGACGATCTGCATGTACAGCGGGATGGTCATCATCGCGCCGAACATGCCGAAGCCCACCAGCACGCCGATGACGGTCGCCATCGAGAAGGTGTTGGAGTGGAAGAGGCGGATCGGGATGATCGCGTCGTCCTTCATGGCGATCTCGATCAGCACGAACGCGATCGCGCCCAGGCCGCCGATGACGTAGCAGGCGATCGCGGCGAACGAGGCCCAGCCCCACTCACGACCCTGCTCCGCGACGAGCAGCAGCGGCACGAGGGCCACGATCACCGCGGTGGCGCCCCACCAGTCGATCCGGGGGTTGTCGTGCTTGGCGACCTTGGGCAGGTGCAGGAACGCGATCACCATGCCGAGGGCGATGAGGCCGATCGGGAGGTTGATGAGGAACACCCAGCGCCAGCCGGAGATCCAGAGGATCTCGTTCGCGCCCGCGAACAGGCCGCCGACGAGCGGGCCGATGAGCGAGGAGATGCCGAAGACGGCGAAGAAGTAGCCCTGGTACTTGGCGCGCTCGCGCGGAGCCAGGATGTCGGCCATGATCGCGAGCGGCAGCGACATCAGCGCGCCGGCGCCGATGCCCTGGAAGGCGCGGAACCCGGCCAGCATGATCATCGACGTCGAGAACGTCGACATCACGGATCCGATGATGAACACCGAGATGCCGAAGATGAACAGCGGGCGGCGGCCGAAGATGTCGCTGAGCTTGCCGTAGATCGGCACCGAGATCGTCGAGGTGATCAGGTACGCGGTGGTGACCCAGGCCTGCTGGTCGAGGCCGTGCAGGTCATCGCCGATGGTGCGGATCGCGGTGCCGACGATCGTCTGGTCGAGCGAGGAGAGGAACATGCCGGCCATGAGGCCGTAGATGACGAGCAGGATCTGCCTGTGCGTCATGATCGGGGCGTTCTGCTTGCGCTCGGTGCGCGTCGCCCCCGTGGTTGCTGTCGCGGTGGACATGGAGTCCCTTCGGGTGGATCGAGGACGCCGGAGCTCGTCGTCGACACCGGTCGCCTCGAGCGCCGACGTTGGCGGCAAGAATGTTGCAGCCCTGCAAGATTACACGAAAGGAAAGGTTGCGCAAACGCACTTTCGCTATGAGGTTCCTGGATCCTGCCCGGTCGCGGGCGCCCCGGCTCAGGCCGCGTCGCGCAGCCGTGCGCCCCGCGCGGCGACCAGCTGCTCGACGCCCTCGAGAAGCCGATCCGCACCGGGACGTTCGCCACCGGCGGTGCCGTCGTGCACGATCACGCTGAGCGCGGCCATCGTGAGTGCCACAGCGGCCATGGCATCGTCCTCGTCCGCACGCTCGCGCACGAGATCGACGTACTGCTGGCGCACCGAGCCCATCCACTGCGCGAAGGCGGGCATGAGCTCGGGGCGGCGCACCACCAGCGCCTTCATGCGCCGGCGCTGCTGGGCGTCGTCCATCGACGTGCCGATCAGCGCGCACAGCGCCGGCACCAGCTCGCCCTCCGCCGCGCGGAAGGCCGCGGCGCCGTCGGGGGAGACGGCCGAGTCGGGAAGGTCGAGGGCGGCCGCGGCCTTGGACGGGAAGTAGTTGAAGAAGGTGCGCGGCGACACGTCCACCGCCTCGCAGATCTGCTCGACCGTGGTGCCGTCGAGGCCCTTCTCGTCCACCAGCCGCAGGGCGGCCTCGTGCAGGGCCTCGCGGGTCTGCTGCTTCTTGCGCTCGCGGCGCCCGCAGGTGTCCGCGTGCGGATCCGCCGCGGCGACCTCGTCGATGTTCGTCATCTCGCTCTCCTCGAGCGCCGGGGCGGGGTGCGCCCCGGCGCTCGTCAGGCTCGGCTCAGGCCTTGTGGGTCCTGATGCTCCCGGTCTCGGTCATGCCCGCCTTGTCCGCCTGCTCCTGGAGCGCGGACCGGGCGCGCAGCGGCGGCACCTTGAAGAACCAGGTGAGCACGAACGCGAGCAGGATCACGCCGAAGCCGACCCAGTACAGCGTCACGAGGCCCTGGATGAAGCCGATCATGAACGGCTTGCTGAGCGCGGCGTCGGCACCGGTGAGGAACGAGGTGTCGTTCACCGTCGTGCCGGACGACGCGGATCCGGAGGCATCGCTCTCCTTCTTCTTGATCTGGTCCTGCAGCGTCGGGACCAGCTGGTCGACCCAGTAGGTGCGCTGGTCGTGGTCGGCCCAGTCGACCGCGACCTTGTCGCCCTGCACCGAGGCGTGCGCCTTCTCGGCGACCGCGCTCAGCACCTTCTCGTGCGCCGCCGCCTCGGCGGCGGGCGTCGCCTCGGCGACCTTCTGCGCGATCACCGCGGGGGCGGCCTCGGCCGGCAGCTGTCCGGCGGCGACCGCCTGGTCCACGCCCGCGGTCACCGCGGAGGTCACCGCCTCGTCCGCCGCGGCCTTCGCCTTCGCGTCGCCCTCGGCGACGCCCTTGTCGAGCTGCGCCTGGATGTTCTCGGTCAGCGGGCCGACGATCGCACTCCACTGCTGCTTCATGATCGCGGCGTTCTCGGTCTTGGACGACGCGACCGGATCCAGCGCCGTGTCGAGCGCGGCGGTCAGGTTCGCCTTGTCCTCGGTGGCGTGCAGGATGTTGGCGGGCAGCATCGAGAACAGCACGGAGAGCATGACGGCGGTGCCCAGGGTTCCGCCGATCTGGCGGAAGAAGGTGGCGGCGCTCGAGGCGACGCCCATCTCGTGCGGGGCGACGGAGTTCTGGCTCGCGAGCGTCAGCGGCTGCATGAGCTGGCCGAGGCCCAGGCCCAGCACGAACATCCCGGCGAAGATCTGCCAGAGCGGCGTCTCGTACCGGATGAGGGTGAGCGAGAAGAAGCCGACGGCGGTGAAGAGCGTTCCGAGGACGGGGAAGATGCGGTACTTGCCCGTGCGCGCGGTGAGCTGACCCGAGGTGAGCGAGGCGATCATGAGGCCGACGATCAGCGGCAGCATCGACAGGCCGGACTGGGTCGGGTTCATGCCGACGACGATCTGCATGTACAGCGGGATCGTCATCATCGCGCCGAACATCGCGAAGCCCACGAGGAAGCCGAGTACGGTGGCCATGGAGAAGGTGCCCGAGCGGAACAGCTTCAGCGGGATGATCGCGTCGTCCTTCATGAGCGCCTCGATCACGATGAATGCGACGAGGCCGATGCCGCCGATCACGTAGCAGGCGATGGAGGCGGGGGAGTCCCAGCCCCAGGCGCGGCCCTGTTCCACGACGATCAGCAGCGGCACGAGGGCCACGATCACGGCCGCGGCACCCCACCAGTCGATCCGGGGACCCTTGTGCTTTCCGACCTTGGGCAGGTGCAGGAAGGTGATCACCATGAACAGGGCGAAGAGCCCGAGCGGGATGTTGATGAGGAATGTCCAGCGCCAGCCGTCGATCCAGAGGATCTCCTTCGCTCCGGCGAACAGGCCGCCCACGAGCGGGCCGATCACGGTCGCGATGCCGAACACCGCGAAGAAGTAGCCCTGGTACTTGGCGCGCTCGCGCGGGGCGAGGATGTCGCCCATGATCGCGAGCGGAAGCGCCATGAGCGCACCGGCCCCGATGCCCTGGAAGGCGCGGAACGCGGCGAGCATCATCATCGACGTCGAGAACGCGGAGAGCGTGGATCCCAGGATGAAGATCACGATGCCGAGGATGAACAGCGGGCGGCGGCCGAAGATGTCGCTGAGCTTGCCGTAGATCGGCACGGCGATGGTCGAGGTGATGAGGAACGCGGTGGTGACCCAGGCCTGCTGGTCGAGGCCGTGCAGGTCGTCGCCGATGGTGCGGATCGCGGTGCCGAAGACGGTCTGCGCGAGCGACGACAGGAACATGCCGCTCATCAGTCCGTAGATCACCAGCATGATCTGCTTGTGCGTCATGATCGGCTTCGCGGCGAGCGGAGCGGGCGCCTCGACCGTCGTGACGGTGTCGGTGGCGGTTGCCATGGAGGTCCTTCCAGGAGAGCGGGGGATGGTGCGGTGCGGATCCCGCCCGCGGACTTCATCGATCGACGCGGGCGCCGACGCCGGCGCAAAACTTGCAACCATGCAATGTTACACCCTTGCAAGCTTTCCTGCACGCACGGATCTGGATCCGGTTCCGGGCGTCGACCCCGACGCCTCCGCCGAGAGGGCGCCTCTCGGTCATTCGGAGCGTGCACCACCGTCGGAGATGTGCGCCACGTTCGGAGGGAATCGCCGAATCCGTCCGAGGCTGGTGCACATCTCCGACGGTGAGGCCCGCGGTCCGCGGGCGCCTTCTGACGCACGCGTCCGCGCCGCGCCAGCTACGCGACCCTCGTCCGCGCCGCGCGGGCCGCGCGACCCGCGAGCGCGCTCAGTTCGCGGGCGCGCTCAGCCCGCGAGCGCGCTCAGCCCGCCGGCAGGTGGTCGCAGTCGGGGGTCGGCGCCTTCCCGTCCCAGCGGTCGAGGGTCCACTGCTCGAGCTGCGGAGTGAGCGGGGAGTCGGGGCCGACGAGCTCGACGTGCCCGAGACCGGGATAGGTGCGGTAGTCGATCGGGATCCCGGCGGCACAGCGGGCCGTGACCCACGCGTCCTGGATCGCGGGCTTCACGAGCGGATCCGCGAGTCCCTGCGCGACGAGCACCGGGGCGGGGAACGGCCCGACGGGCTCCTGCGCCTTGAGCTCGTCGCCGAAGGGCCCATCGAGGAGGGCGTCGGGGAAGATCTGGTTCGGCACCTGACTGCCGCGCAGGATCGCGGCGAGGCCGTCGTGACCGTTGAAGCAGAGCCCGCCGATGCGCTCGACCGGCCCTGCGGAACCGGGGGTGAGGCTCTTCTCGACGTTCAGCTCGGGGAAGACCTTGTCCCAGGTCGCCGCGATGTAGGCCGAGACCGTCTTGCCCGCCGTCTCCGACTTGATCGCCTCGGCGAGCGCGTACAGGTTCGAGGCCGGGGCGAACGCCGCGACGCCCTTGACCGTGAACTCCGGGGCGTAAGAGGACGCGATCTGCCCGGTCCACAGCGAGCCCTGTCCACCCTGCGAGTGGCCCCAGATCACGGTGTCGGTGGAGACCCTCAGCTCGCTGAAGCCGAGCACCGCCTTCGAGGCGTCCCAGACGTTGCGCGCCTCCGCGTCGCCCACGAGATAGGGGTGCGGCCCCTTCGTGCCCAGGCCGATGTAGTCGCTGGTCACGGCGACCCAGCCGTGCTCGGTGACCATGTCGGCCATGGCGGTGCCCGCCCCGTCGGCGAACGGCGCGGCGCTCAGCGACGGCGCGCAGCCCGGAACGACCCCGACCGTGCCGTGGGCGACGGTGAGCAGGGGCAGCGGATCCGGCCCCGGGTCGGCGGGGGCGAGCACGGTGCCGCTGCTCACCGCCGGCGATCCGTCGGGGTTCGTCGTCGTGTACAGGATCCGCCATGCCCTGGCCCCCGCGGGGACGCCCACGGTCAGCGGCTCGGAGCGGATCAGCGTGCCCGGCTTCGAGGGCACCTCGGCGGGCGGCGCGTAGAAGGCGTCCGGCGTCGGCAGCGGGGTGCCGCCGAGCAGGGCGCCGCTGCCCGCGGCGAGCGCGACCGCCAGCACGAGTGCCGCGCTCGCGCCGATCGTGCGCAGCCACCGCGCACCGCGGCGTCGAGCGGGGGCCGGGCGTGCGGGGGAGCGCCGCCACACGGCGCGCACGATGAGCTGCACGCCGAGGAAGACGAACCACGCGCCGACGCCGAGCCGGAACACCACCAGGGTCAGCACCGGCCAGAACACGGTGATCGCGGCGACGGCGAGCGTGGCCAGAGCGGCGATGAGCGCGGTCGCACGCTGATCCGCACCCGGCCGGAAGGCCCGCATCGCGGTCGCGACGGCGAAGGCGACGAGCGCGATCGTCAGAAGGAGGGAGAGGATCGGCGCACCCGCCGCCGGCCACAGCGCCATCCCGGCACCGAGCAGCACGAGCAGCGCGCCGAGGCCCCGGCTGAGGATCAGGGGCAGCGATCGGGATCCGGATCCCGGCGCGGGCGCGTCGGCTCCGTCACCGGGGATGACCAGCACCGCGACACCCGCGAGCAGGATCCCGATGCCGGCGACGAGCGATGGTCTGCACGGTCATCGACACGAGGAGGAACACCGCGCCGACCCCGACGAGAGCGAGGCCCAGCACGATCCGCAGCGGCGTGCTCAGCCGGGTCACGGCCGGAGCGCCTCGGCCGGCAGGGCGGGGATCGCCGGATCCGGCGGCGGCGCTGTCTTCCGGATCCACGACGTCTCCCTCGGCTCGCGCCGCGGGTCTGCGGCTGAGGTCAGACTAGCGGCGTCCGGGCCGGGCGCGAGGGCCTGATTCCGAGCAGGCGCTGCGCCGGCGGGACGCCGACATATCGGTGCGCGGGGATCGCCAGGAGAAGCGGTGCGCCCGCCGGCCCCAACCGACGGGCGCAACCGTGCGTCCCCAGCGCGACGTGCCTGCGCGTCGCTGCGCCCCCGCTCAGGCAACGGGAGGCGACGATCCACGATAGAGCGGCCATCCGCCTCATCCCCGCCGGCGGCGGAACCCTGGTATCAACTACGCGCTCGGCGGTCCCGTCAGCGGCCGAGCTCCCGTCGCGAACGCGCGCCGAGCTTGGCCAGCACCCGTCTCATGTGGCCGCTCACCGTGCGGACGCTCAGGCCGAGTTCGTCCGCGATCTCTGCGTCGGTGAGGTCTCTGCTCGCGAGCTCGCCGATCTCCCGTTCGCGGCGGCTCAGGGCCGCCCAGCGCGCGTCGTCGCGCACCGCGGACGGCGCGGTGCCCGACGCCGGTGGCTCCCCGGGACGCAGCTGCCTGCGCGAGCCCAGCCCGAGCTTGCGCAGCACGTTGCCCATGTGGAAGGCCACCGCCTTCACGCCGATGCCGAGGGCGTGGGCGATCTCCGCGTTGGTCCGCCCCTCGGCGGCGAGCGCCGCCACCTCGCGCTCTCGCGGGGTCAGCGCCGCGTGCGTCCACGCGGCCCGGACGCCGCCCGCCGCGTCGGGTCCCGTCGCGGCCGAAGCCGCGGGAGCCGAGCGGATCCCGACCGCGGACCCGGAGCGTCGCGCACCGTCGAGCAGTGCGGCCGCCTCCGCCGCCGCCACCGGCCTGCCCAGGCGCAGGAAGCCCCGCTCCGCCGCGTTCAGGCAGCGGCGGGCCGTGCGCGGGGAGCCCCCGGTGGCCAGAGTCAGCCGGCCGGCGTCGAGGGCGGCCTGGGCGAGCGCCGCAGGCAGCGGCGCTCCCGGCGCGTCCTCCTCGGCGGCGGCCCGGTAGGCCCGCAGCGCCCGTTCGACGAGGCCGTACGCCTCGTGCACCCGTCCCTCCAGCCAGGCCATCGAGGCGTAGACCGGCTGGAACCCCGGCGCCGGGAGCGCGGCGAGACGCGCGAGCTCGCGATCCGCCTCCTCGGCCCGGCCGAGGGACGCCAGCGCGTCGACCTTGTAGGCATAGAGGTTCTGGCTGCGCAGCAGGCGTCCCGCGAGGGGGCCTTCCGGGTCGAAGACCGCGAGCTGCGCCGCCGGATCGTGGCGCGCCCTCGCCCGCGCGATGTGCGCCAGCATCTCGTACTCGACCCCGACGGTGTCGTACCCCCGCTGCGCCAGGCGCGCCGCGGCGTCCATGTCCGCGCGCCACGCCTCCTCGTCGCCGGCGTCGGCGGCCCGCACGGCGCGCAGCGCGTAGAACACCGGCCGGCCCACCGCATCCATGTCGTCGAAGATCGTCACCGCGGCCTCGGCGAGGGCGTCCTCGACCTCGGCCGTGTCGCCGAGCAGGTAGCGGCCGTAGATGTGCAGGCCGCGCGCGGTGCCCGTGCCCCATCCCGCGGTGCCGGCGCGCAGCATCCGCATGCAGGCGTCGAGGTCTGCCGCCGCTTCGCGCACGAACCCCGCCCCCGACAGCATCCCGGCATGGATCACCCGTGCGTCGAACAGGGTCGCGGACTCGGCCGGCGCCGCGGCGATCGCCCGGCCCAGCGCCGCGAACTCCACGGGCAGCCGCTCTGCCGGGCCGAGCACGCTGATGCCGAACACCTGCATCCCTGTCGCCCGCATCCGGACGTCGTGCGGGCTCGGCAGCCCCTCGTACGCTCCGCCCAGCGCAGCCCACGCGGCGCGCCACGTCTCGGGATCCGCCTCCTGCACCGCGATCAGCCACTCCGCCCCGGAACGCGCCTCGGAGAACCGCTCCATGCCGAAGTCGCGGGGATCCGCCTGGGGCGCCATGATGCCCAGCACGATCAGCACCTGGAGGCGCACGATCAGGCCGCCGAGCGGATCCGGCGCGAGCAGACCGCCGACCGCCGCGACGTCCTCCGGCGTCTGCGGAAGCGGATCCGGGAAGCGCGGCAGCCGGGCCAGGAGATCCTCGGCGAAGCGGCGCACCCAGTCGTAATCGCCGCGGAACTCGCGCACGTGCAGGAGGGCGAGGTCGCGGAGCGGACCGGGCGCGGCGCGCTCCAGCCGTGGGATGTACTCGATCATCCGCGGGAGCGCCGACAGCGCACTCGCCGCGCGGTACAGCCCCACGACGAGCTCGTCGGCGAGGTCGTCCCCGGTGCGGTCAGCGAGCTCCATGGCCCGTCGGGCGACGGCGAACACGTGCTCGGTGCGCCGCGCGCGCACGCTCTCTGCCACGCCCGCGACGAGGAGGTCGCGCAGCGCGGGGCTCAGTGTCGACCCCCGCAGCAGCGCCGCGTCCAGGAGCCAGATCAGCGCTCGGTGGCGGGTGCCCTCCGCCTCCCCGGGGATGGCCTCCGCACCGGCGACGAGGATGCGGGCGCGCCGCTCGTCGTCGAGGTGCGCCGCGACGTCGGTGCCGTACAGATCGTGGAACACCGTCCACTCCCGTTCCCCCTCGGCACCGCCGTGCTCTGCTGCGCGGGAGATCAGCAGTCCGTGCGCGGAGGCCGCGACGAGGTCGATCGGCTCGCCGCAGAGCGCCGCGACACCGGCGAGCTCGTCGGC
This sequence comes from Microbacterium sp. MMO-10, assembly GCF_037148715.1. Classification (NCBI taxonomy): domain Bacteria; kingdom Bacillati; phylum Actinomycetota; class Actinomycetes; order Micrococcales; family Microbacteriaceae; genus Microbacterium; species Microbacterium sp. MMO-10. The sequence goes on along the minus strand of NZ_JBBCSV010000001.1, from coordinate 821,214 downwards.
GCGCAGCGGCGTGGCCAGGACCGCGGCCATCTCGACGGCGGTCCGGGCCGCCCCCGGCAGGCCGGCGCCGAGCTCCCCGAACGGGTTGCCCGGCACGAAGCCCCGGGCGATGTCCGCATCCGTGACGTCCTCGTCGAACCTCGCCCGCCGCTCCGAGGTGACCCGCGCCCGCTCCGCCCACACGGGCGCCATCCCGCTCACAACCTGGTCCACGAGCAGCGGTCCGCCGCCGGAGACCCGGCGGATCCGCTCGGCGAGCTCGAGCGAGACCTCGATGCCGTGGATCGCCGAGACGTACCGGCGCACGCCCGCCGCATCGAGCGCGTCGATGCGGATGCGCCGGCTCACCGGCCAGCGATCCGGATCCGCGGCGAGCACCGTCTCCCGCAGGGCGCCGGTGTCCGGATCCCGTCCCGCGAGCACCGCGCAGACGCCCCAGCCGGCGAGCTGGCGCAGCACGAGGCGCAGCACGCGCACGGACCCCTCATCGGCCCACTGCGCATCGTCGACCACGAGCAGCAGGCGCCGTCGGGAGGAGAGCCCTCGCTGCAGGGCCGATGATAGCCGCTCGGCCAGCGCCAGGAGCGTCGGCGCGGCACCGGGCGCGGACGCGGATCCGGGATCCGCTTCCGCGCCGGATCTCGACCGGGCGGACGCCGGGCGGACGCGGGCGGCGTCCACCCGGCCCGCCGGGCTCGCGGCGTGGATGAGCTGCTCGGCGACCGCATAGAGGGTGCTGCGCCGGCCACGGTCGGCGACGACCGACACCACGCGCCAGCGCACGGCTCCCGGGCGTGCGGCCACCGCCGCGAGCTGCTGCACCCACACGGTCTTGCCCGCACCCGAGGGGCCGGTCACGGCGAACAGCGAGGCCGCCGCGAGCACGGCCTCGCCCAGGACGGCCTCCGGAGCGTCGGCCGGCGCGATCGAGGGGAGCACCGGCATCAGGAGACCCGCCGACAACCGCCCGTTCACCGAAGTCATCGCCGCCCCCATCGACCGCCAGGAACCAGAAGAGGCCCGGATCCGATGGATCCGAGCCTCTCATACTGTGCGCGAGGGGGGACTTGAACCCCCACGCCCTTGCAGGCACTGGCACCTGAAGCCAGCGCGTCTACCTATTCCGCCACTCGCGCATGTCGGCCCTCGCGAACCAACCTCCCGAGAATATCACGCTCCGGCACCGTGCTCGAACCAGAGCCGCAGCAGCGCACGGACCTCCGCCGAACCGCGGGCTCCTTCGGGGTTTCCCGTGTCTCCCGCCCGGCCCGGGGGATCATTCAGGCCGTGTCGCTAACATGGCCCTACCGATCGGTGAGCCATGGGAGCCCAGTGGGACTACTAGACAGCTTTGAGAAGGGTCTCGAACGCGCTGTGAACAGCGCCTTCGCGAAGACCTTCCGCAGCGGCATCCAGCCCGTGGAGATCGCCTCGGCTCTGCGGCGCGAGATGGACACCAAGGCCGCGGTCGTCAGCCGCGACCGGATCATCGTTCCCAGCACCTTCCTCGTGCACCTCAGCGGCGACGACGCCACCGCGATGCATGGACTCGGATCCGCCCTCCTCGACGAGCTGCACGTGCTCGTCAAGGACCACGCCAAGGCCCAGGGCTACAGCTTCTCGGGCCCCGTGAACATCGCCATCGAAGCCGACGACCGGCTCACGACCGGCACCGTGCGGGTCGAGTCCACCTCGACGTCCTCCGCCGGCGCCCGCGTCACCTGGCAGGCGGAGATCGCGACCGGAGGCTCCCGATACCCGCTCACCCGGGCGCGCACGGTCATCGGCCGCGGCAGCGACGCCGACATCACGATCGGCGACGCGGGGTCCAGCCGCAAGCACGCCGAGGTGCTGTGGGACGGCGATCACGCCATGCTCCGCGACCTCGGATCCACCAACGGCACCAAGCTCAGCGGCCAGCGCGTGCGCGAGGCCCAGCTCGAGAGCGGCATGGTGATCACGATCGGCCGCACCGACCTCACGTTCCAGGTGGTTCCCGTGTCCGCTCCCGCGCGCGGCGGCCGCGGCGACGACGCGACCAGGAGCCTTCGGCATGAGTGAACTGACCCTGCTCCTGCTGCGCATCGGCTTCCTCGTGCTGATGTGGTTCTTCGTGTTCGCCGTGGTCTACTCGCTGCGCGCCGATCTCTTCGGCGTGCGCGTGCGCAAGATGCCGCAGGGCGAGGCGGCCGCGGCGACCGCGCCCGCGAAGCCGGCCGCGGCGCCCGCGAAGCCGAAGGCGGCCCCGCGCAGCAAGCCGGGCGGCCCCGCCACGACGTCCACCGTCACGAAGCTCGTGATCACCTCCGGCCCGAAGGCGGGCCTCGAGGTGCCGCTCGGCTCCGAGCCGATGTCGATCGGCCGCTCCAGCGAGTCCGGGCTCGTGATCCGCGACGACTACACGTCCAGCCACCACGCGCGGCTGCTGCTGTGGGGCGAGCAGTGGATGCTGCAGGATCTCGACTCCACGAACGGCACCTTCCTGAACGGCGAGCGCGTCGGCGCCCCCGTCTCGGTGGCGGTCGGCGCCCCCATCAAGGTGGGCGCCACGACCTTCGAGCTGCGGGCGTAACCGGCGGCCATGGTCTTCGAGGGCTCGAGCGCCGCGATCTCCCACACCGGGAAGGTCCGCTCCAACAACCAGGACTCCGGCTATGCCGGGGCGAACCTGTTCGTCGTCGCCGACGGCATGGGCGGCCACGCGGGCGGCGACGTCGCCAGCAGCATCGCGATCCACCGGCTGCAGAACCTCGACCACGCCTACCCCTCGACGATGGACGCGCAGGCGTCGCTGCAGGCCGCGGCCACCACCGCGGCGGGCGACATGATCCGCGCCGTGAAGGACCGCCCCGAGCTCGCCGGCCTCGGCACCACCCTCGACGCGATCATCATGGTCGACGACTACGCCGTCATCGGCCACATCGGCGATTCGCGGATCTACCTCTACCGTGACGAGGCGCTGACCCAGATCACCACGGATCACACGTTCGTGCAGCGGCTGGTCGACTCCGGGCGCATCACCCCGGAGGAGGCGCGCTACCACCCGCGCCGCTCGGTGCTGATGCGCGTGCTCAGCGACATGGACGCGGATCCCGAGCTCGACATGTTCGTCATGCCGACCCAGCCGGGCGACCGCTGGCTGCTCTGCTCGGACGGCCTCAGCGGCGTGGTCGACGAGACGCACATGCTCAAGGCGCTGCGCCTGGGGATGGCGCCGGGCCGCACCGCCGACGGCCTGCTCAAGTTCGCGCTCGACGGCGGCGCGCCCGACAACGTCACGATCGTGATCGTCGACGTGGGCGGCCAGCATCCGGTGCTCTCCGGATCCGCCACGATCGTCGGCGCGGCCGCGAACCCCCAGGGCGTCATCGTCCCCGCCGCGCGCCCGGCCCGGCCGAGCTGGCTGCATCCGGTGCGCCAGGCGGCGAACGAGCCCACGCACTTCGAGCCCGCCGCCGGCTACCTCGAGGAGCTCATCGAGGAGGACCACCGGCGCGCCGTGCGACGGCGCATCGGCTGGATCACCGGGTTCATCGTCGTGATCGCGCTGATGGCGGCCGCGCTCTTCGGCGCCTACGCGTGGACGCAGACCCGCTACTTCGTGGGGGTCGGCGAGGAGACGGGCACTGTCGTGATCTTCCAGGGGATCCAGCAGGATCTCGGGCCGATCTCGCTCTCGCACGTCTACGAGGACACCGGCATCAAGGTCTCCGACCTGCCGGCGTTCTACCAGTCGGCCGTCAAGGAGACCACGAGCGCCAGCACGCTCGCGGCGGCGCAGACGACGGTCGACAGCCTCCGCGCCGCCGCAGGGACGGGGAAGACGCCATGACCGCCACCGCCCCCGACGTCACGGCCGACACCGCCGTGCTGCGCGCGCTGCGTCGCATCCGCGGTCCGCAGACGCAGCGCAACCGCGAGTTCTGGCTGCTGCTGTTCGCGGTGGTCGTCGCCGGCGCGGCGCTCACCCTCGTGCAGCTCGGCGCGCTCGGGCGCATCGACCCGATGATCCTGCTCATCGGCGGCGGACTGGCGGTGCTGGTGTTCGCGCTGCACATCGTGCTGCGCTTCGTCGCGAGCGACGCGGATCCGTTCGTGCTGCCGATCGCGACGCTCCTCACCGGCGTCGGCATCGCGGAGATCTACCGCATCGACATCGCGAACCACGACACGGGCTGGAACGCGTCGTCCAACAAGCAGCTCATGTGGATGGCGATCTCCGTGGTCGGCGCGATCGCGATCGTGATCTTCCTGCGCAACTACCGGGTGCTCTACAAGTACACCTACGTCTCGGGACTGACGGGTCTCGTGCTCCTGGTGCTCCCCTTCATCCCGGGTCTGAAGGCCGACGCGAACGCCGATGTGTGGATCTCGATCGGCGGGCTCGGCTTCCAGCCGGGAGAGCTGTCGAAGATCTTCCTCGCGATCTTCTTCGCGGGTTATCTGGTGCGCACCAGGGAGAGCCTGTCGTCCGTGGGCAAGCGGTTCGCGGGGATCACCTGGCCGCGCATGCGCGAGCTCGGCCCCGTGATCGTGGTCTGGCTCATCTCGCTCGGCATCATCGTCGCCCAGCACGACCTCGGCACCGGCGTGCTCATCTTCGGCATGTTCATCGTGATGCTCTACGTCGCGACCGGCAAGACGAGCTGGGTGCTCATCGGCGTCGCGGGCGTGGTCGTCGGCGTCGCGGTCGTCTCGCAGTTCCTCACCTACGTGCAGAACCGCTTCAACACGTGGATCAACGCGTTCGACCCCGACCTCATGCAGGACCAGAGCTATCAGCTCACCCAGGGCATCTTCGGGCTCGCGCACGGCGGCCTGATCGGAACGGGTCTCGGCCAGGGCCGCCCGCAGATCACCCCGGTCGCCGAGAGCGACTTCATCATCACCAGCCTCGGCGAGGAGCTCGGCCTGATCGGCCTGTTCGCCCTGCTCTGCCTGTACATGGTGTTCGTGAGCCGCGGCCTGCGCATCGGCGTCGCCGGACAGGACGACTTCGGCAAGCTGCTCGCCGTCGGCGTCTCGTTCACGATCGGCCTGCAGGTCTTCATCATGGTGGGCGGCGTCACCCGCGTGATCCCGCTGACGGGTCTCACCACTCCGTTCCTCGCCGCCGGCGGATCGTCCCTCATCGCCAACTGGCTCATCGTCGGACTGCTGCTGCGGATCTCCGACGGCGTGCGCCGCCAACCCCGGGTGGTGATCGGATGACCAAAGAGCTCCGTCGCATCAGCATCCTCGTGCTGGTCATGTTCCTCGCCCTGTTCGGCTCGATCAGCTGGATCCAGGTCGTGCAGGCCGACGCCCTCGCGCAGAACGACGCGAACCGGCGCACCCGCTTGGACAGCTACGAGATCCAGCGCGGATCGATCATCGCGGGCGGCGCCCCGATCGCGACCTCCGTGCCGTCGAACGACATGTACTCGTTCCAGCGCGTCTACACGGATCCGCAGATGTGGTCCGCCGTGACCGGCTACTACAACCCGGCCCTCGGAAGCGCGACCGGCATCGAGAAGGCCATGAACAGCGAGCTCAGCGGCACGGGCGGCTCCCAGTTCCTGTCCTCGATCGAGCGGATCATCTCCGGCCAGCCGCAGAAGGGCGCGAACGTGGTGCTCACGCTCGACCCGGTCGCGCAGAAGGCCGCCTACGACGCGCTGCAGGGCTACCAGGGCGCCGTGGTCGCGATCGAGCCGAAGACGGGCCGGATCCTCGCGCTGGTCTCCACCCCCGGCTTCGACACGAACAGCCTCGCGGCGCACGACTCCCAGGCCGTGAACACCACCTACGACGCCCTGGTCGCCGACCCGAACAAGCCGCTGTCCAACCGCGCCATCGGCGGCAACATGAACCCGCCCGGGTCCACGTTCAAGCTGGTCGTGGCCGCGGCCGCGCTCGACTCGGGCAAGTTCACGATGCAGTCGACGTTCCCGAACCCGGCCGCCTTCACCCTCCCCGGCACCAGCACCGCCGTGCACAACGCCTGGGGTGGCACCTGCCCCGGCGGCGACGGGCAGAACGTGTCCCTCGCCGATGCGATCCGCTACAGCTGCAACATCCCGATGGCCGAGCTCGCCGTCCAGCTCGGCGATGACGCGATCCGCGCCGCCGCCGAGAAGTTCGGCTTCGGCCAGGAGTTCTCGCTGCCGCTGCAGTCGTCCGCGTCGACCTACCCGAAGAACCTCTCCCCGGACAAGACGGGTCTCACCGGCTTCGGCCAGGGCGACGTGCGCGCGACCCCGCTGCAGATGGCCATGGTCTCCGCCGGCATCGCGAACGGCGGCCTGGTGATGAACCCGCGCATGGTCGACCAGGTCGTCGGAGACGACCTCTCGGTGCAGAAGCAGTACGAGAACAGCCAGTTCCGGCAGGCGATGACCGGCGACGAGGCCGCGGCGATCACGGCCGCCATGCAGGCGTCGGTCTCAAGCGGCGCGGCGCAGGGTGCAAGAATAGACGGAGTCGACGTGGCCGGGAAGACGGGCACGGCGGAGAACGGCGACACAGACCCTTACACGCTGTGGTTCACCGGCTTCGCGCCCGCTTCGAACCCGGAGATCGCCGTTGCGGTCGTCGTCGAAGACGGCGGTGGGCAGGGACAGTCCGGATCCGGTGACACGATCGCGTCACCGATTGCGAAGAAGGTCATGGAGGCGGTGCTGAACAGATGAGGCCGACGCAGGGTGTGCATTTCGGCGGTCGCTACGAGCTGCAGTCTCGGATCGCCATCGGCGGCATGGGCGAGGTGTGGGAGGCGACCGACCACGTCATCGGACGGACCGTCGCCATCAAGATCCTCAAGGACGAGTACATGGGGGATCCGGGCTTCCTCGAGCGCTTCCGCGCCGAGGCCCGCCACGCGGCCCTCGTGAACCACGAGGGCATCGCCAGCGTGTTCGACTACGGCGAGGAGAACGGCTCCGCGTACCTCGTCATGGAGCTCGTGCCGGGCGAGGCGCTGTCGACGATCATCGAGCGCGAGGGATCCCTCAGCGCCGACAAGACGCTCGACATCGTCGCGCAGACCGCCTCGGCGCTGCAGGCCGCGCACGCCGCCGGCCTCGTGCACCGCGACATCAAGCCGGGCAACCTGCTGATCACGCCCGACGGCCGCGTCAAGATCACCGACTTCGGCATCGCCCGCATCGCCGACCAGGTGCCGCTCACCGCGACCGGCCAGGTCATGGGCACCGTGCAGTACCTCTCGCCCGAGCAGGCCTCGGGACACGCCGCGTCGCCCGCGACCGACATCTACTCGCTCGGCATCGTCGCGTACGAGTGCCTGGCGGGCAAGCGCCCGTTCACGGGCGAGTCGCAGGTCGCGATCGCCATGGCGCAGATCAACGACACCCCGCCGCCGCTGCCCCCCACGGTGCCGCAGCCGGTGCAGAACCTCGTCATGGCGATGATCGCGAAGAAGCCGGCCGACCGGCCGAGCTCCGCGGCGACCGTCGCACGGGCCGCGCAGGCGCTGCGCCGCGGCGACCTGAACTCCGCCGCGATCGCCGTTCCCGCGGTCATCGCCGGAGTGGTGGGCGTCGGCGCCGCCGCGCCCGGGGGCGACGACGCCATGACCCAGCTGCTCGGGGCCACCCAGGGCGCGACCACGATCATGCCGACCACGGCGCAGATCCCGACCGAGGCCGACCAGGCTCCGGAGAAGAAGAAGCGCAGCCCCTGGACCTGGCCGCTGATCGCTCTCATCGCGCTGCTGATCATCGTGCTCGGCGGCACCGTGTGGGCCCTGCTGTCGAACCAGAAGGCGCCCACGCCGCCGCCCAGCTCGTCGGCGTCGCAGACCCCGCCGTCCAAGACGCCGACACCCACGCCCACGCAGACCAGGGTCGACGTCGACGCCCTCGGGCTCGTCGGCCTCACGTGCGACGACGCCACGGCGAAGGCGCGCGACGCCGGCCTGCAGGCCACCTGTGCGGACGGCGACCCGGCTCCGGCGGCCGACCAGGTCGGCAAGGTCTACAACGTGAATCCGACCGGCAAGGTGCCGAGCGGATCCTCGATCGCCCTCACCCGGTATGCCGACCGCACGCAGCCCCCGAAGCCGGCGTCCGCGCCGACCTTCTCCGGCGACATGGTCGCCGGAGGCACGATCACCGTCTCCTGGGGATCCGGTTACGTCTGCCCCAACGGCACGTCGATCACCGGCTACATCGTCACGATCGACGGCGGCTCCTTCATGTCCGGCGGCCCCGGTTTCCCGGCGGAGACGACGAGCACCGAGGTCCGGCTGGCGCAGAGCGGCGACTTCACCGCGAAGTTCTCCGTCAAGTGCGGCGACCAGCAGAGTCCCGACTCCGACGCGCGCACCGCGCAGATCCAGTCCGGGCCGACGCCTCCGGTGACGGTACCGCCCACGCCCTGAACCGCGGCACCGCAGCAGAATCACGAGAACGAGGGGGGTCCTCCGTGACGACGACCACGCGCGTCATGGCCGGTCGCTACCGCGTCGATGACCTCATCGGCCGGGGCGGCATGGCCCATGTGCACCGGGGGTACGACCTGACCCTCGGCCGCGAGGTCGCGATCAAGATCCTGGACCGCGAGCTCGCCCGCGACGCCGGCTTCCGCACGCGCTTCCGGATGGAGGCGCAGGCCGCATCGCGCATGTCGCATCCGTCGATCGTGCGCGTCTTCGACGCGGGGGAGGACTCCACCCCCGAGGCCGGCGGCACCCCCGCCGAGCCCGTGCCCTTCATCGTGATGGAGCTGGTGCCCGGCGAGCTGCTCAAGGACGTCATCGCGCGCGGCCCGGTGCCCACCGCCGACGCCGTGCGCTACGCCGACGGGATCCTCGAGGCTCTGGAGTACTCGCACCGCGCCGGTGTCGTGCACCGCGACATCAAGCCGGGCAACGTCAAGATCACGCCCGCCGGCACCGTGAAGGTGATGGACTTCGGCATCGCCCGAGCGGTGTCCGACTCGTCGTCGACGGTCGCCGAGACCACCCAGATCATCGGCACCGCCGCCTATTTCTCGCCCGAGCAGGCCAAGGGCGAGCAGGTCGACGCGCGCACCGACCTGTACTCGACCGGGGTCGTGCTGTACGAGATGCTCGCGGGGCGCCAGCCGTTCCGCGGGGAGTCGCCGGTCGCGGTCGCGTACCAGCACGTCAGCGAGACGCCGCTGCCGCCCAGCGAGGTCCACGAGGAGGACCACTCGTCCGCGGAGCTCCAGCGCATCAGGGCCCTGGAGCCGATCGTGCTGCGCGCGATGGCGAAGGACCCGTTCCAGCGGTTCCCCGACGCGGCCTCGTTCCGGACCGCGCTCGATGAGGCCGTGACGGGCGCGGCGCCCACGAAGAAGCAGCTCTCCTCGCTCACCAGCGAGCTGTACGGCGCCAGCCCCCGGCACGCGCAGGAGACCGCGCGGACGCTCCGCCAGCTCTCCTCCGACACGACGATGACGCGCACGCAGTCGGGTCCGCCCGTCGCGTGGGTCTGGGCCGGCGTCGCCCTGCTCGTGGTGCTGCTCGCATCGGTGCTCATCTGGGTGCTGGCGATCAAGCCGACCACCGGGGTGCCGAGCGCCGGTCGCACGGTGCCGAACGTGGTCGGTCAGACCTACGAGACCGCCGTCGAGCTGCTCGACAAGAACGACCTGCGCGCGATCCGCATCGACCAGGCGGATGCCACCGTCGACAAGGGCAAGGTCATCAGCACCGATCCGACGGCCGGCAGCGGCATGGACAAGGGCCAGTCAGTCACCGTCTACGTCTCGACCGGTGCCGCGCAGATCGTGGTCCCGACGCTGGAGGGGCTCAGCGCCTCCGCCGCCAAGGACGCACTGGCCAAGGCCGGTCTGCAGCTGGGCTCGGTCACCCAGAAGAACGATCCCCGCACGCAGCACGACATCGTCCTGTCCGCGAGCGAGCAGGCGGGAGCCAAAGTCCCGCCGGGCACCGTCGTCGACCTGCTCGTGGCGAGCGGGGTCGTGACGGTGAAAGATCTCACCGGCTGGTCGCTCGATTCGGCGACCCAATGGCTGGAGCAGCAGGGACTCACCGCGAACCCGGTGGAGAATCCCGGATGCAAGGCGACCGATCCGAAGACGGTGTCCTCGATGTCGGTGCCGCCGGGCGACGTGCCCGTGCAGTCGACGGTCGATCTCTCCTACTGCACCGGCAAGTAGCCCTTCCTTCGGGGTCGTTGAGCGAGGACGCCGCAGGCGACCGAGACGAAACGCCGTCCCCTCGCGAGGTGGCCGGCTCAGGGACCGGGTGCCGGCGACGACCCGATGCTCACATCGCCCGGCGACACCAGAGGACTCACCCAGGGGAAGACCCAGAACATCAGGGCGTACAGCACGGCCGCGAGCAGCACGAGCACGACGATCAGCCGCACCCACCACGGGCCGGGGAGGATCCGCCACAGGGCGCCGTACATCAGCTCACCGCCTTCAACGAGGCCGGGGCGCCCAGCGCCCTCGGCTGGAAGCTCTCGAACACCCCGTAGGCCACGATGCGCTCCGCGAGGGAGTACAGCGGCGAGCACGCCGTGAGCGTGATGTACCGTCCGCCGGGGGCCGCCTCCGGCGCCTGGGGCACGGGATCCAGCACGTCGACGCTGTCGGGAGTGACGTACTCGAGCGTGCGGAACCGATAGGTGTACCAGCCCTGCTCCGTCTCGATCACGATCGCGTCGTTCAGCCGCAGCCGGTCGAGCTGATTGAACGGCTTGCCCCAGGTCGTGCGGTGCGCGGCCATGGAGAAGTTGCCGACCTGTCCCGGCATCCCCGAGTTCGGGTACACGCCGATCCAGCCGTGGTCGAGGGTGGCGGGCCGGGTCACTCCCCCGGCGATCTCGACGTTGTAATCGGAGCCCCAGCGGGGCACGTGCATCTGAGCACCCCAGGGGACTCCGTCCTCGGGGGGACTCATGACCGGCGGGACGTACTGCGGATGCGCTCCGTCGGTGCCGTGTCCGTCGTCGGCGACCGGCGGCAGCGGCGGCTTCGCGTCCGCCCACTTCTGGGAGACCTGCCGGCCCTTGTCGTTGGCCTCGGCGCTCATGATCGCGTCGCCGATCCACATCTGCCAGGCGACGAACAGCAGCACCAGCACACCCGCGGTCAGCAGCAGCTCGCCCAGCACGCTGACGAACGTGGCGCGCCGCCGCGGACGGCGGCCGACGCGACGGGCGGAGGCTCGCGGAGCGTCGGTCATGCCGCGATCCTACCCAGCCCTCCTTTGCGCCCGATTCCGCCCTCTGGTCGGCACGGGCCTTTGGGTAGACTGGGCGCATGGCACGATCCCGCAAGCCCGAAGAAGCCGCCACCCCGAAGGTCGACGGCGAAGCCGCTCCCAACGCCGTGTGGTTCAAGCCGGTCATGGTCGGCTTCATGCTGCTGGGCCTGGCCTGGATCCTGGTGTTCTACATCACCGGCATGCAGTACCCGATCCCCGGCCTGCAATCCTGGAACCTGCTGATCGGACTCGGGATCGCGCTCATCGGCTTCCTGATGACAACCCGCTGGCGCTGACGCCGCCCCTCCTCTTCGGAACGCCCCTGCTCATGCGGGGGCGTTTCTGCTTTCCGGCGTTCGATGGGCTCCGGAGACCGGATCCCGCAGGGTTGTCCACGGATCCGGCCGGTTATCCACAATCTGGGGATGGATATGCACACCCCCTCCCCGGAGTTATCCACAGATCTATCCCCATGTGGGGAGAATTACACGGGTGTCATTCACACCCGCGGCGGAGACGACGAAGGCCTCCGCCGCAGCGGAGGCCTTCGTGGTGCGCGGTCAGTGACCGGCGGTGATGATCAAGGGCGGAACGACGGCGACCACGACGAGCAGCACGAGCACGATCGCCGCGACGAGGCCGATCCACCAGAACTTCGCGTTGCGGCGCCCGTTCGTACGGACGTAGACGAGCGCCACCAGCGCTCCGACGACGGCACCGCCGACATGCGCCTCCCAGGCGATCCCCGGCACGATGAAGCCGTACGCGAAGTTGATCGCGAGCACGACGAGCGCTCCGACGATGTTGCCGCCGAGATGACGCCCGATCACGATCAGGGCGACGAACAGGCCGAAGATCGCCCCGGACGCTCCGATCGTGGGCTGGCCCGGATCGATCAGCGCCATCGCGACAGAACCGCCGAGACCGCTCACCAGGTACAGCATGAGGAATCTTGCCCTGCCCAGCAGCGGCTCGAGCTGCTGACCGACCATCCACAGCGCCAGCATGTTGAGGCCCAGGTGGATCAGTCCCTGGTGCACGAGCAGCGCCGTCAGCAGGCGCCAGGGTTCGAACGGGAGTCCGGACAGCGACGGATACAGATAGGCGCCCGCGAACTGCAGCGCCCCGGTGATCGGTCCCTGGAGGCCCGGGATCATCTGCAGCAGACTCACCGCAGAGGTCACCGCGAGGATCCAGTACGTCACGATCGGACGCCCGCCCACCGCGGTCATCGACCGCGCGCCCCAGCGCCGGTTGGCGCGGCGCTGGGCGGGCGTCTGGTTGCGACGCTGCTCCTGCATGCATTCGGGGCAGATCACGCCGACCGGGGCCTGCGTCTGGCACTCCGGGCAGATCGTGCGCATGCAGCGCTGACAGAGCACGAAGCTCGGCCGGCCCGGGTGGCGGTAGCAGAAGTTGTCGGGATTCGCGTGGAACTCCGAAGTCGTCATCCGTGCGCTCCGGAGTCCACTCGCGGAAGGATGATCAGTTCGCGACGATGTCGACGGACTGCAGCACGACGTCCTCGACCGGACGGTCGCCGGCGCCGGTGCGCACGGCGGCGATCTCGTCGACGACGGCCTTGGACGCGTCGTCCGCGACCTCGCCGAAGATCGTGTGCTTGCCCTGCAGCCACGGGGTCGGGTCGGTCGTGATGAAGAACTGCGAGCCGTTGGTGCCCTCGGCCTGGCCGGTGATGGCGTTGCGACGCAGACCGGCGTTCGCCATCGCGAGGATGTACGGCTCGTTGAAGTTCAGCTCGCCGTGGATCTCGTCGTTGAAGGTGTAGCCGGGACCGCCGACGCCCTGTCCGAGCGGGTCGCCGCCCTGGATCATGAAGTTCGGGATGATCCGGTGGAAGATGACGTCCTTGTACAGCGCGCCCTCGCCGGGCTTCCCGGTGGCCGGGTGCTTCCAGGATCCGGTGCCGTCGGAGAGTTCGACGAAGTTCTTCACCGTGCGGGGAGCGTGGTCGCCGAAGAGGTTGACGACGATGTCTCCATGGTTGGTGTGCAGCGTGGCGACGTGAGTGGCGTGAGGCATGGATCCATTCTCTCGCATCGGATCCCGCCGAGCCTCCGATTCATCGGTGAACTTCTCGAACGCACACGCGTTGCACAGGAGCATGTCTGGCAAGATGGGGAGTCCGAACCCCGTTTCGATTGGGAGGGCATCGTGAGCCTGAGCCGCAAGCGTCAGAAGGAACTCCGCCAGCTGCAGAGCGAGGCCGCCAAGCTGTGGGCCGCCCAGCAGGTCGTCGTCGGCGAAGCCGCGAACGTCGCCCGAGAGGCGGGTCGCCAGCTCGACAACTTCCGCCGCGAGCAGCTCGTGCCGACCGTGCAGGACGTCTACGAGCACCGCGTGGTGCCCGCCGTCGACAAGGGCGTCAAGTTCTCCCGCGACATCGTCGACCACAAGGTCGTCCCCGCGATCGGGGGCGTGGTCGGATCCGCGCTCACCGCATGGGACATCGCCAACGCCAAGCGCACCGGCACGACGCACGCCCCGCGTGCGCTCGTCACCGTGCCCGCCGAGCGCAAGAGCGGCCCCGGCATCGGCGCGGTCATCGCGATCATCCTCGGTGCCGCGGCCGCGGTCAGCGTCCTCGTCGCCGCCTGGCAGGCCCTGCGCGCCGACGACGAGCTCTGGGTCGCGGACGACCCGCTGAACGCCCCCGAGGTGTGAGCACGCCCTCGTCCTCCGACCCGGTCGACGGGTCGGATCCGCACGCGCGCGTGCGCGATGCCGCGGCCGAGCGCGGTCTCGACATCGAGATCCGGCAGCGCCCCGCCGCGAACAGCCTGCACGAGGCCGCGGCCCTGCTCGGGCTGGATCCTTCCGGCATCGTGAAGACCCTCGTGGTCAAGAGATCCGACGACACGTTCCTGTTCGCGCTGATCCCGGGCGGTCGCAAGATCTCCTGGCCCAAGCTGCGCGCCGTCGTCGGCGTGAACCGGCTCAAGCTCCCGGATCCTGACGTGGCCCTCGCCGCGACCGGCTACGAGCGCGGCACGATCGTGCCGATCGGCAGCACCACGGCGTGGCCGGTGTTCGCCGACGAGACGATCCGGGGCCGCCGCATCGCGATGGGCGCGGGCGCGCACGGGTACAGCCTGTTCGTCGACGGCGACGCCCTCATCGCCGCCTACGACGCCACCGTGGCGGACATCTCCGAACCCGAGTGATCCGGGTCGGACCCGCTCCCGCACGCTGAACCCTCGCGGGAGTAACATCCGGGGATGACGGATGCACTCCAGGCGTGGTCGGAGTTCCATGTGGCGATGCTGGGTGCCACCGCGGCCCTCGCCGGCCTCCTCATCGTCGCCGCAAGCGTCAACATCGCGAAGATCATCGCCGCGGAGACCCTCACCGCACGTCTCGCCGCGGCGATCGCGACACTCGTACTGGCGATCCTCACCTCTGGCATCGCGCTCATCCCGCACATCGCGCTGGATCTCTTCGGTGCACTCGTGCTGCTCGTCGCCGCCGGCGCGACCGGTTTTCAGGTGCACGCCGCGCTTTCGCTCCGGCGTGATCGCGGGAACGGCAGCCCTCTGCTCCGGGCGGCCCTGGGCTTCCTCCCCTTGGCCGCGTACGTCGCGGGCGGTGCGCAGCTGCTGTTGGCGCCGCCCCTCGGACTCGGGCTCATCGCCGCCGGCGCGCTGCTGGCGATCGTGGTCGCGATCGTGATCTCGTGGATCGCTCTCGTCGAGGTGCTGCGCTGACTCAGGCCGTCAGACCGGCCATCCCCAGCGCGATGTCGACGAGCCGCACCCGCTGCAGGCCGCCGATCTCACCCAGCCGGTACCAGGCCGCCATGTCCGTGGACCCGTTCTTCTCGAACCGCAGCCGACCGCCGGTGATGCGCGCGCGATAGACGATGCGCAGCGTGTGCAGCGGCGCGGTCGCGCCGGGCGTGACGCGGCGGCGCGGAGGGATCACCCGGGAGTGGATCCCGAGCAGATCATCGATGACGACCTTGTAGCCGGTCTCCTCCAGCACCTCGCGGCGTGCGGCGACCTGGGGATCCTCGCCGTCTTCGAGGCCGCCGCCTGGCATGGTCCACGACACTCGGCGGCCTTCGGTCCAGCGCGCCAGCAGCACCCGGTCGTCATCGTCGACGATGACCGCGTATGCCGCGACCCGCATGTCCATGAGACACACCCTAGGCGCTGTGAGCCGGTATGGCGTCGTCAGGTCACGCGACGTCCCCCGAGACGTACCTCTCGGACCTCGGCGGCAGCGAGTTCCTCCGCCGGCACGGTCAGCGGATCCCGGTCGAGCACGACCATGTCGGCGAACAGCCCGGGATCCAGGGATCCGATCTCGTGCTCGCTGAACAGCTGCCATGCGGCGTTGCCGGTGTGCGCGGCGAGCGCCTGGGGGCGCGTGACGGGCGTGCCGCCCGGCATGACCCGTCCGGACCTCGTGCGCCGGGTCTCGGCGACCGCCATGTTGCGCAAGGGCTCGGCCGGGGTGACCCAGCCGTCGTTGTGGAAGGTCGCCCGGTGGCCCGCGGCGAACGCGGCACCGGCGTCGGCCCAGGCGCCGCCGCGCTCCGGGCCGAAAAGATCGTCCACGAGCACCTCCCCCCAGTAGGTGATGTGATCGACGAAGAGGCTGACCGTGACCCCGAGGGCGGCCGCGCGCGCGAACTGCGCGGGCGTCATCGCCCCGACGTGCTCGAGCCGGAAGCGATGGTCGACCAGGCCGTGATCGCGGATCAGGCGCTCGTAGACGTCGAGCGTCTCGTCGACCGCCAGATCGCCGTGCGCGTGGCAGGCGAGCTGCCAGCCGGCCGCCGCAGAGGGCTCCGCGATCGCGTGCAGCTGCTCTGCGGTGTAATTGGAAGCGCCGCGGTGCCCCGGCGCCAGACCGAGGTCGCGGGTGGCCGCGGTGTCGAGATAGGGGAAGCTCGTGGCGATGTTGCCGATCCACGGGGATCCGTCGGTCCAGGTCTTGACCCCGACCTGGCGCATCACGGCGTCCTCGAGGCGGGACTCTTCGTTCCCTCCCCGCCGTCCCGGGTGCGGGGCCGGCGTCCCACCGGGACGGGACATCTCGTACCAGCGCAGCCGCAGCGGCATGCGGCCGGCGGCGCGGAGCGCATCGACGGCGGGGGAGAGCGCGGGGTTCCAGCTGAGATCGGCCACCGTGGTGATCCCCCGGCGGGAGACGTCGGCGAAGTGCGCGCCGAGCAGCTCGACGATGTCGGCCTGCGCGGCCTGCAGCAACGGGGCGGCGACGCGTTCGACCGCGCCGGCCTCGAGGGCGACCCCGTTCAGCTCGCCGTCCGCGGTGCGGCCGAACGATGCGCCGACCGGGTCGGGCGTGGAGCGGTCCAGTCCGGCGAGGCGGGCGGCCGCGGTGTTGAAGTACGCCGAGTGCCCCGAGTTGTGCACGATGACGAGCGGGGTGGATCCGGCGAGCTCGTCGAGCAGGCGCAGGCCGGGATCCGGCAGGCCGCGCTGCAGCAGGGCGTCCCACCCGTTCGCATACACGGGTGCGCCGTCTGCGGCGGCGAGTGCCGCCCGCAGCGCGGCCATCACCCCGTCGGCGTCCGGCACGACGACGGGCCGCAGATCGAGCACGCGGTCCGAGAGCAGCACCGCGGCGGTGCCGGGGTGCCCGTGCGGCTCGATGAGCCCCGGCATCGCCCAGCCGTCCAGCGCCACGCGCTCGGCCGCGGGATCCTGCGCGGCGAGGTCCGCCGCGGCGCCGACCGCGACGACGCGTCCGTCGTCGTCGACGAGCATCGCCTCGACGAGAGCGGGAGCGGCAGCGGAGAGCGGCCGGATCCGGCCCGTGAACAGCGTCGTCATGCGCCCATCGTGGCAGGTTTCCCGTCCGCGAGGAGAGGGCCGGCGGATCGATCAGTTCTGAAGAAGCACGCCCGCCGACGCCTTCCTAGGCTGAGGGGCGACCCGAATCCCGGGTCGGACGAACGGAGGATGCCATGACCGAGAACACCGCACCCGTGCTGACCGATTTCGAACGGGCCGCCGTCAAGGAGGCCGCGAAGGAGAGCCGCACGCGCGTCGCGCGCAAGAAGGCCTCGCCGGAGGAGCTGCGCGCCGCCGGGGAGGCCGACGTGCTGGCCAAGATCGCGGAGATGGACGAGGAGGACGGATCGCTCGCCACCGCCTTGCACCGGCTGGTCTCCGAGAACGCGCCGCACCTCGTGCCCAAGACCTACTACGGCATGCCGGCCTGGGCGAACGCCGCGGGCAAGGTCGTCTGCTTCTTCAAGCCCAAGGCGAAGTTCAAGGTGCGCTACTCCACGTTCGAGTTCGAGTGGCCGGCGCAGCTCGACGACGGGACCGTGTGGCCCGTCTCCTACGCGGTGACCGCGCTCACGCCGGCGGACCTCGCCTTCCTCGGCGAGCGCATCCGCACCGCCGCCCCCGCCGCCTGAGCCGGGACCGGGAGCCGTCATTCCCCGCGCAGGTGCGCGGCGGTGAGCTCGGCCATCTCCTCGTCGCTGAGCTCGTCCATGCTGCGGGACTCGCGCCGGTCGGACCGGATCCACCGCATCATCAGGATCACCAGGATCGGCACGTCGACGATCTCGGCGATGAACCAGAGGAAGTCGCCGGAGAGCTGCTGATCCCGCAGCGGATTCGGGAACCAGAGCGGCAGCGTCCCGGGCCAGGATCCGGCCTGGTCGAACACGACCGTGCCCAGCCGCAGCAGCACGCCCGGGATGGCGTCGAGCACGAGCTCCACGAACGCGAACAGGAACTCGGCCACGATGAACAGGCTCGTGCGCGCGACCGTGTGCGCGGCCATCGGCAGCACCATGAGCAGGCCGAGCACCGGGACGAGGGCCGAGATCGCGCCCTCGGCGACCGGAGAGAATCGCAGCACCGCGGACAGCGGCGTGAAGAACACCGAGAAGACGAGGCAGGTGAACACCGGCGCCATGATCGCGTTGCCGAAGAACCTCGCGAGCCAGGAGCGCAGGAACCCGTTCACCCGGGCGCGAGGACCCGCCGAGAGCACGGCGCGGGCCAGGGACACCGGTCGGCCCAGGGTGATCAGGACCGGCACGACGAACAGCAGGAGTGCGATCCGGGTCGAGAACGCCCAGCGCAGCTCCGGGCTCCACGTGCCGAGGAAGCCGAAGGACACGACCGCATAGGAGCCGAGGCCCAGCAGGAGGTACATCAGCGTCAGCCGCAGCGGCCAGCGGTGCCCGCGCCGCCGCAGCACCGCGACACCGCCGAGATAGAGCCCGGCAGCGGTGACGAGCACGACGAGCGCGGCGGGATCCACGCTCCAGGTGCCGAGGAAGACGGGGATGGGAGGCACGCGCTCTCCCCTCGTCGTCCGGTGCGGATGCGGCACCACCCGCGGCGGGCCGCAACGACGCTACGCCCGACGCCTATGCGCGCGATGGGATCCGATCCGATCGCCGTCTTAACGCCGAGTGAACTCTGGCGGTCGAGTGCGGGAAGCCGGCCGTCGGCGGAGCTGGGTCGCGCGAAGCTGACGACCATGAGCGCCGAAGTGCTGATCCTCGTCCTGGTGGTCGTGACCGCCCTCGGATTCGACTTCACCAACGGTTTCCACGACACGGGCAACGCGATGGCGACGTCCATCGCCACCGGCGCGCTGAAGCCCAAGGTCGCGGTGGCGCTTTCCGCGGTGCTGAATCTCGTCGGCGCCTTCCTCTCGGTCGAGGTCGCGGCGACCATCACCAAGGACGTGCTCACGATCCAGGGGCCGAACGGCGACCTGGTCCCGGGGCTCTCCCCGGAGGCGGCGATGATCATCATCTTCGCGGGGCTCGTCGGCGGCATCCTGTGGAACCTGCTCACCTGGCTGCTCGGGCTGCCCTCGAGCTCGTCGCACGCGCTGTTCGGCGGACTCATCGGGGCGGGGATCGCGGGTGCCGCCACCGTCAACTGGGCCGGGATCGTCGGCAAGATCATCGTTCCCGCGGTGCTCTCGCCGGTCATCGCCGGCGTCGTCGCCGCAGTCGGCACCTGGCTCGTCTACCGGCTCACCCGCACCGTGCACGCGAAGCACCGCGAGGCCGGATTCCGCTGGGGCCAGATCGGCACCGCGTCGCTGGTCTCCCTCGCCCACGGCACCGGCGATGCGCAGAAGACGATGGGCGTGATCGCCCTCGCGCTCATCGCGCACGGCACCCTGACCGGGGACCAGATCCTCGCCGAGGGGCTGCCGATCTGGATCATCGTCAGCTGCGGCGCGGCCATCGCGCTGGGCACCTACCTCGGCGGCTGGCGGATCATCCGCACCCTGGGCAAGGGCCTGGTCGAGATCGAGTCGCCGCAGGGCCTCGCCGCCGAGGCGTCGTCGGCCGCGATCATCCTCACCTCGAGCTCGATGGGGATGGCGCTGTCCACCACGCACGTCGCGACCGGGTCGATCCTCGGATCCGGCGTGGGACGCCCCGGCGCCCAGGTGCGCTGGGGCATCGCCGGCCGCATGGTCACCGCGTGGCTGATCACGATGCCGGCAGCGGGCGTGGTGGGGGCGCTCTGCTTCTTCCTCGCCCACGGCATCGGCGGTCTCGCCGGCGCCATCACCGTGTTCGTGCTGCTGCTCGCGGCCGCCGCGCTGATGTACCTGCGCAGCCGCCGCCAGAAGATCGACCACAACAACGTCAACGCCGAGTGGGACGGCTCCCTCGCGCCGAACGCCGCCGCGCAGGGCGCGACGGCCTGAACCGAAGGACGCTTGAGATGAACTTCGACATCGCGCAGATGGCGCTCTCCGCCGGGCGCGTCCTGCTGGTCGGCCTGCTGTTCGGGGCGGGGCTGCCCGCCCTGTTCGCGATCGGCATGCGGCTGCAGTCTGCCGGCACCGGCGAGGTCGACGGGGAGGCTCCGGGAACCCGGCGCCCTGTGCTCACCGTTGCGGGCTGGATCCTGTTCGCGATCGTCATCGCGGTCGTCCTGGCCGGAGTGCTCTTCATCACCCGTTTGAGCATCTACCACTACTTCGGGATCTCCCTGTTCGGGGTGGGGAAATGAGCGGCAGCGTCCTCAGCCGCGTCCTCGACTGGCTGCGCGCGGGCTACCCCGAAGGCGTGCCACCCAAGGACTACAGCCCGCTGCTCGCCCTCCTGCACCGCACTCTCACCGCGGAGGAGCTCGCCGACGTCGTCGCCGCGCTCGCCCGGCAGGAGACCGATCCGGTGCGCGTCTCGCAGATCCGCGCGGCGATCGCCGAGATCACCGCGGCGAACCCGGGCGAGGACGAGGTCCGTCGCGTCGCCGCGCACCTGGCTGCCCGCGGGGTGCCGCTGAGCACGAGGGCGCAGCGGATCGTCGCCGCTCGCGAGAACCTCGCAGACGCTGCTGCCGGCGCGCCCGGTGCCGGTGCCGGCGCCACGGCCGGTTCCGTCGATGCAACCGCCCCGAATCCGATCGCGCAGGCGCTGCGCTGGCTGGGAGCCGGGTACCCCGACGGCATCCCCGCGCAGGATCGGGTGCCGATCCTGGCCCTGTTGCGCCGTCGGCTCACCGACGACGAGGTGCAGGAGGTCTGCGAGGCGGTGGCGGCGCAGACCGGGGCGGATCCCGATGTCTCCCTCGTCGACGCGCAGGTGCTCATGATGAGGGTGCTGGGCGAGCTCCCCGGCGACGACGACGTGGAGCGCGTCCGCGTCCGCCTCGAGGAGTCGGGCATCGCGCTCGCGTGACCGCGCCTCGTGCGGCGTGTCGTCCGGTGGGCTGCACCGCCCGCCATCGGCATCGGCGTGTCGAGCCGGCCCGACGAGCGCACAAGTGTCCGCCCTAACTCAGGCCACAAGTGCAGGAACAGACGATTCCGCCTCGAAATCGGCTGTTTTCCGCAGTTCATCCTGAGTTCGGAAGACCGGCCTCGGGATCCTGGCGCACGCGGGCGCACGCCGCCTAGCGTGGAGGGGTGAGCACCCCGTTCCCCGCCTCCGTGTACGCCGCCCGTCTCGACCGCGCCCGCGCTCTGACCGCCGAGGCCGGCCTCGACGCCATCGTCGTGGGGCCGGGTCCGGATCTGACCTATCTCGCCGGCGTGGAGGGCGACACCATCGAGCGGCTCACCGCGCTCGTGATCCCCGCGGCGGGGGAACCGACGGTCGTCGTGCCGCGCATGGAGCTCGCGAAGGTGCGCAACACCGCGGTCGGCGCGCTGGGACTCGCCGTGGCGGACTGGGTGGACGGCGAGGACCCGTATGCTCTCGTGACCGCGGCGATGGGCGGATCCGTCTCGCGGTTCGGCGTCGCCGATGCCCTCCCGGCACTGCACGTGGTTCCGCTGACGACGCGTCTGGATGCCCGCCCCGAACTCGCGACGCCCGTGCTGCGCGAGAGCCGCATGATCAAGGACGCGGCCGAGATCGCCGAGCTGCGCCGCGCCGGCGACGCCATCGACGCCGTGCACCGCCGCGTGCCTGGCCTCCTGCGCGCCGGACGCACCGAGCGCGAGGTCGCGGCCGACATCGCCGCAGCGCTCGTCGAGGAGGGGCACCGCACGGTCGAGTTCGTGATCGTCGCCTCGGGCCCGAACGGCGCCGATCCGCACCACGAGGTGTCGGATCGCGTGATCCAGGACGGCGACATCGTGGTGGTCGACATCGGCGGCGCGGTTCCCAGCGGCTACAACTCCGACAGCACCCGCACCTACACGGTCGGCACCCCGGATCCCGAGACCGCGCGCAGGATCGCGGTGCTCGTGCGGGCCCAGCAGGCCGCCGTCGACGCGGTGCGCCCCGGCGTCACCGCCGAGCAGGTCGACGCCGCCGCCCGCGACGTGCTCGCCGCCGAGGGGCTGGCGGAGGCGTTCCTGCACCGCACCGGCCACGGCATCGGCGTCACGACGCACGAGGAGCCGTACATCGCCCCCGGCAACGCCCTGCCCCTGCGTGAGGGCATGGCGTTCAGCATCGAGCCTGGGATCTACTTCCCCGGGCAGTGGGGCTCCCGCATCGAGGACATCGTGGTCGTCACCGCCGACGGGTGCACGAACCTCAACACCACGCCGCACGAACTGACGCCCGCCCTGCGGGGTCGTTGAGCGAGCCCCGGCGCAGCCGGAGCGAGACGAAACGCGGCGCTCTCGCAGATCACCGCACCTCGACCCGGCCCCGCTGCGCGCGTCCTCGCTCAACGACCCCGCAAGGGGCGCCTCAGCGCACGCGGTCGAGCGCCTCGGGGATGTCCACGCGCCACGACGACGGCGCCTCCGATGCCGGCGCGGCGGGCAGCACGCCCTCGCCGTCGGGGTGCGGGATCGCGTCCAGCAGCGCCTCCGTGTAGGGGTGCACGGGGTTCGCCCACACGACCGGGGTGGCACCGGACTCGACGATCCGCCCGCGGTACATCACGGCGACGCGGTCGGCCATCAGCCGCACCACGGAGAGGTCGTGCGAGATGAACAGCATCGCGGCGCCCGAGGCGACGCAGAGCTCGCGCATCATCGCGGCCACCGAGGCCTGAGCCGACGCGTCCAGCGCCGAGATCGGCTCGTCCGCCACGATGAGATCGGGCTTCGCGGCGAGCGCACGGGCGATCGCGACGCGCTGACGCTGCCCGCCCGAGAGCTGGTACGGGTAGCGGTTCTCCAGTGCGGGGGAGAGGCCGACGGCGTTCAGCCAGTGCGACGGCGCCTCGGTGTCGAGGCCCCGGGCCCGGGCCGCCCTGGATCCCTCGGCGATCTGCTGCGCGACCCTGATCCGCGGGTTGAGCGAGGAGTTCGGATCCTGGAACACCATCTGGATCGCCGTGAGCTCGGCCGGACGTGTGCGCATCCCGAGAGGCTGCACGGGACGGTCGCGGTAGAGCACCGTCCCGCCGGCGGGCTTCTCCATCCCGATCACCGCGCGCGCGGTGGAAGACTTGCCGCAGCCGCTCTCGCCGACCAGGGCGAGCACCTCGCCGCTCGCGATGTCGAAGCTCACGCCGTCGACCGCGCGGAACGCCGCGCGTCCGCCGTACTCGACGACGAGCGAGTCGACGTGCAGCACCGGCTTCTGATCGCTCATCGGTTCTCCTCCGGCTCGGCGGTCGTGGAGCCTGCGGCAGGACCGTCCACGAGCGAGTCCTGCGCATCGGGCATCGCGTCGAGCAGCTCGCGCGTGTAGGGGTGCTGCGGATCCTGGAAGATCTGCTGGCGGGTTCCGGATTCGACGATCAGCCCGCCCCGCATCACCGCGACCTCGTCGGCGATCGCGCTCATCACGCCGAGATCGTGGGTGACGAGGAGCACAGCGAGATCGCGCTCGGTGGCGAGATCGCGCAGCAGGTGCAGGATGCCCGCCTGAACGGTCACGTCGAGGGCCGTGGTGGGCTCGTCGGCGAGCAGCACCTCGGGCTCGCAGGCGAGGGCGATCGCGATCGCGATGCGCTGACGCTGGCCGCCGGAGAACTGGTGCGGGTACTTCCGCAGCGCCTCCTCCGGCTCCGGCACGCGCACCAGGGCGAGCAGTTCGGCAGCACGCGTGCGGGCCTCTGCGCGCGAGAGGCCGAGGTGTGCGCGCATGCCGTCGGCGAGCTGGGAGCCGACGGTGATCTGCGGGTGCAGGCTCGCCGAGGGATCCTGGAACACCATCCCGACGCGCTTGCCGCGCACCTTCCGGTACGCGCGGCCGGCCATCCCGACGAGCTCGGTGTCGCCTCCGAGCAGGATCGATCCCGATGCGGTGCCGCCGGCGGGGAGCAGGCCGAGCACCGCCATCGCGGTCATGCTCTTGCCCGAACCGGACTCGCCCGCGAGTCCCTGGATCCGCCCGGGCACCAGGTCGAGCGAGATGCCCTTGACGACCTCGGTGCGACGGCTCCTGCTCTGCCCGAGCTCGACGTGCAGATCGCGGATCGCGAGTGCGGCGCTCACTTCGACTCCCTCCGGTCGCTCAGTGCAAGCACGCTCATACCGCCTCCCCGGTCGCAGCGGCGGCCGACACGGCGGTGGGCGCCTCGGCCTCGCGCTCGCGGGCGGCGAGCGGGTCGAGGGCGTCGCGCAGCGAGTCGCCGATGAAGTTGAACGCCATCACGATGCTGAGGATCGCGAGGCCGGGGAACAGCCCCAGCCACCAGGCGGAGGTGTTCTGCATGGCCGCGGCGATCATCGTGCCCCACTCGGGCGTCGGCGGCTGGGCGCCGAGACCGAGGAACGAGAGGCCCGAGAGCAGCAGGATCGCGGTGCCGATGTCGAGCGAGGCGAGCACGAGCACCGGGCCGGCGATGTTCGGCAGCACGTCGCGAAGAAGCGAGCGCAGCGGCGAGGATCCGAGGAGCCTTCCCGCGATCACGTAGTTCTGTGTGCGCAGGCCGAGCACGAGCGAGCGGGTGATGCGGGCGTAGGGCGGCCAGGCCACGATGATGCCGGCGATGACCGCGTTCATGATCGACGGGCCGAGGGACGCGGCGATGACCATCGCGAGGATCACGGTCGGGAACGCCATGACCATGTCGGTGATGCGCATGAGCACCTCGTCGAACCAGCCGCCGAGGTAGCCCGCGACGGCGCCGACGATCGTGCCCACGACCATGGCGCAGACGACGAGCATGAGCGCGAGGGGGATCGTGGTCTGCGCGCCGAGCAGCAGGCGCGAGAACACGTCGCGACCGTTGACGTCGGTGCCCATGATCGCCTCGCCGCTCGGGGCTGCGAGACGCGGGAGGTCCTGCGCGAGCGGGTCGTGCGGGGCGATCCAGGGGGCCAGGATCGCGACGAGGATCCAGACCAGCGCGATCACGGTGCCGACCAGGGCGAGCGGGGTGCGCCAGGCGCGCGGCAGCCAGGGCTTGCGGCGCTTCGGCGCGAGCTTCTCGGGGATGACGAGGTTCACGAAAGCCTCACTCGCGGATCCAGGACGCCGTAGAGCACGTCGACGACGAGGTTGATGACGAGGTAGATGACGCCGACCACGAGGCCGACGCCGGTGACGGCCAGCAGGTCGAGGTTCTTCGATGCGTTGTAGGCGTAGGTTCCGAGGCCCGGCCAGGCGAACACCGCCTCGACGAGCACGGTGCCCGACAACAGGCTGCCGAACGCGATGCCCACGAGGGTCAGGATCGGCAGGGCCGCCCCGCGCAGCACGTAGCCCACGACGACCCGGCGGCCGCTCAGGCCCTTCGCACGGGCGGCGCGGGCGTAGTCCATGTCCAGCACCTCGAGCACCGAGGTGCGCACGAACCGGGTGAGGGTCGCGATTGTGAACAGGCTGAGCACCAGCACCGGGAGCGCCAGGTGGCTGGTCGCGTCGAAGAACCCGACCGAGTCCCCGTTGAGGAGGTAGTCGATCGTGTAGAAGCCGGTGATCCGCGGCGGCGGGGTGATGGTGGGGGAGATCCGTCCGGATCCCGAAACCCAGTGCAGGTTCATGAAGAACAGCTGGTAGCAGAGGATCGCCATCCAGAAGGTGGGGATGCTGAGCCCGATCAGGGTGACGACCCGCACCACCTGATCCGTGGCCTTGCCCCGGCGGTAGGCGGCGAGCGTGCCGAGCACGACGGCGACGGCCAGGCTCACGATGATCGCGTAGAAGGCGATCTCCCCTGTTGCCGGCACGGCCTTGGCGAGGTCGGCCGACACCGGTCGGCCCGTGGTCATCGACGTGCCGAGGTCGCCCTGCAGCAGGTTGCCCGCGTAGCGGAAGAACCGGATCCAGACGGGCTGATCGAGCCCGTACTTCTCCCGGAACGCGGCGACGGTGGCGGGGTTCGACGATGCACCCTCGCCGAGGGCGGCGCGCACCGGGTCGCCGGGCACGATCACGGTGAGGGAGAAGGTGACCAGCACGATCCCGAACAGCAGGATGACGCTCGTCACGGCCCTGCGGGCGAGGAACCGCAGCAGGGTGTGCTGCGACTGCCGCGTCCTGCGGGTGGCGATGGCTTGGGTCTCGGACAAAGTCGGCGCTTCCGGGTCTGCGGGGCGGTGACGGCGTGGTGCTGCGGGGGCCGGATCCCCGTGGATCCGGCCCCCGCAGGGCTTACTTGGCGGGGTGCAGCGTCCGCAGGTCCAGGGTCCAGGTCACGTTGTACTCGAGACCGGCGACCTTGGTGGAGCTGGCGAGGTTGATGCCGGGGACGATCAGCGGCACGAACGGCCCGGACTCCTGCATCGCCTTCGCGTAGTCGCTGAACGCCGTGTTGCGCGCGTCCACGGTCGTCGCGTTCTGCGCCTTGGTCACGAGGTCGGCGATCGCCGGGTCGGCCTCGGCGGTCCAGCCGGCGCGCAGGCCGACCTTCTGGCCCGGGCCGAACGGCAGGAACGACGAGGTGTCGGCGTAGTCGGGGCCCCAGTACCAGAGCGAGAACGCCTCCTGCGCCTTGACGTAGGGCTGCACCTCGGTCGCGAACGGGGCGGGGGCGAGGGTCGCGTTGATGCCGACCGCCTTCAGCTGCTCCTGCACGCGCTCGGCGACCGGCGTGAACTCCACGCCGCCGACCGGGTTGTCGTTCGGGAACTGCAGCTTGACCTCCTGGCCGGTGTAACCGGAGGCGACGAGCGCGGCCTTGGCCTTGTCCAGATCCTGCTTCACGCCGGTCTTGTTCGCGCCGGGGAACATCGGCGGGACGACGCCGGTGGCCTGCTCGGATCCGGATCCGGCGAGCTCGAGCAGCTTGTCGTAGTCGAGCGCGTAGCGCACGGCCTCGGCGAACTTCGGGTTCGCGGTCACGCCGCCGACGTTCTTGTCCTGGTTGATGAGGAGGAAGAGGGTCTCGGCCGACGGAGCGGAGTCGACGGTGAAGCCGTCACCGAGGTTCTTGACCTGGTCGCCGGAGAGGTCGACGGCCACGTTCGAGTCGCCGCCCTTGAGGTTGGTGAGCTGCGTGGACGACTGCGAGATGTTGCGCACCACGATCTTGTCGTAGGCGGGCTTGTCCTCGCCGTCGTACTTGTCGTTCTTCACCAGCACCACCTGGGTGGTGAGGTCGAGCGACTGCAGCTTGTACGGGCCGGATCCGGCGGAGTTCGCGTCGAGCCAGCTCTTCGCGCCGTCCTTGTCGTCCGTGGTGCCGCCGTTCTTCTTCACGACCTTGGAGTTCAGGATCGCGAGCGACGGGTTGGTGACGATCGCGGGCAGCTGCAGCGAGGGCGTCTTGGTCGACAGCTTCACCGTCTTGTCGTCGACCTTCGTGACCGTGATCCCCGTCATCAGGAAGTTGGCCTTGGAGTCGGTGATGCCGGCGACGCGGTCGAGGGAGAAGACCACGTCATCGGCGGTGATCGGAGTGCCGTCCGAGAACGTGCGGCCGTCCTGGATCGTGAAGGTGAACTCGGTGGCGTCCGAGTTCTGCTTCATGGTCGCGATGTCGGGCTTCGGGGTGGTCGGGTCGGCGCCCTGGAACGTCAGCAGGGTGTCGTACACCGCGTGCAGCACCATGTTGCCGGTCGGGACGTAGTTGCGACCGGGGTCGCCCGTCTCGAGCGAGAACGCGGTGTCGACCACGAGCGTGCCGCCCGAGGAGGAGGATCCGCTGGAGTTGTTGCTCGCGGAGTTGCCGCCGGAGCAGCCGGCGAGCGCGATGGCGGCCGCGGCGATGACCGCTGCGGCGACGTGGCGATAAGAACGGGCCACGGCTTCCTCCTCATTGAAAGAATGGACAGGTCAGACGACCAGATCGGGTTTCCCGGCACTATATCCGACAGATCGGCTCAATTTCGAGCAATCCATTGTCACGCTTCCATCACTACGGCAATATGTCCAGCATGAGCGAAGATCAGCCTCACGTATCTGGACGATCCGTGCCCGCGATCGACGAAATCGCGTACGACATCCTCCGCGCGCTGCGTCGCAACGGACGGATCTCGATCGCCGCCCTGGCCCAGGAGGTCGGGATCTCGCGTGCCAGCGCCTACTCCCGCGTCGAGTCGCTGACGCGGGCGGGCATCATCACCGGGTACACCGCGGAGGTCGACACCACACGACTCGGCCTCGGCGTGAGCGCCCTCGTGTTCTGCACGATCCAGCCGCAGTCCTGGACGTCGTTCCTCCAGGCGATCGGCGAGATGCCCGATGTCGAGTCGGCGATGGTGATGACCGGTGAGCACGACGTGATGCTGATCGTGCGCAGCATCGACATGGAGCGCATGCAGTCGCTCGTGATCGGCACGATCGCCGACCGTCCCGAGGTCACCAAGGTCGAGACGGCGATCGTGATGGGCGAGGTGTTCCGCCGCCCGTTCGTGCTGCCGGACGAGATCCCGCAGCGCGCGGCGATCGGAGTCGACAGCGGTCTGATGCGGTTCACCCGCACCGACGGGAGCAGGGGCACCCGGATCTGAGGGTTCAGACCCGGGGGTCGTTGAGCGTGCACCGGCGTAACCGGAGCGACCCCGGGTCGGCGGCGCTGAACGGACCGGGTGCGGGCGCCTCAGACCTGCAGGCAGACGCTCACGTGGTCGACCCCGTCGACCGCGAAGTCCTCGACGAGGCGGATCCGGCCGTCCTCGGCCTGCTCGGCGCGGCTGACCGCGTCTCCCCGCACGACGGTGCCATCCGTCACGAGCGCATGCGCGAACGAGACCCGCACCTCGGCACCCGCCACCTCGCCGACGAAGCGCCCTTCCGTCACCGTGTCCCCGGTGTACTCACCCCAGATCAACCGGCCGTCCTGGTGATAGTCGAAGGTCGTCGGAGCAGCGGAGTCGACGGCGCTGGCGGTCGAGGAGACCATGGCGAAGCGCAGCCCGTCGAGGGAGAGCGTGGAAGGCATGACGACGAGTATGGACCCCGCGCGGGCGATCGGCGCAATCCCGGCGTGCCCCCGATCGGGCGTGAGTGGGCCTCGGCGGATCGTGCAGACGTGGTCCGTCCGGCCTCGCCGATGACGACTTCCCGGTCCTGCGGAATCTATTAACAGGTTCATCCACATGTGGATTACTCGGGGAATGCGGAAATGATCCCGCACGACATTGTCCGGCCGGATCGCTCGGCTGGATACCGGCTGTTCACCGGCTGTTTTCCGATTCCTCGCAGGAAAGGATCCGGCGCGCAACCGAAACGGATCCCTTCCTTTCCGGAGCCTGTGCGGAAGCTCGGGAGAACCTGTCGGACCCGTCAGGAGATCCGGCGGAAGAGGGAATTCCCGGCGGCCGCGAATGCGCTGCCGACGGCGAGGATGGCCGTACTGCCGCCGGCGTAGGCGATCTGCAGATGGCTGCCGTGGTTCTCCACGGTGACGAAGATGACCACGAACGCGATCGCCGAGGCGACCGCGCTCGCTCCGGAGACCCACCAGAGCGCTCGCAGCGACCGCGCCGGGGGAACGGCCTCCGGCACCCGCCACAGCAGGAGGGCGATGCCGCCGAGGCATCCGCATGCCGCGACGAGCATGAAAGCCGCGACCACGTCGCTGGGGCGGTGCCACTGCTGGATCACGAGTCCGATGCCCGTCAGCACAGCGAACGCCCCGCCGAGCGCCGCCGCGAGCGGACGCCAGCGCGGAGGGCTGACCACGAAGACGGCGAAGGCCGCAGCCGCCGCCACCGTCGCATGCCCGGATGGGAATGAATTGTCGAGGAGGTCGGTCGCGCCGGTCGCGGCCCGCTCCAGGAAGACGTGCTTGGCGAGCTCTGCGGCGGCCACCGCCACGGCGCCGACGCCCAGCGCCACCGTCAGATGCCGGAACCGGCGGGTCACGATGCCGATGATGAGCGTGACCAGGATCCCGCCGCCGACGGCGACGGTCGGAACGTTGCCCAGAACCAAGCCCGCCACCCGGTAGACGGCGTCGTGCTGACCCGACGCGCCGACGAAGGCGCGCTCGTCGACGATCTGCCCGACGTAGGTGCGGACGAAGAACAGGTAGGTCGCTACGAATGCGACGGCCAGCAGCACGGCGGCAAGCGCGAACGGTGCCACCCCACGTCTCGCCGCCATGACTCCATCATGCAGGCTCGACCTGTGCAGGCGCCTCACGGTCGCTGCCGCTCGCGCGCGCCGTATCCAGCAGGGGCAGCGCGATGTGCACGAGCGGACCGATCCCGAGCGCGAAGACGACGGTGCCGATGCCCACGGTGCCGCCGAGCAGCCAGCCGATCACGAGCACCGTGACCTCGACCGTCAGACGGGAGACCCAGATCGGCCAGCCGAGACGCGCGTTCATGCCGGTCATGAGACCGTCGCGGGGGCCGGGGCCGAACCGTGCGCCGATGTAGAGCCCGCTCGCCAGAGCGACGACGAGCACACCCGCGACCAGCACGAGCACCTGCGCGAGCAGGCCGTGCACCGGCGGGACGACCGTGACGGTCGCCTGGATCGCGGTGCCCACGAGCAGCACGTTGAGCAGGGTGCCGATGCCGGGCTTCTGGCGCAGCGGGATCCACAGCAGCAGCACGAGCAGCCCGACGATGTTCGTGATCCAGCCCACGCCGATGCCGGTGTGACGAGCCAGGCCCTGGGCGAAAACGGTCCACGGATCCACGCCCAGACCGGCGGTGATCATGAGTCCGTCTCCGACGCCGTAGAGCACGAGACCGATCAGCAGCTGCAGCACCCTTCGTGTCATGCCTCCATGATCGAGCAGAAATGGACTGTTGACACCAGTCCAATCGGCCTAGGCTGGCCTCATGGACTCCCGGCTCTCCGCTCGCGCCCTCGTCGAGCTGCTCGGACTGTGGCGCACCAGCGAACCCGCCTTCGACGCCCTCGCCGACGCCATCCGCCTGCTGTGCCTGGACAACCGGATCGCCGCCGAGACCGCCCTCCCGGCGGAACGCGAGCTCGCCGCAGCGCTCGGGGTGAGCCGCACCACGGTCGCCGCCGCCTACCGCAGCCTGCGCAGCACGGGCCACATCGTGAGCCGGCAGGGATCCGGCAGCGTGACCCGCCCGCTCGGACGCACGGCCGCGGCACGCTGGTTCGATCGGGAGGGCATCGATCTGCAGCAGGCGAGTCCTCCCGCCTGGCCCGGGCTTCCCGGAGTGATCGCCGAGGCCGCGGCTTCGGCGACCGCGCTCGTCTCCCGGGCCGGATACGACATCCTCGGTCACGCCGAGCTGCGGGGGGCGATCGCCGATCGCTATGCGCAACAGGGGATCCCGACGACGCCGTCGCAGATCATGGTCACGACGGGTGCGCAGCAGGCACTGAACCTCATCGCCTCCACGCTGCTGCGACGCGCCGACCGCGTACTGCTGGAGACGCCGAGCTATCCGCACGCCATGGAGACGTTCCGCCGCGTGGGCGCCCGGCTCGTCGGCGTGCCGGTGGACTGCGACCTCGGCTGGGACGTGGATCGGGCCGCCCAGGCGTTCGCCCGGACGAGACCGGTGCTCGCCTACCTGATGCCCGAGTTCCAGAATCCGACGGGCCGCACGATGAGCGTCGCCGAGCGGGCGGTGTTCGAACGCTCGGCGCACGACGCCGGATCCTTCCTCCTCATCGACGAGACCACCGCCGATCTCGACATCGACGGGCTCCCGCGCCTGCAGCCGCTCGGAGTCGGGCACACCTCGACCATCCGGGTCGGATCCCTCGGCAAGTCGGTCTGGGGAGGCCTGCGGATCGGCTGGATCCGCGCGGCCGACGACGTGATCCGGCGCCTGCGGGCCGCGCGCCCCACCCACGACCTGGGCACTCCCGACCTCGAGCAGGCCGTCGCGACGCGGGTGGTGCAGCGGCTGGATGAGATCCTGCCGCAGCGCTCGGCACTGCTGCGCGCCGGAAGGGACGCCCTGAGCGGCGCGCTCGCCCGCGCGCTGCCGGAGTGGTCTGTGCCCCGGGTGCACGGCGGGGTCGCGCTCTGGACCGGGTTCGCACAACCGCTCAGCTCGGCGCTGGTGATCGACGCTGCATCGCACGGTCTGCATCTGAGCGCCGGCGGCCGCTTCGCGGTGGAGGGCGGCCAGGAACGACGACTGCGGATCCCGTTCACGGCCGAGCCGCGCGAACTGGAGCGGGCCGTCGAGATCCTCGCGGCGTCGTGGGGGCGCGTCACCGCGGGCGCTCCGCGCCTGTCTCCGATCGCCGCCCTCGCCGAGGCGGTCGTGTAGCACGCGGGCCCCGTGCCTCGCCCGCCGGGACCGGCGACGGAACGGCAGGTCAGTGCCCGCGCAGGTCGAACTCCTCGAACACCTCGCCCGGACCCTCGCCCCATGCGTAGACGACGAACGTCCCGGCCTCACCGGGTTCATCGAGGAAACCGCCCGCGCCGTGGAAGTCATTCAGCCGCCCGGACGGGGCGACGGCGACGGTCAGATCGCCGGGGATGCTCTGCGCGTCGTAGAAGGCCTGCAACTCGACCGCGCTCTCGTCGCTGCGGATGAGGAGGGCACCCAGGTACTGCATGCCGTTCCCGTTGCCCACGATCTTCGCCGCGCGGGACGTCGAGTCGACCAGCTCAGTCCTCTCCGGCAAAGGAAGCGCCCGCAACGACGACTCGACGCTTCGCGCCGAGGCGTCGTTCACCAGGGTGATCGTCACCGGAGGACCGACGATCGCGGCGACGACGATTCCGAGCACGATCCAGCCGCTGAATCGGCGTCTCGCCTTCGGAGTCTGCGATCTCGTCGACATGCCAATCCCCCTCGGGGCCATCCTCTCAGCACTTCACCGGACGCCCTGCCATCGACGTCGCGCGCGGCGTGCTCACGGGTCGATGCTGCACTGCGAGGTGAGCCGCATGTGGATGAGGCCATCGATCGTGCTCGTGTCCCGGAGGCTCATCGTCGCGACCGGAAGGGTCTCGCTGTAGCGGAGGTCCTCGTGCATCGCGCGGTCTCGAGAGTAGCCCGCGGCATCCCACCGCTGGAGGATCCCCATCACCGAGGCGGCGTTGTCATCCGTCTCGAACTCAAGTGCCGCGACGAACTGCGCCCCCTCCTCGTCGCATCCTTCCTGCTCCACGGCGACGGATTCAGGATCGAGCCGAGCTCCGGTCCTGTCGCGGACGAGTCCGACGGCGGCCTCGAGCGATGCGAGAGACAGGTCCTCCACGCCGGCGCGGAGCTCCGCCCTGGTGTAGCTCGGCGGCGGTGATTCCTCCACGGGGGGTCGAGCGCCGGTGCTGAGACCACAGGCCCGGGTGTGGCCGGCGAGCTTCGGAAGGAAGAAGGCGGACGCGCCTGCCGTCGAGACGGGACTCGCCGCAGCCTTGCGCGACGCGGCGTACCGCACCCGCAGCGCGTCCCCCGACTGCTCCACGACATAGGCGCCGTCGGCGAAGGGATGATACCCGTCGTCCGCGCGGGTGGACTCGACAGCGGTCACGAAGATCCCGTCGCTGCGGAAGACGGTGCCCGAGGCGGCGAACAGGAATGACCGCTCCTCGACGATGTACCCGGTCTCGCAGCCGTCGCTGAGGAGGGGGACGACCGTCGCCGACGAGGTGATCACCCACGCGAAACCCGCCAGGCCGGCGGTGATGATCGCGACGATCCGGACGGGGACGAGCAGCAGAAGCCAGAGGCGGGCGACCGGGATCGCACAGAGGCCCACCGCGAGCGCACCGAGACTCACGACTCCTGCGAGGCCCAGGAGGCGATCCGTACCCCACGTCCCGATCAGCACGGAGGTCCGGCCGCCGGAGCTGGTCGAGACCAGCAACAGGGATGCGACGATGATCAGGGAGACGGCGAGGAAGGCCCCGGCGATCATGGCCGCTCGTCGGCGCCGCGCCCGCCGGGTCATCGGGTCGAGAAGCAGCTCTTCAGGCTCCGTCTCCTGCGCGGTCGACATCTTCGTCAGCCTAGGTGCACGGCGCGCACTCGCGCTGTGCACCCTCTGTGAGAGAGGCGACGAGTCGATGATCAGGAAACTGTGGAGCCTAGGAGATTCGAACTCCTGACATCCTGCTTGCAAAGCAGGCGCTCTACCAACTGAGCTAAGGCCCCGTGTCGATGACGGGTTTCGACCGAATGAGCGGATCCGATTTCTCGGATCCGCTCACATGTCGGTGGGGCTACCAGGACTTGAACCTGGGACCTCTTCATTATCAGTGAAGCGCTCTAACCGCCTGAGCTATAGCCCCGTATCAACCTCCAAGACTTTACCTGACGGCGGCGCGAACACGAAATCGGCGCGGTCAGCGCCCTTCGGTCAGGGTGATGCTCCCTGCGGACAGGGTCGACTGGATGCGATGAGAGGACGACGGATCGGTCTGGATCTGCGCGTCCAGGCTCCCCGCCGAGGTGTCCTTCGACAGGTCGTAGCGGCCGGACGGAACCGTGACGTCCATGGATCCGGCGCTCACGTCGAGGCGGATCAGGTCGGGCTGGGAGCCGCTGATCGTGGCGCTGATGTCTCCGGCCGACATCGACAGGTCGGCGGTGGTCACGTCCTGCAGGCGCACGGTGGCGGATCCGGCGCTGATCCGCGTGGTGAACGCTTTCGCTCCTCCGTCGACGGTCAGCTGCCCGGCGTTCACGGTGGTGGACAGCGTGTCGAACCGCCCCTCCGCCGTGAGCGATCCCGCATCCAGCTGGAGGTCCGCGTTCAGCTCGCCCTCCAGCTCGCGGGGGAGGGTGAGCGTCATCTGCGGATCCTGTCCGAACCAGGCGCCGATCCACCATCCGAAGGCTCCGCCCGGACGTTCGATCCGCAGCACGTCGCCCTCACGGCGCATGGTCCAGTCGCCCGCGTCCTGGCCGTCGACGATCATCGTCGCGTCGGTCGTGTCGCCGAACCGGATCGTCGCATCGCCGCGGCCGACGTCGACCTTCAGCGTGGTGATCCCGTCGGCGTCCACCGTGCTGCTGCTCCGTGCGGTTCCGTTGCCGGTCGCGACCTGATGCATCGCGGCGAACGCCGACGTGCCGCCGACCGTGACGAGCGCGCCGCCGCCGATGATCGCCGCGGCGATCGTGATCGCGGTGAGCGCACCGCGCGGAGGCCGTGGCGCAGGGGAACCCGGGGAGTGCTCGGCGCCTGTGGTCGCCGGGCCCGCGGGCGTCGCCGGCGCTCCGCCGAGCGGATCCGTGCCGGGGGCGGGAGGGGTGACATCGGTCATCGGTTCGTTCCCGTCTGTGAAGGGGCGGCCGGGGATCCACCCCGGCCGGTGCTGGAGATGTGGGCGATCGCGGCGAGCACCCGGCGGTTGCCGGACTCGTCGGGTTCGAGCCCGAGCTTCTGGAAGATGGCGGTGATGTGCTTCTCGACGCTCGCCTCGGAGAGGAACAGCGTGCCCGCGATCGCCTGGTTCGACCGGCCCTCGGCGATCATCGCGAGCACCGTGCGCTCGCGATCGGTGAGACTCCGCATCCGGTCGTCCTGGCTCCGCCGAGTGAGCAGCTGCGCCACGACCTCCGGATCCAGCACGGTCGAACCCGCGGCGATGCGCTGCACCGACTCGATGAACTCGGCGACGTCCGCGACGCGGTCCTTCAGCAGGTAGCCCAGCGGACCCGCGGATCCCTGAGCCGCGATGAGGTCGGACGCGTACCGCTCCTCCACATACTGCGAGAGCACGAGCAGCGGCAGCTGGGGGAGGCGCTTGCGCAGCGACAGAGCTGCGCGGATCCCCTCGTCCACGAACGTCGGCGGCAGGCGCACGTCGAGGATGCAGAGCTCGGGATCGCGGGCGTCGACAGTCTCGTCGAGCTCGGTGGCGTCGGGGAGGGCCGCGACCACGGTGTGCCCGGCGTCCTCGAGGAGACGTACGAGGCCTTCGCGCAGGAGGACGGAGTCCTCGCAGATCAGGATGCGCACGGGACGCTCACCTCCAGGCTCGTGGGACCGCCGACCGGACTGTCCAGCCGGATGGTGCCGCCGGCGGCGAGCACCCGGTTGCCGATCCCGTCGAGGCCCCCGCCGGCGATGACGGTCGCACCGCCGATGCCGTTGTCCTCGACACGGGCCCAGAGCCTGCCGCCGTCGCGCTTGCGCACCACGACACGGCACTCGCTCGCCCGGGAGTGCTTGGCGGCGTTGGTGAGCGACTCCGCGATGGCGAAGTAGACCGCCGCCTCGGCGTCACGGGAGCAGCGGCCGTCCAGTCGCACGTCGAGCGCCACGGGGACCGGCGAGCGTCCGGCCAGCGCGGAGAGCGCCGCGTCGAGCCCGCGGTCGTCGAGCACCGAGGCGTGGATGCCGCGCGCCAGCTGGCGCAGCTCGGTGATCGCCGCCTTGGTGGACGTGTGCGCCTCGGCGATGAGCGCCTTCGCCGCCTCGGGATCCGTGTCGATCTTCTGCTGCGCCATCCCGAGGGTCATCCCGACGGACACGAGGCGCGGCTGCACGCCGTCGTGCAGATCCCGCTCGATCCGGGTGCGCTCGACATCGGCCGCCCGCACCGCGCCCGCACGCTGCGCGGTGGTGGTGCGCACCTGCTCGCTGAGATCGAGGTTGCGGTCGGGCGTCGCCACGATGCCGCGCGAGATCACCCGGTGCAGCAGCGCCAGGCTGATGATGCCGACGACGGCCGCCGCCGCGCCCGCACCGCCGAGGACGGGGGCCCACGCGCGGGGATAGCTCGTGCCCCAGCCGGTGTCGACATCGCCGCCGGTGAACAGCGGCGCGAACGCCGTCACGGCGGACCAGCCGAACCAGGTCATGAGGCGCAGCACCATCGAGCCCAGCGCGCACGCGATCGCGAAGTTCGCGATCGCCCGCCACATCCGCCCGTTGTAGGCCTGGCGCCAGAGCGACAGCAGCCAGCCGCCGAAGCCCGGCCGCTCGCGAGGACGCCAGCGCAGAGCCGGAAGGTCGAAGCCGTAGAGGCCGTTCAGTCGTGCGATCTCGAACCAGCCGAGCCCGAACAGCGCGTAGACCAGCCCCACGAGCATCACGATCCCGACGCCGACGAAGAGGAGGCCGACCCCGCCGAACAGCCACGCCGTCAGGAAGCCGACGAGCCCGGATCCGATGACACCGAGGGCGGCGAGCTCGAGGATCGTGAGGAACAGGCGCAGCGGCGTGCGTGCGGCGGCCGCGGGAAGCGGGCCGGCGGCCGCCCCCGAGGGGGGCGGGCTGTAGGACGGAGCGGTAGACATGGCTCCACGCTACGGGGGTGCTCGCGGACGGGGAACGGAGGCAGCCGGAGGAAGCCGTTCGGGATTTCCATAAGCCGTCTCGGGATCCGGATCGGCGCGGCTTATGCATGCCTATCCTCGATGGACGCGCGCGCCCGCTCATGCTTACGTGATCTCATGCACGCAGCGAGAGAACGGGACAGCACCAGGTGAGCGCACTCCATCCGCAGGAACCGCACGGCTCCGGACTCGGTCAGCGCCTGAACTGGCTGCGCGCCGGAGTCCTCGGCGCCAACGACGGCATCGTCTCGGTCGCCTCCCTCGTCGTCGGCGTGGCCGGGGCGACCACCGACAACGCCGCGCTCCTCATCGCCGGCCTCGCCGGCCTCATCGGCGGCGCGATCTCGATGGCGCTCGGCGAGTACGTCTCGGTGAGCAGTCAGCGCGACAGCGAGCACGCCCTCATCGCCAAGGAGCGCGAGGAACTGCGCACCATGCCGGAAGCGGAGCTCGCCGAGCTGACCGAGCTGTACAAGCAGCGCGGCCTGAGCGAACAGACCGCGCATCAGGTCGCGGTCGAGCTCACCGCCCACGACGCCCTCGCCGCGCATCTCGAGGTCGAGCTCGGCATCGATCAGGACGACCTCGTCAACCCGTGGCACGCCGCCCTCTCCTCGGCGATCGCCTTCACCGCGGGGGCGATCCTGCCGCTCCTGGCGATCCTGCTGCCGCCGCCGGCCTGGCGCGTCCCGGTCACTTTCGTCGCCGTGCTCGTCGCCCTCGCGGCCACGGGCGCCCTCTCGGCACGGATCGGCGGCTCGAACGCGGTGCGCGCATCGCTCCGTCTCGTGATCGGCGGCGCGCTCGCCCTCGTCGCGACCTGGCTCATCGGCACGCTGCTGGGCACGACCGGAGTGGTCTGACGCCGACTCGGCCGCACCCCGACGACGAAAGGCCCGGATCCGAGGGATCCGGGCCTTTCGCGAGTCCGCTGCGTCAGTTCGAGGTGAAGCCGACCAGCAGTCCGCCGGTCACCTTGACCGCGAAGTTGTAGATCCCGGCGACGACCGCGCCCAGCACCGTGAACACGATGAGGTTCAGGATCGCGCAGACCGATCCGAAGGCCAGCACCTGGGGGAGGCCGATCACCTTGCTGAGCTTGAACCCGTCGGCGATGCCGCTGACGAACTCATCGGCCTTCCCCATCAGGCCGGTGGCGTCCACCACCAGGTAGATCAGCAGGAACGAGACCAGCGTGACGATCGCGATCGCGATCGCCCCCAGGAAGGACAGCTTCACCGCCGACCAGAAGTCGATGTAGACCAGGCGCAGACGCACCTGCTTGCTGGAGGTCTTCCGGGATGACTTCTTCGCGAGCTTGTCGGCTACCGTGCTCATGCGTCAGTTCCTTCGGGGGCTTCGGGGGACTCGGTCTCGGGGGCCGCACCGGAGTCCTCGGACTCCTCGCTGTCGGCCAGGCCGCGCTCGGTGTTCCGGGCGATCGCAAGGATCCGATCGTCCTCGTCGGTCCGGGCGAAAACCACGCCCATGGTGTTGCGACCCTTTGCCGGCACCTCGGCCACGGCAGAGCGTACCACCTTGCCGCTGGCAAGAACCACAAGGACCTCATCGTCTTCCTGGACGATCAGACCACCGGCGAGAATCCCCCGGTCATCGTTCAGTTTCGCGACCTTGATGCCCTGACCGCCACGGCCCTGCACACGGTACTCGTCCACGGAGGTGCGCTTGGCGTAGCCGCCGTCGGTGACGACGAACACGAAGCCGGAATCGGTGACGAGGGAGGCCGAGAGCAGGCTGTCCTCGGGGGCGAACCGCATCCCCTTGACGCCCTCGGTCGCGCGTCCCATCGGGCGCAGCGCCTCATCGGTCGCGTGGAAGCGCACCGACATCCCGTGGCGGCTGATGAGCAGCACGTCGTCCGTCGCGTCGGCGAGGAACGCGCTGACCAGCTCGTCCTCCTCGCGCAGGCGAATCGCGATGACGCCGCCCTGACGGTTGGTGTCGTAGTCGCCGAGCCGGCTCTTCTTGACCAGGCCGCCACGGGTGGCGAGGACGAGATACTGGGCCGCCTCGTAGTCGCGGATGTCGAGGATCTGGGCGATCTTCTCCTCCGGCTGCAGGGCGAGCAGGTTGGCGACGTGCTGGCCCTTCGCGTCACGACCGGCCTCGGGGATCTCGTACGCCTTGGTGCGGTAGACGCGACCCTTGTCCGTGAAGAACAGCAGCCAGTGGTGCGTGGTCGTGACGAAGAAGTGCTCGACGAGGTCGTCGGCGCGCAGCTGCGCCCCCTTGACGCCCTTGCCGCCACGGTGCTGCGAACGGTAGTTGTCGCTCCGGGTGCGCTTGATGTAGCCCTCACGGGTGACCGTGACGACCATCTCCTCCTCGGCGATGAGGTCTTCCATCGAGACGTCGCCGTCGAAGCCGTGCAGGATGTGCGTGCGGCGTTCGTCGCCGAAGCGCTCGACGATCGCGGTCAGCTCGTCGCGGATGATCGAACGCTGACGGCCCTCGTCGGCGATGATCTCCTTGTAGTCGGCGATCCGCACCTCGAGCTCGGCGGCCTCGTCGATGATCTTCTGGCGCTCCATCGCCGCGAGGCGGCGCAGCTGCATGTCGAGGATCGCCTGGGCCTGCTCCTCGTCGATGTCGAGGAGCTTCTGCAGACCCTCGTTCGCCTCCTGCGCGGAGGGCGAGCGGCGGATCAGGGCGATGACCTCGTCCAGCGCGTCGAGCGCCTTGAGGTAGCCCTGCAGGATGTGCATGCGCGCCTCGGCCTTGGCCAGGCGGAACTTCGTGCGGCGCACGATGACGTCGATCTGGTGGTCGAGCCAGTGCGTGATGAAGCCGTCCAGCGCCAGGGTGCGGGGCACCCCGTCCACGATCGCGAGCATGTTCGCGCCGAAGTTGTCCTGCAGCTGGGTGTGCTTGTACAGGTTGTTCAGCACGACCTTGGCGACCGCGTCGCGCTTGAGCACGATGACCAGGCGCTGGCCCGTGCGGTCGCTCGACTCGTCGCGGATGTCCGCGATGCCGGTGATCTTGCCCTCACGGGCGAGGTCGCCGATCTTCACCGCGAGGTTGTCGGGGTTCACCTGGTAGGGCAGCTCGGTGATCACGAGGCAGGTGCGGCCCTGGATCTCCTCGACGCCGACCACCGCGCGCATCGTGATGGATCCGCGTCCGGTGCGGTACGCCTCCTGGATCCCCTTCGTGCCGAGGATCTGCGCGCCGGTCGGGAAGTCGGGGCCGGGGACCCGCTGGATCAGGCCCTCGAGCAGCTCCTCACGGGGCAGCGAGGGGTTCTCGAGCGCCCACAGCGCGGCGTCGGAGACCTCGCGCAGGTTGTGCGGCGGGATGTTCGTCGCCATGCCGACCGCGATGCCGATCGAGCCGTTGACGAGCAGGTTCGGGAAGCGCGCCGGCAGGACGTCGGGCTCCTCGGTCTGGCCGTCGTAGTTCGGCGAGAAGTCGACCGTGTTCTCCTCGATGTCGCGCACCATCTCGAGCGCGAGGGGAGCCATCTTCGTCTCGGTGTACCGGGGGGCCGCGGCGCCCATGTTGCCCGGGGAGCCGAAGTTCCCCTGACCGAGCGCGAGCGGATAGCGCAGCGACCACGGCTGCACCAGGCGCACGAGGGTGTCGTAGATCGCGGTGTCGCCGTGCGGGTGGTACTGACCCATGACCTCGCCGACCACGCGGGCGCACTTGGAGAACGACTTGTCGGGGCGGAAGCCGCCGTCGTACATGCCGTAGATCACACGGCGGTGCACGGGCTTGAGTCCGTCGCGCACGTCGGGCAGCGCGCGGCCGACGATGACCGCCATCGCGTAGTCGAGGTACGACCGCTGCATCTCCGACTGCAGGTCGACCTGGTCGATCTTGCCGTGGTTGTGGCCGTCCCGGATGTCCTGCGCGCCCTCGTTCGTGATGATCTCTTCGTCGTCAGCCATGTCTGCTCTTCCTGAGTGGTCCAGAAGTTCTGTGCGCGCTGCGGCGCGCGGATCCCGTCACGGGATCAGATGTCGAGGAACCGCACGTCCTTGGCGTTGCGCTGGA
Source organism: Microbacterium sp. MMO-10 (assembly GCF_037148715.1). Lineage (NCBI taxonomy): Bacteria > Bacillati > Actinomycetota > Actinomycetes > Micrococcales > Microbacteriaceae > Microbacterium > Microbacterium sp. MMO-10. The sequence continues at coordinate 780,062 of NZ_JBBCSV010000001.1, read as the reverse complement.
TGAAGCTGCGGCGGGACTCGACGTCCTCGCCCATCAGCACGCTGAAGATCTCGTCCGCCGCGGCGGCGTCGTCGATCGTGATCTGGCGGAGCGTGCGCGTGGTGTGATCCATCGTGGTCTCCCACAGCTCCTTGGCGTTCATCTCGCCGAGACCCTTGTAGCGCTGGATGCCAGCCTCCTTGGGGATCCGCTTGCCGTTCGCGAGCCCCTCGTTCAGCAGGGCGTCGCGCTCCGCGTCGGAGTACACGTACTCGTGCGGGGCGTTCGTCCACTTGAGGCGGTACAGCGGCGGCATCGCGAGGAACACGAAGCCGGCCTCGATGAGCCCGCGCATGTAGCGGAAGAGGAGCGTCAGCAGCAGGGTCGTGATGTGCTGGCCGTCGACGTCGGCATCGGCCATCAGCACGATCTTGTGGTAGCGCGCCTTCTCGAGGTCGAAGTCCTCGCCGATGCCCGTGCCGAAGGCCTGGATCATCGCCTGGACCTCCTTGTTGGCCAGGGCCTTGTCCAGTCGCGCGCGCTCGACGTTGAGGATCTTGCCGCGCAGCGCCAGGATCGCCTGGGTGTGCGGGTCACGACCCTGCACGGCCGAACCGCCGGCCGAGTCGCCCTCCACGAGGAAGATCTCCGAGATCGACGGATCCTTGCTCGTGCAGTCCTTGAGCTTGTCGGGCATCGCGGCCGACTCGAAGACGCTCTTGCGGCGGGCGGTCTCCCGCGCCTTGCGGGCGGCCATGCGGGCGGTGGCGGCCTCGACGGCCTTGGTCACCACGTTCTTCGCCTGCTTCGGGTTGCGGTCGAACCAGTCGCCGAGCTGGTCGCCGACCACCTTCTGCGTGAACGCCTTCGCCTCGGTGTTTCCGAGCTTGGTCTTCGTCTGGCCCTCGAACTGCGGTTCGCCGAGCTTGATCGAGATGACCGCGGTGAGGCCCTCGCGCACGTCGTCGCCGGTGAGGTTGTCGTCCTTCTCCTTGAGGATGTTGTTCGCGCGCGCGTAGCGGTTGACGAGCGTCGTCAGCGCCGCGCGGAAGCCCTCCTCGTGGGTGCCGCCCTCGTGCGTGTTGATCGTGTTCGCGTAGGTGAACACGTTCTCGGTGTAGCCGGTGGTCCACTGCATGGCGACCTCGAGCGAGATCTTGCGCTCGGTGTCCTCCGACTCGAAGGCGATGATCTCGTCGTTGACCACGTCGGCCTTGCGCACGTGGTTGAGGTACTCGACGTAGTCGACGAGGCCGCGCTCGTAGAAGAACACGTCCGCGCGCTGGTGGGTGACGACGGTGCCGTCGACCTCCTCGTCGACCGTCGCGCCCTCGCGCTCGTCGACGAGCTCGATCCGCAGGCCCTTGTTCAGGAACGCCATCTGCTGGAACCGGGTGCGGAGGGTGTCGTAGTCGAACTCGACGGTCTCCTGGAAGATGCTGCCGTCCGGCCAGAACGTGATCGCGGTCCCGGTCTCGTCGGTGGCCTCGCCCTTCTCGAGCTGCTGCTGCGGCGCCCCGCCGTCGGCGAAGCTGTGCCGCCAGACGAAGCCCTTCTGCTTGACCTCGACCTCGAAGCGGGTGGAGAGGGCGTTCACGACCGATGAGCCGACGCCGTGCAGACCACCGGAGACCGCGTAGGCGCCGCCGCCGAACTTGCCGCCGGCGTGCAGGATCGTGAGCACGACCTCGACGGTCGACTTCGTCGGATCCGACGAGTGGGGATCCACCGGGATGCCGCGGCCGTTGTCGACGACGCGCACGCCGCCGTCGGCGCGAAGCGTGACGAGGATCGTGTCGGCGTAACCGGCGAGGGCCTCGTCGACCGAGTTGTCGACGATCTCGTACACCAGGTGATGCAGACCCCGCGGGCCGGTCGAGCCGATGTACATGCCGGGGCGCTTGCGCACCGCCTCGAGGCCTTCGAGAATCTGGATCGAGTCGGCGCCGTACTCGGCAGGCTCGGCCGGCGTGCCGGCGGTGCTCTGGTTCGTCGCGGATCCGGGTGCTTCAGCCCCCGTCTGGGTCGATTCGTTCGCGTCAGAGGGGGTTTCAGGCGTCATCTGAGGGGAGGCTCCACATCGAAGATCTAGGTCGTCAGTCTATCGGAAAGACCCCTTCCTGTCTCGTTGTACGCGCTTCTGCGCGCCTGAAGCCCCCCTCGACGGGATGGATCATGTCCTAACCGTAGGTATCGCGCGGACCGCGCCCTGGAGCGACTCTGGGGCCCCATTTCCAGGAAGGGACGTCCGGCCCGACGAAGCGGATGTTCTCCACGCCCGCCTCGGGGTAGCGCCGGCCGATCTCCGTGATGATCACGGCGCGCATGTACTGCAGGTTCTTCGCCCAAGCCGTCGAGTCGCACTTCACCGTGAGCATCCCGCCCTCGAGCGACACCGGTTCCGAGTGCTTTGCCGTGTCCGGCCCGGCGAGCTCGGCCCACTGGAGCACCAGGTCCTCACGGCTCAGCGCCGCCTCCCAGCCCGCATCCCTGGTGAGCTTCGCCAGCACGTCGCCGAGCGTGCCCGGATCCCGGCCCGCGGTGAACGGCGCGTTCTCGTCGTCGACGAGGCGCTTCTTTCGCTTCCAGTTCTTCGAGCTCGGCTTGAGTCCGCGCAGGCGCAGGTAGGTCGCGACGGTCTCCGGCACGTCGGGCTCGACGGGTTCAGTCATGGTCCGCCTCCCCGTCCGCAGGGTTCTCGCGCTCATCCGTGATCGTGCCTGCGGAGATCCGCACCACATGCCGATGCAGTACCTCCGGGATGTCCTCCTCGACCGCGGCGGTGACCAGCACCTGCTCGTAGTCGGCGGTGAGGTCGGCCAGCCGGCGCCGGCGCTCGGCGTCGAGCTCGGCGAACACGTCGTCGAGGATGAGCACCGGGTCGCCGGCGGGGGACTCCGCGCGCAGCAGCTCCGCCGAGGCGAGGCGCAGCGCCAGCGCGATCGACCAGGACTCGCCGTGCGAGGCGTATCCCTTCACCGGCAGGTCGCGAACCCGCAGCAGCAAGTCGTCGCGGTGCGGTCCGACCAGGGTGAGCCCGCGCTCGAGCTCCGCCGGGCGCTTGGCGACGAGGGCGGCGCGGAAGAGCTCGGCCGTGGACCCGACGGATTCCGCGGGATCCGGTCCCTGCGCTTCGGCAGTCTCGGCGACCGGTCTCAGGGAGGCCTCCTCCGGATCCCTGCCGCGGATCGACTGCGCCCAGTGCAGGCGCGGATCGTGGTCGGCCCCGGCGATCGCCGCATAGGCCGCGGCCACGCCCGGCTGCAGATCCGCCGCCAGCCGGGACCGGGCATCGATGATCTCGGATCCGAGCGCGATGAGCTTGTCGTCCCAGACATCGAGGGTCGTCAGGCCCTCCGCCTTCATGCCCCGGGCGCGCGCCGACTTGAGCAGCGCGGTGCGCTGCCGGAGCACGCGGTCGTAGTCGCCGAGCACCGCGGACATGCGCGGCGTGCGCTGGATGAGCAGCTGATCGGCGAACCGCCGCCGCGCCGAGGGGTCGCCCCGTACGATCTGCAGGTCTTCCGGGGCGAACAGCACCACGTGGGCGTAGCGCGGGAGGTCGGCCGTGCGGCCCGGCGCTCCGTTGATGCGCGCCTTGTTCGATCCCTGTCGATTGATCTGCACTTCGATCAGGACTTTTCTCGGTCCGTGGGCGAGGCGGGTGCGGACGATCGCCGCGTCGTATCCGTCGCGCACCATCGGTGCGTCGGAGGAGACCCGGTGCGAGCCGAGGGTGGCGAGGAAGACGATCGCCTCGGCGAGATTGGTCTTACCCTGGCCGTTGCGCCCCACGAGCACGTTCGGCCCGCGGTGCAGGGAGAGTTCGGCGGTCGCGTAATTGCGGAAATCCACGAGGCTGAGGTGCTCCACAATCACCCGAGCAACCTTACCCGCGGCCCCCGACAGCCGGGCCGGCGGGAGCGCTCGACCCGGCCGGCGCCGTTGCCCCGCCGTGCTGCGCGAAACAGCCGCGAGACCGAACCCGCGTCACGAAACCGACGATGAGAACGACGGTCTCGCGAAGGAGTTTCGGTCTCGCGGATCTCGCGACGGGCGAGTAAGCCCAGCAGCGGATCCGGCGACGGGCCGCGCGTCAGCGCAGCAGCAGGTTCGGCTGCAGCAGGTACTTGAACGAGTCCAGTCCGGCCTGGTCGACCGAGGTCTGGCTGGTGACGAGCACCGGGCTGAGCTTGTTCGCATTGTCCGACGAGGTGAACGTGACGCGCACGAACTCGCTCTTGACCGCGCCGAGCGCCTCGAGCAGGTACTGCGGGTTGAGTCCCAGCGTGACTTCCTCGCCGTTCAGGTGCGCGTCGACCGACTCGGAGGCCCTGGCCTGCTCACCGCCCGATGCGTCCATCGTGACCGAGGAGGTGTCGAACGTGAACCGCAGCGGTGCGGAGCGGTCGAGCACCAGCGCCACACGGCGGACGGCCTCGGTGAGGTCGGCCGTGTTGACCACCGCGTGGTGATCGGTCTGCTCGGGGAAGAGCCGGCGCACCGGCGGGAAGTTGCCCTTGATCAGCAGCGACGTGACGGTCTTGTTGCCGGCGGTGAACGCGATGATCTCGCGGTCCCCGACTCCGGAGAACGAGATCTGGATGGTGCCCGCGTGGCCGAAGGTCTTCCCGACCTCCTGCAGCGTGCGCGCCGGGACCAGCGCGGTCTGCTCCCCGGCCGCGCCGTCCCAGGGGACGTCGCGGAGCGAGACCCGGTAGCGGTCGGTGGCGACGAGGCTCAGCGTGTTGTCGCCCACTTCGAGCTGGACGCCGGTGAGGACGGGGGTGACGTCGTCACGCGACGCCGCGAAGGCGACCTGGGCGATGGCGGTGCCGAACTCCTCGGCCGGGACCAGACCGCTGGTGCCGGAGACCTCGGGGATCGAGGGATATTCCTCGACCGGCATGGCCGCGAGGGTGAACCGGGCGGATCCGCAGCGCACAGCGATCCCTCCGTCCTCCTCGACCGAGATCTCGATGGGTGCATTGGGCAGGCGGCTGGCGATGTCGGACAGCAGGCGGCCGTGCACGAGGATCGTGCCTGGTTCCTCGACCGTCGCCTCGATGGTCGTGCGCGCGGAGGCCTCGTAGTCGAACGCCGAGAGCGTGAGGCCGTCGTCGCCGGCCTCGATCAGCACGCCCGCGAGGATCGGCTGGGGGTTGCGCTGGGGCAGGAGCTTGACGACGAAGGACACTGCTTCGCTGAAGACATCGCGATTGACCTGGAACCTCACCGGTGCTCCTTCGTCGATTCGACCCGCAGGGACATGACCGTCGTTCCCTCCGACCCCGGCAGACACCAGGGGATCCCATGCTAATGCCAGCAGGCTTCCCGTCCAGGTCGCAGGCCCTCGGATCCGGATCCATCCCCAGGTCGGCCTCGGGAGGTGATCGATGGACCGAGATTCGAAGAGAGTTCTTAACGGTGTTAACGCCTGTGGATACTGTGGATAACTCTGGGGATGCTTTGCGGCCGTAGGGAACTACACGACTGTGACTTGTGGAGATCCTGCGGAAACAGTGGGGTCCGAGGCCCTGCCCGGAAGAACGTGTCGTCCGAGTTATCCACAGATCAGGGTGCTGTGTGGGGAATCCACGCCGTCTGTCGGACGAGATATCCCCAAGTTATCCACATGTGGACTCTCGGGCGGGGCGGATGCCGGATTTCGCCGAGGAGTCGCCGAAAGGCCCGCAGCGGTCCGCGTGGGAGCGGAGGGCGGGCACCGAGCCGCGGGGGCGAGGACCCTGATCAGCGCCGGCTGAGCTGTGCGGTGATCTCGGTCACCTGGTTGAAGATGGCGCGACGCTCCTTCATGAGCTCGCTGATCTTCTTGTACGCGTACATCACCGTGGTGTGGTCGCGGTTGCCGAAGAGCTGGCCGATCTTCGGCAGGGAGAGGTTGGTGCGCTCGCGGCACAGGTACATGGCGATCTGGCGAGCCGTCGCGATCTGCTGCGATCTGCTCGAGCCGTACAGGTCGTCCTCGGTGAGCTTGAAGTAGTTCGCCGTCGTCGTGATGATGTCGGTCGGCGAGATGATGCTGTCCTCGTCCTGGTCGACGATGTCGCGCAGGGCGGTCTGCGCGGTGGCGATGTCGAGCGCGGAGCGGTTCAGGTTCGCGAACGCCGTGGCGCGGATGAGCGCGCCCTCCAGTTCGCGGATGTTCGACGACACCTTGGTCGCGATGTACTCGAGCACATCATCCGGAACATGCAGCTGCTCGCTCTGCGCCTTCTTGCGGAGGATGGCGATGCGGGTCTCGAGGTCGGGCGCCTGCACGTCCGTGATGAGGCCCCACTCGAACCGGCTGCGCATCCGCTCCTCGAAGCCGGTGAGGTGCTTCGGCGGGAGATCGCTCGTGATGACGACCTGCTTGTTGTGGTCGTGCAGCTGGTTGAAGGTGTGGAAGAACGCCTCCTGGGTCTCCGCGCGGCCCTGCAGGAACTGGATGTCGTCGATCATCAGGATGTCGACCTCGCGGTACCGCGCCTGGAACGCGGATCCGCGGTTGTTCGCGATCGAGTTGATGAAGTCGTTCGTGAACTCCTCGCTCGACACGTAGCGCACCTTGACCCCGGCGTAGAGGGACTGGGCGTAGTCGCCGATGGCGTGCAGCAGGTGGGTCTTGCCGAGCCCGGGCCCGCCGTAGATGAACAGCGGGTTGTAGGCCTTCGCCGGCGCCTCGGCCACGGCCACGGCGGCGGCGTGGGCGAAGCGGTTGGACTGGCCGATGACGAAGTTGTCGAAGACGTACTTCGGGTTCAGTCGCGATTCGTGCCGGATCGGCGTCGGCTGCTGCTCGATCGGGGACTCGACGCGGGCGGGTTCCTGACGGGTCGCGCCGAAGTCGGCCACGGGGATCGGAGCGGTCTGCTGCTCCACCATGTCGTGGTTCACCGTGACGCGGAAGGACGTGACCTCGTCGCCGATGCGCGCGAGCGCCTCCATGATCGGCAGCCGGAGGCGCTTGTTGATCTGGCCGGCGGTGAGGTCGTTCGGAACCTCGAGGTAGAGCGTCGCCGTCATGACCCCGGCGGGGACGGCGAGATTGAGGAAGCCCTGCAGGGGGGCGGTCACGCGCTCATCGCCGACGAGCTCGGCGAGCAGCTCGTCCCAGATCGGGACGTCGGACGCTGCGGATGCGGACATGGTTCCCCCGGGGTGGCTCGGCACAGCCGCGGATTCGATCTCGCTCCTGTGGATAACTGCTCGTGCCACGGTAGTCAGCCTGGGCCGCGAGGGCAACCTGTGACTGGGATCCCCGGACGGCGTGTCCTTGTGAGCGGATCCGTCCACAGGTGTGGATAATGTTCCTTTCGCCTGCTCGGTTTGCGATGTGTGCGGCGACGTCGTAGCCTTAATCGGTTGACTTATGCCATTTCGGCAGTCTTTGTCCACCCGTCTCCGGCCGCGTCGATCCCGGTGACAGCTTCCCTTCCCGGAGAAATCATGAGCAAGCGCACTTTCCAGCCCAACAACCGCCGCCGCGCCAAGAAGCACGGCTTCCGCGCCCGCATGCGCACCCGCGCCGGCCGCGCCATCCTGTCGGCACGCCGCTCGAAGGGCCGTGTCGAGCTCTCGGCGTAATCCGTGCTCGCCCGCCCGCATCGCCTCGTCCGCGGGTCCGACTACCGCACGGTGGTTCGGCGCGGGCGGCGATACGGCGGGCCCCGGCTGATCGTCTCGGTGCTCGACACCGGTGAAGAGCGCCCCGTGCGCTTCGGTTTCATCGTGAGCAAGCAGGTGGGAAACGCGGTGACCCGCAACACCGTTCGGCGTCGTCTGAAGGATGCCTGTTCCCGTCAGCTTCCGTTGCGCGACGGGATCGACGTCGTGATCCGTGCACTGCCGACCGCCGCACACGCGACCTTCGCCGAGTTGCTCGCAGACGTGGACGGCGCCGTCGCCCGGGGGGCGCGATGAGCGCGCTTCCGGCGTACTCCCGTGGGACGGCGCATCTGCATGCCGCGGACGCTTTGCGGGCGGTTCCCCTGGCGCCTCGCAATCTGTTGCTGGGGTTCCTCACCGCCTACCGCGCGGTGGTCTCCCCGCTGTACGGCGATGTCTGTGCGTACTACCCCAGCTGTTCCGCCTACGCTGTAGGTGCGGTGCAGCAGCACGGTGCGGTGAAGGGCGCAGGCCTTTCGGCGTGGCGGATCCTGCGCTGCAATCCCTGGAGCCACGGCGGCGTGGACGATGTGCCGCCGCACAAGAACTTCCGACACGCCCTCACGCCTCGAGGATTCGTCGTACCCTCCCGAAAGGACTGACCAGTGGGTTCCGACCTCCTGTTTGCCGCGTCTACGACGCCCGCTGCCTCGAGCGGCGGCTTCGACCTGCTCGGCACCGTCATGTGGCCCTTCAAGGCCCTGGTCGAGGCGATCCTCGTCGCCTGGCACTGGCTCTTCACCGCGATCGGGATGCCCGGGGCCGCCGGCCTGACCTGGGTGCTGTCGATCGTCGGCCTGGTGCTGGTCATCCGCGCGGCGGTGTTCCCGCTCTTCGTGCGGCAGATCAAGAGCCAGCGCAAGATGATGGAAATCGCTCCTGAACTGAAGAAAGTTCAGGAGAAGTACAAGGGCAAGCGTGATCAGCTGAGCCGCGAGGCCATGAGTCGGGAGACCATGGCGCTCTACAAGAAGCACGGCACGACGCCGATGTCGAGCTGTCTTCCGCTGTTGGTGCAGATGCCCTTCCTGCTCGGAATGTTCTACACGCTGAGCGATGTGAAGAAGCACGCCGTGGCCGGCGAGGGCGGCGTGTGGCTGCTGACGAAGCAGCTGACCAAGCAGTTCTACGACGCGACTCTGTTCGGCGTCGCGCCGCTGCATACGAGCCTCGTCGACGCCGTCCAGCACAAGCCGACCGGCTGGGAGACCACGGTCGCGATCCTCGTCGTCCTGGTCATTCTCATGATCGGATCCCAGTTCTTCACCCAGCTCCAGATCATCTCGAAGAACCTGTCGCCCGAGGCCAAGACCGGCCAGGCGTACCAGATGCAGAAGATCATGCTGTACATCCTTCCGCTGGGCTTCATCTTCTCGGGTCTGTTCTTCCCCCTCGGCGTGGTCATCTACTGGTTCATCAGCAACCTGTGGACCATGGGCCAGCAGTTCCTCGTGCTTCGGGAGATGCCGACACCCGGATCCGATGCCGCCAAGGCGCGCGAGGAGCGTCTCGCTCGCAAGGGCAAGGCCATCAACTCCGAGGGCAAGGTCGTGCCGGTCGCGGTCTTCGAGGCGGAGCAGCAGAAGATGCTGGAAGACGCCGAGCGTCTTCGTGCGCAGCAGCCCAAGCGTCAGCAGCCGAAGAGCGCCAAGCGCGCGAAGAGGGACCAGAGCGGGGAGAAGTCGTGACCGAGCAGGATGTGGCGGAGCCGACGGTCTCCGACCTGGAGCACGAGGGTGATGTCGCAGCGGACTTCATCGAGGGACTGCTGGACATCGCCGACATCGACGGTGATCTGACGCTCGACGTCAAGCAGGGTCGTGCCTACGTCTCGGTCGAGGCCGAAGGCGACGGTCTGCGTCTGCTGTCGGCACCGGACACGGTCCAGGCCCTGCAGGAGCTGACCCGTCTGGCGGTGCAGAGCAGCACCGGATCGTTCTCACGGGTGATCCTGGATGTCGCCGGATCCCGCGACGCGCGCCGAACCCAGCTGGAGCGCCTGGTCGACTCGGCCGTGGCGAAGCTCGACGAGGGCGCCTCCCAGGCATCGCTGCCCTCGATGTCGAGCTACGAGCGCAAGTTGGTGCACGACATCGTGGCGGAGCGCGGACTGGTCTCCGAGTCGTACGGCGACGGTCCGACGCGACACACGGTCATCCGACGTCACTGAACGTTTCACGTGAAACATGTCTGACTCTGACTCGGGATCCCTGGAGCGGGAGCCGGCTGTCGCCGCGACGCTCTTCGGCGATCGGATCGACCTCGCCCGGAGCTTCACCTCGGCGCTGGCGGCACAGGGGGAGGAGCGCGGGCTGATCGGGCCCCTTGAGGTTCCCCGACTCTGGACCCGCCACATCCTCAACAGCGCGATCGCGGCGCCGCTCTTTCACGGCTCAGTGGCGGACGTGGGATCCGGTGCAGGACTGCCCGGCATCGTGCTCGGTATCGCTCGACCCGACGTCGAGTGGACACTGATCGAGCCGATGGAGCGCCGCGTCGCGTGGCTCGACGAACAGGTGTCGGCGCTGGGGCTTTCCAACGTGACCGTCGTACGTGGCCGCGCGGAGGACGTGGGTCTCAGCGCGCGCTTTGACATGGTGACCGCGCGTGCGGTCAGTGCACTGCGCACGCTGCTTCCATGGACGGCGCCTCTCGTGCGCAACGGCGGCGAGCTCGCCCTGCTGAAGGGCTCGAATGCGGAGAACGAGATCACTGCGGCTCAGAAGCAGATCCGGAAGTTCCTGCTGAGCGACGTTCGAGTAGAGACCCTCGGCGAAGGTGTGCTCGCGGAGACCACACGCGTTCTCCGCGCTACTGTCCGCGCCTGACGCCGACGGATCACGCGACGCAATTAGCCCGAATCGAACCCGCGGCGCGGGGAGTGGGCGATTCCTCGGACTCTTCGGCTCCCAGCAACTGGATGCTGAGTGCTCGTTCTCAGGCAGTGATGGGGCGGACGCGTTTCACGTGAAACGGTAGCCATCTGGAGTCGTGCGACCTGGTTCGCGCTATTGTGCTGCCGTCTTCCCGCCTCGCCGTGGACTCGGTGCCGACTCTGAAGTGCTTGAGTCTCGTTCTGCAGCGGCATCGGTAGCCGTGAATATGGCTCCCCTCACACGAACGCAGAGTGCGGTGCGGTCCGGAGAGAACCGACGTACAGAGACACTGCCGGTAGCGCTTCCGCGGCGGGATGAGAATCACCCTTCAGGCGATCGGTCCGCTTCTCCATCCGACGGCCCCCGCGCCATCATTTCCCACGCGCCTCGTCACCGACGCCCTACGACGCGTCCTGCACAACAGTTAGAGATGCCCGCGCAGGCGATGCCCTCGCGATTCTGTGATTCCCTCAGCACGTTGCCCGATTACTCGGGGCTGTTGTGACGCGTTTCACGTGAAACATAGCCCCCGCGCTGGATGGATGAGGCCTCGAATCCTCCCCTCGGGACGTGTCACCTCGTTTCTCTTTCCCGCGATGACGATCGCTCCCTGGGTTCGCAGGGGAGTGGGGGCTGCGGCCCGTCGTGAGGATCACGCACGACCGCTCCTCAGCATGGAAAGGGCCCCTGAATGTCATGACGCCGGGACGCGGGACTTCGGGACCCTGTCTCCCTGCACCTCTCTGTCTCCCTGTACGTCCCTGTGCCCCTGTACGTCCCGTTACTCCTGTACGTCCCTCTACTCCTGTACGTTGCTGCAACCTCACCCCGTCTCCTCAGCCCTGTGCTTCTCTGTGCCGCGGCACCTTCCTGTGTCCCCGGGTACCTGGCTGTGGGCCGATACCTCCCTGTACCCCTCTACGTCTCCATTCCCCCTTGGGTCCCGCTACCCCTATAGGTCCCGTTACCTCTGTACGTCCCTGCGCCCCCGGGTGGTGCGCTGCGGACCGCTACCGCCTTTACCCCTGCACGCGCCACTACCTCGTACGTTCCTGGACCCCTTCACTTCTCTGTACGTCTCAGTACCCCTTCACGTCCCTGTACTTCCCCACACCTCTTCACTCTCGGTGCCTCCCGTACCCCTGCGCCTCCCTGTACCTCCCGTAACCCTGTACCCCCCTGTACCTCTTCACTTCCTTTTCACCTCCTTCTGCTGCAGTCCGCCCCTGCACCCTTGGGTCTCCGTCATGGGGCTAGGTGCCGAGATCCGAGGTGGGAACGCAGGGCGGAAGCGCTGCACAAGTGAGGGATCGGTCCACACAATCAGGTTTCACGTGAAACATCGCACAGATCCCGTCCTCGACGGTGGGATGGTCGGTGGTTCAAGTTAGAGTGGAGATTCCGTCGTTTCCCGTCGGAGATCGTCGAAAGGAGTGGATGTTTCACGTGAAACAGTCCTCGAACACCTCGACTGCTGAATACGGCGTGGACACCCCCCTGGCGCGGGAGCTCGCAGATCTCACTGCGCGTCGCAAGGCTCTGGAAGCCGTCTCCGTGCACTTCGATGGACCCACGCGGATCTTCACGATCTCGAATCAGAAGGGCGGCGTCGGTAAGACCACCACCGCGGTCAATGTCGCCTCAGCGATGGCGGAGCTCGGCGCGAAAGTGCTGGTGATCGACCTCGACCCGCAGGGAAACGCGTCGACAGCGCTGGGAGTGCCCCACACCGCAGATCTGCAGAGCATCTACGACGTTCTCATCAGTGACGTGCCTCTCGCGGACGTCGTGCAGGTGAGTCCGGAGTCGCCGAATCTCCTCTGTGCGCCGAGCACGATCCATCTCGCGGGCGCCGAGATCGAACTGGTCTCCCAGGTCGCGCGCGAGCACCGACTGCGCACGGCACTCAATGACTACCTGGCGGCGCACCCCATGGACATCGTGATCATCGACTGCCCGCCCTCCTTGGGGCTGCTGACGATCAATGCGTTCACGGCGGCGACGGAAGTGATGATCCCGATCCAGTGCGAGTACTACGCACTCGAGGGGCTGAGCCAGCTGCTGGGCAACATCCGGATGATCCAGAAGCATCTGAACCCTGACCTCACGATGTCGACCATTCTTCTGACCATGTTCGACGGACGTACCCGTCTTGCGCAGCAGGTCGCCGAGGAGGTCCGTGGACATTTCCCGCACGAGGTTCTGAACACCGTAATTCCGCGCTCTGTCCGTGTTTCCGAGGCGCCGAGCTTCGGTCAGACGGTCATCGCGTACGACGGACAGTCGGTGGGCGCCGTCGCCTACCGTGAAGCAGCAGTGGAGATCGCTCGACGGGCGACGAAAGAGAACGAGAAGGGGCACTGATGGCCAAACGCACGGGACTCGGCCGGGGGATCGGCGCACTCATCCCCACTTCGGATGCTGCAGAGCGACCGGTCGACGTGTTCTTCCCCGGGGCGCGGACCACGGAGACCGCGAAGGAGACCACGCCGACGGTCAGTGCGGAGCCCGAGGCGGATCTCGTCGCGGTTCCGGGTGCCCGCCTGATCCGGGTCGACCCGCACGACATCGTTCCGAACCCGCGCCAGCCGCGCACGCACTTCAACGAGGACGATCTGGCTGAGCTTGTGCACAGCGTGCGCGAGTTCGGAGTGCTTCAGCCGGTCGTGGTGCGGCAGAACTCCGACGGCCAGTATGAGCTGATCATGGGCGAGCGGCGCACCCGCGCCGCGCGCGAGGCCGGCCTGGACTCGATCCCGGCGATCCTTCGGGAGACCGCCGACGAAGATCTCCTGCGCGACGCTCTTCTCGAGAACCTGCACCGCTCGCAGCTGAATCCCCTCGAGGAGGCCTCCGCCTACCAGCAGCTGCTCGAGGACTTCGGCATCACTCAGGAGGCGCTCGCCACGCGGATCGGACGCTCCCGACCGCAGGTGAGCAACACGATCCGCCTCCTGCGTCTACCGGTTCCCGTGCAGCAGCGTGTAGCTGCCGGCGTGCTGACCGCGGGCCATGCGCGTGCGATCCTTTCCCTCGACGATGCCGACCTCATGCAGCGGCTGGCAGACAAGGTCGTCAACGAGGATCTCTCGGTGCGCGCGACCGAGGAGGCGGCCAAGGTCATTGCGGCCTCCGGCACCGTGACGAAGTCGGTCAAGCCACAGGCGGGCGCGCGCCGCGCCTACCTCGACGACGTCGCCGGCAAGCTGGGAGACCGCCTCAACACCCGGGTCCAGATCGCGCTGGGCGCCAGGAAAGGCCAGGTCAAGATCGATTTCGCCTCCATTCAGGATCTGAACCGGATCCTCGAGGAGATCGGCCAGGAGGGTTTCGGCTCCTGAGCCTCTGAGACACCCCTGGTAATCACTCGGCCCGGAACGTCTTCGCTGACAGCGGATGCGTTCCGGGCCTTCGTGTCGGCGGCGCCGCGTAGGCTTGACGGGTGAGTGAGTCCCCGACGCGTCGTGCCAGCCTGGAGGTGTTGCGCGCTGAGGCGGCGGACGAGCTGGCCGTTCTCGTGCAGGAGAGGCTGCTCGGGGGAGAAGACCCGTGGGCGTTCATGGAAGAGCTGCCCAGCGTCGATGAGCTCGTGGTCTTTCTGCTGCGAGCCGACGAGATCGTCGAGAGTGGGGGCGTCCGTCCTGACGAGGCACGCAACTTCGAGGTCCTCCGCCGTATCGCGCTCGACTATCCGGAGTTGACCTCGATCGTGTGGGGCCTGCTCGGAGACGGGCCCAAGTATCGACGCTGGGACCTGCTGGCCGACGACGCTCGCTCCTAGCGCGAATCATGTGTTTCACGTGAAACGTGGGAGCGTCACAGGACGAGTCGGGGGCCCGGTCCTTGTCGTGGCACCGGTCCTGTACATGAACTGGCGATAACACTCCGCGTCTGTGTCCGCGCTGTCGTGATGCGGACGCTCCGGGCATGCTCCCCGAGCTAGGCGTTTCACGTGAAACCTCAAGTCCGGGGCACTGCATCACAGTCCGGCCGGCCGGATACGTAGCCCCTGCGCCAGCATTCCTGATGGCTGTGAAGAACACGTGACCTGCACCGCGCATGGGCAGCGGGAGGGGAGTCCACCCGGAGAGGTTGTTTCACGTGAAACGCGCTGCGCGGAGCGCCAAGGCGGCGGGGAGGCCGACCCGCACAGCAGCCCTGTGCGAGCAAGCCACATCGGGCAGGCGGGCCGGCTTTGCGCAGGCACGAAAAAGCCCGCCCTCGGAGGAGGGCGGGCTTCGTCGTCAGGGGGTCAGCCCAGGAAGGATGCCAGATCCTGCTCGAGCGCGAACTTCGGCTTGGCGCCGATGATCGTCGTCTTGACCTCTCCGCCCTGGAAGACCTTCATCGCCGGGATCGACGTGATCTGGTACTTCATGGCGAGATCGGGGTTCTCATCGACATTGAGCTTGAGGATGGTGATCTTGTCGGGGTTCTCCGACTGGATCTCGTCCAGCACCGGTGCGACCATGCGACACGGTCCGCACCACGCAGCCCAGAAGTCGACCAGAACGGGGCCTTCGGCCTGAAGCACGTCCTGCTCCCAGGTCGCCTGGCTGGTTGCCTTGGCAGTCATGATTCTCCTTGTTCGTGTGAGCGTGTCACGCTCGGTGAAGTCAACAGCAATGGGGGCGGAACTGTTCCCGCCGTTCAGGCGAGGACCGACTCCGCAGGGGTTCCGTCCGAAAGCGCCGCCAGGAAGTGCTCGACGTCCAGCGCCGCCACGGTGCCCGATCCCGCGGCCGTGATCGCCTGACGGTAGGTCGGGTCGATCACATCACCCGCGGCGAAGACGCCCGGAACGGACGTCCGCGACGTGCGCCCGTCGACCCAGATCGTGCCCTCGGGGGTGAGGTCCAGCTTGCCGTGCACCAGGTGGGTGCGCGGGTCGTTGCCGATAGCGATGAAGAGTCCATCGATCGGAAGATCTGTGGTGGTGCCGTCGACCGTGTTGCGCAGGCGCACTCCGGAGGTCGCGTCGTCACCCAGCACCTCTTCGACGGCACTGTTCCAGATGAACTCGATCTTGTCGTTCGCGAAGGCCCGCTCCTGCATGATCTTCGACGCCCGCAGCGTGTCCTTGCGGTGGATGATGTAGACCTTCGAGGCGAACTTCGTGAGGAAGGTGGCCTCCTCCATTGCGGAGTCGCCGCCGCCGACAACCGCGATCGTGCGCTCCCGGAAGAAGAAGCCGTCGCAGGTCGCGCACCAGGAGACACCGTGGCCGGACAGGCGATCCTCACCGGGGATGCCGAGCGTGCGGTAGGCGGATCCGGTCGCGTAGATCACGGAAGCGGCTTCGAGCACCGTCCCGCTGCCGAGCGTGACCTTCTTGATGTCGCCGTCGAGCTCGAGCTCGGTGACGTCGTCGTACAGCACCTCGGTGCCGAACTTCTCGGCCTGCTCCTGCATCTTGGCCATGAGGTCGGGGCCCTGGATCCCCTCGGGGAAGCCGGGGAAGTTCTCCACCTCGGTGGTCTTCATCAGTTCACCGCCGACCTCGACCGAGCTCGCGACGAGCACGGGGTTGAGGTTCGCGCGGGCCGCGTAGATCGCCGCCGTGAACCCCGCGGGTCCCGAACCGATGATGATGACCTGTCGCATTGCTTCTCCTTGCTCTCGCACGCTTCAACACATGGTACCGGCGCGGCATTCCGCGCGGCTGGGCGACCTCCCGGGGCGATCGCACGCCCGGGGCGGCAAGGGGCTCAGGCGACGTCGACGATGCGAGTCCTGCCGAAGACGGGGGAGAGGGACCCGCCCGACAATGAGGCGAGGTCGTCGACGAAGAGCGCCCTGTCGGACGGCGGGATCCAGAGGGTGAACGACGCCAGGGCGCCGTACACGACCTCGCCGAAGGAGGATCCATGGGCTGCGGCCCAGTCGCGCAGACCGTTGTCGATGCGCCCGGCGTCGGCATGCGGCACATCGACGCGCGCCTCGAGCAACTCGCGACGATGGAGCAGCACGGCCTCGTCCAGCGCATCGGAGACCGCCGTGGAGTACGCCCGGATCAGGCCGCCGGCGCCGAGCTTGACGCCGCCGAAGTAGCGGGTGACCACCGCGACCACGTCGGTGAGGCCGCGCCGGCGCAGCACCTCCAGCATGGGGATCCCGGCTGTGCCGGAGGGCTCTCCATCGTCCGAGGATCGTGCCTGATCCCTGGTGACGCCGGTCACCATCGCGGTGCAGTTGTGACGGGCATCCCAGTACTGCCGGCGGACGGACGCGATCACCTCGTCAGCCTCAGCCACGGACCGGACCGGGACCAGATGCGCGATGAAGCGCGACTTCTTCACGATGAGCTCGCGCGTGACGGCGGCGGCGATCGTGTCGGGGTAGGTGCGTGTCATGACGGCGGGTGGATGCCGGTGTTCATCGGGACGGCGCGAAGCGGCGCACGAGGCCCTTCAGCGCGTCGAGTTCCGGAGCGCGCAGCAGAACGAGCAGGCCGAGATAGACCACGAGGACCGCCCCAGCGATGATGAGGCAGCCGATCGCCGCCGGGATCCGGTCCGCTGTCGTCCACCCGTGCGCGCCGCCGAGGAGGAGGAAGACTCCCCAGCCCGCCGCCGTGGCGGGGATCGCCGCGAGGACGAATCGGCCCAGCGCGAGGATCCACCGGCCTGTGCCGATGCCGTTGAGACGGCTGTGCAGGAGCGCCGTCGCGACGATCGTCTGCAGGATGCTGGCCAGGGACTGACCGAGCGCCAGCGTCGCCGCCAGCGCCGACAGCGGGACGATGCCGGCCTCGTGGAGCAGCTTCGTCCCGAAAGCGGTGGCGGCGATGAGCACGCACTGGAAGATCGTGAAGAAGAAGGGCGTGCGGGTGTCGCCGAGAGCGTAGAACGTGCGCTGCACGATGAAGAGGACCGCAAGGGGCAGCAGGGCGACCAGGTAGCCGACGAGCACGAGGGCCGCGGCCTGGGCCTCGTCGGGGTTGTCGGTGAAGATGCGGGAGGCGGGGATCGTCGCGGCGACCACGGCGGCGAGAGCGCCCGTCAGGAAGAAGCCGAGGGTGCGGATGCTGCGGCCGATGTCGCCGCGCAGGTCATCGATGCGTCCGGCATGGGCGTGCTCGCTGAGCTGAGTGAAATAGGGGGTGCCGATCGACAGCACGATCACCGAGTAGGGGAGCATGAAGATCAGCCAGGCGTTGTTCATCACGGTGAGGGAGACGTCATCGCCCGATGCCTCGAGCGCGACGCTGTGCTGGTAGAACCCGGCGATGAGGCTCGACAGCGCCATGAGCATGGTCCAGCCGGCGAGCTTGCCGACGTTGCCGAGACCCACCCCGCGCCAGCGGAAGTCGACGCGCAGCGCGAGCCTGGTGCGCGGCCAGAACGCGAGCAGGACGCCCGCCTGCACGGCGATGCCCAGGGTGGCCGTGGCTCCGAGCCAGGCGATGCGGTCGGCGGGCCAGTCGGAGACATCGGTCAGCGGCGTTCCGAAGAGGGAGCCGATGATGAGGAAACCGGCGATCGAGACCACGTTGTTCACGACCGGCGCCCAGGTGAACGGCCCGAAGATCTTGCGCGCGTTCAGCGTCTCCCCGATGAGGGCGTAGAGACCGTAGAAGAAGATCTGCGGCAGGCACCAGTACGCGAAGGCGATGGCGAGCTGCTGCTGCTCGACGGTCGTACCCGCCTTCATGATGACGGTGACGATCCAGGGCGCGGCGAGCATCGCCACGGCGGTGGCTGCGAGCAGCAGGACGGTGCCGGCAGTGAAGATCTTCGAGATGAACGCGCTGCCGCCGTCCTCCCCGGCGACCGCCTTGACGATCTGGGGCACGAGGACCGCGGTGAGCAGCCCCACCGAGATGATCGAGAACACATCGTTCGGCAGCTGATTGGCGAGCGCGAAGGCATCCGGGGCCTTGCCCACGGCCCCGATCACGCCCACCAGCACGATCGTGCGCAGCAGGCCGGTGATCCGCGACACCATGGTGCCTGCCGCGAGCAGGGCGCTCGCGCGGCCGAGGCTACTCATGCTTCTCCTCACCCGTGGCGACATCACCGTCCGTTGCGACATCATCCTCCGATGGATCCATGCCGTCTGCGGAATGCTTCTCCGCGGCGGCCCTGCGCCGGCGGATGGTGCGGAAGATTCCTCCGGCGATGAGCAGCAGGCCGAGGGCGCCGAACACGACGAGGCCGATGGTCTCCCACTCGGCACGGATCGTGAGTCGCGCGGTCTGCTGCGGCCCGATTGCGACGCCGGTCGGGCTCGTGACCGACATCGTGAGCGTGATCTCGGCGGTGGCGACGTGCGACTCCAGCGGCAGGCGCACCGGCGTGGTGCTGGACGGCTGGGCCTCGACGTCGGTCGCCTTCGGCACGTCGATCCGCGAATCGCTGGGGACGACGTTCAGCCGCACGCGCACCGGGTACGGGAGCTCGTTGCGCACCCATACGGGCACGGTGACCTTGGGGCTGATCAGGATCGGATTGGACGGCTGGATCCCGACGGCGTTCAGGGTCTTCTGCGTCGCCTGTCGGTGCGTCCGCAGCGCCGAGGCGAAGTCATCGGGCGTGGTGTGCACCCCGACGCCGAGCAGGCGCATCATCGAGATGCGCTCGCGTACCGTCAGGTCGGCGGGGCGCTCCAGGATGGTCGCGAACTGTGTGAGCTTGTCGGCATCCTGATTCAGCGTGACGACGGCGGCGCCCCTGTCCTCGGCCGACTCGGTGGAGACCGTCAGCTCGGTGGGAGGGTTCGACAGCACGCGGTCGAGGCGGCCATCGAGGCCTCCGCTGAAGGCCGTCACCGCGCTGGAGAGCCCCTCTTCGGAGCGGGTGTCGGCGCGTGCGAGCCCGGCGAGAACGGTCGAACCGGGGGCGTCGAACCAGAGCATCGCATTGGCGGTGATCAGTGCCCCGCCGCGGGCCGAGGCATCGGACTGCGCCGCTGCGGCGCTCAGCGCGGCGGACACGGCGGCGTCGGCGACGAGCACGGAGGAGCCACCGACCGAGCCCCGTGCGGCGACCGCCGCACCTTGCGCGCCCGCCGTGAAACTCGTCGAGGGCAGGATCGACACCGTGTCGCCCCCTGCCGGGCCGTAGTGCGACATCGTCGCCACCTGATCGGCGGTCACCTCGCCGCGCGGCCACAGGATGTCGGTGCGTGCGCCGGCGATCGCATCGGCCGTGGAGGGCACGGCACCGGCCGTCGTGGCCGTCGTCGCGGTGGGGGTCGGCGTCGGGGTCGTGGGAGTGCCCGCGGGACCGAGGAAGGGGGTGAAGTCATCCACCGCGAGTGGCGCAGTCAGCCCGGCCGCCGCCTGTGCGGTGGTGTCGGCGTCGGCGAACTGCAGGGAGAAGCGCTCGTTGG
Organism: Microbacterium sp. MMO-10; assembly: GCF_037148715.1. Lineage (NCBI taxonomy): Bacteria > Bacillati > Actinomycetota > Actinomycetes > Micrococcales > Microbacteriaceae > Microbacterium > Microbacterium sp. MMO-10. The sequence continues at coordinate 760,203 of NZ_JBBCSV010000001.1, read as the reverse complement.
GGAGCGCCTCGAGCCGGGAGAGCCATGCCACAGCCGTCGCGGGGGCGGCGGTGCCCAGCACCCGGATCGCCGCGACGATCGAGGGGTCGACCGCGAGCACGGCCGGTGTGCCCGCGACGCCGTCGAGCTGCGCGGTGAGGGCTCCCTCCGGGGCGGTGAGCGCCGTGAGCTCGGTCGCGTTGAGCAGGACGCCCTCGGGCGCCGCCGTGATGGGGACGACCGTGACGACCGTCGCGGGCGCACCCTGCGCGACGACGAGGGCGGTGCGCGACTCGGCCGAGGAGGTCGGGCTCCCCGTCGCTGCCGCCTCGAAACGCGCGCGCAGGGGATAGACGCCGGGGTTCAGCGCCCCGACATCGGCGCCCGGTACGACGACCTGCGTGCGGGAGACGCCCTCGGCATCCAGCACCGTGGTGCGCACATCGCCGATGGGGCTGAGTGCGGGCGCGTCGGCGGATCCGTCCAGCCAGGCGCCCACTGCACGGCGGTCGGCGAGGGCCGTGCGGCCGAGCTCGAGGTGGACCGTGCCCGCACCGAGCCCGGTGGTGGCGTCATTGCGCAGCGTCAGAGTCGCCGTCAGCGGGCTGCCGGAGACATAGGCGCCGTTGGCGTCGGGGAGCAGGGAGAGCAGCAGGCCCGCGTGCGAGGGCGTCTGCGTGGGGCTCGGCGCCGGAGTGCTCGCTGCAGCGACCGGCGTCGGTGCGGCGAGCGGCAGCACGAGGCCGAGGGCGACGACGAGCGCCCCGGCCGCGCGGCGGAGGCGCTGGCGCAGGGGAGATCTCACAGTCGTTGTCGCAGTCATCGAGGATCCGTCGGGCGCGCGGGGCGCGGCGAGTGCTGGCCTTGAGAGTCTAGGCGGCGCGGTGTGCGGATCCCTGGAGGTGGGCAGGACGAGCATCGGGGGAGATGCCGGTCTCGCTGCGCCGCGTAGGCTGACGCCGTGGTCCGACACCTGACGCCCCGCCCTGATTCGCTGCTCTGCGCGGCGCTCGCCGCCGACCTTGACGCGGCCGATCTGCGCTCCGAGCCGTTGCGCGACGCCTGGGGCGCCGAGGCCGACGACGCGCTCGCCCGAGGGATCCGTTCGCCGCTCCTGCGGGCGCTCGCCGCACGCACCGATCCGCTCGCGACGCTCGGACGCCTCTTCGTGCTCGGCATGCCGCAGCCGCTCTCCGACGTCGCGGCGGCCCTGCCCCGCACCGGCGTGGACGGCGTCGAACGACTGGGGCTGGCGTACCGTTCCGACGATCTGGTCGTGCCCGCGGCGCTCATCCGCCCGCAGTCCTTCGTCGACGCGGACGGCGTGGGGGAGTGGTGGATCGCGAGCGACCTCGACGAGCTGGCCCTGCAGCACCTCGACGAGGACGGCGTGCTGCCTCCCGATCACGTGCTGGGCGTCGGCGGCGCCTCCCGGACTCTGGCGTCCTTGGTGATGCCGATCGAGGTCGAACGAGCCCTGGATCTCGGCACCGGATGCGGAATCCAGGCGCTGCTGGTCTCGCGGCACGCCGGATCCGTGGTCGCGACGGACATCTCCGAACGCGCGCTCGCCTATGCGGAGCTGAACGCCATGCTCGCCGGCGTGCACAACATCGAGTTCCGGCTCGGGAGTCTCTTCGAACCGGTGGCCGGGGAGAGCTTCGGTCTGATCGTCTCCAACCCGCCGTTCGTCATCACCCCGCGCGGCGCCGACGTGCCCGAGTACGAGTACCGCGACGGGGGGCTCGTCGGCGACGCGCTGGTCGAGGCGTTCGTGCGCACCGCGCCGCAGCACCTCGTCCCAGGAGGGTCGGCGCAATTGCTCGGCAACTGGGAGTCCATCGACCCTTCGACGGGTCCCGGGGCGGGGGCGACGGGCTCGGAGACCGGGGCGCTGGGCGTGCGCCGGCTGGAGTCGTGGATCGATCCGGCGCTGGATGCCTGGGTCGTGCAGCGCGAGACGCTGTCGCCGCTCGGCTATGCGGAGCTGTGGATCCGCGACGGCGGCACGACGCCGCGGGACCCGGCGTTCGATTCGCTGCTCGATGCGTGGCTGGACGACTTCGATGCCCGAGGCGTGACCGAGATCGGCTTCGGGTATGTGCTGATCCGCCGCCCTGCAGTGCGGGAATCCGGCACTCCGGTGCCGCCGCTGCGCCGCTTCGAGACCATCGCCCAGGCGGTCACGAGCGCGGGGCGGGCCTTCCGGGACGGCCTCGCCGGGCATGACGCGCTCGCCGACGGAGTGCCCGACCGGCTGCTCGTCGCTCCCGATGTCACCGAGGCGCGCCACCACATCCCGGGTCAGGACGCGCCCTCCGTGATCGAGCTGCGCCAGGGCGGCGGGTTCGGCCGCACCGTGTCGGTGGATCCGGCTCTCGCCGGCTTCGTCGGGGTCTGCGACGGCGAACTGACGGTCGGACAGATCACGAGCGCGCTCGCCGAGCTGTTCGAGGTGCCGCCGGCCGCGCTCTGGGCCGATCTGGAACCGAGGCTGCGCACGCTCGTGACCGACGGCTTCCTCGTCCCAGTGGATCCGGACATCGCGGAATAGATCCCGGATCCATGCGTTCGAATAGATCATGAAGGCTTTCGGATTCCTCTCCTTCGGGCACTACGGCGACGTGCCCGGATCGGTCACGCGCACCGCCGGCGACATGCTGCGTCAGACGATCGAACTGGCCGAGGGCGCCGACGAGATCGGCGTGAACGGCGCCTACGTGCGCGTGCACCACTGGGCGCGGCAGGCCGCGTCGCCGATGCCGCTGCTGACGGCGATGGCTGCCCGCACCCGCCGCATCGAGGTGGGAACCGGCGTCATCGACATGCGCTACGAGAACCCCTTCCAGTTCGCCGAGGAGGCGGCGGCGCTCGACCTCATCGCCGACGGCCGGATCGCGCTCGGTGTGAGCCGCGGCTCACCCGAGACGGCCCTGCAGGGCTACCGCACGTTCGGCTACGAGGACGGCGAGGACTCCGAGCGCGGCAGCGTGATGGCGCGCGAGAAGTTCGAGCTGTTCCTGCGCGCGATCGAGGGCGAGCGCATCGCCCCCGGCGACCCGCGCATGGTCGGCGCCGGGCACTACCTCGCGATCGAGCCGCAGTCGCCTACCCTGCGCGATCACATCTGGTGGGGATCCGGGTCCCGCGCGACGGCCGAGAGCACCGGGCGGATGGGCCTCAACATGATGAGCTCGACGCTCGTCACCGAGGCCACGGGACAGCCGTTCCACGAGCTGCAGCGGGAGCAGATCGAGCTGTTCCGTACCGCGTACAAGGACGCCGGCCACACCGGCGCCCCTCGGGTCTCGGTGAGCCGGAGCGTGTTCCCGCTGGTGTCCGACCAGGACCGCGCCTATTTCGGGCTGCGCTCGGAGGAGAACCACGACCAGATCGGCGTGATCGACGGCTTCCGCTCCACCTTCGGCAAGACGTACGCGGCCGAGCCCGACGTGCTGATCTCCCAGCTGAAGCAGGACGAGGCCGTCATGGCGGCCGACACCCTCATGCTGACGATCCCGAACCAGCTGGGGCCGGAGTACAACCTGCACGTGCTGCAGGCGTTCGCCGAACACGTCGCCCCGGCTCTGGGCTGGAAGCCGAACACCGAGGGACCCGTGCAGGGCGTCGCCGTCTGAACCCCCGCGGAAAGGTCTGAGGCCTCCTCTACATTCGGGAGCCATGCAGACGCGAGCCGAGTTCGACCAGCTGTCCGGGAACTACGCGAAGAACCGCTTCCCTGCGGACGCGACCGTCGAGGACATGAGGCGCGCGTTCTCGGGCGGCGCCGTGCCACCGCCGGCCGGGGTCGCCTCGGCACTCCGGCGGCCGGGAGGCCGGCCCGCGATCGAGCTGCGCCCCGACGGCGCCGGAGAGGGGATCCTCCTCTACCTGCACGGCGGAGGCTTCGTGCTCGGATCCGCGGAGACCGGCGTCGGCGTGGCCGCGGGCCTCGCCGTGCGGACGGGCGCGACGGCGTACTCGCTCGACTACCGGCTGGCGCCGGAGCACCGGTTCCCCGCGGCCGTGGACGACGCCCTCGCCGCGTACGCCGAACTCGCCGATCGGCACGGAGCCGGCCGGCTCGTCATCGCCGGCGACTCGGCGGGAGGCGGACTCGCGGTGGCCACGCTCCTCGCGGCACGGGAAGCCGGGCTCGGCATGCCGGCCGCCGCCGCCGTGTTCTCCCCGCAGACCGACCTCACCCTGAGCGGCGCCTCCTTCACCGGACGCGACGGAGACGATCCGCTGTTCCGCCCGGACGACATCGCCGCATACGCACGCCGCTACCTTCCCGAGCACGACGCAGAACAGGCGGCGCGCTCGCCGCTGGCGAGCCCCGTCTTCGCGGATCTGAGCGGCCTTCCTCCGTTGCTGATCCAGGTGGGCAGCAGAGAGCTGCTGCACGACGACGCGCTCCGTCTCGCGGTGAACGCGGCCCACGCCGACGTCGACGTGACACTGGAGTCCGCGGCACGGGCGCCGCACAACTATCAGACGGCCGTGGGTGCGCTCGCCGCGGCCGATCGCGCGCTCGACCGCGCGGCCGTCTTCCTCGCCGACCGCCTGGCGGAGCGCGCCGCGGCGTCAGCGGACTGAGTCCTCAACCGCTCGCGTCCGGGCGGCCGCGGATCCCCCCGGTGCAGTCCGCCCCGGGGCGCCGGCGGCGGCACCCGGATAGGGTCGGAGGAATGACGGACGCGACGGACTACTCGACCCCCGCGCAGGTGCATCGCATCGCCGAGGACTTCCGGCGCCGTCGTACCCGCATGCTCGTCGCCTTCGCGTGCGTCGAGGCTCCGGTGCTGGTGGGCGCGATCGTGGTCGTCTACGTGCTCAAGCTCGTGGATCCGCAGTTCGGCATGTGGCTCGTCGTGGGTGTGGCGGTGATCAGCGGGATGGCGCTGAGCGCTCTGATCCTCGGTCAGATCAGGGCTGAGCAGCGGGCCATCCGCGAGGTTGGCGGTACGCCGTTTCCGTCGTCCAGCGGCCCGACGTTCTGATCCCCTGCTGATCCACGACGTCTGAGCGGCGGTCGTCGCGCCGCCTCGGACGCGGTCGGCGAGACGCCGGCACCGCACCTCCCACGTGCGCCCCGGTACCCTGGAAACCATGCTCAACATGGCCGAATCCCTCGCGCGCCTGGGCGCCCTCGCCGAGAATCCGGTCGTGCGGATCCTGGCCGATGCGTTCGCCGACGCCGGGTTCGACCTCGCGGTGGTGGGCGGCCCGGTGCGTGACGCCCTGCTCGGCAGGGTCACCCACGATCTCGACTTCACCACGAACGCGCGTCCCGACGACATCCTCCGCCTCGTCAAGCCCCTCGCGACGGCGCACTGGGACATCGGGCGCGAGTTCGGCACGATCGGCGCGCGTGTGCACGGCGAGCAGGTCGAGATCACGACCTACCGCGCGGATGCCTACGACGGCGTCACCCGCAAGCCCGTCGTGCAGTTCGGCGGCGACATCGACGGCGACCTCGTGCGTCGCGACTTCACGGTGAACGCGATGGCGTTCCTGGTTCCCCAGCAGCGCCTCGTGGATCCGACCGGGGGAGTGGAGGACCTCATCGCCGGTCTCCTGCGCACCCCGACGGCACCCGAGGTGAGCTTCGGCGACGACCCGCTGCGCATGCTCCGTGCCGCCCGGTTCAGCGCCCAGCTCGGCTTCGGGATCGAGGAGGGGACGCTCGCGGCGATCGCCGAGCTGCGGCAGACGCTAACGATCGTGAGTCCGGAGCGCATCCAGGCGGAACTCGTACGGCTGCTGCAGTCGTCGGACCCCGTGCGGGGGATCCGCGTGCTCGTCGACACCGGCCTCATCGACGAGTTCCTGCCCGAGGTGAGCGCGCTGCGCCTCGAGATCGACGAGCACCATCACCACAAGGACGTATACGAGCACTCGCTGACCGCCCTGGAGCAGGCCATCGCGCTCGAGCGGGAACGCCACCCCGACGAGCCCGCCGACGCGATCCTGCGTCTGGCCGTGCTGCTGCACGACATCGGCAAGCCGCGCACCCGCCGGCTCGAGCCGGGCGGCGCGGTGAGCTTCCACCACCACGACGTCGTCGGATCCCGCCTCGCCCGCAAGCGTCTGCAGGCGCTGCGGTTCGACAAGGAGTCGACCGATGCGGTCGCGAAGCTCATCGAGCTGCACCTGCGCTTCTTCGGCTACGCGGAGGGGGCGTGGACCGACTCGGCGGTGCGCCGCTATGTGCGCGACGCGGGCGACCAGCTCGAGCGGCTGCACATCCTCACCCGTGCGGACGTCACGACCCGCAACCGGCGCAAGGCGGCACGTCTCGCCTCGGCGTACGACGACATCGAGCAGCGCATCGCCGACCTCCGCGAGCAGGAGGAGATCGACGCGATCCGCCCCGAGCTCGACGGCAACGACGTGCAGCGGATCCTCGGCATCGCGCCGGGACGCGAGGTCGGCGAGGCGTACCGCTTCCTGCTCGAGCTCCGTCTCGACGAAGGCCTCATCGGCCCCGAGGCCGCCGAGCAGCGCCTGCGCGACTGGTGGGCCGCGCGGGGCTGAGGCTCACCGATCTGCGTCGCCCGCCCGGGTGGTGCGGAACTCAGTCGATTCGGTCTCCCCGGAGCCGATCGGCCGGTCGAAGCGCGGTAGCGACGGAGTTCGGAACCGGGCGGTCGGCGGACTGCCGGTGATGATCGCCGCGTAGCGCCGCCTCGACGAGGTGCGTGAGATCGATCGAGACGATACGGGGTTCGGGCACGGTTCAGCCCGCCGGGGTGCTCGTCGGCGACGGGACGGGCGTCGGAGTCGGCGAGGCCGTCGGAGAGGGCGGCGTCGACGATCCCGGAGTCGGAGCGGCTGCAGGCGTGAGCGCCCGATCAGGTGCGCGCAGGAAGGGCGGAACCGGATCGGTCGTGGAAGTGAGCGTTCCGGCATTGAGATCGGTGTAGCGCCCGAGTTGCAGGGGGTACACGTTCCATACCGGACGCGCCTGCGCATCCCGGAACGGAACTACGGTGCTCTCACCGCTGGAATCGACGTATCCGGACCCGCTGTCGAGGTCCTCGCTCGCAGTCCCGAAAAGGTCGACAGGGGTGCCCCGGTTCGTGTAGATCTGGGCGCCGTTGATGAGATTCCCGTCCTTGTCGTAGACGAAGAGGTTGTCGATCTGCTCGCCGTCGAGCCGAAGACCAGGCGGCGGGGGGACGTAGCTCGCCTGCGGATACATCGTCGCGCTTGCGAATCCGAAGAGCACGGGGGAGAAGACCATCGGGAACGCGAGCACAGCGATGATGCTCGCAACCGTGCGGATGTGACGCAGCGGATTCCGAGGCAGCCAACGGCCTCGGCCCCACTGCACGCTCACGAGGATGACCGCGATGATCAGGGCCCAGGTGAACACCTGCGCAGGCAGACCCCCGTATCCCGCCATCGTCCTCGGCCCCAGACCCGCGGGGATCACGACGAGAGCTGCGAGCACAAGCCCGCGCAGCACCCACCACACCGGGCGCAGCGCGATCAGCAGATCCAGCAGCCAGCTTCCGAAGGCCGATGAGCGGATCCGTCCGACGATCCGCCCTGCAGCCGCGGCGAGCCGCTCGCGCCACGGCGTCCTCGTCGTCGTGATCGGGCCGCGCTCGGGGAGACCTGCGGCGTCGCGCAGCTCCTGCGCATAGGCGGCGGGATCCCCCAGGTCGATCTGGCCGCCGTGGTCCGCGGCCTGATCTGACAGGTCGCCCACGAGCCCCTCGACCAGGTCGTCGACCTCGTCCGCGGGAAGGTCGGCGAGCTGTGCGCGCACGGCCTCGGCGAAGCCGTGGATCCGCTCGGCGGCGGTGAGGGTCGTGTCGTTCATCGCTGAGCTCCTTCTGTGAGGATGCCGGTGGGGTTGACGGGGGGATGGAACAGAGGATGCGGCGTCGGCGCGCCGGGGGCACCCTTAGCCGAGGTCGGGACATGGGGGGCGAGCAGACCTGACATCGCCACGGCGAACTGCGACCAGGTCCCGATCTGCTCGTCGAGCATGTGCTTGCCCTGCGTCGTGATCGCGTAGTACTTGCGGTGCGGTCCGCCGTCGGAGGGGACGACGTAGCTCGAGAGCGCGCCTGCGGAGTAGAGCCGGCGCAGCGTGCCGTACACCGAGGCGTCGCCGACGTCGCCGATCCCGGCCTCGCGCAGGCGGCGCACGATGTCGTACCCGTATCCGTCCTCGTCGCGAACGACCGCGAGCACCGCCAGATCCAGCACTCCCTTGAGCAGCTGCGTGGTGTCCATTCACCCTCCTCTGCAGAGTCGGCCACTGCGTTGCTCCGCACACTACCACGCAACGCACAGTAGTACCGAGTGCGGCGCACAAGGGTCGCGCGCACAGGGTCCGGCCGCGCGCGGGGTTCTGCGGGCGCGGCGGTCTCGCGGGGCGCAACGGTCCCGGGGTGCGCCGCGGCCGGCGGATCGGTGCGGACTTAGCCGTTCGCCTGCAGGCGGAGTCCGGCCAGGAGCAGGTGCAGGCCGCCGAGGAACTGGTCGCGATCGTCGTGACCGTCGAACTCGTCGATGATGTGGTGGATGTAGGGGAACTCCCGCGCATCCAGTGCACGCCACTGCGCAGTGGCGCCCGCCATGTACTCCTCTTTGCTCATCTCGCCGGAGATGACGGCCTCGGGCGGTTCCTGTCCGAGGTCGGCCGCGCTGCCGATCACGTAGCCGACCACGGCCGAGGTCGCGTGGAACGACTGCCGCGCGGTCAGGTCGAGGCGCAGGACCTGCTCCCCGATCCGCTCGTAGAGCCGCAGGGAGTGGATCTGCACCGCGGTGTTGCGCAGCACGTACGCGCCCAGCCACGGGCGGTCGACGATCGCGTCGAACATCGTGACGGCGATCGTCCGCAGATCCTCGATGGGATCCTCCCCGCCGACGTCGGCGGTCGCGTCCAGCACGCCGCCGATGACCGAGTCGGCCGCGAGGTCGAGCAGCTCGTCGCGTCCCGACACGTACCAGTACACGCTCGCCACGCCGCCGCCCAGCCGTGCGGCCAAAGCGCGGATGGTCAGGCCCTGCGCCCCGGACTCATCGAGGATCTCCACCGCACCCGCCAGGACCGACTCGAGCGAGTGGGAGGCGCGGGAGCGCGTGCGGGGGCCGCGTTGCCGGGAGGGGCCGCCGCTTTGCTGCGGTGTGGTTGCCATGGGTCCATCCCACCATGCGGATCGCCTCGACGCGGGAGGCGCTTGCACATCATCGAACATCGTTCTATTGTATCGAACAGTGTTCGAGCATCGAACATTGTTCGAGTCATCGTCCGATCGGAGGAATGCCATGACCGACGCACCCGTTCTCACCCCCACTCGCACCTACCCGTCTCTGCGGGCGGCGTGGATCCCGCTCGCCGCCCTCTGCCTCGCCTTCTTCGTGGAGATGGTCGACAACACCCTCCTCTCGATCGCGCTGCCGACGATCGGACGCGAGCTCGGCGGGGACACGACAGCGCTGCAGTGGATCACCGGCGCCTACTCGCTCACCTTCGGCGGTCTGCTGCTGACGGCCGGCTCGATCGCGGACCGCTTCGGACGCCGCCGCGTGCTGCAGATCGGTCTCGCCCTTTTCGGGCTGATCAGTCTCGCCGTGCTGCTGGTCGCCACGACCGGCGAGCTCATCGCGCTGCGCGCCCTGCTCGGCATCGCCGCCGCCGCGATGGCGCCGATCACCAACTCCCTCGTCTTCCGGCTGTTCGACGACGAGAAGCTGCGGATGCGCGCCATCACGCTCATGATGGTCGTCGGCATGTCCGGCTTCGTGCTGGGCCCGCTCCTCGGCGGCACGATGCTCGCGCACCTTCCCTGGCAGTGGCTGCTGCTCGTGAATGCGCCCATCGCGCTGATCGCCGCCGCCGGTGTCCATTTCGGCGTACCGGCCGACACCGCGGACGGGCTCACCAGGGACCGCCTCGACCTGCCGGGAGCGGCCCTGAGCATCCTCACCATCGGCCTCGCCTGCTATCTGCTCACGAGCGGCATCGAGAACGGCTGGATCTCGCCGATCACCCTCGCGGTCGGGATCGGCGCCGTGGTGGCGCTCGCACTCTTCATCCTCCGCGAACGCCGGGCGGCCGCGCCGATGCTCGACCTGTCCCTCTTCCGGCAGGGCACCGTGCGCGGAGCGGCCATCGCCCAGATCGGCACCTCCGTCGCGATGGCGGGCGTGATGTTCGCCCTGATCCTGCACTTCCAGTACGCGTGGGGCTGGTCGCCGCTGCAGGCGGGACTGGCGAACCTGCCGCTCATCGCCACGATGATCCTCGCCACCCCCGTGACCGAGTGGCTCGTCCGCAGGTTCGGACACCGGGTCGCGTGCCTCATCGGCGCAGGACTGCTCGCGGCGGGTCTCGGCCTCATGGCCTGGGCCGTCCAGCAGAACTACTTCGCGATCGCGCTCGCGATGATCGTCATGACGGTGGGACTGCGCACGGTCATGACGATCTGCGCCGTGGCGCTGGTCGGCGCGATGCCCGAGAACCGCACCTCGATGGGCGCCGCCCTGAACGACACCGCCCAGGAACTGGGCACCAGCGTCGGCACGGCAGTCGTGGGCACGCTCATCGCCGCGCTCGTCACGGTGACGCTCCCCGCCGGGGCGTGGGAGCCGGCGCTCGTTGCGTCCTTCTTCCACGGCGAGCAGGTGGTGTTCGCGGTGCTCGCCGTGGCGGTGGGCCTCATCGCCGGCATCGGCGCCCTCACCCTCACCGATGCGCGCACCGTCGACGAGCACGAGGCTCCGGCCTGACACGACGGGACCGCCGCGGCCGGGCCGCGCCGCCGTACACTGGATCCACTCCGTCGCCGACGATCGGAGACTCCGTGTCCTCGCCCTGGCAGCCCTCCCGCGATCCTGCACCCGCCGCATCGCGTCTGCTCATCGAGCGCGCGCATGAGGAGCTCGTGGCCGGCAACGTCGATGACGAGCGCCTGCAGAGCGTCCGGTCGCTCGTGCGCGAGTCGTGGGAGCGGTCGTGGCGGCAGCGCGTCGGCGCCGAAGGACTGCCGCCGCTCGACTTCACCCCGGATGCCCTCGACGCGTACCGGCTCGCGCATCCCCTCGCCGGGGCGATGGACACCATCCGGGCTCTGCTGCTGCCGGGCTCGGCGGACGATTCCGGCGTCATCGTCGCCGTCGGCGACCACGCCGGGCGCCTGCTGTGGGTCGAGGGCGACCTGAACCAGCGGATCCTGTCCGGCGAGATGGGCTTCGTCGAAGGGGCGAACTGGTCGGAGCGGGCGGTCGGGACCTCGGCTCCCGGCACGGCGCTCGAACTCGGCGCCTCGGTGCAGATCCACGGCGCGGAGCACTACAACCGGCTCGTGCAGCCGTGGTCGTGCACGGCCGCGCCCGTGTTCGACCCGGAGGACCGGCGCATCCTCGGGGTGATCGACGTCACCGGAGGGCGCGAGGCGGCGAGCCCGCAGGCCCGCATGCTCGTCGACGCCACCGCGCGGGCCGTCGAGGCCGAGCTGCTCGTGGCGCGGCTCCGTGCCCGCGCCGAGCCCGCGGTCCCCGCCGCAGCACCGCTGCGGAGGCAGACCCCCGACCGCGCCACGTTGCGGGTCCTCGGCCGGGACCGGGCCCGCCTGGAGGTGGCGGGGGACGACGGCGAGCGATCGGTCGAGCTCAGCGCCCGGCACGCCGAGATCCTGCTGCTGCTCGCCGTGCACCGGCAGGGACTCAGCGCCGAGCGGCTCGCCGAACTGGTGTACGGCGAGGGATCCTCGGCCGACACCCTGCGCCCCGAGATGGTGCGCCTGCGCAAGGCGCTGGAGCGGATCTGGCCGGCCCTCGTGCCCGAGTCGCGGCCCTACCGGCTGACGGTGCCTCTCGAGACGGATGCACAGGTCGTGCTGTCGCTGCTCGACCGCGGCGCGCACCGCGTGGCCCTGAGCGCCTACCGCGGACCGGTGCTGCCGGACTCGACGTCGCCCGGCGTGGAGGAGTACCGCGAGTCGGTGCGCTCCACCCTGCGCGAGACGATGCGGACCGAGGCGAGCGTCGACGTGCTGCTGAGCTACGCCGAGATCCCCGAGGGCGCCGACGACGCCGAGATCCTGCGGCTGTGCCTGGAGCTGCTCCCCGCGCGCTCGCCGAAGCGGGCGGGCCTCGTCAGCCGCATCGAACGGCTCGAACAGGCCTGAGGCGCGCCCCCGGCGGCGCTGCGTTGTCTCCTGTCCCTCCGCGTGCTCGCTCCACGACCCGGGGGCGCAACCGGATGCAACGTGACGCACGGGGTCGCAACGTCCCCGCGCCTAGCTTCGAGGCACATCCACCCGCGCGGCATCGGAGCCGCGGTACGTCGAAGGAGACGCGATGACCATCATCGAGGAGAGCGTGTCGACCGCCTACGCGGCCCCGGGGCAGCCGGGCGCGCTCGCGAACTTCCGCCCGCGCTACGGGCACTACATCGGCGGCGAGTTCGTCGAGCCCGTCAAGGGCCAGTACTTCGAGAACGTCAGCCCCGTCAACGGCAAGCCGTTCACGGAGGTCGGCCGCGGCACCAGCGAGGACATCGACCGCGCCGTCGACGTCGCATGGAAGGCGTTCGCGAGCTGGGGCAAGACCAGCCCCGCCGAGCGCGCCAACGTCCTGAACCGGATCGCGGACCGCATCGAGCAGAACCTCGAGATCATCGCGATCGCCGAGACCTGGGAGAACGGCAAGCCGATCCGGGAGACCCTCGCCGCCGACATCCCGCTCGCCGTCGACCACTTCCGCTACTTCGCCGGCGTGCTGCGGGCCCAGGAGGGCGGCATCAGCCAGCTTGACGAGAACACCGTGGCGTACCACTTCCACGAGCCGCTCGGCGTGGTCGGGCAGATCATCCCGTGGAACTTCCCGCTGCTCATGGCCACCTGGAAGCTCGCCCCGGCGCTCGCCGCGGGCAACTGCGTCGTGATCAAGCCGGCGGAGCAGACCCCGGCGTCGATCCTCTTCCTCTTCGACATCATCGGTGATCTGCTGCCGGCCGGCGTCGTGAACATCGTCAACGGCTTCGGCATCGAGGCCGGCGCCCCGCTCGCGCAGCACAAGCGGATCCGCAAGGTCGCCTTCACCGGTGAGACCACCACGGGCCGCCTGATCATGCAGTACGCGTCGCAGAACCTCATCCCGGTGACGCTCGAGCTCGGCGGTAAGAGCCCGAACGTCTTCTTCGAGGACGTGGCGAGCTCCACATCCGACCCGTACTACGAGAAGGCGCTCGAGGGCTTCACGATGTTCGCGCTCAACCAGGGCGAGGTCTGCACCTGCCCGTCCCGCGCCCTCATCCAGCGCTCGATCTACGACGGCTTCCTCGCCGACGGCCTGGAGCGCGTGAAGAAGGTCGTGCAGGGCAACCCCCTGGATCTCACCACGATGATCGGTGCGCAGGCGTCCAACGACCAGCTGGAGAAGATCCTCAGCTACATCGACATCGGCACGCAGGGCGGCGCGCGGCTCCTCACCGGAGGGGAGCGGGTCGACCTCGGCGGCGACCTCAGCGAGGGCTACTACGTCGCGCCGACCGTGTTCGAGGGCACGAACGACATGCGGATCTTCCAGGAGGAGATCTTCGGGCCGGTGCTGTCGGTGACGAGCTTCTCCGACTTCGACGACGCGATCTCGATCGCGAACGACACGCTCTACGGCCTCGGCGCCGGCGTGTGGAGCCGCAGCGGCGACACGGCCTACCGCGCCGGCCGGGCGATCGAGGCGGGCCGCGTCTGGACGAACACCTACCACCAGTACCCCGCGCACGCGGCGTTCGGCGGCTACAAGCAGTCCGGCGTCGGCCGGGAGAACCACAAGATGATGCTCGACCACTACCAGCAGACGAAGAATCTCCTCGTCTCGTACGCAGAGGGGCCGATGGGCTTCTTCTGATCCGGATCCCCAGGAGCGGGCGGGCACCTCTCGAGGGTGCCCGCCCCGCATCACGAGAGGAGGGGACGATGCCCGAGTTCGGTCGCGTCGACGTCACGGCCGAGGCGGCGGCGCTGCTGCGGCAGCTGACCGCGCAGCATGGCCCGCTGATGTTCCACCAGTCCGGCGGCTGCTGCGACGGCTCCGCACCCATGTGCTATCCGGTGGGGATGTTCCTCACGGGGCCCGGCGACGTGCTCCTCGGCGCCCTCGACGTCGGCCTGCACGACGCGGTGCCGGTCTACATGTCCGAGTCGCAGTTCGAGTACTGGAAGTACACGCACCTCACGATCGACGTCGTCGACGGACGCGGATCCGGGTTCAGCGTCGAGGCGCCGACCGGCAGGAGGTTCCTGACCCGATCGCGAATGCTCGATCAGGCCGAGCTCGAGCACTTCTCGCTGGCCTGAACCGGCAGGGGCCGGCCGTCGATGCGACGGCCGGCCCCTGGATCCCGGGTGTCAGCGGGTGCGGTCGATCTGCATCGCCAGCAGGGTGATGAGCTCGTAGACGACGTGGCTCGCGGCGATGCCGGTCAGCTGGGCGTGGTCGTAGGCGGGGGAGACCTCGACGACGTCGGCGCCCACGATGTTCGTGTCGCGCAGGCTCCGCAGGATCCGCAGGAGCTCCCGGCTGGTGAGTCCGCCGGCCTCGGGGGTGCCGGTGCCGGGGGCGTGCGCGGGGTCGAGCACGTCGATGTCGATCGACACGTACAGGGGTGCGTCGCCGATGCGGCTCAGGATCCGCTCGATCGCGGCCTCGACCCCGTGCTCCTCGATCGCCTCGCTCGTGACGATCGAGAATCCGAGACGCGCGTCGTCCTCGAGGTCGCTCTTGTCGTAGAGCGGGCCGCGGGTGCCGACGTGGCAGCTGGCGGTCATGTCGATGAGACCCTCCTCGCTCGCCCGGCGGAACGGGGTGCCGTGCGTGATCGGGGCTCCGAAGTACGTGTCCCAGGTGTCGAGGTGCGCGTCGAAGTGCAGCACCGCGACCGGACCGTGCTCGCGCGCCACTGACCGCAGCAGGGGCAGGGCCAGGGTGTGGTCGCCGCCGATCGTGACGACGCGGGAGACCCGCTCGCGGAGCGTCGTCACGGCGCGGTCGGTCTCCTCGACGGCCTCGGTGATGTCGAACGGGTTCAGCGCGAGGTCGCCGGCGTCGACGACCTGGGTCCGCGCGAAGGGCGAGAAGTCCTGGGCCGGGTTGTACGGGCGGAGCAGGCGCGACGACTCGCGCACGTGCGAGGGCCCGAACCGCGTCCCGGGGCGGTAGCTCACGCCCGAGTCGAACGGCGCCCCGACCACGGCGATGTCGGCGTGGTCGACCTCCTCGAGCCGCGGCAGGCGCGCGAAGGTGGCGAAGCCCGCATAGCGGGGGGTGAGGGAGGCATCGACGGGGCCGATCGGAGTGGTCATGCGCGGTCCTTCTGTTCTTCCGGGGAGGGATGGGCGTTCGGCTGCACGACGTGCACGAGGCGGACACCGCCGCCGGCGATCGCCGTGCGGATCGCGGAGGCGAGATCTTCGCCGGCCTCGACGCGTTCGCCTTCGGCGCCGAAGGCGCGGGCGAGGGCGGGCCAGTCCGGCTGCACGAGGTCGACGCCGACCGGGGTCATTCCGCGATCCACCTCGTTCTGTCGGATCTCCGCATAGCCGCCGTTGTCGACGCACACGATCGTGAGGTCGAGGCGCTGCTCGACCGCCGTGGCGATCTCGTTGACCGCGAACATGAGCGCACCGTCGCCGACGACCGCCACGACGGGCCGGTCCGGCTGAGCGACCCGCGCGCCGATCGCGGCGGGGAGTCCGTACCCGAGCGTCGCGTACGTGGGCGTGTACAGCAGCGCGTGGGGGCCGGAGCGGCGGAGCACGTTCGCGAGGGCGAGGTAGACGATCTGCGACGAGTCGCCGGCCACGATCGCGTCGTCGGGCAGTGCCGTGGCGATCTCCTCGGCCAGTGCGACGGTCGCCGGGGCGGCCTCCCGGATCTCCCGGAGGATCCCGGCGCGGACGTCGTCGAGCGCGGGCGTGCGCGGCGGGGCAGGAGGCAGGGCGTCTAGGACCCGCTCCAGGACCGCGCGGGCGTCGCCGCGGATCCCGATCGCGGGGTCGAGGTTCTTCGCGAGCTGCCCCGCGGCGATGTCGACGCGCACCACCGCGCCGCGCGCCTCCAGCCGCGGCGCCCACAGCTCGGCCTCACCGAGCTTGGATCCCACGACCAGGAGCACATCGGCGTCCTCGGCGACCGCACGGGCCGCCGCCAGGCGCAGGTTGGCGCCGAGGGAGAGCGGATGGAGCTCGTCGAGCGCCCCCTTGCCGTTGAGCGTCGTGAGCACCGGGGCGCCGAGGCGCTCGGCGAGAGCGGTCAGCGCCACGGCGGCACGGGTCGCACCGCCGCCGGCGACGATGACGGGTCGCTGCGCCGCGCCGAGCAGGGCGGCTGCTTCGGCGACCGCCGCCGCGTCGCCGCCCTCGGCGGCGGGAAGGGGGCGGGGCAGACGGTCGGCTGCGGGAACCCCGGCCGGGGCCTCGAGCACGTCCAGCGGAACCTCGATATGCACGGGCCGCGGGCGTCCGGTGCGGAACAGGGCGAACGCGTCGTGGACGGCGGCGACCGCCTCCGCGGCGGAGCCGACGCGGCGCGACCACTCGGCGATGGCGCCGACCATCGCCGAGGCATCCTTCGTCTCGTGCAGGGTGCCGACGTCGGCGAACTCCGCGCCGAGGGCGACCCCGGGGGAGAGCACGATCAGCGGACGCGACTCGCAGAAGGCGGTGCCGACGGCGCTCATCGCGTTCTGCAGCCCGGGACCGGAGGTGGTGATCACGACGCCGGGGAGTCCGCTCTGCTGCGCCCAGCCGTCGGCGCCGTACCCGGATCCCTGCTCGTGCCGGTTCGTCACGACCCGGAAGCCCAGGTCGGCGAGCGGGCGGTAGAACTCCAGGTTGTGCGTGCCAGGGATGCCGAACACGGCGTCCACCCCGTAGTTGCGGATCGTCTCCAGGACGGCGCGGCCGGCGGTGTCGGCGTACGGGTCGGTCTCGATCGTCATCTCTTCGTCCCCTCAGGCCGCGCGGTGCCGCGGCTCGCCGTCGACCCAGGTCTCGAGCACCCTGATCCGGCCGATCCGCTCGGGATCCGCCTCGAGCACATCCTCGTCCAGCACGACGAAGTCGGCGAGCTTGCCGACCTCGAGGCTGCCCAGGTCGTCCTCGCGGCCGAGGGAGACGGCTCCCTCGATCGTGTGGGCGCGCAGGGCGGACAGGGCGGAGATGCGCAGGTCGTCCGGGCCGAGGCGGTGGCCGCGGCGGGTGACCCTGGTCACGGCCGCCTGGATCGCCTCGAGCGGGATCGGGTCGGCAACGGGCGCATCGGACGAGATCGTGACGGGAACCCCGGCGCGCTCGAACTCGCCCAGGGGATTGAAGCGCTCGCCGGGTGTCCCGATCGCCTCTTCGACGCCCTCGCCCCAGTTGTAGTAGTGCTGGGGCTGGTTGACCGGGCGGATCCCGGCCGCCGCCATGCGTGCGATCTGCTCGGGGGTCGGCAGCCCGCAGTGCTCGATGCGGTGGCGGGCGTCGTCGTCGGGGTGCTCCCCGAGCGCGGCCTCGATCGCCGAGACGACCATCTCGATCGCCGTGGGCGACTGTGCGTGCGTGGCGGTCTGCAGGCCTGCCGCGTGTGCGCGCCGGATGAGGGCGGCGTACTCGGCGGGCTCGTGGTACAGCTGCCCGGTGCGGCAGGGGTCGCCCACGTAGCCGTCGGGGAAGTAGGCGGTCCAGCCGCCGAGGGTGCCGTCGGCGTAGAACTTGATGCCCGCGAAGCTGAGGCGGGCGTTGCCGAACTGGCCGACGAGTCCCATCTCCAGCGCCTCGTCGAGCAGATGCGAGAGCAGGTACATCGAGATGCGCAGCGGCAGCCGGCCGGCCTGCGCGAGCCGCAGGTACATGTCGAACTCGCGGCGACTCACCTGGGCGTCGCCGATCGCCGTGACGCCGCCCGCGAGGAAGCGCGAGGTCGCGACGTCGAGCTGGCGCAGATGCTCTTCCGGCTCGTCCGCGAGGTGGAAGTTCGGGCCGTGGTGTCCGACCTTCACGCCGTGCACGCCGGTGAGGATGTTGCAGGCCGCGTCCGACAGCTCGCCGGTGAGCTCGCCGTCGGCGTCGCGGAAGAACTCGCCGCCGGCGGGGTTCGGCGTCTCACGGTCGATCCCGCTGCGCTCGAGCGTGTAGGAGTTCACGACGCCGCCGTGCCCGGAGGCGTTCATGAGGTAGACCTCGCGGTCGGTCGCGACCTCGTCGAGCTCGAACCGGGTGGGGTGGCGCTGCTCGGCGAGATTGCGGTGCTCATAGCCGTAGCCGCGCACCGGGCGCCCTGCGGGGAGCGCGGCGGCCGCCTCCTGCAGCAGGGCCACGATCTCGGGGATGCTTGCGGCCTTCTCAGGACCGCAGTCCACCCACGTCATCATCTGGCCGTACATGAGCGGGTGCGCGTGGGCGTCGATGAAGCCGGGCACGATCGTCGCATCGCCGAGGTCGACCTGCTCCGGCGTCAGGCCGGCAGCCTCCGCCACCGCTCGGCACTCGGCCGGGGAACCGGTGGCGAGGATCCGTCCGCGATCGACGAGCATCGCCGTCGCGGTGGTGGCGGACGCGTCGAGCAGGTGGATCGCGCGGGCGAGGACGAGCCGGGGGGTCGTCTGCGGCGACTGGTCGAAGGGGACGAGCTTTCTCATGGCAGCCTGTTCGCGGTGGTGTCGGTACGGGGGGTGAAGGAGTCGGTGACCGGGGCGGCGTCGGAGTGCTGCGGCGCCAGCCGGGTGCAGATCCCGGCGAGCACGGCCATTCCGACGAACATCGCGATGACCGACCAGACGCTGCCGGTCCAGGCGACGAGCTGCGTCGCGAACCAGGGCGAGAAGCCGGCCCACACCGCGGCGCCGACGCCGTAGGAGAGTGCGATCGAGGTGTAGCGGGCCTGCGGCCGGAACATCTGCGCGAGGATCGCGGCGATCGGCGCGTACGTCGCGCTCATGGCGATGCGCACGAGCGAGGCGAAGAGGAAGATGAGCGGCTCGACCCTGCCCGGCATGAGCAGCAGGAACGGCGCGAACGTCAGCACGGACGTGATCAGGCCGATGTACATCACGTTCTTGCGGCCCCACTTGTCGCCCAGCCAGGCGACGGGGAGCGTGACCACGAACTCCACGAACGAGGCGATCGTCATCGCGTCGAGGATCACCTGCTCGCTGATCGAGATCGGGGCGCCGGTCGCGTAGGCGGTGGCGAACGTGGTCGCGAGGTAGTAGCCGCCGGTCGAGATCGGCAGGATCCCGATGCCCAGCAGGATCGGCCGCCAGTTCGCGCGTAGCGCGAAGGCCAGCGGCATCGACTGCTTGCGACCCTCGATCTTCTCCTCGAAGACCGGGGACTCCTCGACGCGGTACCGCACCCAGAAGCCGACCGCGATGAGCACGATCGAGAGCAGGAACGGGATGCGCCAGCCACCGTTCCGGATGAAGTCCTCTCCGCCTCGCGACATGATGGCGAAGATGCCCGAGGCGAGCAGGGCGCCGGCCGGGTTTCCGAGCTGGGTGAACCCGCCGTAGAAGGTCTTCGACTTCTCCGGGGCGTGCTCGACGCTCATGAGCACGGCGCCGCCCCATTCGCCGCCGACGGCGAGGCCCTGGAGCGCGCGCAGCAGGATCAGCAGGATCGGGGCCAGGATGCCCACGTTCTCATAGGTGGGCAGGCATCCGACGAGCACGGTCGAGGCGCCCATGAGCAGCAGGGTGATGACGAGCGACACCCGGCGGCCGAGCTTGTCGCCGATGTGGCCGAACAGGATCCCGCCGATCGGGCGGACGAGGAAGGCCACCGCGAAGGTGGCGAAGGCCGCAGAGGTCTCGGCGAGCGGGTCCTTGCTGGGGAAGAACAGCGGGCCGAAGACGAGCGCCGCCGCCGTGGCGTAGACGTAGAAGTCGTACCACTCGATCGTGGTGCCGACGAAGGCCGCGAGCCCGGCGCGCCGGGCCTTGGTGTGGGTGGAGGTCATGCCCGCTCCTTTGCGGTGTCAGGGATGCGAAGGATGCTAGGGGCGGATTCGAGCCCGTGCAACGTCAAAAGTTGCGTCCGCGAGCCTGTAGGCTGGAGTATTGTTCGCAGTTGTGCGCATCCTGACTCCGTTCCGCGACGTGAACCGGGTCATGACTGCGATTGTGACAGCTTCGGAATCCAAACCGGGAAAGTCGGGGATCGCCTGAATCATGTCCGATTTCGACGCAGAACTCATCCGCGCGCTCCGTGAGGACGGGCGGGCGAGCATCCGCTCGCTCGCGGCGGCACTGGGTCAGACGAGGACCGCGGTGGCGTCGCGCCTGCGCCTGCTGCTGGACGATCGGACGATCCGCATCATCGGCGCGGTGGATCCGTTCTTCCTCGGACAGCACGTGATCGCGCACGTCTCGATCCGCACGGCCGGCGCGAGCGCCGGAGTCGCCGCGGCGCTCCAGGCGCGGGAGGAGACCGTGTTCGTGTCGGCGATCGGCGGCGTCTACGACCTGGTGGCGGAGGTGCGTCTCGGCACGATGCCGGAGCTGCACGCGGTGATCGAGGACATCAGGGCGATCCCGCAGGTGCTCGATGTGAACACCCTCGTCTACACCTCGGTCGTGAAGGGCCCGTTCGTCTCGAGCTATCGCGGCGACGTCGTGCTGGACGAGACCGACACCGCGCTCATCGAGCTGCTGCAGGAGGACGGACGGATCAGCTTCCGCGCCCTCGGCGAGGTCGTGCGGCTGTCGCCGTCCGCGGTCGCGACCCGGGTCCAGCGGCTCCGCGCGGCGCACGTCATCCAGATCGGAGCCGTGGAGGCGCGTGGTCCCGCGCACCGGAGGCAGTCGATGGGCGTGGGGCTCAGCCTGCTGGGCGACGACGACGCCGTGCTCTCGGTGGTGCGCACCTGGCCCGGCGTGGACTTCGCCGCCCGCACGATCGGCCGTTTCGACGCTGTGATCACGTTCGTGGAGCCGACGCCGGGGGCGCTGCACGCGGGCCTCGAACAGCTGCGCTCCCTGCCCGGGGTGTCCCACACCGAGGCCTGGCTGCACCTCGCCGTGCTCAAGGAGGACTACGCGCGCCAGTTCCCGCACGGCTCGGAGGCGTGAGCGGATCCGCGGCAGGAAGATCTCCGGCGGAGGTCACGTCTCGGACTCGGATCTCCCGAGAAATGCGCAGGCGTGCATACAATCGGGTGTCCCGTGCGCCGTGAACCCTGACGGCCATGGATGTTGCGGTCGCACTGAAGCGCGGCCACGGAACCGATACAGAGGTGTATATGTCATTCCACAGCACTCGAGGCCGTCTCGGTCTCGCCATCGGCGCGCTCGGCGCCACAGCCCTCGTGCTCGCGGGCTGCGCGACGAGCAGCACGGGCGGCGGGGGGTCGACCGGAGGATCCTCCGGCAGCACGATCACGGTCGGCACGACCGACAAGATCACGTTCCTCGACCCGGCTGGTTCGTACGACAACGGCTCCTTCGCCGTGATGAACCAGATCTACCCCTTCCTGATGAACAGCAAGTACGGCACGGCGGAGGTCACCCCCGACATCGCCGAGTCGGCGGAGTTCACCTCCCCGACCGAGTACACGGTGAAGCTCAAGAAGGGTCTGAAGTTCGCCAACGGCGACCCGCTGACCTCCGCGTCGGTGAAGTTCTCCTTCGACCGCATGGTCAAGATCAACGACCCCAACGGCCCGGCGGCGCTGCTCGGCAACCTGGACAGCACCGCTGCGCCGGACCCGACCACGGTCGTCTTCACGCTGAAGAACGGCAACGACCAGATCTGGCCGCTGATCCTCTCCAGCCCGGCGGCGCCCATCGTCGATGAGAAGGTCTTCTCCGCCGACAAGGTCACCGACGACGACACCATCGTCAAGGGCAAGGCCTTCGCCGGTCAGTACGAGATCACCGACTACAAGAAGAACCAGCTCATCTCCTACAAGCCGTACGCCGGCTACGAGGGCGAGCTGGGCAAGGCCGCCAACAGCCAGGTCAACGTCAAGTACTTCGCCGACGCCTCGAACCTGAAGCTCGCGATCGGCAACGGCGACATCGACGTGGCGTACCGCAGCCTGTCGGCCACCGACACCGAGGACCTCAGCAAGAACAAGAAGGTCAAGCTCGTCGAGGGCCCGGGTGGCGAGATCCGCTACATCGTCTTCAACTTCAACACCATGCCGTTCGGCGCGACCACCCCCGAGGCCGACCCGGCCAAGGCGCAGGCCGTGCGCCAGGCCGCGGCCGACCTCATCGACCGCGCGGCCGTGGCGAAGGACGTCTACAAGGACACCTACAGCCCGCTGTACTCGTTCGTCGCGGACGGCATGTCCGGCGCCACCACGCCGCTGAAGTCGATGTACGGAGACGGCAACGGCGGTCCGTCGCTCGACAAGGCGAAGAAGGTCCTCGCGGACGCCGGCGTGACCACCCCGGTCACCCTGAACCTGCAGTACAACGGCGACCACTACGGCCCGTCCTCGGGTGACGAGTACGCGGCCTACAAGGCACAGCTGGAGGAGGGCGGCCTGTTCACCGTCAACCTGCAGAGCACCGAGTGGACCCAGTACTCCAAGGACCGCACGGCGGACGTGTACCCCGAGTACCAGCTCGGCTGGTTCCCGGACTACTCCGACGCCGACAACTACCTGTCGCCGTTCTTCCTCAAGGAGAACTTCCTCGGCAACCACTACGACAACCCGGCGGTCAACGACCTCATCGTGAAGTCTCAGACCGAGACCGACAAGGACAAGCGCATGGCCGACCTGGCTCAGATCCAGGACATGGTCGCGAAGGACCTGTCGACCCTGCCGATCCTCCAGGGCAAGCAGATCGCGGTCGTGGGCTCCGGCGTCTCGGGTGCGACCCTCGACGCCTCGTTCAAGTTCCGCTACGCGCCGCTGACGAAGTAGCGCACCTTCAGACGGGGCACCGCCGCACACGCGACGGTGCCCCGTCTTCGTCTCCGGGCCCTTCCACGGGCTCGGGGACCATCACTCCCGATCTCCTCACAAAGGTTCTCCATGGCCGTTGATGTCCTCGCCGCAGATCCCGCGGCGACGCGCCCGAAGTCCTCCGGAGGAGGACTGTGGCGCTACATCCTGATCCGCCTCGTGCTGATCATCCCCACCGTCCTCATCCTGGTCACCCTGGTCTTCTTCCTGATGCGGATCACCGGCGATCCCATCACCGCCGCCCTCGGCGGACGCCTGCCCGCAGCGCAGCTGGCGCAGCGCGTGCACGAGGCCGGCTACGACCGGCCCGTGCTCATCCAGTACTTCGAATACCTCGGCAACATCCTCCGCGGAGACTTCGGCACCACCATCACGGATGGCCAGAAGGTCACCACGGTGCTGCTGACCTACGGATCCGCCACCCTCGAACTCGCGATCTATGCGCTCATCGTCGCCTTCGCGGTCTCGATCCCCCTCGGCCTCATCGCCGCGCACCGCCGCGACAAGTGGCAGGACGCGTCGCTGCGGATCATGGCGATCCTCGCGTACGCGACGCCGATCTTCTTCGTCGGCCTGCTGCTGAAGCTGGTCTTCTCGGTCTGGCTCGGCTGGATGCCGGTCTCGGGGCGCGCGAGCACCCAGACCGAGCTGCTGATGAGCGGCGTGAGCACCCCGACGGGGATCTACCTGCTCGACGCGATCCGCCTGGGCAACGGGCCCGCCATCCTCGACGTGCTGTGGCACGCGGTCCTGCCCGCGCTCGCGCTCGGGCTGCTCACCGCGGGCGTGTTCCTGCGGCTGATCCGCACGAACGTGATCGGCACCCTCGGCCAGCAGTACGTGACCTCGGGCCGCTCGCGCGGCGTGAGCGAGTACCGCCTGGTCACCAAGCACGCGTTCCGCCCGGCGCTGATCCCGATCATCACGGTGATGGGGCTGCAGATCGCGATGCTGCTCGCAGGAGCCGTGCTGACCGAGACGACCTTCGAGTGGAAGGGCATCGGCTTCATGCTCAGCGAGTACCTGAAGGCGCGCGACTTCGTCGCCGTGCAGGGCATCGTCGTCATGATCGCGGTCATCGTCGCGGTGACCAACTTCATCGTCGACATCGTCGCCGCCATGATCGACCCGCGGGTGAGGTACTGAGATGACCGTCGACAACACCCCCGAACCCGTGATCGACCGCGATCTGCCCACCCCGAAGACCGAGGCGCTCGCGGCCCAGGCGCCGCGCAAGCGCCGCTGGAGCGAGCGGATCCCCGTGATCTCGCAGCTGCGTCAGAGCGTCGGGCTGCAGCGCGGCATGCTCATCACCGGCCTCGTCATCACCGGCCTCTTCGTGCTGGTCGCCATCCTGGCGCCCGTCCTCGCCCCGTACTCGTGGGCGCAGCAGTCCGTGAACGGCGTGAAGTTCGGCACGCAGCAGCCGCCGAGCGCCACCAACCTCCTGGGCACCACGGTCAGCGGCTTCGATGTGCTCTCGCGCGTGATCTGGGGATCCCAGACGGCACTGCTCGTGATCCTGGCCGCGATCGCCTGCTCGATCTTCGTCGGGATCGCCCTGGGTCTGCTATCCGGCTACTTCGGCGGCTGGCTCGACCGGACGCTCGTGGTGATCGCGGATGCGATCTACGCCTTCCCGTCCCTGCTGCTCGCCATCGTCATGTCGATCGTGATCAGCCACGGCCAGTCGAGCCTGTGGTCCGGCATCATGGCCACGGCGCTGTCGATCACCGTGGTGTTCGTGCCGCAGTACTTCCGCGTCATCCGCGCCGAGGTGGTGCGGGTGCGCGCCGAGCCGTTCGTCGAGTCGGCGAAGGTCATCGGCGTGCCGACCCGCAGGATCCTGATCCGTCACGTGCTGCGCAACTCCACGCGCTCGCTGCCGGTGGTGATCACGCTCAACGCCTCCGAGGCGCTGCTGACCCTCGCCGGACTCGGCTTCCTCGGCTTCGGGATCGAGGCGACCTCGGCCGCGGAGTGGGGCTACGACCTCAACCGCGCCGTCGCGGACGTCACCAGCGGCATCTGGTGGACGTCCATCTTCCCCGGCCTCGCGATCGTGCTGGTGGTGCTCGGCATCACCCTCGTCGGCGAGAGCCTGAACGACCTGAGCGATCCGCGACTGCGCACCCGCCGTCGCGCGGGAGGTGCGGCATGACCGGCACGATGACGAACACCGGCCTTCCCGATGTGGCGGAGATCCGCGGGCTCAAGGTGCGCTTCGCGACCGACGGCGAGCCCGTCGACGCGGTCAAGGGCATCGACATCCAGGCGCATGCGGGCGAGGTGCTCGCGATCGTCGGCGAGTCCGGATCCGGCAAGACCGTCACCGCCAACGCCCTGCTCGGACTGCTCCCCGAGACCGCCACCATGTCGGGTGCGGTCATCGTGCGCGGCCGCGGCGGCGAGACCGACGTGGTGCATGCCACGCCGGCGAAGCTGCGCGCGATGCGCGGGCGCGACGCCGCGATGGTGTTCCAGGAGCCTTCGACTGCCCTGAACCCCGTGTACACCGTGGGCTGGCAGATCGCGGAGGGCCTGCGGGCCCACCACGAGGGCAGGCTCTCCAAGAAGGAGGCGAAGGCGAAGGCCGTCGAGATCCTCCGCAAGGTGGGCATCCCGGATCCCGACAAGCGCGTCGACGACTTCCCGCACCAGTTCTCGGGCGGGCAGAAGCAGCGCATCGTGATCGCGATGGCCCTCGTGCTGAACGCGGGCCTCATCATCGCGGACGAGCCGACCACCGCCCTCGACGTCACGGTGCAGGCCGAGATCCTCGAGCTGCTGCGCGCCTGCCGCGACGAGTTCGGCGCGACGATCGTGCTCATCACGCACAACATGGGCGTCGTGGCCGACCTCGCCGACCGGGTCGTGGTGATGCTGCGGGGAGACATCGTCGAGCAGGCGCCCGTGGGCGAGCTCTTCGCCAACCCGCGGCAGGAGTACACCCGCGAGCTGCTCGCCGCCGTGCCGCACGTCGGGCAGGGCAAGTCGGCTCTGGCGGACTCGACCGCGGAGGGCGCCGCCGGTGCGCCGCCGGAGGGCAGCCTCATCGTCGCGCAGGCCTGCGAGATCGGCTACCCCGGACGGTTCGGCCGAGGCGGGGTCGTCGCGGTAAAGGGCATCGACTTCCACGTCGGTCCCGGCGAGGTCGTGGGCCTCGTCGGCGAGTCCGGATCGGGCAAGACCACGATCGGCCGCGCCGTCGTCGGTCTCACGACCGTGGTCGGCGGATCGCTGCGCGTGCTCGGCCAGGAGATGAACGGCGTCAAGCAGCGACAGCTGGCGCCGCTCCGGCCCGAGATCGGGTTCGTGTTCCAGGATCCGGCGACGAGCTTCAACCCGCTGCTCTCGATCGCGGAGTGCATCGCGGAGCCCCTCGTCGTGCACGGCCGGGCGACGAGCGTCGCCGCCGCCCGTGCCCGCGTGGACGAGCTGCTGGACGCGGTGCGGCTGCCGACGAGCTTCGGCGACCGCTACCCGCACGAGCTGTCCGGCGGTCAGCGTCAGCGCGCCTCGCTCGCGCGCGCCCTGGCCCTGGATCCGAAGCTCCTCATCGCGGACGAGCCCACCAGTGCGCTGGACGTCTCGGTGCAGGCGAAGGTGCTGGACCTGTTCGTGCAGCTGCAGGCCGAGCTCGGCTTCGCGTCGCTGTTCATCAGTCACGACCTGGCCGTGATCGACGCCGTCTCCGACCGGATCATCGTGCTGCGGCAGGGACGGATCCAGGAGCAGGGCACGACCGCGCAGGTGCTCAACGATCCGTCGAGCTCCTACACCAAGGAGCTGCTCGCGGCCCTTCCCGTGCCGGATCCCGTGGAGCAGGCCGAGCGCCGAGCGCTCTGGCAGGCAGTGCGCCGAGGCGCCTGACCCGCCCCCGGTCGGGGTCGTCGAGCGTCGACCCCGACCGGCGCGACGGAGACGAAACGCGGTGCTCTCTCGAGGGCGCCGCGTTTCGTGTCCCCTTCGTCTCGCTCGACGCCCCGGAGCAGGCGACGCGTCAGTGCCCGAGCACCAGGCGGAACACGATCCAGCCTCCGATGGCGACGGCGAACACCACCACCGTCGCCCAGGGGAACGCGCGCTTCAGGCGGCGCCCCTCGGGTGCGACGCCGGGTGGGGGAGCCCACGGCCGCCCGGGCTCCCCGGGCGTCGGCGTGACCGGGCCGGCGAAGCGCGCCGCCGCGGTGTGTCCCGCCGCAGCCGGGGCGGGGATCCCCGGACCCGATGCGGCACCGGCGCCGGCCGCGCGCAGGCGCTCGTCGCGCCAGCGCGCCCACTGCTGCAGCTTGGTGATCACGGCCCCGACCGCGCCGAACATCTGCGCCCAGACCGCCGGATCCAGGGTGCTGACCGGCCGGTTCTGCGCGTAGAGGAACAGCCAGTCGTCGACGATCTCGACGTCGAAGGCGGAGGCGGAGTCCATGAACCGGGCCATGATGTCCGGTGTGAACAGGTACAGCGCGTCCTGCTCGTAGCCCTCGGGGCAGTAGAGCGCGAAGTACCGGTCGAAGTCGCCCTCGAGCGACAGCCTCTGGTGCCCCTGGTAGGCCGCGGGCAGGTTCGTCCCGAAGAACCCGTTGTTGGCCTGCGCGTCCAGCACGATGTTCGGCAGCGGCACGTCGAGCTTGATCGCGATGTAGCCCCAGTCGTGCGTCTGGCTGTTCTTGCCCGATCCGGTCGTGTACCGGAAGTTCGCGAACTCGGCGAAGCGCGGCACGGTTCCGCGCACGAGGTCGGTGGCCTCGCGGCCGTGACCGAGCGAGAAGATCATCCCCGGGAGCTGCGGATCCGCGAGCCGGGGCAGGTAGCCCATGCCGTTCGCCGCCGCGAACCCGGCGAGGCGGTAGCCCCGCACGAGCTGCCGGTTCCACCAGGCGATCCCGCCCCACACGGCGAGCCCGATGACGACGAGCATCAGCAGCGGCATCACGACGCCGCCGGACGAGCCCAGTGCGACGCTCAGGAAGACTCCGACCACGCCGAACCCGACGAAGGCGATGAACAGCGCGATCACGAGGACGAGCACGATCTGCCCGGTGCGGGGGCCGACGCCGCTCGCCCTGGCCTCGCGCGACCAGGCGGCGAGCCGCACGCGGTCGACCGGTTCGGTCAGTGCGCGGGCGTCGAACGCGGGCGGGGCGGCGGGCGATGGAGTGCTCACCCTCTCACGCTATTGCGAGACGCGGGATTCCTCCGGGGGAACACGGGTGGTCGGCTGACGGCCTGCCGGTCACGCTGCCCAGTCGGCCAGCGACCGGGCAACCTTCCGGATTCGGCGGATTCCGGCGGATCCGCTAAGCTGTTCAGGTTGTCTGGGTACATCTGTGCCCGGACACGTGCACAACACCCTCCTGCTTCCGGGAAAGTCCCGGAAGCCGTTCTAGTCCGAAGGAGGTGGGTAAGTGACGCACCAGTACGAGCTCATGGTCATTCTGACCCCCGAGCTGGACGAGCGCCAGGTTGCCCCCAACCTCGACAAGTTCCTGAAGGTCATCACCAACGATGGTGGCTCGATTGACAAGGTCGACATCTGGGGCAAGCGCCGTTTCGCCTACGAGATCAACAAGAAGACCGAGGGCATCTACGCCGTCGTGAACTTCACCGCGACCAGCGAGGCCACCAACGAGCTGGACCGCCAGCTGAACCTGTCGGAGCTCGTGTTCCGCACCAAGGTTCTGCGTGCCGAAGAGGCGCAGGCGATGGTCGCAGCCGAGGCCAAGCGCGCCGAGGAGAAGGCCGCCCGCAAGCCCAAGGCCGCGAAGGTCTAAGGATCATGGCCGGCGAGACCGTCATCACCGTGGTGGGGAACCTCACCGCCGACCCCGAGCTGCGCTACACGCAGAACGGGCTGCCGGTGGCGAACTTCACCATCGCCTCGACGCCGCGCACCTTCGACCGCCAGGCGAACGAGTGGAAGGACGGCGACGCGCTGTTCCTCCGTGCGTCCGTGTGGCGCGAGTTCGCCGAGCACGTGGCCGGATCCCTGACGAAGGGCATGCGGGTCATCGCGACCGGTCGCCTGCGTCAGCGCTCCTACCAGGACCGCGAGGGCCAGAACCGCACGGCGATCGAGCTGGAGGTCGACGAGATCGGCCCCTCGCTCCGCTACGCGACCGCTCAGGTCACCCGTGCCGCCTCGAACGGCGGCGGGAACTTCCAGGGCGGTCAGGGCGGCAGCGGCGGCGGTCGTCCGCAGCCCAAGGGCTCGGACGAGCCGTGGTCGACGCCCGGTTCCTCGAGCGCCGACGCGTGGAGCACTCCCGGCAGCTTCGGCGACGACACCCCGTTCTGACCCGAAGCAACACCAAGATTGCGGATCCCGAGGGATCCGAAAACCATTTCTCGTAAGGAAGACTCATGGCTGGAAAGTCGAGCGGCGACCGCCGCAAGCCGCGGAAGGGTGGCAAGCCCACCGCTCCCGCGAAGTCCATCCGCGTGGGTGTCATCGACTACAAGGACGTCGCGACCCTCCGCAAGTTCATCTCGGAGCGTGGAAAGATCCGCGCCCGTCGTATCACCGGTGTCTCGGTGCAGGAGCAGCGTCTGATCGCCAAGGCGATCAAGAACGCTCGCGAGATGGCTCTCCTGCCCTACGCCGGCGCTGGCCGCTAAGGGGTACCGACATGGCAAAGCTGATTCTCACGAATGAGGTCGCCGGGCTCGGTAGCGCCGGTGACGTGGTCGAGGTCAAGAACGGGTACGCCCGCAACTACCTCGTGCCGCAGGGTTTCGCCGTCGCGTGGACGCGCGGTGGCGAGAAGCAGGTCGAGCAGATCCAGGCCGCCCGTCGGGCGCGTGCGATCCACGACCTCGACGACGCGGTGGCGCTGAAGAACGCCATCGAGGCCGCCAAGGTCCGTCTCGCCGTCAAGGCGGGCGCTGAGGGCCGTCTGTTCGGCTCGGTCAAGACCGCCGATGTCGCCGCCGCCGTCGAGGCCGCGGGCATCGGTGCGATCGACAAGCGCAAGGTGCACATCACCTCGCCGATCAAGTCGGTCGGCGACCACGAGGCCACCGTCCGTCTGCACGACGACGTGACCGCTGTGATCACGCTGCAGGTCGTCGCCGCCAAGTAAGTGCCGACTCCCTGTCAGGGGCCGTCTCCTCCGCGAGGCGGCCCCTTTCGCGTGCCGGGGCACGGGTGTGGTGCGCGGTCCGCAGGGTTAGGCTCCGGGGCATGAGCCGCTCGATCCGTTCCGGCGTCCTCGCCTTCGTCCTCGCCGCCGGAGTCCTGGTGCTGGCGGGCTGCACGGGGCTGCCCTTCAGCGCTCCCGCGCTCACACACGAGGTGGTGCTGAGGGTGCCCGCTGGCAAAGCCGACACGGTTGCGAGACAGCTCGGGCATCGGCTGGACGTCGCCGGCATCAGCGAGCGCAGTATCGGCACCGATGGCGACAGGGTGGCCGTGCGCTACACCCCGCCGAAGACGGGCGGCGCCGAGGTCGAGGTCAGGGAGGACCTCTTCCAGGCGCCGGGGGAGTTCGCGATCCGCCCGGTGACGGCCGTCGGCGAGGATGCCGCGGGATCGGGAGACTGCACGCAAGCCGCGGAGCGATGCACTGCCATGACCGAGGAGCAGGAGGTGCTGCGGCTGGGCCCGGTGGGCGTCGGTGACAAGGATCTCGACACGGTGAAGGCGGTGGATGTGCAGAATCAGTGGGGCGTGCAGGTCGACTTCACCGAGAGCGGCGCGGATGCCTTCGCTGCCCTCTCCGGCAAGGCCGCGTGCGAGGAGGATCCGGCCCTCAAGCGCATGGCCATCCTGCTGGACGGGAAGCTGCTCACCGCACCCTCCGTGCAGCTCGAGTGCGGGCAGTCGCTCTCCACATCGGTGCAGATCTCCGGCGGGTTCGACCGGACGAAGGCCGAGCAGTACGCCGCCCTCATGGGCGCTCCGCTCCCCGACGGCGTGCAGATCGTGTCCTCCAAGCCCTAGCCGCCGGGCGGGCCCGCGCCGAGCCGGGATCGCCTCGGGACACGCGGTGAACCCGTGCGCGTCGGCGCGCTCTCGGCTGTCCGGACTGCTCCTTCGAGCGTCGCCACTCCCGCCGAACGGCCGACTTGACAAAGCGCCCCGAGCATGAGTTTCCTCCCCAGGTTGTACACATCCGCACAGCGCTCGACGAACCTTAAAGAGGGACTTTAAACAGATTCTCATCCACAGGGTGGGGAAACGGATAATCCCAGATCAACTAGCATAAAAAAGTTCAGAGCCGAAAGACTCCCCACAGTTATCCCCAGGTGTTCTGCACAGACTCTCCCGACTTACGCACAATTCCTCCACAGAGTTATCCACAGGCTCTCCGCGCGGGCGGGTAGCGTGGTCCAGCAACCCGATGTCGGTGGTCTGTGATGCGATGTGCCCACGGGGAGATCAACCCCGCGAGGCCGGATCCCGACCGGGCCTTGCGCACAGCCGGTGGGGTAGGAGAAGGGGGCGCGCGTGTCGATCGCGGACATCGCCGAAGAGCGGCTCGGTGGCGAGCGGAGGCCTGAACGGACCCCTCCGCACGACCTGATGGCCGAGCAGTCCACGCTCGGCGGCATGCTGCTCTCCAAGGACGCGGTCGCCGACGTCATCGAGTCCCTGCGCGGCGCCGACTTCTACATCCCCAAGCACGAGCTGATCTTCGACGCGATCCTCTCGCTGTACTCGCACGGCGAGCCGACCGACGTCATCGCCGTCACCGACGAGCTCATCAAGACGGGCAACCTGTCCCGCGCGGGCGGCGCCGACTATCTGCACTCGCTGACGTCGATCGTGCCGACCGCAGCGAATGCGGGCTTCTACGCCGGGATCGTGTCGGAGCGCGCGATCCTGCGCAAGCTCGTCGACGCCGGCACCCGCATCGTGCAGATGGGCTACGACGGGCAGGGCGACGCCACCGACCTCGTCAACAGCGCGCAGGCCGAGATCTACTCGGTCACCGGCACGGAGCAGGCCGAGGACTACGTGCCGCTCACCGTGGCCGTCGACGCGGCGGTCGAGGAGATGGAGGCCGCGAGCGGCCGCGACGGATCCATGACGGGCGTGCCGACGGGATTCCGCGAGCTCGACGAGCTCACCAACGGCCTGCACGGCGGTCAGATGATCGTCGTCGCGGCCCGCCCCGCCATGGGAAAGGCGCTCGCGCTGGATACGCCGCTCGCCACTCCGACGGGGTGGACGACAATGGGCGAAGTGCAGGTCGGCGACTACCTGTACGGCGCCGATGGGCACCCCACCAGCGTCGTCGCTGCGACCGACGTGATGCTCGATCGCCCTTGCTACGAGGTCGAGTTCTCCGACGGGTCCACGATCATCGCCGACGCGCAGCACCAGTGGTTGACCGAGACGCGGTCCTCGCGCCGCTCATCGGCGGGCGCTGCTGCGACGGTGACCACCGAGCAGATCCTCGAGACGCTCACCGTGGGCGCCGACCGGCGGGCGAACCATTCCATCGCAAATGCGGCGCCCTTGCGCGCCGTGGATGCCGAACTGCCGATCCCCCCGTACGCACTGGGAGCGTGGCTCGGAGACGGGCACAGCGCCTCGGCGCGGATCACCAGCGAGACCGATGAGATCCCGCTGCTCGTCGAGGACGCGGGCGTGCGCGCGGAGCCCCGCGGAGGCATGCTGTATTCGCTCAAGCTCGCCGAGCGGGTGGCGCTCGTCAAGCACTGCGATGTCTGCGGAACCGAGTTCGTCGCCCGGCATCCGAACGTGAACACGTGCGGCCGCACGTGCGGCCCGAAGAACAAGGGTGCGCATCCGGAGCGTCTGACGTGCCCGGACTGCGGCGAGCGGTACTCGGGCGAGGCACAGCGCTGCGATACATGTCACCGTGACCACGGCAGCTTTGCCGCACTGCTGCGGAAGGTCGGTGTGCTCGGCGACAAGCACGTGCCGACCCGGTATCTGCGTGCTTCGGAAGCCCAGCGCCGCGCATTGCTCGCGGGACTGATGGATACCGACGGGACCATCGTCAAGGGCGTCGGATCCTGTCAGTTCACCGTGACGAGCAAGCGTCTGGCCGACTCCGTCTATGAGCTCGTCGTCAGCCTCGGTTACCGCTGCGGGCGCACGACGAAGCGTGTGCCTGGGCGCACAGAGGAGTCGTCGACGGCGTACATCCTGAACTTCTCCACGGTCGACGACGTGTTCCGGGTCGAGCGCAAGCGGATCGCACATGCTCAAGAGCGCCCGTCGAGCACGCTGCGCATCGGTCGCCGCTACGTGAAGGCAGTGCGTCGAATCGAGAGCGTCCCGGTGCGCTGCGTTCAGGTCGACAACGACGATCACCTCTACCTCGCGGGTGAGTCGATGATCCCGACCCACAACTCGACCCTCGCGCTCGACTTCGCCCGTGCGGCCTCGATCGGGCACAACCAGCCCTCCATCTTCTTCTCGCTCGAGATGGGCAAGGCGGAGATCGCCATGCGCCTGCTCAGCGCGGAGGGGGCCGTGCCCCTGCAGAACCTCCGCAAGGGCACGCTCGACCAGCGCGACTGGACGACCGTCGCCTCGACCCGCGGACGCATCAACGACGCCCCGCTCTACATCGACGACAGCCCGAATATGACGCTCGTCGAGATCCGCGCGAAGTGCCGCCGGCTCAAGCAGCGCGTCGGCCTGCGGATGGTCGTCATCGACTACCTGCAGCTGATGACGAGCGGCAAGAAAGTCGAGTCGCGTCAGCAGGAGGTCTCCGAGTTCTCGCGTGCCCTGAAGCTGCTCGCGAAGGAGCTGCAGGTGCCGGTGATCGCGCTCTCGCAGCTGAACCGTGGCTCCGAGCAGCGGCAGGACAAGAAGCCCGCGATCAGCGACCTGCGCGAGTCGGGATCCATCGAGCAGGACGCCGACATGGTGATCCTGCTGCACCGCGACTCCGTCTACGACAAGGACGTGCGCCCGGGCGAGGCCGACCTCATCGTCGCCAAGCACCGAAACGGCCCCACCGCGACCATCCAGGTCGCCTTCCAGGGCCACTTCTCGCGCTTCGCCGACATGGCCAGCGACTTCCAGGGCGGCGTGTAGGTTCCACGCCGAAATGGCATATTCCACGGGTAGTTGGCAGGCACTTGGCATCCCTGCCATTTGCTGTGGACGATCAGGGACACCTACCGCGAGAGGCGACCCCCTTGAGCGTCGTGATGGAGAGTATGCGCTAGTTGCAGCGGTTCTTGGGATGCCATACTCAACGCATGGCGGACGATCTGTATTCGGCGTTGCTCGAGTTGGTTGACGCCGAGCTTTCTCGCCGCGGTGTTGATCTAACGCGTCGAGCTCAAGCCGAGCTGCGACGGCTAATCTCGGACGGTTATCGGAGGGGTTCGGCTGA
The DNA here is from genome assembly GCF_037148715.1 of Microbacterium sp. MMO-10. Classification (NCBI taxonomy): domain Bacteria; kingdom Bacillati; phylum Actinomycetota; class Actinomycetes; order Micrococcales; family Microbacteriaceae; genus Microbacterium; species Microbacterium sp. MMO-10. The sequence continues at coordinate 725,965 of NZ_JBBCSV010000001.1, read as the reverse complement.
ACTTCGTACCATCGCCGCCTGGCAGGGTCCGATAGCGCAGTTGGCGGACGCGGTTGCTGTCACCGCGACTGCAACCGCAATCGCGACCGAAGGTGGGACCGATGAGGCCGTGAGCGCCCTGCTAGTTCACGCTGGCTTCGAGGACGGCATCTGCCCGCTTTGGCCCTTTTGCTGATGACCCCTGCGTCTGCTGGTTCCCCTGATCGAGGCAAAGCTCTCGAGATGGTCGTGGATCTCGCGAAGCAACTCATCACCCTCGCGACCGGCGTGCTCGCGCTCACGATGACCTTCTTGAGCGACATCGCTTCTACGTCTGCGCCGACAAGGGTGTGGCTTGTTGTTGCTTGGCTGATCCTGCTCAGCTCGGTCCTGGCTGGCGTCGGGACGATGATGGCTGCCACGGGCCATCGTGCGACCGCCGAGGATCCGGACCCCTACGCACCCAATCTGCGTTTGCTTGGCGGGTCGCAAATCCTCCTCTTCGTCATCGGCCTGGGGTTCGTGGGGGTTGCTGTCGTGGTCGCCGGGTAGCGGGTTCCTGTTTCGTCGAACGCTCGCTCGTAAGGCGCCTGCGCGAACGCGCCCTAGGAATCCGCCACTTCGCGCGGAGCTGAAAGCCAACACCCACTGCCAAAAGTCGCGGTTTTCCTCGCAGGTTCGGCCATGTCGGGCGGGAACCTACATCATCTCCGTCGACCCGGTCTGGCGTGGGGTCGCGGTCAGAGTGGGCTGTTCACATCCAACACGCGAGAATATTTCTGCACATGGATCGCGCGATTGTCGGAGGCGCTGACTAAGATGGGAGTCATGGCAGAGTTTGCTTCTGATCGCCGGACCGGCCGGGTGATGCTCGGCACGGTCCGAGTTGCGCGTGGGTGGACGCAGGGTGCGTTGTCCGAAGCCACGGGGATCTCGCAAGCGGTGCTGTCGAAGGCGGAATCCGGGCTGGTGGAGTTGGACCCCGACCGCCTGGAGAAGCTGAGCGGTGTGCTGCGTGTTCCACCGGTGCTGCTGACGGTCCCGGTGGATGAGGGAGCGGCGCCGTATGTGTTCCATCGCAAGCGCTCCACGTTGCCCCTGTCGGTGGCGAACCGGTTGCGGGCAGAACTGGAATTGCTGCACTTGCAAGTGACGGGGCTCGTCGCGGGAGACACGCCGGTGCGGCTGGTGCGGCACCCGCTTCCGCCCGATGGCTTCGATACTCCGGAGGAGATCGCGCAGGAGGTGCGTGCGTCGATCGGTATCGCGTCCGGTCCGCTGGAAGACCTCGTGCGCTCGCTGGAGGATGCCGGGGTTGTGGTGGTGAAGCGATCGTTGGGGTCGGAGCGGATCGATGCGATGGTGAGCTGGCCGGAAGGACAGCGACCAGTGGTGCTGCTGGGAGATCACATTCCGCCGGATCGGCAGCGGTTCTCGCTGGCGCATGAGCTTGCGCACGCGGTGATGCATCAGGTGCCGTCGGAGACGCAGGAGTCTGAGGCGGATCGGTTCGCGGCGGAGTTCTTGATGCCGGCGCAGGATGTGCGCATGGATCTGGCGGCGGCACCGGTGACGATCCCGGGCTTGGCACGGTTGAAGTCGAAGTGGCGGGTGTCGATCGCGGCGCTGCTGCGGCGTGCGGTGGATCTGGATGTGATCAGCGAGGGCCGTTACCGGCAGTTGAACATCGAGCTCTCCCGCGCCGGATATCGGAGCGTAGAGCCGGTAGCGATCGCCGAGGAACATCCTGGTCTGATCGACCGGGTGGTGCAGCAGCGGCTGAATGAGGGTGAGAGCGTCGCAGAGCTCGCGCGCGACGCGTTCCTGGTTCAGGACGAGTTCGAAGACCTTTACGTGAGGAGCGCAGCATGACCGATCGGGCCAACATCGAGGTGGTCGACAGCTCTCTGGTTTCGCGGACGACGCGTGAGTCGCTCGCCGGTGCCACGCTGGTCGAGCGCACTTTGGGCGGGCGAGTGTTCACGATGGCTGGCGGTGAGACGATGCAGACCGCCCCGCACGTGAACATGGAACACGGCGGCATGGTGTTGTCGGGGCCGACGGCTCTTCAGACCGCCTGGCGCCTGCGGGCGCGGCATCAGGATTTGGTTTTCCTTATCGAGCCGACTTCGGTGCTCGCTCCGGCGACGGCCGAGCGCCCGTTGATTATCGATGAACCGGTGGATGCGCTCATCGCGCCCACGGTGGAGGAGACTCTCCAGGCGCAGCGCGATGCAGGCGCGGCGGTCGCGGTGATCCCAGCGGGGTTTGTGGACGTCGCAGACCCGGGGGCGCTTAAGGCGGTCCTCGCGGCTGCGGACAATATCGACCGCGACGACGTGATCCTCCCGTTGGCCGTCCATCAGAAGTGGTCGACGCCGGATCACATCTCGCAGTTGATCGCGGTCGCCGCGCGGAGCCGTCATCCGGTGGCGTTGGCGCTGGGAGCGAAGGCGGGTGATCCTCTGAATCTCAAGGGGGCGCCGGAGTCGTATCGCCGGTTCTTCGGCGAGGTGAAGGGTGCGGTGCCGTGGCGGGCGGACTTCGCTGGCATCGATGCGTTCGCGTCCGGCGCTCGCGCGGCCGTGATCGGGCAGATCCCGAGCCTGCGGCGCCTGCCGGTGCCGGGCAGCCGACCGTACTCGAGTCGCCCTGGTGATCGCACGCCGCACGTGCTGATGCCGGAGCTGATGCGATTCGCCCGGTCCAGCGAGATGCACCTGAAGTGGTTCGCCAGCGCGACTCCGTGGCCGTGCCCGTGTCGCCACTGTGAGGGACGCGCGGTGGACTCGTTCACCGGCTCCGATGAGGATCGGCTCCGGGCTCACCTGCACAATCTGGCCGCGCTGGACGAGATCGCAGGTATCGTCACCTCGATGGGGACCTCTCAAGTGGCACGGTGGTGGAATCAGCGTCTGGCGGAGGCTGAAGCGGAGCATGTTCGGCTCGCCCAGCACACGGGTGTCATGATCTCGATGCCGCCGACACTTGCCCGGTGGCGGTCGCTGAGCTGAGCGCCTGGCCGTAGATGCGCTCAGCGAACAGCCAGGAGGCGCCAGTGAACCGGGCGGGCTGGAAGGGCGCCGACGCGGCGACGGTCCGCTCGCCGTTGGCGTCGGCCACCGTAACGCCGACACCGTAGAAGGTTGCTTCGAGCAACAATATCTCGTCGAGCCGTCCAGAGGGGACGACGAGTCGACGACGCCCGTAGGGGGCGAATGTCGTCGCCAACTGCAGGGTGCTGCGACGGAACGGGCCGAACACCGATATCAGCCGCACCGTCACGGGAGGCTCCGCTCTTCGGATGAGAGTGGACTGGCTGCGGGCGACGGCGCGCTCTTCGGCGAACCCGCAGCGGACGGCTCGCCGAGCCAGGCGCCGCTCGTACGCATCGAGGCCCGCGAGGGCGGTGGGCTGATCGACGGGGAGCGTCAGCAGGAACCGCAGAGTGTCCAGGTCTTGTACAGACCCCGCCGCGTTTGTGGCGCGGCGGCGCTGGATCTCCGGGAGGTGAAGCTCGAGGTCGACGTGGACGCGATGGGCACCGGTTTGCCAACTCACCCCGGACGTCCCGGCGACGGTCGTGGAGGGGCTAGCTGTCATAGGGGCCTCCGATGCCCAGGGTGTCAGTCACCTCGGACGTGAGTTGAGATGCCGCCTGCCATACGAGATGGTCGCGACGCTGGTAGGCGAGGGTGCGTTCTCCCTCGAGATGGCCCACGACCTCGATGAGGCCGGCGCGTTTGAGTCGTGCGAGCATGCCGTGCACGATGCTCCCGGCCAGGCCCGTGGCCCGTTCGATGGCGGGAGCGTTGAACGTTGCGTCCGGTGCCTGCGAGATCTGCCACATCACGGAAAGCATGTGCTCGCTGCCGAAGACCGCCTTCGACAGCTCGGCCGCGCGGGCAAGGGTTGGCACCTACCCAGTCTAGATCAAATTCAAGATTCATGAAACATGGAGAACGCACCAGTGTGTGCTCTGGACGCCGCACCTTGCGAATTCGGCAGCGGTGGCACGTGGTGGCGCGACGCACGTCGAACACGTCGCTCACCGGTCGTCGCGACCGAGCTGTGGGTCGATCCGGGGCGCCGTGGGTTAGCTGGCGGCTCGATGCTGCGGGATCTCGGGCGCAGCTTCGGCGTACTCGCGGGCGGCGCGCATGTAGGGGTTGTCGCGGACCTGGTACAGCGTGGTCTTCTCCCCGGGCACACGGCCCAGGTACTCGATGAAATGCCTGGACTTCAGCCTCTTGATGAGCGGGTGGATGATCCCGCCGGGCAGTCCGGTGGCGTCGATGATCTGCTTCGGGGAGAACGGTTCATCGCCGTGCCGGGTGATCTCGACCAGCACGGTGTGCATGTAGCTGTTCCCGAAGAGCGCTTTGGAGTCTTCGGGGGCAATCGGGTGGATCGCCGTCATGCTCCGAGTGTCTCATATGCGTCGGACGCCGCCGACTGGTCGGCGGAGGTTTGTTGTGTATCTGACAGGCGCAACATCGAGCTTGGTAGTGAATGTGACATTTACTAGTGATTAGCTGTTTAGTGATTTAGTACAAAGCTGCTCACTTCTTTCTGTGGCGTCGGTGAGTTCCGCTGCGCGGTCGCGGGGCAACAGCATGTGTTCATGCGCACGCACCGCTGTCAGGTTCCGACCGGGGACACGGGCGATGGTGAGCTGCGGGCCGGGGAGCCGGGTCGGGGATGATCGCGGTGGCGTCGACGATCCGGATCCGTATGATGCAGGATCACGTCGACGTCGTTTCGCTGCCGGATGCCCGGTTGGGGGTGTTCGCGGCGGCGGTGCCGTGGCGTGAGTTCCGCTGGTACCGCAAGCAGCGTCACTTCTCCGGCTCGTACTGGTCCGCGACGATGCAGGCGCCCGTGGGGTACGAGTCGCGGCTGGAGTACGCGAACCTGCTGCTGTGCGACTTCGACCCGCGAGTGGACTGGATCCTGTCCCAGCCGTTCCTGATGGAGGGCGACGATCACGGCACGACCCGCAGGCACATCCCGGACTATCTGATCTCGCACACAGACCGGTTGGTGTGCGTTGTCGATGTGAAGCCGGCGGCGAAGCTGCAGGTCCCGGCGGTGCGGGACTCGCTGGACTGGACGCGGCGGGAGGTCGAGGCGCATGGCTGGGAGTACCGGGTGTGCTCCGAGCCCGATCCGGTGCTGCTGGCGAATGTGCAGTTCCTCGCCGGGTACCGGCGCAGCTTCCAGTTCGATCCCGGGCAGGTCGATGCCGCGGCGACCGTGCTGGGAGCCGCTGTGACGTTCGGGGAAGCGGTGCGTGCCGTGACTCCGATCGCGGGAGAGCAGCGGTTCGCCCGTTCCCTCGTGCTGCACCTGCTGTGGACACAGCGTTTGCGCACGGACCTGTCCCACCTGTTGAGCACGACGAGCGTATTGGAGCTGACATGAGCGCACGAGACGACCTTCGACCTGGCACTCCCTCCCTGCTCTTCGAGGAGGCTGGCCCGGAGCGGTCGACGAGATCGGAGCGCGACCGCGAGGCCGACACGGCGCGAGCATGCGAGGCGCTGGGCATCCCCGTGGCCCTGCCGGTGCCCCCGCAGTCACCGAGAGCGGACAAGGAAGCGGCAGCCCAGCTGCTGCGCGCCGTTGAGGAGTACCTGCGGCAAGTGCTCGGTACGCGCGTCGTGCAGCCACCGGCGCGGCATCTTCGCGTGACGGCGGAGAGCGGCTCATCCCTCCGTGACACGGCCTGAGTCCCGGCACCCGATCCCCGACTACTCACTTTGAGAGGAAGCATGATGATGGATAGCTGGATGCTGCGACCTGGGATGGACTTCGTCTACGACGGGGAGGCGTGCACGGTCGCGGAGATCGCTGACGGGGCGGTGATCATCCGCGACCGCACGGGCCGGCACCGCCGACTCCGGATGGTCGACGTGCTGCGCCCCGCCGCCGAGGGCGGCAAGGCCCACATCCCTGGCCACACGCGGGAAAGGGATGCTACTCCGCTGGGGGTGCTGTGGGCGGACGCTACCGACTCCGCGAAGGCACGCACCATGGAGCGCGCCGACCACGTCCGCGAGGTGCTCACCGGATACAAGTCCGGCACTCCGCAGATCCCGCGGGAGGGTGAGCCGCGCCTGGAATACCACCCGCAGCACAGTCTGCGACAGCGGACTGCGGCGAAGGCGACCGAACTCGGGAAGGGCGAACGGACCGTGCGCCGCTGGGTGGCGCAGTACCGGGAGTCCGGGGAGGCGGGCCTGATGGACTACCGGTCCTCCCAAGCCGGAAACGCGCTGACCGGGTTCGACCCGCGGTGGATCGCTACCGCGCAGACGGTCCTGGATGAGCAGACCCCCGAAGCGAAGGTCTCCAAGAAGATCATCATCGACCGGATCAATGCACGCACCGAGCGCGTCCACGGCCCGGGGACAGTGAAGCGCCCCTCGCGCGCGAGCGCGTACAACGCGCTGGCTGAGCTGGATCGAGGCCGGGCCACATTCACCGGCCCCACCAAACGCAAACGGTCGACCGCGAACCGACCCTCCGCACCCTACGGGCGGTTGTCGGCGGTCCGGCCGGGCGAGTACGTGCTGATGGACACCACGCCGCTGAACGTGTTCGCCGTCGCCCCGGTGACCGGGAAATGGGTGTCAGCGGATCTCACGATCGCGATGGACCTGTACTCGCGGTGCATCCTCGGACTGCGGCTCACGCCGGGTTCGACGAAATCGATCGACGTCGCCGGCGTGCTGATGGAGGCGCTGCAACCGTTTGATACGCCCACGGATTGGGGCACGTCCGCTCGCTGGCCGTACCACGGTCTGCCCGACACGCTGCTGGTAGACCCGACCCGTACGAAGGTGTCCCGGTTCACCCGCGCCGGCATCCTGCCGGAGACGCTGGTCGTCGACCACGGCGCCGCCTACCTGTCGGAGCATCTCACCAGCGGGTGCGCCCGGTTGGGGATCTCGATCCAACCCGCCCGGATCTACCAGCCCACCGACAAGAGCCCCGTGGAACGATTCTTCCGCACCCTCGACGACCTGCTGCAAGAGCTGCCCGGCTACAAGGGCGCGGACGTCGCCGGACGCGGCGAGGACCCCGAAGCAGAGGCCGTCTACACGGTGCCGCAGCTGGAGCAGATCATCCGGGAATGGGTAGCCACCGTCTACCACCTTCGTCCCCACAGTTCGTTGGAGGATCCAAACCTGCCCGGGGTAAAGCTCAGCCCCGCGCAACGATACGAACAGGGCCTGGCTGTCGCGGGACAGCTGCGTCTGCCCACCGACCGGAACGTGCTGCTGGAGCTGCTGCCGGTGGTGAAGCGGCAGTTCAACCACTACGGGGTGGAGATCCACAAACTCCGCTACACCGGCGAGTCGGTCGCGAAGTACCGCAACCGGGCCCGGTCGATCCACCGCGACAAGGGTACGGAGTGGCCATTCTTCGTCAACCCCGACGACCTCACCAGAATCTACTTCCACGACCCCGAGGACCACACCTGGCACACCCTCGAATGGGAGCACAAGGGCAGCTTCGACACCCCGTTCAGCCTGGACGCGTTGGAGTACGCGAAGAAGATCGCAATCCGGCAGGGTCGCCCCTCCCAGGTTGACGACGTCGCCGCGCAGCTGCTGGAGGACTGGGGCGCCGGCCGTGGTCTGACGCCATCGGAGCGGCGGATGAGCGCCCGGATGGCCGCACAGCTGAACGACAAGGAACCGGACCCGGACGGGGTGTGGTCGCTACGCACCGTGCAACGGATGCTCGACGCGGAACTGACCGCCTCGTCTGATCTCGGAACCGAGCTCACCGGCTCCGTCCGCGACCCGCGCCGACGCGTCGACACGCCCGAGACCGGTGATGATGACGACGAGGACGACATCGACGAGCCCACCATCCGCGGCGACTACCACTTCGAACCGATGGAGATGCTCCGATGACCAGCCCGACGAGCGCCCCGCAGCAGCCGCCCCGCCAACGGAGCCTCTCCACCTACGAGGGCTGGACAGACTTCGCCGAACGGCCTCCCCGCGCTCGCCCTGAGGAGCTCTCGCGCGCCCAGCTGGAGTCGTTGCCTGCTCGCGATCGCGTCGTCTACGACTTGGAGCGGCGGGTGTGGCACGCGAACATCCTGCTGCGCACACGGCAGGTAGAGGACATCGAACTGCAGCTGGCGGACATCCTCGACTCCAACCTGCAGGACTCCGACCGGGTGAAGTCAGCCGCAGCGATCGACGCCCCGCCGGCGCTCGGGAAGTCGACCGTGGTGAACAACTTCGGCCGCGTGTTCCACCAGCAGCGGATCGCGGAGGCCGGGGGATGGCTGGACGCGGACAGGGACGTGCGGCACCTGCCGGTGTGTCATGTGACGCTGACGGGGCGGCTGACGATCAAGGGCCTGCACATGATGATCCTCGGCTTCTACGCCCACCCCGCCACCGCCGGCATCCTGCACCGCTCCATGGCCGGCCGGGACCTGGCCCGGGCGGCGGCGGAGTGCATCGAACGGCATGACACCCGGCTGGTGATCGTTGACGACCTGCACTTCTTGAACATGCGCACCCGCGACGGGGTCGAAGTCGCCAACCAGCTGAAGTGGCTCGCAAACGAATACAACGCGACGTTCTTGTTCGCCGGCGTCGCCCTCCGCGCCCGCGGCCTGGTGGGTGAAGGGGAGACCGGCCGGGAGGCGGCGATGGCGCAGACCTTCCGCCGATGGACCGTCCTCGGGCTCAGCCCCTTCACGCTTACCCACAAGAGGGGCAGGGAGGAGTGGGACCGGCTGCTATTCGGCGTCGAACAAGCTCTCGTCCTCACCGGTGCTCGCCCCGGGATGCTGGTCGACCTGTCCCGGTACCTGTTCGCCCGCACCACCGGCAACATCGGATCCCTCATGGACCTGATCCGTCGCGGCGCGTCCCGCGCGATCCGCACAGGGCGGGAGGTCATCGATCGGGAACTGCTCGACGACATCCGCATCGATGAGGGCGCGGAGACGGAGCGCCGCGAGCTTGAGGCGAAGCTGGATCAGCAGCTGCGAAACCACCAGGCACGCCGCCGCAAGAACCAGGACGGCGAGGCGGCCGCCGCATGACCACGACGTCGACGATTTCCTATGAGGTGCGGGTGCTGCCGTTTCGGGTGCGGCCGCTGCCTGATGAGCCGTTCGACTCTTGGCTGGAGAAGATGGCGGCCACCTATGGGGCGACGATGAACGAGATGGCCTGCGCGCTCGGCCTCATCGAGCAGCAGGAGGGTGTGGCGGTGTCGGCGACCGCGTGGATGGCGGACAGTTGGGCCACCGCGCTGACTGATGAGCAGGCGTCGCGGCTCGAGGCGTCGACGGGCATTCCGGCGGATCAGTTCCAGGAGATGACGAGAATGCGGTTCGCGCACCATGCGATCCGGTACACCCGGCGGGGGCGGATCAGTTCGCAATGCCCGGCGGCGGGGACCGCGGGACGCTACTGCCCGGAGTGCCTGGTCGATTCGGGTGGCCGGTGGCGGATGTCGTGGCAGTTCCCGTTCGGGTTCGCCTGTTTTCGCCACCGCCGCCTGCTCGTGGACCGGTGCCCCGTGTGTGATCGTCCTGCCCGGTACCGTGCCCACCCGCTCGCGCTTGTTCCCGTTCCTGGCCGGTGCCACAATCCCGTCCAAGGGCCGGGACGGGGCCCGCAAGCGAACCGGTGTCGGGCCGACCTCACGGCCGACCCGACCCGCACTCCAGTGTCGCGGGCGGTCCTGGATGCGCAGCGGGCGTTGATGCGGATCGTTTCCACCGGCGGGGCAGGGTTCGGGATCTATGCGGAGGCGCCGCAGCCGGCGGTCGCGGTGCTGGAAGACACTCGGTTGCTGTCCCGTACCGCCCGGCACGCGATTGCCGCCGGCGATCGCCTCGACATCAGTCCGCTTGGTGAGGAGCTCGTGGCGCTGTTTAGGGCGAGCGAGGATTGGACGACGGCAGTACGGGCACGACCGGATTCTGCCGTCGGGGCCGCCGTCGGCACCACCCTCGCCGTCACCGCACTGGCGAAGCCGGGCAGTGTCGCCGCGCTGCTGCAGGGGCGGCTGGCTCAGAGTTCGTCGTACACGGCGCACACGCCGCAACTGCAGACCCTGATCGCGGCCGCGCTGGGGCGTCGTCGCCGGCCGACGGTGTTCCTGCAGTCCGCACCACCGTCAGGGGTCAGCCCGGTCGAACGAGCGCGAAAGGTACCGGCACAGTTGTGGGGCGAGTGGATCACCCGGTACGCGCCGCAACGGGTCGGCAGTGAGGTGGTGGCGTCGGCGTTGGCGGCGGCGGTGGTGTTCACGGGCACGAGGCTCACACACTCCGCCGCTCTTGCATTGCTCGATCCGCAGGCGCCGGCCCGCCAGGTGACCCATGTGATGCGTGACCTCGGTCGCAGCTCTCATGACGTGGGCACCCTGCACGCGATCCTCCGGCTGGCCGCGTTCCTCGATACGCATGACGTGCCCGTTGACTACGCCCGACGTCGCGCCCTCGACTACAGCGGGATCCTCCTCGAATCCCAGTGGCAGGAGGTGTGCCGGGTGGCGGGGGTATCGGCTGGGGGTGGACGACGATGGCGTTTGGCCCGGGCGCTCCTGCACCGGACACTGTCGGGGAATCCGATCCATTCGATCCCGCCGGAGTGGGATCAGGCAGGGGTGACCGCGCCGGCCGTCGCCCGCTTCGCCGATGGACTGCCGTCAGCGGTGCGGACGGGACTCGACCAGCTCGCCGCGGACTTCCTTCTCGTCAACGGCATCGATGAGCCCGTCACATGGACACCCGAGCCTTCGGACGGTGTCCCGGACGCGCCTGCGGCGTGGGCGCGGAGCCGCCCAGCACGATCAACGGCCGCGGACGTGATGCCTCCCGATGTGTTAGCGCGGGCGTATGCGGCGGGGGCGTCGACGTACGAGATCGCCGCGGACGTGAACGTGTCCCGGCAGACCGTGGGCCGCATCCTCGCCGACACGGGCACCAAGTCGCGTCGCGGACGACCCCCCACCTTCACCCTCGATTCCGATTGGCTACGCGACCACTATGAGACGCAAGGGAGGACTATGGCACAGATCGCGCACCTTGCCGGATGCAGCGAGATGACCATCAACCGGCACCTGCACGCCGCCGGCATCACCGTCCGCCCCCGCGGGAAAGCAGGGACGTCATGACAACTGAGAAGCGAACCTCCCGTCGGCTGCAGCAAGCCGCCAGGGAACGCATGAAGGCGACCGGAGAGAAGTACACCACGGCACTGCAAGCACTCATCGATGCGGCGCCGTTGCCGAGCACATCCTCGCCGACCGCCCCACGCGAGACACTGACATCCTCCCCTGGCGAGGATCATCCTTCTGACGACGCCCGCGCCCCTGGCTGGGCTCGGCGGCGGTATATCTGGGATGACCGCTGAGGGGAGCTGCAGGGTGGTGTCGAACGACGGTGAAGTGTACGAGAAGCCGTGGTCGGCACCGCACCTCGTGCCGCTGTTCACTGAACTCACCGCTGATGAGACAGCGCCGGTGTGGGCGCGCCGCGCCGTGAGGTTCATCCACCGCCACACCCGCGAGCGTGGTCAGCCGCCGACCTTCCGTGAGGTGTTCGCGGAGCTCGCCGCCCACGACCCCGACGCCGCGGAGCGTCAGGAGGCGTGGTCTTCGGCGTCGGTGCGGTACCTGACGATGGTGCACTGGCGGCGTCGCGGATGGATCCGCTTCCGACGGGAACCGCGTACCCTCCGATCAGGTCCCGCGGCAGGCGAACTGTTTACACTCGGGCCCACGCGGTATACGCCGACGCGGAAGTCCCGCGCCTAGACAGTCCCCGGGGGCGAGTCGGGGTGGGCGGAGTCGAACGCGCCGAGGAGTTCTTCCAGCGCGACCCGTAGCTCGTTGTAGCCCATCGTGTAGAACAGCGCGTCGGAGTTTGAGGTTTCGCTGCCGTCGAGGTCGGTAATGGTCTGGCGGGCCTCACGGATTGCGATGTCGAGCCATGGTTCGGCGTCTGGGAGGCCGCGGATCCACGCGTCGATTTCGGTGAAGGGGACGGGCGTGTAGCCGTGGGCGTCGACGCCGACGTGGAACTGGTGCCCGTTCGGTCCGTGGTCGCGGGCGTGGGTGTAGGAGTGGGATCCCGTCGTCCCAGCGCGGTCGATGGGTGGTGTGCCGATCCGACTCCTGCGAGTCGCCCTTGTATGGGTAGTGAGAAGCGAGGATCCGATACCCGCGTCGGGTGCCTTCGATGACCTCCGGCAGAATCGTCCAACCGGCCGCTTCGTAGAGCGCCGCGAACCGTTCGATCGCCTTCTTCGACTGCGTCGCCGGTGACACCCGGTCGTGGTTTCCGGGGACCAGGAATCGGCGGCCGTGCAGTTGCGCGGTGATACCGATCGATTCCTCGATCGGGCCGAGCGCGACATCTCCGAGGTGGAGCACCACCTCTGTCGGACTGACCGTTTCGTTCCAGCGGCGGATGAGTTCAGCGTTCATCTCGTCGACCGTTGCGAACGGGCGATCCGCGAGTTCGCTGATCCGCGCGTGGCTGAAGTGGGTGTCCGCGGTGACGAAGTCGACCTGGTCGAAGTCGAACCGCGGATACAGGTTCACGACGACGCCCCTCTCGCAGGTGATCGGTGTCTCGCATGATCTGGTGTCTCTAGCGTGCCAGTAGGCGACGACAGGTATCGCTAGAGCTCGTCGAGATCGATCCCGAACTTCCGAGCGACATCGGCGAGCGGGACGTCCGGGCTGTCGGCGGGACGTTCCCGGGCGATGCGGGCGATCTCCTCCGCCTCGGCCGCGTCCTCCACCGCGGCGATCGCCGCCAGCTGCTCGACCAGCACCTCGACGGGCGTATCGTCGGCGGTCGCGCGGCGTCGGATCTCGGCGGCGGCGTGGCCGAGGGTGTACATCCGCTCCCACGGGTGGTCGCCGTGCCGGTCGATGGCGACAGTGTCGCGAGTGTAGCTGCGCTCGTCGCCGGGGACGAGCCAACTTTCGGTGCCGTCCGAGGTGCGGAAGAAGTCGACGTAGCAGTTCCCGCACGGCATCCGGTACACGCCTGGCTCGGTAGGTGCGGATTCGCTGCTCCGCGCGATCATGTCGCGGATGATCTGTTCCCAGTCGGTGTGGTCGTCTGTGTGCGGCACGGTGGTTCCCCTTCCAGCAGAACAGAGCAGTCTGTCATGCCGATGACGCGGTGTCCACGGCATCGGGGATCAGAGCCCGTCCACGTCGGGGTGTCCTCGAGGTGGTCTGGGATGGTGCCACACGAGCGCTAATCGAGGACAGCGGCCTGGTCGATCGCCAGGTTGATGGTGGTTTGCGCTGTGTGCCATGGAATGCGTTCTTGTTCGAGGCGGAGCGGCGGCTGTCCAGCGTCGAGATATTCCAGCGCGGCACGTTCATCTTGCGTGAGGACTGGTTCGGGTGGGTCTACGCGACCGCTCGGGTCGGCGTTCGCGAGTGGTTCGAACTCCCGGACAGTGTCGGCGTGCATGAGTAGGGAGGCGATCTCGGGCACCCTAGCCCGGGCACGCGACAGCAGTGTGATCCCGGCTCGATCGAGGTCTCCCCAGTACCAGGTGCGTGCGGACCGCAGCCATGGGAGCGCGTCGAGCACGTCGAGAAAGTTGCCAAGCGAATGAATCACTACAAGCCCTGCTCGGTCCTCTATTGGCGTCGCGGCCTCCTTGTTCTCGATGATCAGGACGTCATCGGGGGTGAGGGGGAGGCCGGCGACTTCTTCGACGGGTGCTCGGAGTTGGCGGATGCCGCCCACGAGTCGGCGGTCGGCGGGGTCGGCGAGGATGACGTCGACGTGGTTCGGCAGTCGCCGCAGTCCGAGTAGATCGAGGTCGTTGATGTCGAGTTCAGGGTCGACGGCTTCTGCGCCAAGATCAGCCACCCGGTTGGGGATGTCGGTTCGAAGCAGGCAGATGACGATCGCCTTGTGCCGTCCCAGCCACTTGGTGTGGAGACCTGTGACAGGGACTTGGCGGGCGGTGAGCCCGGATGCGGGGTTGTTGCGGAACCATTCCACGACGCGCAGGAGCAGTTCGAAGTCGTAATCGTCGAGGTCGACAATGCGGGGCAGGATCGGCCGCAGCTGGTCGGTGGAGACGTCGAGGTCTGCCAGTTGGGGGTAGCGGGAAATCGCGGTCTGCCAGTGGTTAGCGGTCGCGGGGTCGAGTCCAGCGAGCGCTGTTGGCCCAGGGATGTCGATGTGTGTGTAGACGACCTGAGCGCCAGCGGCCGTGCGGACGGTCGCGGTTCGCAGGCTGGTAGCGGGGTGCAGGTCGTGCCAGGCACGCCACGCATGTAGCCACGTCCGGACGGCCTCTTCTTGTGCGGGGATGGTTGACGCGGTGGGTGGCTGGAGGGGGAAGGTGATCTGTTCAGGGGAGGATTGTGTGAGCCAGGCGCGCCAGGACGACTTGTAGCGGGTGGTGATAAGACGTTCAACGTCTGCGGGGCTCCTCACGCGGCTTCCTCGATACTGAGCGCTTCGCTGATCGTCATCTCGAAGATGCGCACGCCCTGCGGGTTGGCTGGGTCGGAGTTGATGTATGCGACGGTTTCCACGTGGGACTCGAACGCCGTTGCCTTCTCACGCGGCGCGCCGATGATGAGCTGGAACCCGAGCGCGGACAAGGCGGCGAGGGCCCGTCCGGTGTAGTCGCTATCGGCTTTGACAAATCCTTCATCGAGCACGATCGACGCGTAGGTGGGAGGGGCGTCCGTTCCTTCGCCCAGCCGATATCTCAGGGCTGCGCCGAGGATGAATGCGATGAGTTCCTGCCCCTCCCCGCCGCTCATCCCGGAGACACCGTCGTGCACGATTTCGACGCCGTCGGCTCTCTTCTCGATTGCCTTGAACTCGACGTGTTCGCGCGCGTCGAATACGCGGCGACGCCAGCTCTCGCCGGTTCGGGTGAGGTCGTCGAGGAGGGCCAGTTTGCGGCGCAGCCGGTTGAAGTCGCGTTCGATCTTCTCCGCGTCGCGTTCGATGGATTGGTGGAGGGTGTTGCTGGTGTACTCCGAGATCGTGGAGCGGAACTCGTTGAGCTCACCGCTGGGTTTGTCGGAGACGTCGATCGTGAGGGTGGAGTCGACGCGGAACGCCACACGCTCGAGAACCCTATCGATGGGGGCGAGGCCTCGGACGATTGAGCGGCGATCGTCATCGATCTGGACGAGAAGTCCTCGCAGCTGTGTGTTCATGTCCTGGTCGACCTGCTCGAGCCAGCGTTGCTTGGTGCGGGGGAGGTCATCGGTGAGCAGCTGGTCGTGAATGGAGAGCAGCGCCGGCAGGCTGTCGATGCTCTCGTCGATTTCCCTCTGGTTTCGATCCTCCAGGCCGCGGAATGCACGGATGGTGGCGAGGACAGCGGTCTCGAGTGCTTCGCGTTCCTTCCTGAGTGAGACGAGCTGGTTCTGCAGATCCGTGGCCGCTTGCCCGTAGCTGGCTTCGATTGCCGCACGGAGCGCGCGACCCGTCGCCGTCGTGACATCGACGGGAGGTGCGAGGAATCCGAGTGTGCCGGTGGCCTCGCGTTCGTCGGCGTCCAACACGGCGGAGTCGTCGATGAGAAGAGATGACTCGTCTTCCAGGTCGACCAGCACTCCCCACGCTGCGTTCAGAGTCGTGAGCTTCGTCTCGATCTCGCGTGCGTGCAGCTCCGACTCGGTCATTTCTGTTCGCGCGTCGTCCAGTTGCTTCTGGAGTTCGGTGACTTCGGGGGTGTTGGCCTCGGCGATCTCCTCTTGGAGCTGTCGCACCTGGTCGGCTGCAGGTGCCGTATCGATGGATGACCAGTCGAGTTCTTCGAGGAGTGTCGTGAGGCGCTGTGCCCGATCGCGTGCGTCGTCGCGTGTGGCTTGAGCGGTGTTGGACGCGGCGTCAGCGGGTGCCAGTTCCGCGGTAAGCGACGCGAGGTTCTGCTCAAGGTCGCGGCGTAGATCGGCGGTGTCCCAGCCGATGAACGAGTACCTCTGTACCGAGTCGTCCTTCGCGAACCGTCCGAATGCTGCGGTGCGCATCCCTGCGCGGGTGACGGCGCCGTTGAGGTGTGACGCACGTTTGGTGTCCAGATCCGAGTCGCGTTCCACGAGCTGGTAGGAGAATCGGTCGACGAGCTCGTTGAGTACCCACGGGGCGAACGGTGAGTCCGCCAGTTCGACAATCGCCGGTACGGTGCCGGGTACCGGCTCGCGCTGAGAGCCCTGTTCGCGAACGGGAACGAGCGACACGTGCATCCGGGTGTCATGCTCATTGATGAATCGCCGAACGGTGATGAAGTGTTCCTGATCGACGACGAGATCCTTGGCGACGCCGCGCAGAACACTGAAGACGGCAGCCTCCCATGATTGGTGCTCGGCCTTGATCTGGATGAGTTCACCGAAGAAATGCAGCCGGTCCAGCGGCACGTTGGTAGCTGCGGCGATGTCGGCGCGCAGCTGAGCCGCCTCGGGAGAGATGTTGGATCGTCGGGAGCTGAGTTGATGCAGCTCGTGTGCGACCGACTTCCGTTGTCCGGCGATCATGCCCGCGCGGAGCACCGCAGCCTTGGCCTCGGCGTCAAGAGCGATCTGTTGGGTCTCCAGTTGGGTGCGCATATCGCTGAGGTCGTCCTGCAGAAGCAACAGATCACCCTGCGAGGCGGGCAGGGTGCGGTCGAACTCAGATAGGCGACGGGAGACGGCTGCGCGGTGAATGCCGATCCGGTCCAGGTTGTGCTGGGCGGTGTCGAGTTGGACCTTGAGGAGGGGTGCTTTGTCTCCGCCGGCCGAGGTGAGGCTGAGCAGGAGGTTGTCGAACGTTGTCTTCGCGTGTGTCCTTCGCGTGTTCGCTGCCTGCAGATCTTCGTTGGTCTCTGCCGTCGTCAGGCGATTGTCATCGATCCGTGCGCGCAACCAGTCGAGGAGCTTGTGGGCGTGCCAGATCCGTAGGCGCGCGGGGGTCCCTTCGGCCCGCTCCAAGAGGAGTGAAGTCTTGCGTGTGTGGTCTTTGCCCGCGTGCTGGTACTTCTCGGCGAGCTGAGGGAGGCGGGTGAGGGTCTCCAGCTGGCGTCGGGTGGCTTCGTACTCGTCATACAGACGTGACGCCTCTCGGTACGCCTCGAGCGCGGTTCCCCACCGGTCGAGCGCGAGCGGCTCGGTGAGCACAAACTCCTTGAACAGCGCGTTGATGTTGAAAATGCCTTTGGAGGCCTGGGCGCGGCGCAGCAGGTGCATGGCAAGGCGCTGGGATTCGTCGGACTTGCCCATCTCCATCACGGAGCGCATCTTCGCGTGGATCTTGCTCTGTGAGGAATCGACGAGATCACCGCGGCTGGTGTCGATCAGGCCGCTGAGCGTCGTCTTGGTCAGGGGCGATGAGCCGGAGCGGACACCGGTGAGCCCGTTCAGGCGGTCCAGGTCGAAGTCGCCGGAGACGAACCCGTAGATCGTATTCGCGTTGATCGCGTCGGCGCCGGTGGTGTCGCTGGCAACCCATGCGAGTCGAAACACCGTGACCCGTCGGCCATCGTCATGAGCCCACGTGATCGCAGCGCCGCTGGCGAACCCGTTTGTGCCGGGTGGACGCACGTAGGTGGTTGTGCCGGAGCGTCGGTTCTCGTCACGCCGCCGGTCAGTGAGCCCACGCGCGTACGTGTATACGGTGCGCTCGCGCTTCTGGCCTTTGTCGTCGCGTGCGGCCTGGTTGAACTCTTGCGGGTTGGGAAGGATGACCGAGGCCATCGCATCGAGCAGGGTGGACTTGCCGCGTCCGGACGGTCCGAGGATCGCGGTGCCGGCACGTTCGACATGCATGACCTGTAGGTCGGAGTATCCGCCCCAGTTCAGGACCTGGACCTTCTCGATGCGGAACTGCCCATTGATTAGCATCAGGACTCCTCGTCAAGGAGCTGGGCTGAGTTTTCGGTGCCATTCCCGTCATTTGCGGTGGCGCCTGCCCCGAGCCGGTATGCCGCTTCCAGCCGCGTCAGTTCATCGACACCGACAAGAGGTACCACGACTGGCGAGATCGTGTAGAGGTAGTCGGCGTCAGGGTCCTGGTTGAGCAGCCGCAGATCCTGCAGCTGCCGGATGGCGGCGGTGACGCGACGATCGAACTTCGCCTGGTCGCCGTCGTCATCCTGGCGGTAGGCGCTAAGGAACTCGTCGATCTGAGCCCGGGTGACCACGACGAGCTCGTCCTGGGGGTCGGCGTGGGCGCACTCCTGGCAGAGAAAGATGAGCAGGAACGAGGCGTCGCGACTGAGCGGGCGATCTTTGCGGAGGATGCGGGGAGTGTCCTCCTCCATGATCTGCCGTTTGAATGCGACGCCGTGGTCGTGGTCGATCTCCAGTGTCAGGTAGAGATCTGCGAGGCGGCCGCGGATCTCTTCTTCATACCCACGCAGGATGTCCCACACGGCGCGATTCCTCGTCCGGGTGATGAACCGGTTCGTGAGAAGCACGACGAGCGCGCGGCGGGCACCGTCAGGGAAATCCTCGGGGGCGTCAGGCGCTAGCTCTCCTGTATCGGTGGTGCCGTGTCCGTCGCTCATTCGTGCTCACCGATCATGATGGGTGTGTCGAAGCGTAGATGGGGGAGCGCGACGTGGAGTGCACGTTCCTGCGCGGGCTGGAGTGCGACGCGATCTCTGATGTGGTCTGATACCTGGCCGTAGGTGATGGCTAGATCAAGGAGGGAGACGAGTGCTCCCAGCCGTCGGAAGTCTGGCGGCGTCGCGTCGAAGACTTCGCTGCCGGTCACCGCACCGCGCTCACGGATCAGCCGGTTCACGGTCCGGGCGACGACTCTCGGGCTCGTCCCAGCCGCCAGCCGCAACGCCTCACGATCCGCAGTCGGGAGGTCTGCGTGCGGCGAGATCGCGCGGACCTGAACCTCTTGAGGTCCCCGGTCGATCCAAAACTGGGTCTGGGAGATGTCGGTGGTGTCGATCGTTCCGATGCCGAGCACGTCGCTGTCGATCACCGCGGGGCCGGGGTGCCGTTCGACCCATTCGGCGCCGGCGCTGAGCGCCCGGTCAGCGAGGGCGAGGAGGCGCCGGTGCTTCTCGTGTGTGCTCCTGGTGAGGAAGCGCCGCAGTGACGAGGTCCATTTGACGTAGCTCTGCTGTACGCGAAGTTGCGCGGCGAGCAGGGTCGAGAACATCGTCTCGAGCTGCGCCCGCTCGGTCACAGTCATGTGCTCGCGGGCGAACTCCTGGGAGAGGATCTGATCGATGTCGTCCGGGATGGATTGGGCCTGCTTGGACGTCAACAGCCTCGAAAACCCTTGGTAGGAGCGGCCCTCGGGGGTGTCGCCGAGGAGGTCGTGCTCGTGGAGGTAGTCCTCGACGAGCTCTGCTTTGGTAGGACCGTCGGCCATCGCTCGTCGGGCGACTCGCTGGTGACGGTCCTCGACAAGGGTGCGCAGTTGCCGGAAGTCCGCAGGCAGCGTGCGGGTCATCGCCAAGATCTCACGCAGCTGCTGTTGCTGCTCCTCCACGGTAGACAGCCGGGTCCGACCAGACTTGATGTCGTCCCGCTGCTTCTTGAGCCGGGAGATCTCCCGATCGATCCGACGAACCTGCACGCGCCGGTCGGGGTTGGTCATATCCGCGAGCGTGTGGACGGCATGCGCGATGCTCTCTAACCGAGCCGTGGTGACAGTGGTTTCACCGTCGACGATCTCACGGACGAACTGCAGGGCTCGCAGCGAGTAGGCGGAGAGCCGGTATCGCAGGCGGCCAGCGTCCATCTCCGTTTCCAGCCACCGGTCCTCGACCCACTTTTTACAGTGCTCGGCGGGAGTACGATCTCCCGTCATGCTCGGCAAGGCGTCGATGGTCTCAGCGACCCGCTCATGGAACCACTCCGCGGAGACGGAACCATCGATGGTCCCCAGGTGGGTGGCGAACAGCGGCAGGACCCAGTCGCGACTGTATGCGCCGAGAAGACGAAGAGTCGGGTTGGTGTCGACGGCTTCAGCCAACTGCTGTGGTGTTGCTGTCAACGGGTCCCCCCTGCCGGCCTCAGGTGTCGCCAGTATCTCCTATACCGACGACACGGTGCCGCTTTGGCGGGCGGACGGGGGCTCGAGGAGGGCGAGGATGCGTGCGCCTGGGCACCCTCATCCGCCAGATGCCCTCGGCGGTATGTGGTCGGGGTCGGCAGCCCGGGGTACGTAGCGTTCTTGTCGAGGCCGGGGTCTCCTCCCACCCGAACGACGGCCAATCACGCGCCGGCGCTGAGGTACGCGGCTCTGGCCTCGCTCAACTCTGCCCAGTGCGCCTCGAGGCCGGCCAGAGTGGGGCTGACGTTCAGGGTGGGGAGCGGCTGGGAGTGTCCGTCGATGTAGCGGCAGGCTTCTTCGAACACGCGGTTCACAGTCTCGATAGCGGCAGGCAGGGCGGCCGTCTTGATGTTCGGTAGCGCGGTCATCCGCACGTTGGGCTGGTAACGCTGCGTCACCCCCTGCAGCAGCTCAGTTTCGGTGAACACCTCGCACCAGGCCCGGATCCAGTCGTAGCCGGTGCGTACGAGCGCGGCGCGCGCATCACCCTGCTGGGACTTGGCGGCCTGGATGGTCTCGTTGATGTTCTTCTTCAGATTGCTGATGCTGTCCCAGCGGGGCCCGGTAGCTCGGGTGACCTGCCCCTTGCCGTCCTCGTCGGTGATGTGGAAGTACGAGCATCGTTTGGACGCTGCCATCAGGTTCAGCAGTGTGGTGGCGAAGAAGATGTCGTGGGTGAACACGATCACCTGGGTCGTGTCGGCGAGTGCCGCGACACGCTGCGCGACCTCGTTGATGCGGCGATGATCGAGACTGGAGACCGGGTCGTCGAAGATCACCGGTGCGGTGATGCCGGCGAGGCGTGCTTCGGCGAGAAAGTCCGCCATCGCGAGAACCTTCTGCTCGCCCTCGGAGAGGACCTTCGACGGCTTGTGCTTGCCGGTGAGGACCTTGCGGCGGTGCGCTCGTCCCTGACGGCCCACGAACTCGACTTGAAGTTCGGGTGCACGGAGCGCGGTGCGTTCTTCGGCGAACAGCGCGTCGAAGCTTTCGTTGATCATCTGGTCGCTCGCGGTTTTGGCAAGGCCAGTGACCGCGCGTAGTAGCGCAGGCATGGGCTTGGCGAGCAGTGCGAGGCGGTCGGCTTGTTTCGCGTCGCGCACCTGTTGTTCGATGATCGCCCAGGACCGGGCGAGTTCGGCGGCAGCTTCGAGTTCGACCAGTTCCTTCTTCTTCTCAGCGAGTGTTTCCGCGCGCCGCGCGGCTTGTCCTCGCAGTTCCACCAGGGCGCCGCTGGTGGTCTCGAGTGCTTCGGTGAGGCCATCTGCGTCGGCGGCCACGTGAGCCAGGAGGTCGGCTGTGACGGGGGTGTTGTCGCGGAGGTGGTCAAGGAGCGCGGTGGCAGTGCTGAGCGTGCGTTCCAGCAGTGGCAAGAACACGGGCTGCGGGTTGCTCGTGGCGTGGTCGCGCGCGTAGGCGTCGACATCGCTGGTCCGGATGCCGAACACGGGTGAGGTCAGGGCGCTGAGCCGCCCCTTGGCGGCTTCGATGTCGCCGGCGATCTTTTCCTCGAGGAACTCGGAATACTTTCCGATCAGCGCCCGTGCCGGGTCACTGAGCGGTTGGCGGCAGTAGAGGCACCGGTCTGCGTCGTGCGCGTCGTGTGCGCTCAGGTGTGCTTCGTACTCCTCACCGGCCTGGATGAACCGGGTCCAGGTGTCGTCGGGGGCGGCGGGCAGGTCCGCCGCTTCGAACAGCGCCGCGCGGAAGGCTCGATACTCCTCCTGCAGGTACGCCAGGGCGGTGAGCTCGCTGCTGTACGTGGCGGGGCTGAACCGACCGAGAATCTGTGCGGCCGTGCTCGCCTCGGCTAGGACACGCTCGGCGCGTTGTTGCAGGGTGATCTCGGCGCTGATCGTGTCGGCCTCCAGCGCGGCCACGGTGCGGCGCAGTGTCCCGATGCGGGTATCAGCGTCGGTGTGGTGGTCGGCCATCGCCCTGAGCTGGTCCAGGTCTGTCGCGGCGCCGAGCGTCTCGATCAGCGGGTACACCGACGCCGCTCGCGGGAATCGGCCCAGCAGTCCTGTGGGGCCGGATCGCAGGTCGCTGATTGCCGCATCAATGCGGGCCTGGACGGCCTTGATTCCGGCGATGACGTGGTTGAACAAGGCAAGCGCGGCGGGGACGTACACATACTCGAGGTCTTCGTCGACATGGAAGCTCACCGATGGGCTGTCGAAGATCGAGATGCGCGTGAACGGGGCAACCCCCCGTTGCCCTGTCCAGGCGTACGTCTTCGCTTCCGCTCCGAGTTGGTAGCCGATCGTCGCGGACGGGGATTGCGGCGCCGTCGCCTCGATATCCCCGAGGATGACGTCCGCGGTGCGGCTGGCAGCAAGCGCTTTGAAGATTCTCGAGTACCCGGTCTTGCCGGTGCCGTTCTCACCGAACAGAATGGTGAGGCCCTGATGCGGTTCGATGACCCCACCACCGATCAGAGCGTTCACCCCCGCAACCTCTGACAGTGAGGTCACGGTCAAAGGTTCGAGCGCCTCGTCCTCCCCGTCGATCATCGCGAGCTGATCCTCGGTCGACAGTTCCCGGGCGTCCAGCGCCTTCTCTTGCCGGAACAGCGTGTACGCGTGGTCCTCTTCGTCGGAGTTGAGAGGGCCAGCTCCGGTGAGTACGACGCGCACGATGTACCGCACCCATTCGTCGGAACTGTTCGCCCACGCGCCAAGAAGCTGACGGGGGTCCACCCGTGTGTCCGCTTGCACCGCGTCCGTCATCGACCGACCTCCGTCGCGACAGCGGTGTCCATGGAACGCGCTGCTCACCGCCGACTCTATCGTCGCCCTGACAGGACGCCGAGCTGTGCGTCGCGCGGGCCGCTGGAGTTGGTGCGGGAGATGGGGCACGCTGATCGGATGACTGAACGAAACACCTGGCCACGCAACCGGTCGACGCTTCCTGGCGGTGGCCTGTCGACGCTTCCTGGTGGCGGCTTGTCCACCCTGCCGGGTGACGGGGCCTCTACGCTTCCCGGCGGTGGTCTGTCGACACTCCCAGGTGGTGGCCTGTCGACCCTTCCTGGTGGCGGTTTATCCACGCTCCCTGGTGGCGGTATGTCGACGCTTCCTGGCGGTGGTCTGTCGACGCTTCCCGGGGGCGGCTTGTCTACGCTTCCTGGCGGAGGTCTCTCCTCGCTGCCTGGGGGTGGGCTGTATGACGGTGCAGACCCGAACCCGTACCGCTCGAATCAGCCACCCATGACCCACTTCATCCCCTACCTCCGCCATCAGGGGCTGAACGATGTCGCCGATCTGCTGGCGCGTGCTCACGGGCTGAACCTGTAACGAATCACGAGCTCTGCTTCATCGGAGCGGCCCCACGTTCACCTTGACACTCCACCGGGTACCGTCGAGCTGTGTTCTTGCTGCTTGACGCCAACGTGATCGTCGGCAATCCGCTTCTGCGCGGGCGGCAGTGGGACGCCGTCGCGGATGCGGTCGCTTCCGAAGCGCTCGATCTTTATGTGCCCGAGCTTGCGGTCGATGAAGCCGTGGCACGGTACCGCGACAGTGCAGCATTGCGTGAACGCGAGGCGAAGAAGGCTCTCAAGACATGGCCGCCGAGGTCACGGGAACTCGTCCAGGAAGCCATCAACGCTTCAGAGTCCTTCGCCGCCGAGTACGAGAGTCTTCTGCGGGCGCGCCTCGAACAGATGGGTGCAGAGATCGTCGGCTACCCGGAGGTAGAGCATCGTGAGGTCGCGTTGCGGGCGATCTCACGGTCGGCACCGTTCGACAGGGAGGGCAACGGATACCGTGACGCGCTGCACTGGTACGTCTTTGTCGATCTGCTTCTCACGTGCGAACCCGAAGATCCGCACGCGTTTCTTCTGTCGGCTGACAAGCGTGCGTTCGGACCAGCGCGACGGCGCGAACTCTTGGCCGAGATCGAGAAACTCGATGTGGAGTGGGAGGTGAAGATCCTTGAAAGCATCTCCGATTTCAAGGTTCCCGGGCAGTTCCTCGATGACGAGGGCTCATTGGACTACGAGCAGGAGCGACAGCTTCACGACGCGGTACAGGATGCGGTGCTGGCAGGCGGAACACCCAAGGACTTCACTCACTCGCTGGCAGCGAAGACCGAGTTCGACGTTGCTGATGTGCTTGAAGTCTTGTTACTGGATGTGAACGTGGAAGGGGTGCAGATCGAGCGAAAGTCGCGCGATCTATGGATCAACTACACCGCCCAGGCAACGTGCCTCGTGAAGCTCGAGAGCGTCGAGATCCTCGACGAGGACGCCGGCGACTACGCCACCCATCGGGACACCGCCGTATGGGTCCTGGATCTCAGCGGCAATGCTTACTCGTCAGGGAACCGCATCGACGAGGTCGCCTCCCTGCGTCTCGACACCATCGAAGGAGACGCACCGGCATAGATCGAAGGAGACGCACCGGCATAGACAGTGGGCGGGTAGGAGCTACCTCGAGGGCCGCCGGCGCGGCCGCCGCTGTTCAGGTGGGGCGTGCATCTGATCGGCACTCGGCTGTCCTCGCTTTATGTCGGCGGCCTTCGCGGTTCGGCGGTGACGCTCGGCAAGTCATCATGGACTTCGTGTACCGACGCCGAGTGTTCGAGGTTGCAAATGAGCTCGGCGTTGACGTGCGCACCGTGCTCGACGCGCTGCGGAGCCTGGGTGAGGCGGAAGTGCGCCCTGAGGCGCAGCTGAGTGAGTCGCTCGCTCGCAAGGTGCGAGTGCATTTGAATGGTGGCGGGGCTGTGCCGGAGCGGCGGCGGGGTGTGGAGCCAGCGCGCCGCCGGTCGAGGTTTGCTCAAGGCATTCGGGAGCAGCATGACGACGCAATCCGTCGCGTCATCCCCACCATCGCGGCGGGCTTGACCGTTGCCGCTCGGCTGCCCGAGGGTAACGAAGTCATCGTCGCATTCCACAACCGTGACGCCGTCGCGCGGTACGGGTTCTGCACCCTGTCGGGCGGGCCGCTGCCACCCACTGTGCTCAACGCTTCGGATGCACGGAGGCTGTTGGCGCCGTTGCGGGACGTTGACCGCGACTATGTCGCTCGCGGGTGGACGCCACCCAATCTCTACATCGCCTTCGACCTCGCCCATCAACACGTCTGGCTAGGAAGGTCGCTGAAGACGATCGGGCATCCTGGTGAACGATTGGCTGCGGACTCGCTCGTGCGGGTGCCACCCCCTAGCGCCGGTGAACCGCCCCGCATCAACCCTCGCGCACAGCTCTTCACCGCCAACAAAGTGCCGTCCGTCGTCGCGGCGGTCGGCGAGGGGTCGGATCGTCCCGAAGAAGCGTTCCTCCTTCACGAAGAGCTTCTGCGTCTGGCTGTCGACAGCCTCGTCGACGCGGACGTTCTCGATCCGCTGCCCGTGCATATCAACGCGATCTGGTTCTTCGCGCGCCCGATCGTGATGCAGCGGGCGGGCGACAGCGACCGCCATGTCCGCGCGGTCTGGTACCGGCAGGGCGGCTCGATGTGGCGCATACGCACATACGTTGCTGGCGTTGCGGGATCCGGCGCGGTCAATGTCAAACAGGTCGGGCCGCAGCTGTCCGGCCGCGTGCCATTCGTCCCGGTCTGGGATGACACCCGACCGGAACAGAAACTGCTTGCCGCGGTGTGGGCGTTAATGGCCCAGGGCGGCATAACTGAGTCGGAACGCGTCACAGGCGTCGTCGTGCCCAGCGGCGAGCCGCAGGGCGAGCTGACGATCGTGCGCGTGCAAGCGGGCAGCGATCACGTATCCGTCTATCGAGAGGGGAGCGACGGCGAGCCGCCCGATCGTGCGGCCTGGTCGGTTCGCGGCCACTGGCGGCGACAGCCCTACCCCTCACTCGGGCTCGACGACGACGGCCACGTGCGCACCCGACTGATCTGGATCGCGTCGTATGTGAAGGGTTCCCACGGAGCACCAGTCGAACCCAAGGTAATCGTGGTCAGTTCAAGGCCGGGAGAGGCCTGAGGGCCGACACGACCGGCAGTTGAAGGTTCTCGATACGAGATGCCAATTCCACGAGGTCTTTCGAGCGAGTTGCGAATTGCAGTGTCGTGGGGACGTAATCGCCGCCGCCGCCGCTGCCCGCCGCCCGCCGCCGCTGGCGCGCCAGCCAAGGGGCCGCGTGTAGATACGCTCGAAGTGGGCGTATTCTCCGACGAACGGGGCCGCGGTGCGGGAGTCTGGTCTAATCGGTGGATGGTCGCAGCTTCGTTGAAGCCGTTCCCAAAGTCCGTCCGGGTGATCGTGTCGCCGTGATCTCGCCGGCATTCGCCGCCCCAGCGATTTCGCCCGTTCTCCACGAGCAAGCGATGCGGCGTCTGAAGGAGGCGACCGGGTTCATCCCGGTCGAGTACCCCACGACGCGGCAACTCGGCGCGAGCGCGGAAGCCCGTGCGGCAGACGTGAACGCGGTGTTCGCGGATCGGAGCATTCGCGCGGTGCTGGCCGCCATCGGTGGTGATGACCAGATCACTGTCATTCCGCACTTCGATGCCGCCGTGATCGCGGCGAACCCGAAGCCGTTCCTCGGGTACAGCGATAACACGAACCTGCACAACCTTCTTTGGAACCTCGGCGTGCGGAGCTTCTACGGTGGATCCGGTCGACCTCGTCTACCCGTTCACGGGGAGGTGGCTCGTGCAGAACAGTCCGGCGAACCACGACCGACTCTGACCAGTCGCTCGCCTGTGCGCATCACGGAAGCATGACGTCCCCGGTTCGGTTCACCGAGCTCGCTGGGTGGACGCCGCAGCCCTACCGCTCCGTGTTCGTCTGGGTCGCGTTCGAGGAGCGCCTCGTCGCGACCGGCGAGAGGTACGGTCCCGACGATCACGCGGGAGTCTGGACGGCGGACGGGTTCCTGTCGCGGTGGTCCAGTCGGCTCGTCGATCAGGGATGGGAATGGATGGCTCCGCTCATCCGCCGACTCGCGGACGGCGAGGACCCGGAGCACGTGCGCACGGACGCGCTCCATGAGTACGCCGCTCGCCACGACGGCGCGGAACCGAACGTGACCATCTGGAACCTGGGCGTCGACCGACTCCGGTGAGGGCGAGTCAGCCGCGTTGCCGCCCCGCTCGTGGAGCCACGGCATGCGACGTTGGTGCCGTACTTTCCCCGGCGTCGGCGCCTTCCTCGAGGAGGTCGAGAGGCGTAGTTCCGTTTCTGAGCGGGCCAGCGGGAGGCGACGATGCCGCTACCGGCGTGTGGGATCCGGTGCTGCTGGCGATGAGGCTCATTGCGATGTGGGTGGCCGGGCGTAGTCAGGTCTCCATGTTCACGCGTGTCGCGCGCGGTGCCGACGTACTGCAGCGCGGTTGGCGCAGCGGACGCTGCAGTACCGCTGGCGGCCGTTGCGCGTGACGTCTACCACGACGTTGTGGCACGGGTCACCCGGGACTTTGCCGGCGTCGCATCGGTGAAGGCGGTGCATTCCCCGCGTTGTCAGGTGGAGTGCGGTGCCGACGCTGATGACGGCCTCCAGCACATGCGGCAGGGCTTGGTCTTGGTCTCGATAGTGGAGGTGCCAGCCTTCATCATGGTGGTCGGTTAGGCGCGGGTAGGCGGCCGCCTCTGCGAGGTGTTGGTTGAGGAGGTCGGCGCGTCGTTGCGGCAAAGGTTCATCAACGACTTCGAGCCATCGGTCGATTACCCTGCGGACACCGGTGTAGTCGTCCGCTTGCGGATTCGCGAACGGCGTCTGCATCCCATAAGACTCCGCACGGTCGACAATGCCCGCTCGATCTTCGGGCCAGTCGTTTGCCAGTGACGCGGCGAGCAGGACCGCGTACTCGCCGTAAGGGTTGAGATGCATAAGGGCATTACATCACACTGGAACGTGAATCGTTGGAAGGAACTGACTATGACGGTGCTGGGTACTGGACTCCCGTGGGCCGCGGTCGGCGGGATGGGGTTGGCGGCGTTGGTGATGGTGCTCACGCCTGGGCCGAACATGATCTATCTCGTGTCGCGCAGTATCGCTCAGGGGCGAATCGCAGGTCTGGTCTCGCTGGCGGGGACGGGCGTGGGATTCCTCACCTACATGACGATGGCGAACCTGGGGCTCAGTGTCGTGTTCGTTGTGGTTCCGTGGCTCTACATCGGTCTGAAGGCCGCAGGAGTGCTGTACCTCGCCTGGCTCGCGTTCAAGACGTTCCGCCCAGGAGGGACAGGACTGTTCGAACCCGGACCGCTCACCCGCGATACGCACGGGAAGCTCTTCCGGATGGGGCTGTTTACCAACCTGCTGAATCCGAAGGCGGCGGTGATGTACCTGGCGATCATCCCGCAGTTCATCGACACATCGCACGGCAACCCGATTGCGCAGGGGTTCACGCTCGGCACAGTCCAGATCACTGTCAGCGTGATCGTCAACGCAGCAATCGTGCTGGCCGCCGGGACGATCGCAGGATTCATCGGAACCCGCCCGTCCTGGCTCAAGTGGCAGCGCCGCATCACCGGCAGCCTTCTTGCCGCGGTCGCCGTCATGCTGGCCAGGGAAGTTCCCCAGGCTGCCCGCGCGTAGACAACCTGCAGGTGGTCGCGCGCGTGTGGCCAGCGCGCCAGCCATCGCAGCGCCGATGTAACCTGAAATGGACGAATCCGTTCAACCGATTCGTTGCGACATCGACTGATCGCTCTCGCGGCACACGTCGTGAGTGCCACGTGCGCACGAGCGCCGACGACGGCAACCCCGTACATCAGAAGCCGAGGGCGTGGACAGCTGAGCGTGTATGTCAACGGCCGCAGAATGGGAGCGAGATGAACCTGCGGGAAGAGCTTCTGCGTGTCTACGAGGACGCGCGGTCCAACCGGTCCTCCGAGGAGAACGAGACGACGGATCGTGCGGCTGCGGAGCTCTTCGACGCCGGTACGGCAGACCGCGCGAAGGCCGTCGGAGATGTGGCGCCGGTGTTTTCTCTCCCCAGCGCCACTGGCGAAACGGTGACCTTGAGTGATCTGCTTGAGGATGGCCCCGTGGTGCTGAGCTTTTACCGAGGCAGCTGGTGCCCGTATTGCAATCTCGAGCTGCGGGCGCTTCAAGCGAACATCATGGAGTTCAAGGCGCGCAACGCGCGGCTCGTTGCGATCTCGCCGCAGGTGCCTGACGAGTCATTGTCGACCGCTGAGAAACACAGCCTCACTTTGACGTTCTGAGCGACGTGGGGGCCACTGTCTCCCAAAGCTACGGCCTGTCCTTCGTCATTCCTACGGAGCTGGCTGCGCTCTACGAGCGACGAGGTCACGATCTCATCCGTCGAAACGGTGGCGATGGTCGAACGCTTGTGATCCCCGCGACCTATGTGATCAGGCAGAGCGGGTCTATATCGTGGTCGTTCGTGGACAGCGACCACACCAGACGTGCGGAACCGCGGGACATCATCGCAGCGCTCGATGCGATCCGCTGACTGCTGCAGAGGCGACGGACGGAGGAGTCACGCGCCTCTCGTGCGACCGTGCGCGCTGCGACGCAACTCCCGGCTGGTTGTGGACGGAGATCGGTCATGCAGCGCGGCGATCTCCGTTGGCCGCGCACCTCGGCTCGCGAGATCGCGATCAGAACGCGCTCCTCTTCGAAAAGAAGCCTCGAGGAGATGGGGAGAAGCGAAAGCGGGCCAGGGCTGTGGCACGACCTTCACCGCGCTATCCTTGCGCCGCACCGCGGTGCCATCGCGCCGGGGGTACGCGGCCGTCCGCATCGCGCCGACCTCGCGGGCGGCGGCCGCCAGCGGCTGCACTGAGCGAGCAACTCCGTGAACCGGTTCCACGTCAACGAGTTCGGCCTACGCCCGGGGCCCGGACGGGCAGATCGATCGTCGCGTGCCGGGGTGATTCCGGCGCTGACATCTGGCTCGACCGTTCCTGCCGACCGAGGGTGGTCAATGGCTTAAGACCGTTGCCGTGACGGTGGTGATGCCGACGATGACGACGAACCCGCGGAACAGGCCTGCGGGGAGTCGTCTTGCGAACCTGCCGCCGACCAATCCTCCCAGGATCGAGCCGAGAGCAACGAGGGCGACGATGGGCCACGAGATCAGTTCTGGTGAGACGAAGATGAAGACCGTGGCGGCGATGATGTTGACCGCGGCGACGCTGGCGTTCTTCACGGCGTTGAGTTCTTGCATCAGCAACGTCGTCGTGATCCCGAGCAGGGCGACGAGGAGGATCCCCTGCGCTGCACTGAAGTAGCCACCATAAACTCCGAGCAGGAACGCGCCGACCACGGAGGCGACTTTCGAACCTCGGCGAGGGAATGGCGTCGCGTCGACGTCGTCGGTTGCCGCCACGCGGCCGATGCGGTTCTTGATGGCGGGTCCGCTGAGTACCAGAAGCGTACCGATACCAATCAGCCA
The DNA here is from genome assembly GCF_037148715.1 of Microbacterium sp. MMO-10. Lineage (NCBI taxonomy): Bacteria > Bacillati > Actinomycetota > Actinomycetes > Micrococcales > Microbacteriaceae > Microbacterium > Microbacterium sp. MMO-10. Next base: position 695,587 of record NZ_JBBCSV010000001.1, on the reverse strand, counting down.
AGGGATGACGGCAGCGAAGATGTCGGCGGACAAGTGCAGGAGGAGGAGCGCGCCGGTGACGCCGCCGGCGCTGGATGAGGGAAGCAGTAGGCGAGTAACGCGGTAGTGTGCGCGCAGCTCGCGTCGGTAGACGAATACCCCCGACAGGCTGCCGGGCACGATGCCGACCGTGTTCGCCATCGTCGCCGTCAACGGCGGAAACCCCAGCAGAACGAGGATGGGGAAGGACGCCAGTGTCCCCGCGCCTACGACGACGTTCAGACCTCCTGCAAGGAAGCCTGCGCCGACGACCGCCGCTCCTCGCAGAAGCGGCGCGATTTCTATCAGCACGTTGGCCTCCTCCTCGCCCGGGTCACAAGATGTCCCGGAGGCCTTCAAGGCTTCCAAAAGTGCGCTGGACGCAGGTTGATAGAATCGGAAGGGATGTACGCGAAATCCGAAAGCTAGTTCGTGGCGCCCAACTTGCGGGATCTGGAGCTGTTCGTCGCGATCATCGACGCCGGCTCGATCACGGCGGGCGCCCGCGCCGTGGGGGTCTCGCTGTCGTCGGCCAGCAGCCGGATCGCTCTACTGGAACGGCAAGAGCGAGTCGAGCTGTTGTCGCGTCGACGAGGTGGGATCGTGCCGACCACGGCCGGCACGACCCTGGCGATACATGCCCGTGCCCTTCTCGAACGTGCTGATGAACTGCGGCAGGCGATGGACGGGCTGCGCGGGGACTCTGCCCACGAGATCCGGCTCGCCAGCAACACATCAGCCGTCGATACCTTGACCGAGTTCCTGGCCGCGACTCTCGCACGATTCCCTACGATGCGGATCGCGGTGGTCGAGACAAGCAGCGTCGAGGTCGCGTCTCGGGTCCGCGAGGGGGGTGCTGACCTCGGGATCGTTTCCCTCCCACCGACGGGCGACGGTTTGATCGCTCGTGAGTTATGGGCGGATCCCCTTGTCGTCGTTCGTGGCTCGGTGTTCCGCGGAGACGACGTGGCTCCTTCCTTCGAGGAGGTGATGCGGGGGCCGCTGATCGGGTTGCCAGCGGCAAACCCGCTTCAGACACTCATCGACGAGCAGGCGCGCATCCTCGGTGTGTCACCGGCGTACCGCGTGCGGTTGCCAACCCTCAACGCGGTGTACGCCGTCGCCAGCACTGGGGCTGGCGCGGCGATCGTCCCGTATGGGACCGTCAGCCGCTCTCCCACACTGCCTGCTGCCATACATCCGGTGGCAGAGGAATGGGCCGACCGCCGCGCACTCCTCATCACTCGGTCTACCTACGTTCCGTCCCCCGCGCAGCAGGAGTTCATCGACGCGCTTCTGCGCTACCGGGATGAAGTCGATGTCACCGAGCCGCTCGGAGTCGTCATCCTCGGCTCGCCCCCTGAGCAAGCCCGCCGCGGGTAGCGAACCCGATACGAGATCCACCCCGGTCGGTGATAGAGCTGTACGCCAAGCTCGGAAAGGACCTCGGCACCAGTTAGTGAGCGTTGCCGAGCGTAACGACTCGCTGGCGCAGCGCGGCAAGATTCCGGCTGGCCCAAGCAACCCAGACCGCACCGAGAGCGTCTGTTACTGGAATGCAAGGTCGGCTACCGATCGGCGATCCTCCCCTCACCCCCTCCGAACGGGAGCAGATGCTCAGCGCACCGATGTTGTTGACGACCACGAGTGCATGGAACAACGCGCGTAGGCAGTCTGCCGTGGCCCGTGCCAATTCCACTCATCGTGGCCGGATTCATATCCGGAGCCCGCGACGATGATCGTGAAGCAAATGGCCGACACCACGAGCGCCACAATGACGGGCACGAGCGCCCTGAACTATCGATAACAACTCGTGGGCGCAGCGAGGACCCCGGCGTTCACGTCCGGCGCTGTCAGAGCTCGATCACGTACTTGACTCCGCGTGAGCGGCCGCCGGCGCCAAGCCGTCGGGCACGCGCGCGACGTGGGCACTGGTCACGAGAACCTTCTCCGCCCAGGTGCCGCTGCCACCGGGCAGGGGCGCCTCGTGGACGAGGTCGAACACGGCGATGGGAATCGCGTAAGCGAGTGAGACGGCGTTGCACAGGTCGACGAGCGGGTGGATCGAGGGCAATTCCCCGTCGCTCTTGAATCAGCGTGGCAGCGCTTCCGACGCGCACCGGTACTGGGTGGGTTTGAGTCCCATCTGACTGAATGCGCGCCGCCAGGCGACGATCTCGGGGAACTCGCTCTCCGGTCGTTCGGAGAGGCGCATGGAGGCCCGCTCGCGGAATGGTGCCGCGGTCGCCGAGACGTCCGCCGTGTCGGTCACGCCATCGAGGGTGAGTGTCGCGACGGCGAGCTGAGGGAAATGAGCGCGCAGCGCCGAGTCATGAACTGAGCTGCATCAGCGGGTTTCGAGGGCGAGACGGCCGGCGAGCAGCCCATACGTGCCCGCGAAGGTGCGACGCAGCCACGCCATGACCTTCGGGCGCGTGATGACCTGGTTGCGCATCCCCGCGGCGAACACCCCATACAGCGCAAACACGACGAACGTCAACGCCATAAACACAAGGCTGAGCCAGATCATGTGCCACGTGCCTTTCGCCTCGCCCGCGGGAACGAACTGAGGGAGGAACGCGAAGAAAAAGATGGTCAGCTTCGGATTAAGCAGGTTGATGAGCACGGCGGTACGGATGACCCGCCAGAACGAAACCGGGGCGGGGTTCGCGTCGCCGTCGATCATCGTCTTGTCGCGGAATGTCTGCCAGGCGAGGTAAAGCAGATAGGCGACACCGAGCCACTTGATCGTCTGGAACGCGATCGCGGAGGCATTCAGGATCGCGGCCAGTCCGGTGATCGCGGCCACCATGTGAGGGATGACCCCGAGGGTGCAGCCGAACGCCGCAATAATGCCAGCCTTTGCGCCGCGGGAGAGCCCAGCGGCGATCGAGTAGACGGCGCCGGTGCCGGGGGTGGCGACCACCACGAGGGTGGTCAGCAGGAATGCAATGCTCATCGTCGTCCTTCGAGAGTCGTTGCTTCCGCACAGTACCGCGTCCGCGTAATCCCGAAATACACGAGCGATCAGCCGAAGACGAGCGAATCGCCCAGATGGACACCGTGTAGACATTCGTCCGCGAGATCGGGATGGCATGAAGTCGCGCCCCTCGGGTAGCGAGGTCATGGTCGTGTCGCGGTTACACGTCATCACGCTGGCGGACGATCGGCAGCCACAACTCCGTCGTCGCGGAACGGAAGTCTTCAGCGCGATCGAGGATCGCGACGATCGAGGGGCCTGGTCGCAGCAGCCACGGGTTCGACGGAAACCACTCGGATGCCGATGCCGCATACGTCTCCTGCAGAGCCGCGGGATATGGTCCAGATGCCCGGAACACAGCCCACGTGCCGGCAGGAACCTCGATCACGTCGAGTCCTTCCGGCGTGGTCGTCGCGGCGTCCCGGGCAACGCCGTGCAGATAGGTCAGTGTGCTTCCCTCGGTGTAGTCGGAATCGACATCTGCGCTTATCTGAAGCAGTCCGTGAGGATCCGTGTTGCCGAGCGCCGTCAGTCGCGCGTGCTCGTGCGCCGGCAGAGAAGCGACGTGCGCTTGGATGTGAGGATTCGCGCTCCGGTGGATGAGCGGAACGCGTGCAGCATGGCCGACGAGCCGGAACGCGGGTCGATCCACGATACGCGTGTCCATCGACGTGGCGCCGTGGACAGTCAGTCGCAGCGTGAGTTGCGGCTGTGACCGAAGCGGGCCGCCGTTCGTCCGCACCTCGATAGGCGCCGCACCGTGGACCGCCCGGAACGCACGTCCGAATGCCTCGGCCGAGCCATAACCAAATCGAACCGCAACCTGGAGAAGCGGATCGCCCGCGATGACGTCGGCCGCGGCGACCGTCATCCGCCGACGCCGCACATACTCGGACAACGGCATGCCGACAAGCGATGCGAACATCCGCCGCAAGTGGTACTCCGTGGTGCCGAAGGAAGCAGCCAGCGCACCGATGTCGAGGTCGTCGGACAGATCCGCTTCGACGACCTCGATGAGCCTGTTGAGCTCACTGATCACACAAGCCTCCCTTCATTCCAATTCTGCTTGCCGGGGTGCAGTGGTTTGTCCGAACGTGCGACTCCGATCCGAGCGGGCCGGCTCGTGACGGCCGGCGACGTCCGACGACACGCAACACCACACACCATCAGGCGTCCCGGGCGCCTTCACCCGACTTGATCGGTCTCCAATTGTCGGGCGCTGGACCCGGCGTGACGAACACCCTGGAAATCGTCTCGCACCACGAGAGTCCAAGCTGAAGGGAAGCATGTTAGACGCCCGTATCGTCGAGCGGACGGCCTTCCGCCTGATCGGTTACGCCGCGTGCGTCCCGGTCGTGTCGGAATTCCGGAATCCTCATGTCGAGGCACACATCACGGCGCTGTCTGCGGAGAACGTGGAGCGGCTCCGAGCACTGGGCTGCTCGGAGCCCTCGGGTCTGCTTCAGGTGAGTACGGAGGTCGACGCCGACTACGCAGTGAACAGTCGGTTCACGTTCATGGTCGGTGTCGCCCTCGATGCGGCTCCGCCCGCACCTGAGCGCCTCGATGTGATCGAGGTTCCTGCCGGCAAATGGGCGGTGTTCCGCACGGGCGCTCCTTTTGCGTCGGCCTGGATGGACATTGTCAGCGAGTGGTTTCCGTCACACCCGTGGCGCCTGCGTCCGGGGCCGTCGATCGTCACTGAGCGCCGACCAGGCGAGCAGCGCGCCGCAACCGCCGAGGTCTGGATTCCCGTTGAACGCGCGTAAGCCAACTCTGCGCGTCTCCCGGCCGAACGCAAGATTCCAACAGTGGGAAGCTCTGCTCCACAACCGCAACAAGCGCCAGCGGGCCGGCGAGTTCATCGTGCAGGGTGTGCGCCCCATCAGCCTCGCACTCGAGCGGGGCTGGCCGATCCGCGCAGTCCTCTATGACGCGGATCGGCCGCTGTCGCGGTGGGGTGCACAGGTTATCGAAGGATCAGGAGGCGAGCGGGTAGCCGTCGCGGCTCAGCTGCTGCATCAGTTGAGCGACCAAGACGACGGCTCCCCCGAGCTGATCGCCGTAGCCGCCGTGCCGGACGATCAGCTGTCTCGCATACCTATGGGGCCGTCGTTCCTCGGGATGGCATTCGACCGCCCCTCCCTGCCCGGCAACATCGGCACGATCATCCGTTCATTGGATGCCTTCGGCGGGTCGGGCCTGATCGTCACCGGACACGGCGCAGATCCGTACGACCCCAGAGCCGTCCGCGCCTCCACTGGGTCGCTGTTCGCGGTGCCGGTGATCCGACAACCATCTCATCAACCACTGGTGACCTGGGTACGGGAGCAACGCGCTGCGGGCATCCCCCTCACGATCGTCGGAACCGACGAGAACGGGTCCGACGACATCGCCGACGTGGATCTGACAGGCCCCGTCCTGCTCGCGATCGGCAATGAGAACGCCGGACTCAGCGCGGGATGGCGCGATGCGTGCGATGTCGTCGCACGCATCCCCATCGGCGGCGCCGCCAGCTCGCTGAACGCTGCCAACGCGGCATCGATCGCTCTCTACGAGGCCGCGCGCCAGCGCGGACGGGCATAGGCACGCGAATGGCCTACCGCTACGCCGTCACGCGAGAGAGTTACGCCGACCTCTCCGGCGGCGTGCTCCACTCTGCCCCCGGGTTCCCCGCCTTCCCCGCACGCCTCGCCAGCGAGATGTTCCAGCGAGCATTGGCGCTCACCCCGAACCCCACCGCCCAGGTATGGGATCCATGCTGCGGCAGCGGCCACCTCCTCACCACTCTCACACTCCTGCATAGAGACAGAATCACCAGCGTCCTCGGCTCCGACGTCGATCACGCGGCGCTGGAACTCGCCCGGAAGAACCTCGCCCTTCTGAGCAAGCACGGCATGACCGCCCGCGCGAATGAACTGCAGGCCCGCGCCGAGCGCCTGAGCAAACCCGCCTACCTCGATGCCGCCGCCGCTGCACAGCGACTCGCTCGCCGGCTCGCGTCAGGCGACGGCTCATTCGACTACAACATCGCACCAGCCGACGTCTTCGACCCCGCACAACTCCGGCGCGCGTTGAACGGGCGACGCCCCAATGTCGTGGTCACCGATATCCCCTACGGCGAGCAGACAGCGTGGCACGGACCGGATGCTGCACGAGGCCTCGACGGCATGCTGAATTCGCTGGAAGAGGTACTCGACGAGGGAACCGTGATCGCAGTGACGACCCGCGCCCGCAAGGTGCGCCTAACCGGCCCCCGGCGACCTCTCGCATGGTTCCGAATCGGAAGCCGAGCAGTCATCCTCTGCCGCATCGCCAGCCGACTCCAGCATCGAGTTTGAATCTTCCGTGTAGCTCGTCAGCATTGTTCCTTCGGGCAGAAAATTCGTGGGGCTGCATAGAGCCCGGTTACAGCGTTGAGCACTGTCTTGGTTCCGACCGTACTGGCCGGCGACGTTGTTGGAAGCTAGCAGCGATTATCGCCCAAGCACCATCGGACCACGGATCAGATCGGCTACGCAGCGAAGTGTTCTTCGTAAAGGATCCCCTCACGGCCGAAGCGGCGTTTGCAGATCTTCCCGAAATGCGCGAGGGCGTCGACGCGATGGCAATCGGGCCGGGTGTCCTGTACTTCTCGCGGGTAGCCGCGCAAGCGACCAAGACCCGCGTTCAGCGCGTACTCGCTATGCCGATGTTTCAACAGATGACAGTCCGAACCTGGCGCGTAACTACACGGCTGCTCGAACTGCTCGACAACGGTTAGCCTCCGCACGCATCCCGAAATTGATCGTTTCCGGATTCGACGTGATCGCTCGGCCCCTGAAACTTGAAACGCGATCGAGTCAGGGAGAAACGCGCTAATGTCCGTTCTCTTTTGAGTCGGAATCTCGTGCCGCTGATTCACCGCGATCGAGGTTCCTCAGCTCCGCAAGGTCGTCGTGAGTGAGGTTGAAATCGAAGATCTGCGCGTTCTCCCGCAGCTGTCTGGGGTCGTCCGCGCGCGGAATCGGGACGATGTTGTGCTGCACATGCCACCGCAACAACACCTGCGCGGGGGTGCGACCGACCCGGTCTGCGATGTCTACCACGACGGGATGTGTGAGCAAGGGGCCGCCGCGCCCGAGCGGACTCCAGGCCTCGGTCACGATGCCCCACCGCTTGTGCAGATCACGGATATCGTCGCGCGCCAGGTCGGCACTCAGTTGGATCTGGTTGACGTCGGGCACGCGTCCGGTAGCGGCGACGATCCGTTCCAGATGTGGTCGTTTGAAGTTTGAGACGCCGATCGCCCCGACCCGCCCCTGCTCGACGAGTCTTACAAGACCCCGCCAGGCCGCAACGTAGGTGTCGAGCCAAGGCACTGGCCAGTGAATGAGGAATAGATCGAGGTAGTCGAGCCCGGTCCGTCTGAGGCTCTCGTCATAGGCGCGCTGGACACCATCTACGCTGTGATTCTCCTTGTTGAACTTGCTGGTGACGAAGATCTCCTCGCGAGCGATCCCGCTCTCTCGGATCGCCGCGCCAACCGGGGCCTCGTTGAGGTACTTGTGAGACGTGTCGATCAGTCGATAGCCGATGTCGAGCGCCAGCGCGACCATCTCGTGCACCGCGTCGCCCTTGAGCGGCCACGTGCCGAGACCCAGACGCGGAATCGAGTGTCCGTGGAGGAGCGGGATCGGGGCGGGGTTCACTGGAGCACCCCCGTGATTAGCCCAACGCCTCGCTCAACCGCATCGAGGCGTCCTTGAGTGCTCGCCCGAAGGTCGCGACTTTCGAGACCGGAAGACGATGGACTGGGGCAGCGAGGTTGATGGCGAGATTGATGCCTGCTGAGTTCGCGACCGAGACTGCGACCGATGCCACACCGTCCTCGCTCTCCTCGCGGTTCGTCGAGTAGCCCTGGCGCCGAACGGTTTCGAGTTCCTTCTCGAGGTCCGCAAGGGACTGAACGGTATGCGAGGTCACCGCGGGGAGTGAGTCCGTTGGAAACAAGCGCCCGAGCTGTTCTGTCGGCAGGCTGGCAAGCATCGCCTTGCCGGTCGAGGTCGCGTACGCCGGGATCTCCCGTCCGAGGCGTGAGGCGACGCGGACTGCCGCCGCCGGCTCGGACGCCGCGATGAAGCGGACGTTCGCGCCTTCGAGGGTGCCGAGATGGCTCGTCTCGCCCATCGAGGAACTGAGATCCTCGAGGATCGGCTGCGCCAGGCGCGGAAGATCCATGCGCCGGAAAATTGAGAAGGCCACGCTCGTGAGTGTCGGACCCGGACCGTAGGTCTTCGTGCGCGGATCCTGACGGGCGAATCCGCGCCAGATGAGCATTGCGAGGATGCGGTGCGCCGTCGAAGACGCCACCCCGAGTTCGGCGCTGACGTCGGTCAGCCTTACCTCCGTACGCTCGCCAAGAAGGATGAGCAACCGCAGTGCGTTGTCCACTGACTCGATCGGGTATTGGGGCGCTACACCGTCGCCGGGCGATTTCTGCACAACAGAAATCGTATCGCCTTGTGGTCACGGGGACCATCCTCAGACCGCGGGCGTGACCGACCGCGCGCCGTCGCCGGTCAGGCGCGCCGCGACCTCGGCTCGATCGGTTCTCGTAGCCACCGCTCGCCGCGTGCTAACGAGCGCCCGCGGCCAGTTGACGACGAGCGCGCCGGTCAGTGAGTCGTCACTCTCCGAGTAAAGTACGGCGAAGCGCTGGTCCTCCTCGGACCCGATGATGACGATGTCGTCGGCGCCGGTGCGCCCGACCACCTGGATCTTCCAGTCGTACTGGTCGCTCCAGACATACTCGGTCGTGTCGTAGTCCTCGCAATCATCAGGGTGGACGATGTTGTGTGCGACGACGCGAGCCTGATCAACGGCATTGGTCCAATGTTCGAGGCGCAGCGAGACGTTGCGCGACGCACTCGCCCAACGTGCGATATCGCCGACGGCAAAGATCTCAGGATGCCCGATGGCCCGCAGCCCAGAGTCGCAGGTCACCCCGTTGTCGAGTTCGATGCCGGAACCCTCGAGCCACTCTGTGTTGACCACAGCTCCGATACCGACGAGAGCTGCATCGGCCTCGATGATCTCGCCGCCATCGAGCACCACGCGCACCCCGTCTGCCGTCTGTTCGACGCCTTCGACTGTCCTTCCGAAGTACTCCTCGACGCCCTCCTGGGCATACTTGCGGCTGAAGATCTGGCCGACTTCGGCATTGAGCACCCGCGACATCGGCGCCGGGAACGGGTCAACCATGCTGACCCGTACGCCCGCCGTGATCGCGGTTGCGGCAGCCTCCCCCCCGATGAAGCCTGCGCCGATGACCACAAGGTGCCGCGCTGTGGCCAGCTCATCCCGCAAGCGCTCGGCATCGCCGCTGGTACGCAGCAAGTGAATATGCTCACCTTCACCCCACGGAGAGCGACGGGCGCGTGACCCGGTGGCGATCACGAGTGTGTCGTATGAGACGGCTGTACCGTCCTCGAGCGTCACAACCTGGCCTTCGAGGTTGAGGGATGCCGCGGGCGTGCCGAAGATTGAGATGGCTCCGATCCCCCGCGTCTCGTGCTCGGAGAGAAGCTCGATCTCGTGTCGCGCCGTCTCACCGGTGAGGTACTTCTTCGAGAGCGGAGGTTTGTCGTAGGTGGGATGGCGTTCCTGGTCAATCAGGACGATCTCGCCCTCGAATCCCTCGCTTCGAAGGGCTTGGGCGGTCTTGAGCCCACCAACAGAGGCGCCGACGATGACGACCCGCGACACGTCAGTCCTCCACAACCAAGGCGGAGACGGGGCAGCTGCGCGCCGCCTCCTCTACTCGCTTGCGGTCACTGTCGGGCAGGTCCTCGCGCAGAACGATCACTAGGGCGTCGTCATCTAGGTCGAAGTAGTCGCCCGCGGCGACAACGCAATTGGCGTAGCCCTGGCAGGCGCTGCGGTCGGCGATGATCCGTGCCATCGGTCTCTCCTTTTCTACTGCGGTCGCATTTCGGGAAACATCGGCTGGTCAGGCCGCGCGATCATCTCGGAGAACGTCTGCGTGGTCTGCCAGGTCAGGGCCTCGAGTTCCATGGGGTCGATCGCGATCCACTGGCCAGTTTTCGGGGCGTCGATCAGTAGCCTCGTGCCGTTGTGAGTTTCCACGCGGCGCACTTCGATCTCCGAAAACTCGTTGGCGATGACGAGCGGCTCTCCGACGGTGCGGGCGACAAGACGCTCGCGCTCCGCCGCCGCAGCCGCCGCGGCATCACGATCGACGTCGGCACCCTCCCAGTCGAGGCCGCTCACAGGAAGATCGCCAGGTTCTGGGTGCGGAGCACCGACTCGTCCACCATGATCACCCGACGTGCCAACTGCAGGTCGTCACCGACGCGACGCAATACGTCCTCGCGGTGAGCGGAGATGATTGACGGCTCGTTGACGTCTCCCCGGCTGCGGAACAGCAGGACGGCGGAGTCGACGATGAGCTCGTCCTCGACCGAGGACAGGAACACACGCACGTTCGTCACGTAGTGACGCAGGCGTGAGGGAGGGTCCTCCGTCCAAGCGTGTTCAGTCAGGAATCGCGCGACCCGGCGGCTGAGCGAGTACTTATTCTCGTCCCAGTGCGACATCCCCCTCGCCGTCGTGAAGGAAGACCCGAGAGCCGTCGTCTGACGCACCGGCATGATGTAGTGAATATCCTCTGTAAGCGTCTCAAGCCAGTGCTCGTACCGTTGCTCGTCGAGGGTGTAAGCCTCTTCAATCAACCAACGATGCGCCTCGAGATGCAGTTCGTCGGAGAACAGTAGGGACCGCCCGACTCGATCGGCGCGCGTGGCGTGGGCGCCGAGAGGCGATTGCCCGGAAATCTGGACACCGGTCTCGGTGTTCATCATGCGGGTGCCTCCCCGTTGTTGGTGATGCCTGTACCGATGCTCGCGACCTGCACCTCGACTTCGTCATCGGTGTCGAGGTAGTCGGCCCAACGATCGAGCAGATGACGCTGGTTGTACTCGCCGTAACCAACGTGCGCGACGCCTGGACCGGCGAACTGTTCAGGCGTCAGCGCAGCGACGACCGGAGTGTCGTCTTTGAGAGTCCCCATCCGACTGTTGAGCAGGAGCCGTCGAGCCATCGAACCCTTGGCAGTCGTGGTCAGCGAGACCCAGTTCTCGACATCGTCCTGCTCGAACATTCCCGTGCTACCGAAGCACATAAGGTAGGCCTTGTACGAGAGCTCCTTGAACTCCTCCGGCGCCTCGGCATCGACCGCGAACCAGGAGTAGACCTCCGTCTCGTTCTCGCTAATGGGCTGCCACGAACGGATCGAGATGAAGGGCAGCACGTCGTCCCCGTCCTCCACCTTCGGCCAGTTGTGCACGAAACTCATGTTCGGGAAGAGCGATGCCGCTGAGATCATAAACCCGTCACGGCCAATCACATCGAGCTGCTCAGGCGACCATTGCTCCTTCATCCGCTCGATCATCGCGTCGGGATATCCGACGTAGCGCAGCCGCTCCTCGAGGCTGCCCGGCGGGAGCTTGTAGGTCGTGCCGCCGCCGTTGCCGGCCCAGTACGTGTTGCCGTCCTTGCGCTTCTCCGCCTTCGGCTCACGGAACAACCCGATCTCGACGACCGAGGTGTGGGTCTGGGGCGTGTGATACATGTCGCCGGCGAAGTTCTCGGCGCCGATCTTCCAGTTCGCGTTGACGCGCCACCGCTGCGGGCCACGCAGCTCGATGCCCTTGGCGCTCTGCCCGGTGTAGTAGTCGAGGTAGAACGCGAAGTCGCCGATGTATTCCCGCAGGGTCGGCGCGTTCGGGTCCATGCTGATGAAGATCAGACCGTTGTATGTGTCCAGGTTCGGCGCCGGGAGCAGTCGTGCACCCTTCTTGTTGAACCCTGCCTCACCCCCGTAGGCCTCCTCGTGGAACGGGAGGCCCATAATCCGGCCGTCGTTGCGGTATGACCACCCGTGGTAGGGGCAACGGAAGTGGGAGGCGTTGCCGACCTCGGCGCGGCATACCTGCATCCCGCGGTGCAGGCACATGTTGAAGTGCGCCCGAATCTCACCACTCTCGTCGCGCACGACGATAAACGAGTCGTCGAGCACATGCCGCACCACGTAGTCACCGGGCTGAGGGATCTCGGATTCATGTCCGACGAAAATCCACGCGCGGCTGAAGAGCTTGCTCTTCTCCTGCTCGAAGATCTCCTCGTCGTTATAGATGTGCGCCGGGATCATGCCGCGCCGCACGTCCTCGAAGATCGTCGTCTTGCTCGCCATTGGGCCGCTGCTTCCTGATGTCAGAGTCCTATTCCGCGCCTTGAAGATGATGTCGGTCGAGACCGGTTTTCTTTAAGACAGAATCTGATTCTGCTAGATTTTCCAGGAATTCGCAATCGGAGATCACGCCTCGAAGGAGAAGTGGATGATGAACGACTACGTCGACGAACGCATGCTCGTCGCCAATGCTTGCCGCGTGCTCGCGGTCCGGGGGCTCGTGGACGACATCCTCGGGCACGTCAGCCTGCGGGTCGACGACGACACCGTCCTCATCCGAGCCCGCGGACCGCAGGAGCGAGGGCTGCGTTTCACCACCGCCGACGACATCCTCGCCGTGCCCCTCGAGGGATCGTTCGAGCTCGCCGGCGGGTACCGGGCGCCGAACGAGCTGTCTCTGCATCTTGAGCTGCTGCGCCGCAATCCTGCGGCCCGATCCGTCGTCCACGCGCATCCGCCGGCTGTCGTCGCGTTCTCGCTAACCGGACGGACACTGCTACCGATTGTCGGTGCCTTCAACATCCCCGCTATGCGGATGGCGCGCGACGGCATCCCCGCGCACCCCTCGTCTGCGCTGATCCGCAACCACGCACGCGCGACGGCCATGGCGGACGATTTCGGCACGCGGCCGGTCGGCATCCTGCGCGGTCACGGCCTCACGGCCGTCGGCGAGAGCGTCCCGCAGGCCGTCATCCGCGCGATCAATGTCGACAGCCTCGCTCGCGTGCACCTCGCCGTTCTGCAGGCAGGGGCCGAGCCTATACCGATCGATGACAACGACCTCGCCGACCTGCCCGACCTGGGTGACGCATTCAACGACGGGCATCTCTGGCGATTCCTGCTGCAGGAACTTGCTGAGCAACGGCTCCTGCTGTAGTCAGGCCATCACAGATGTCCGGAGCCCGGGTCGCGATCAACTGCACCATCCTCACCGCCGCGGGCGTACATTTGGACCGAGCCACTCCGTCACCAGGTTGAGCACCGCATCGCTGTTCGACTCCTGCATCAGCATGTGGCCGTTGCCAGCCACGTTCGCTGCCGTCAACGCGACGAACCTGACATCGCCGCCCCGCTCGGCGAGCCAGTCTGCAGTCGCGCGGTCCGACTCGATCGGATGATCGGTGTCGTGGGTACCGACCATCACGAGGGTCGGTAGGCCGTCCAACTCCCTGTCGCCGATGTGGACCTGCGCACCGCGGACGTTCTGCCGCTCGAGGAGGAGCCCGGCTGGGATTGGCACCAGCTGTGAACGGAGCTCGTCCAGGTGACCGGGTGGGAACTGCTCGCTCGCACCGACCAGCTTCGCCTCGATGAACTCTGGTCCGGGATGCCACCAGCCGCGACGGGGAAGCCTCCAGGTGAGCGGGCGTCCCTGGACGACGATGTGATCGGCGTCCTCTTCCAGCACGGCGGGCTCGGGCTGGATATCCCCGGGGGGAGCGGGCGCCAGCGCGACTAGGGCGATCAGTGAATCCCGATGGTGGAAAGCGACCCGATAGCCGAAAGCGGCGGACATGGAGTGGACCACGAGGACAACCGGGCCGCCGAGCGCAGCGATTAGCTCCACGATCGCGCCGGCGACCGCCGCCCCATCCAGCGGCGTGTCGGGGTCCCATGCGCCGCCAGCCGACAACCCAGGCCACGTCATCACGACCGCGCGGTATCCGGCCTCGGCGAGACGGGGCGCCCACCCGGGTCGCCCGCCGATCGCTCGACTCCAGCCATCGGGGCCCACCCCCCCCGCCGTGAACGAGCAGCACCGTCGCACGGGCGGGGCCGCCGGGCAGCCATTCGGCGTAAGCGACGGTCCCAGCGGAAGTCGCGAAAGAGCGAAACGTCGTCACGACATGACGGAGACGATGGCTGCTGCCAGTTCCACAGGGCGCGTCAACATTGCCTGGTGGCTCCCCGGCGAGCTCGCGGTCGTGGGGTTCGTGAGCCGGTCTGCTGATGCGCGGTACAACTCCTGCGGCACAGCCCGATCCTCTTGCAGGAAGATGTAGCCGCTCGGCACGTCACCGGTGCCGGCCGTCCGAAGACGGATCGGCTCGTCGAGCCAACCGCCAGGCGACGGCACCAGACGAGGCTCGACCTGCGCGTGAAGCTCCTCCGATCCGTCCTGCAAGAAAGCCGTCATGAATAGCTGCGGCGGGATCGGCACGCTCTGGTCGGGCGAGGACGCGGCTGTGCCACGGGCGAAATTCGCCAACTCGGCGGGGAGGATCGCATTGATCGACTCGCCGTCGGCGAGTACCCACGCGTCGATGAAGATCGCCTGCTCCACCTGCTCCGGCATCGCCTCAGCTACGAGTTGGATGAGCGGGCCGCCGCCACTGTGGCCGACTACGACGAACCGGTCCCACCCCTTGTCGGCGATCCGGCCGATGAGATTGTCCGCCATGGTCGAGAGCGTGACACCTGCACGGTCGTCGTTGTCACCGTGACCCTGCAAGGTTGGGGCCCATACCTCGTGGCCTGCCTTCGTGAGCTCAGCGACAACGCCGTCCCACGCCCAACCACCCTGCCAACCTCCATGAACCAAGACGATGCGCATTCTGGAACTCCTTTGTTCACCGACGGCGGGTTCCGTCGGATGGAATCCCACTCTACCTAGCAGAATCTGTGCAGAACAACAGTCCTGTTCAATCCCTTCAGAAAGGGTCATTCGTACTCGTCGAGCTTCCGGAGGACGGTCTATCTGAGCGGCGTCTCACGGAGGTCCTGCAGCATGATCGCCCGGTTCAGGGGCGAGATGCATTGCGGGACCTCTCTGGCCAGCGTGACCGCCACTGCGCCGAGCGGGGTGCCGGATCCATGTGAGTCGCGTCGACACGAATCCGGAGATTGTGCCGGCGCCCAGCACGATGAGGGAGTTGACGATCATCCTGACGATGATCTGAACTCCGCCGAGAACGAATCCCTGAGCGGTCGTGTTTCCCTGCCCGTGATCTATGAACTGCGGGATGATCGCGAGTTACATGACAGCGGCCTTGGGGTTGAGCAGGTTGGTGACGAGCCCCATCCGGAACAGCTTCGACCGGGAGTCGCGCGCGTGGGATTGTGTCTCGAATAGCCCGTTGCCGCCGGGGCGCAGGGTTGCGGACGCCAGCCACGCGAGATAGAGCACTCCAGCGGCTGTCCCGGTCCAGCTCACCTTGACAGGGCTCTCAGGGGTGAGTGCTCGACCGGACGATCCCCCGCGGACTCGCCATGGAGCCACGGCCAAGGAATGCGGAGATCGAGGACGCCGGTCGCGCTGAGCAACACCGGGATGAGGAGAAGAGTGAGCCGCCCCGTCGGCGATCGCCCTCGCCTCTGAACGGCGCGGCTGCTCACTCGTTAACACACTCTAGGTCGATCTGCCTGCCGCAAGCGGGCATCTGAGTTGAGTCGGACCAACTGTAGGAAAATGCCATTTCGCGTGGAATCCTGGCCCTGAAACCGTTGCCAACTACCGTGGAATCGCGAGGGGTTCATGCCATCTCGAGCGGGAACCCACACGGCGTGTAGGTTCCACGCCGAAATGACATATTCCACGGGTAGTTGGCAGGCACTTGGCATCCCTGCCATTTGCTGTGGACGATTGAGGGGTTCGGTGTGACTGATGCCAGCGAGACGGTGACCAGTCCACTGAGGCTCGAGTCGCTCGTTCCACGGTTCGTGAGCGACCAGCACGGCACTTATCGCGACGAGCTCGTCGACCTGCTCACCGACGACGATCGACGCGCGCGCGTATGGAATATCGCGTTGACCGGGGGGTACGGCAGCGGGAAGAGTAGCGTGCTCGCGGGCGTGCGAGACCAGCTCGGCAAGCGCGTGGTTGAGATCTCACTGTCGTCGCTCAGCGACGTCGGTGTTGAGCGTGGTGACGACCTCAACAACTACATCCAGAAGGAGATCGTCAAGCAGCTGCTCTATCGTGAGCGCCCCAGCCGCGTCCCGGGATCGAGGTTCAAGAGGATCAGCAGGCTGCCAGTAGGGCGAACGCTGGTTGCATCCGCGCTGGTCGCTGTCCTCATAGCACTCACCTTATGGATCACAGGTTGGGGAGCACCGTTCCAACTCGCCCCCGCCAACGAGGGCATGCGAGTCCCATTGCTGCTTTCTGCAGCGTTGATCGCCGGCGTGATCGCGTACGTGGTTATGGCGCTCCTGCACAACCGGATCCGAATCGACAAACTGGGAACCTCAGCGACGTCGGTGAGCCTGACCGCGGAGTCCGACGGTGGCAGCTACTTCGATGAGTACCTCGACGAGATCGTCTACTTCTTTGAAAAGACTCGTCGCGACATCGTGATCATTGAGGACCTGGACCGGTTCGAGGACCCGACAATCTACGCGTCTCTGCGTGAGCTCAACACCGTGCTCAACACGTCGCGACAACTTCGAAAGCGTCCGGTCCACTTCGTTTACGCTGTCCGGGACAGCATCTTCGAAGACCTTGAGGTGCCGCGCGATACGCCGGATGGCCCGGACGCAGCACCGGGCGTGTGGCAGGCCGACCGCGGACTGTCGGATGCGGCGACGCAGCGAACCAAGTTCTTCGAGCTCGTTGTCCCGATCGTGCCGTTCATCACACACCGCTCGTCTGCCGACCTCCTGTTCGATCTGGCCGCCGAGGTTGACTCGGCGATCTCCTTCGAGGCGGTCCGCGTGGTGGCGAAGCACGTGACAGATATGCGGCTTCTGCGCAACATCCTGAACGAGTTTCGGGTCTTCCACGCTCGTGTGCTGGCGGGCGGAAAGCTCGGCGGGCTCACCTCAAGCGGGTTGTTCGCGCTTGTTGCTTACAAGAACACCCATATGAAGCAGTTCGAGCTGATCCGGGTCGGATCAAGTGAGCTGGACGTGCTGTACCGACGCTCGCGAGAAATCATCGCGAGTGGGATGGATACTGCGTCGGCGACGCTCGCTGCGCTGCGTGAGCAGGGTACGCAGATTGCAGCGACTGATGCGCGCGCTGAGCAACTTGGCGCTGCGCTCCAAGATCTTGTCGAACGCTGGCTTCCACGGGTACATAGGCGTGGACACACTGCGACCTATCGAATTGGCGGAGCCGATTGGGCACCCGCCGCGCTCAGTACTGCCCGCTTCTGGGAAGCGGCAATCGACTCCGGCCACGCTCTGCAGGTCGTCGTGAATGGAGAGGTTCTTTTCGAGCTCACCGCTGACGAGATCGCTGCGGATCTGGGCGTGCCCGTCCCGGCGCGTTGGAGCGACCAAGTCGTCGCCGATACCGCGGCGGCTTCTGAGGATGCGCGCGCTGAGCTGCAGTGGTACCGCACGGCCGACTTCCAACAGTTGCTGATGCGACAGACGAGTGACTCTTCCTCGAGACTTATCCGCGGCACCGTCGACCCGCTTCTGCACGACCTCCTCGCAGAAGGGCTGATCGATAGGAACTTCGCACTCTACGCTTCCGAGTTTTACGGCGTCATTGCCTCTGCAGCCGCGATGACCTACGTGATCCAACACCTGCAAGCAGACACCCCGGATCACGACTACCCACTCGACGAGAAGGACGTCGACGCGGTGCTCGAGCTCGGCGGCCCGCGCGCGTTCGAATCGACCGGGCTGTTCAACATCGCGATCTACGACCAGCTGCTGGCGCGAGAAGACGGTCGGTTGGCGAAGAACATCGCCGCTCTCGCCGTTGCTGACCCCGCCGCCGTCGGCTTCATGCGCAGCTATTTGCAGCGTGGTCGGCTCCCAGCGACGCTCATCAGTCGCGTCGCAGCGCAGTGGGACGGGGTCTTCAAGTTCATCGATACTGAAGGACCCGCCGTCGCGGCGGATCAGCTCGATCTCGTCGTCGCCGCCTTCGAGTCCTTGAATCCAGAGCTGGAGTACGAGGTACCCGACGACGTCAAGCGACTTCTCGCTGAGAACCCAGGGCGCCTCACGGAACTGAGTGCTGACGGTACGCCCCAGCGAGCGACTGCTGCGCTTACCCAACTCGGCGTCAGTCTCGCAGATATCCGAGCGCTCCCACCGGCCGCGCAGCGGTCTGTCGTGGTCGCGCGCCGTTACGAGGTAAATGTGCCGAACCTCGAGGTGGCAGTCGGCGGGGGCGACATCGCGCTCGATGCAATCATGCAACTCGAGGATCCGACGTTCGACCACGTTCTCGTGCACTTCGAGGCGTACCTGTCAAGCATCGACGCATCCCACCGCCCGAGTATCACCGACGTTGACATGGCAGTGGATGTGATGGAGGCCGCGGAGCTTTCAAGGGCCGGCGCGGCAAGCGAGATCGCGCGGCGGATGCCCGCGGAGATGCTCATCCGAGACATCAATGCAGTGCCGGCGACGCTGCTTCCCGTTCTTGCTGAATCACACCGATTCCCCCTCACCTTCGCGAACGTCACGAACTACATCGCCGTACGCTCCCTGGACGCTCCTCTGATCGAGTACCTCGCTGCTTCGCCCACTCTCGCCGTCCCGCCAGAGACCGACGTGACCGCGCGCATCACTCTCGCCGCGCGCCTCGTCTCTGAGGATGAGCTCGATGTCGCCGCTCGTGTCACGCTTGCCGGACAGCTCGTAGACACGGTCCCAGCATCACGATCGATGGGGGATGAGGCGGATCTTGTCACGGCACTCATGAACGCAGGATTGCTCGACGACAGCGCTAGCACCTTCCAAGCTCTCGCCACCGCGCACGCACAGGAAGCATTTGTCGTGGAGTCTCAGACGGCGCCAGACTGGATCGTTTCGTCGAACGCGTCGGCGACATTGGTGGCGTCGCTCCTTCGCAATCCCGATGTCTCACCCCGGGTCAAGACTCTGCTTGCTGATGCGATTCCTCGAAACGCCGCTTGGGGATCAACCGATGTGCTTGAGGCGCTCGGCGCCTGGGCGGAGGTGACCCGCGAGCCCCTACCAGCCGAAACTCTACAGTTGATGCAGATGTCGGGAGCGTCGACCAGCTCAAAGGTCGCTGCGCTCAGCGCATCCGTGGCGACCGTGCCCGGCCTCGTACCGCAATACGTGGCCCAACTCGGCGGTGCGTACGCCGAGGTTCTTCAGCCCGCAAACACTTATGTCGATCTTCCGCTCGTCCCAGATCCGACACCGTTCCTGGAGTTGCTCAAGGACTCGGACACCGCCGTCT
Organism: Microbacterium sp. MMO-10; assembly: GCF_037148715.1. Lineage (NCBI taxonomy): Bacteria > Bacillati > Actinomycetota > Actinomycetes > Micrococcales > Microbacteriaceae > Microbacterium > Microbacterium sp. MMO-10. The sequence goes on along the minus strand of NZ_JBBCSV010000001.1, from coordinate 676,225 downwards.
CATCCTTCAATGAAGTCGACGGCGTCATGCGTGTATACCGACACCGCCCGAGACCCAACGGTGACTAACCTACGATGCGGAGCGCTCGGTAGCGCGATCCTCTTCGACGTACTGGCTCGCCGCATTCCACCAGGGATTCTCGCGGACCCGATACAGAATGGTCCGCTCTCCAGGCACGCGCTCCACGAACTCGATGAAGTTCGCGCGGCGGAGCTTCTGGATCAGCGGATGCACGATTCCAGGAGAGAGTCTCGTCGCGTCGGTGATCGTCTTCGATGAGAACTTCCCGCCGCGCAGGCCCGCGATCTCGACCATGACGCTGTACATGTAGCTGTTGCCGAAGACGAGCCGGGATTCCTCCGGCGCGATGGGCTCCAACATCGTCATGTCCTTGAGTGTCGCACACGCGGCCGACGTGGGGTTCAGGCGGGCCTGCGCGCGTTGATTTCGTGGTCCCTATATTTGTATCCCTGACGGTGACTGTTGTGTATATGACATCGACTACAGTGAATGTCACATTCATTGGTATTCGTAAATCGCATATACCGAAGTAGCCCAGGAAATCAAGAGCGCGATCCTGAATCGTAATTCGCGAATCTATGGCAGAAGCGTGCATTCTCCCGGACCGATTCGACCCTCACGCTGGCTTCATGACGGCGCGCGAGCAACTCGAGACGCGGGGCGGAACGCGCCAGGCGGATGTCGGGCTGATGGTTCGCAAAATGGGTGGCGAGGTGGACGTTGTTCCGCTGCAGTCAGCTCGATTGAGCGTCTTCGACGCCGCCGTCCCGTGGCGTGAGTTCCGCTGGTACCGGGGGCAGCGGCACTTCTCGGGCAGCTACTGGTCGGCGACCATGCAAGCGCATGTCGGGTACGAGTCGCGACTCGAGTACGCGAACCTGCTGCTGGCCGACTTCGACCCTCGCGTCGACTGGATTCTCTCTCAGCCGTTCCTCCTCGAGGGGGAGGACAAGGGCGCACGCCGTCGCCACATTCCCGACTATCTGATGGTCCACGCGGACCACACCGTCTGCGTGGTGGATGTGAAGCCCGCCGCGAAGCTCACCGTCCCGAAGGTGCGTGACTCGCTGAGCTGGTCGCGGCGCGTGATCGAACCGCACGGGTGGGAGTACCGCGTCCAATCCGAGCCCGATGAAGTGTTGCTGCGCAACGTCCAGTTCCTTGCCGGCTACCGCCGGTCGTTCCAGTTCGCCGGCGGCGACGTCACCGCCGCGCTCGGCGAGCTGAGATCGGCCATGGCGTTCGGCGAGGCAGTGCGCGCGATCGTGCCCGTCACCGGCGGGCGTCTCGCAGCACGCGCGCTCGTCCTGCACCTGCTGTGGGCTCGCCGGCTGAGCACCGACCTGACTCGACTTCTGAGCGCCACGAGCATCGTGACGCGGGCCTGAGATACCACCACCTCAACACTTGAAGGAGATAGCGATGAGCAGCACGTGGACCCTGAAACCAGGCGTGGATATCGTCTACGACGGCGACGCCTGCACTGTTGCGGAGATCTGCGATGGCGCGGTCGTCGTCCGCACTCGAACTGGGCAGGTTCGGCGCCTGCGGATGATCGACCTCCTGCGCCCCCGCGCTGAGGGAGGAACGACACGCATCCCCGGAAACAGTCGCGATGAGGACGCGGCTCCACTGGGTGTCGTCTGGGCCGATGCCAGCGACGCGGCCCGCGCGGTGTCCGCCGAGCGCGCTGATCATGTGCGAGAGGTCCTCACCGGCTACCGGTCGGGGGCGGCCGAGATCGCACGTGAGGGCGAACCGAAGCTCGCCTACCATCCGGAGCGTCGCATCGAGGAGCGGATCGCGGCGAAGGCGCTCGAGCTCGGTAAGGGTCGCCGGACCGTCGCGAGGTGGGTGGCGCGGTATAAGGATGCCGGCGAGATCGGACTGATCGATCACCGCAAGGCGCAGCCGGGCAATCTGCTCGTCAACTTCGACGACCGCTGGGTCACGGCGGCACGTGAGGTCATCGATGAGCAGACGCCGGAGTCGAAGGTCGCGAAAAGCATCATCATCGCGAGAGTCAACGCCCGAGCCGACCGCACCCACGGGCCAGGTATCGTCGCCGCCCCTTCTCGAAGCGCCGCATACAAGATCCTCGACGAGCTCTCCCGTGGCCGCGCGACCTTCTCCGGGAGCACCAAGCGCAAGCGCTCCAACGCGAACCGGCCGCCCGCTCCGTACGGACGCCTGCACGCCACCGCGCCCGGCCAATACGTTCTCCTCGATACGACGCCGCTCAACGTCTTCGCCGTGGCCCCGGTGACGGGCAAGTGGGTCGCCGCAGACCTCACGGTCGCGATCGACCTCTACTCCCGCTGCATTCTCGGCATGCGGCTGACGCCCGGCTCAACGAAATCCATCGACGTATCCGGCGTGCTCATGGAAGCGTGCCAACCCTTCGACACTCCCGCGGAGTGGGGCACGAGCGCACGATGGCCCTTCCACGGTGTCGCCGGTTCCGTGCTCGTCGACCCGACGCGCATCCGCGTCCCGCGGTTCGTCCGTGCGGGGATCCTGCCCGACACGATCATCGTCGACCACGGCGCACCGTACCTCTCGGAGCACGTGACCAGCGCGTGCGCACGCCTGGGCATATCCATCCAGCCGGCCCGCGTCTACCAGCCCACCGACAAGAGCCCTGTCGAGAGGTTCTTCCGCACCCTCGACACGTTCCTCCAGGAACTCCCTGGCTACAAGGGCGCGGACGTCGGCGGCCGCGGCGACGACGTCGAAGCCGACGCGGTCTACACGGTCCCGCAGCTGGAGCAGATCATCCGCGAATGGGTCGCGACGGTCTACCACCTCCGACCCCACGACTCCCTCGAGGATCCCCGCCTCCCCGGCGTCAAGCTCAGCCCCGCCGAGAGATACGACCAGGGGCTCGCCGTTGCCGGGCAACTGCGGATGCCGATCGACCGGAGCGTTCTCCTCGAGCTGCTGCCGGTGGTGAAACGGCAGTTCAATCACTACGGCGTCGAGATCCACAAGCTGCGCTACACCGGAGACTCGGTCGCGAAGTACCGCAACCGCGCCCGGTCGATCCACCGAGACAAGGGCACGGAGTGGCCGTTCGTGGTCAACCCCGACGACTTGACGCAGATCTACTTCCACGACCCCGAGGACGGCACCTGGCACACCCTCGAGTGGGAGCACAAGGGAGCCTTCGACACACCGTTCAGCCTCGACGCGCTGGAGTACGCGAAGAAGATCGCGATCCGCCAGGGTCGCCCCTCTCAGGTCGACGACGTCGCCGCGCAGCTGCTCGAGGACTGGGGCGCGGGACGCGCGCTCACCCCATCGGAGAGGCGGATGAGTTCCCGCATGGCCGCGCAGCTCAACGAGAAGGATCCCGCGGCTGACGGGGTGTGGTCGCTGCGCACCGTGCAGCGGATGCTCGAGGCCGAACTGAACCCCACCACAGATCTCGGACGGGAGCTCACCGGCGAGGTCCGCGACCCACGCAAGCGCGTCGACATTCCCGAAACGGGCGATGACGACGACGAGGACGACATCGACGAGCCCACGATCCGATCCGACTACCACTTCGAGCCGATGGAGATGATCCAATGACCGCCACAGTCCCGGGCGAGCACGACGCGCCTCGCCGGCAGCGGAGCCTGTCGACCTACGAGGGATGGAAGGACTTCGCCGAACGTCCCCCGCGCGATAAGCCCGCGTTGCTAACGACCGAGCAGCTCGGATCGCTCGGCCCGGACGAGTTCGCGCGGTACAACGCGGACCGGCGGGCGTGGCACGCGAACATCCTGCTGCGCACCCGGCAGGTGCACGGGGTGCACCTGCAACTGGGCGACATCCTGGACAGCAACCTGCAGGACTCCGACCGGGTCAAATCCGCCGCCGCCCTCGACGCCCCACCGGCCCTCGGGAAGTCGACGGTGGTCAACACGTTCGGGCGCGACTTCCACCGTCAGCGGATCGCGGAAGTGGGCGAGTACCTCGACGAGGATCGCGACATCCTCCACCTCCCGGTCTGCCACATCACCGTCCCAGGGCGCCTCACGATCAAGGGCCTGCACATGATGATCCTCGGGTTCTACGCCCACCCCGCGACCGCGGGCATCCTGCACCGTTCGATGGCCGGCCGAGATCTGGCGCGGGCGGCCGCGGACTGCATCGAACGGCACGACACCCGCCTCGTGATCATCGACGATCTGCACTTCATCCAGATGCGCACCCGCGACGGTGTCGAGGTCGCGAACCAGCTGAAGTGGCTGTCCAACGAGTACAGCGCCACCTTCCTGTTCGCCGGCGTCGCGCTCCGCGAACGCGGCCTCGTCGGCGAGGGCGCGACCGGGAAGGAAGCGGCGATGGCGCAGACGTTCCGCCGCTGGACCGTGCTCAGCCTCGACCCGTACAGCCTGCGCACCAAGCAGACCCGCCAGGAGTGGGACAGCCTGCTCTGGCACATCGAACAGGCCCTCGTGCTCGCGGACGCGCACGAAGGGATGCTCGTCGACATGTCGCGGTACCTGTTTGCCCGCACCACCGGCAACATCGGCTCGCTCATGGACCTCATCCGCCGCGGCGCGTCCCGCGCCATCCGCACCGGCGCCGAGCGGATCGACCGGAAGCTCCTCGACGACATCCGCATCGACGAGGGAGCAGAAACGGAGCGCACCGAGCTGCAGGCCAAGCACGACCAAGAGGATCGGGCACGCCGTGAGCGGCGCCGACGCCGACTGAAGAGCGACGGCGCCGAAGAGACCGGCGAGGAGGCCGCCTGATGAGCGAGACGGCCGGTGCCGTGCGCGTCCTTCCGTTCCGGGTCCGCCCCTTGCCGGATGAGCCGTTCGACTCCTGGCTGGAGGCCTCGGCGGCCGCGAACCGCGCGACTGTCGCGGAGATGGCGTGCGCGCTCGGCCTGGTGGAGCAGGAGGGCGGCAGGGCGGTGTCAGCGACATCGTGGATGGCCGCGCAGTGGGCGACCGAGCTCACCGATGAGCAGGCGTCCCGGCTGGAGCGGTCGACGGGGATCCCGGCGGCGCAGTTCCAGGAGATGACGCGGATGCGGTTCGCACGCCACGCGATCCGCTACACCCGGCAGGGACGGATCAGCTTCCGCTGCCCCGTCGGCGGGATGGCGGGACGGTACTGCCCCGAATGCCTGGCGGACTCCGGAGGCAGGTGGCGGATGTCGTGGCAGTTCCCATTCACCTTCGCGTGCGTCAGACACCGCCGCATCCTCGCCGACAACTGCCCGGTGTGCCACAAGCCACCGCGTCACACCGGGCACCCGCTCGCCGGGATCCCACATCCCGGGCACTGCCACAATCCCGTCGCCGGTGCCGGGACGGGCCCGATCGCGAGCCGCTGCCGCGGCGACCTCACCGCGCATCCCGAACGCATCGCCGCACCCGACCCGGCGCTCCACGCACAGCGCCGAATGATGCAGATCCTCTCCACCGGCGAGGGCCGGTTCGGGATCTATGCGGACGCCCCGCAACCCGCGATCACCGTCCTCGAAGACATCCGTCTCCTCACCCGCGCCGCAGGAGTTACGCTCTGCGATGGCGGCGACCTCGACATGCCAGAGCTGGAAACGGACCTCCTCGCGGCGGTGCCTCGAGACAAGCATGAGTGGACGTGGGCGGGACCGCCCACAGCGGCCGGCGGCGCGGTCGGTACGACGATCGCGATCGCCGCACTCGAAGACCCCGACCGTGCGGTTCGGCTGCTGGCTGGGCGCCTCGCGGTGAGCACGTCGTACACCGGTCAGACGCCGCAGCTGCAGCGACTGATCGCCGCGTCCCTCGGACGCACCCGACGACCGACGCTGTTCCTACAAGCTGCGCCAGCCTCGGACGTAAACCCGGAAGAGCGGGCACGGAAGGTGCCCGCACAACTCTGGGATGAATGGACGAACGCGCTCACCCCACGCCGCATCAACGGCGACGTCGCCGCCTCCGCGCTGGCCGCGGCCGTCGTGTTCACCGGCACACGGCTGACCCACTCCGCTGCCCTCGCCCTCCTGGACTCGACGGCGCCCATTCGTCAGGTCACTCATGTGATGCGCGAGTTCGGGAGGCCGGGCGCGGAGACGCCCGCCCTCGCGGCGATCCTCAACCTCGCCGCCTACCTCGACAGCCACGAGACACCGATCGACTACGCACGCCGCCGCAGACTCGACTGCACTGAACTCCTTCCCGAAGAGGAATGGCAGCAGCTGTGCGCCCGACTGAATGTCCAACCCGGCTCCGGCGCCCGACACCGCCATGCGCGCGCCCACCTCTACCGGGCCATCACCGGCAACTCGATGCGACGCGCACCGGAAGCATGGGACGCGGCCGGGATATCTCCGCGGACGGTCACGACGTTCACGAAGACGCTGCCGGACACCGTGCGCCGCGAGCTGAACGATATCGGCCGCGCCTTCCTGCTCCGCCGAGGGATCGACGAGCCACTCAGCTGGGCGCCCCCGCTGTCGACGCACATCGAACCCGCCGTCCGCAGCGACCCCGTCGGTGAGTGGGCGACGGCCAGACCCGTCCGTGGCGCACTCGACACACCATCTCGCAGCCGCGAACTCATCGCCCAATACGGTGAGGGCGCGACCACCTATGAGCTCGCACGGCGGACGGGAGTATCGCGGCAGACGGTGTCGCGTGTGCTCGCCGACGGCAACAGCACCCTCCGCCGCGGACGGCCCACCACGTTCGTCATCGACGAGGCTTGGCTGCGCGAGCGGTACGAGAAGGAAGGGATGACGCTGCGACAGATCGCGGCGCTCGTCGGCTGCAGCGCTCCCACGATCGCGCACCGCATCCAAGCGGCAGGCATCACGATGCGACCCGGCCCACACGACCGCACCCCTCACCCACTGGCCGGCCGGTCACGGCTCCTCCAGCGCGCCCTCGTCGGCCGCCACCCCATCGAACGCGCGCGCCGATTCCTCATCGCCACACAGCACGACAACGTGCGCGCCGCCGCGGCGACCATCCGCACGACCCAAAGCTCACTGAGCGCCCAGCTCGCAAGCCTCGGCGCCGACGTCGGCGGGGGCCTGTTCGTTGCCGCGGCACGCAACAGGCCGATGCGCCTCACCCCACTCGGCGAACGGCTCGCTCGCGAGCTCCATCGCGCCCTCGCCGCCGACCCCCATACCCAGACCACATCACCTACCGAAGAGAAGAAGGCATCATGACCGAGAAGAAGCGGACCTCCAGTCGTCTGCAACGGGCAGCACGGGAGCGCATGAAGGTGACAGGGGAGAAGTACACCGCGGCGCTGATGGCCGTGACGGAGGACGCCGGGTCACAGACTGAGCTCAGCTCCCCGCCGACCACGCCCGCTGGTTCACTGCGCGCGTCCGTCGACCCCGAGGCGCGGCGGTGAGCCCCGGCTCTACCGAGGATGGCGAGCCGGTCCTCCAGCCCGACACGATGCAGTGGAACAACTCCGGGTGGACCGAAAAGCCGTGGTCGGCACCTCACCTGGCGCCGCTGTTCACCGAGCTCACGTCAGCGAAGAGCGCGCCGAGCTGGGCGCGTCGCGCTGTGAAGATCATCCACCGGTACACCCGCGAGCACGGCGAACCGCCGACGTTCCGCGAGCTGTTCACCGAGCTCGCCGCACAAGACCCCGACTACGCCGACCACGAGGAGGCGTGGTCGTCACGCGCAGTCCGGAGCCTCGTGATGGTGCATTGGCGAAGGCAGGGATGGGTGCGCTACCGGACCGAGACGCGCACTCTCCGATCCGGCCCCACCGCGAACGGCGACCTGTTCCCGGCTACCCGTCCGCCTCGTCGGGAGGGAGCGCGGCGAGAAGCTCCTCGAGAACGATGACGAGCTCGTTGTATCCCTGTGTGTAGAACAGCGCGTCCGAGCCCGGGGTTTCGCCGCCGACGATATCGGCGAGCACGGTGCGCGCTTCCCGAGTTGCGGCCTGCAGTCGTGTCTCGATGTCCGGCAGGCTGCGGATCCATTCGTCGATGACGGTGAAGCGGATGGGCGTGAAGTCGTGGGCGTCGACGCCGACGTGGAACTCGTGCCCGTGGGGGCCGTGATCGCGGGCATGCGTGTGACCGTGCAGCAGCGGAACGCCCTCGTCGCCGCGTGGGCGGTGCGTCGTATGCCGGTCGGTGCCGTGCGAGTCGCCGCTGTAGGGATAGTGGGATGCCAGGATCCGGTACCCGCGGCGGGTGCCCTCGATGACCTCGGGGAGTATGCTCCACCCGGCCGCCTCGTACAGCGGGGCGAATCGTTCGATCGCGCGCCTTGACTGTGTTGCCGGCGAAACTCGGTCGTGGTTGCCGGGCACGAGAAATCGTCGCCCGTTCAGGTGCTCGGTCAGCCCGACAGATTCCTCGATCGGTCCGAGCGCGAGGTCACCGAGATGAAGGACGATGTCGTCCGGTCCCACGACCTCGTTCCACCGTCGCACCAGCTCCGCGTTCATCTCTTCCACGGTCGCGAACGGGCGGTCGGCGAGTTCGCTGATCCGTGCGTGGCTGAAGTGCTGGTCCGAGGTGACGAAGTCCACCTGGTCGAAGTCAAACCACGGATACTGGCTCACACCGGCCTCCTTCGATGAGCGTGGCCCTCGAGAAATCTAGGGATATCTATCGTTTCGCTAGACGGGTGTAGATGTTCCTAGAGATCATCGAGGTCGACCCCGAAGCGCGCCGCCAGATCCTCGAGCGGTTCACCGCTCATGCCATCCCGCTCACGCACCACCCGCTCGACCTCGCGGTCGTCGATTGCTTCGACCAGCTCCTCGAGTACTCGGTCGATGTCGCCGCCGTTCGCGGCGGCGACTCGCGCCACTTCCCTTGCCGCGTCAGCGAGCGTGTAGAGACGCTCCCAGGGGTGGTCTCCGTGACGGGCGATCGCGACGGTCTCACGAGTGTAGGAGCGGTCGTCCCCGGCGACGAGCCAGCGTTCCTCGCCCTCAGCGGTGATGAAGAAATCGACCACACACTCACCGCACGGCATCTTGTAGACGCCCGGTTCGGTGGGCGCCGCCTCGGTCGCACGCGTGATCATCTCGCGGATGACGCCTTCCCAATCGACCGCCGGTTCATCGTCGCCCATGGTGACCTCCCGAAGTAGAACAGAGAAGTGTCTCACTTCGGCACCGCGGCGTCTAGGGCTCAGCCCCGTCGCGTTCGCGCATCAGTTCGCTTGACCACCGATGGTCTACCCGAGCTGGTGGGCAAGAATCACAGCCTGCACGCGGTCGCGGACGCCGAGCTTGGCGAAGATTCGGTTGATATGCGTCTTCACCGTTGCGGGTGATGCAGTGCCTGGCTGATCTCGCCGTTGGAGAGGCCGAGCGCGATCGCGTTGAAAACGTCGCGTTCTCGGGGGGACAGAACCGAGAGGCCCTGTCCGCCCGGGACGGGCTGGTCGCGGCCGGTGTAGGCGTCGATGAGCTGCCGTGTGATGCGGGGCGTCACGATGGCATCGCCTCGAGCGACGACGCGTACGGCGTCCACGAGTTCTTGGTGTGTCGCAGTTTTGACGAGGAACGCACTCGCCCCCGCGCGGAGTGCCCCGAAGGCGTACTCGTCCAAGTCGAACGTCGTGAGTACGATCACGCGGCTCCGCAGCCCGCCGTCGACAATTGCGCGGGTGGCGTGGATACCGTCTTGACGCGCTGTGGGTGACGGAACGCCGCACCCGACTGTCGGCCGGCTATCTCGACCGGCGGTTCGCGGAGCTGCGGGACGAGGCCGGCTTGTCAAAGGCCCTGACTCTGCACAGCCTCCGGCATTCGTACGTGACGCACCTGCTCGAGTTCGGCTACGCCGACCGATTCGTCCAGGAGCAGGTCGGGCACATGCATGCTTCGACGACCTCGATCTACGCCTCCGTCAGCTCGGACTTCAAGAACCGGGTACTCGCGGACGCATTGAAGGCCCTCATCGAAGGAGAAGCAGATGACCGTTGAGCTCGAGACCGCATGGAACCTCCGCAGCGTGATGGCCTCGCGCGGGATCTTCCAGACCTCCAAGCTGAAGCCGTTGCTCGAGGAGCGGGGCGTCGACCTGTCCCGGGAACAGGTGTACCGACTGGCGACGCAAGCACCGCAGCGGGTTCGCATCGACGTGCTCGCCGCGCTGTGCGACGCGTTGGAGTGCTCGCTCGACGACCTCGTGCAGGTCACCCGCCGGGAGGCTGCGGCCCCGGTCGCGGTGGGTGAAGAGGCGACGCGGGGTGCGATCGGCGATCTGCGGCCCGTGCGGGCCACGATCCGTCGCCCGCGCTCGAAGTAGGCCGCGGTGGCGAAGCCTCCGCAGGAGCCCAGGGTTGCTGAGGTCGCCGGGCTCGTCCACGCGATCGCGCCGGAGATCCCGGTGGAGCGCCTTGTTGAGATCGTGGCTGAAGTCGCACCCGTGCCGCTCACCCAACGGCGTCTCGAACTCGCACTCCTCAAACAACCTGGAGTCCTCGAAGGGCGACACCGGAACGTACCGGTGACGGTGCAGGATCTGGCCCACGCTCTCGTGAACGAGGGTGCCGGGCGGGTCGTCTTGCCTACATGCGATTCCTGTGGACGTGCCGTTCGGATGCCTCACAAGACGCCGACCGGCGGTCGCCACTGCTCGCGCTGTGAACGGAATGCCCGATCGGTCGCGTGTGCCAGATGCGGACGAGTTCAGCCCGTGCAGCGCACCGTCGATGGGCAACGGTTCTGCCGGGACTGCTGGCGAGCCGATCCGCGGTCGTTCGGCGACTGCTCGCGATGCGGGCAGAACGCCACTATTATCGTCCGTCGCCCCGCGCTCGTCTGTCTCGCGTGCTACACCGCGCCGGTCAAGATGTGCGAGGTCTGCGGGGAGCCGGGCCGCGTAGCGACGCACCTGGACGGCCGACGGGTCTGCGCCCGCTGCTACTACGCGATGCGACGCCCCCAGCCGTGCCCGGAGTGCGGGCGGAAGGTGTTCCTCACTGGCTTCATGAATGGGCACAAGGTCTGCGCCGAGTGCGCAGGAGCTCCCGTGACGATGGCATGCCCGGGATGCGGGACGATCGAAGAGGTGCGCAAGCACCGGCTATGCGTAGAGTGCCGGCGATCTATCGCCATCCAGCAACTGCTTGCGGACGACAGCGGAGAGATCCGCCCCGAGCTGCACCCGCTCGCGGAGTATCTGGTGACGCACCACGGCAGTGCGATCTCCCTCGAGCGGTGGCTGCACAAGAGCCGCTGTGCGGTCGTCCTCCGTGAGCTCGCCGATGGCACGCTGCCCCTCACCGCGGACGCGATCATGACCAGAGCGCACGCCGGCCAGTCCGTGGCATTCCTGCTCTCGCTCCTCATCCGCTCAGGCGTACTGCCCGATTTCGACATCCAAGCGGCGAGGTTCGAGCACTGGTTCCAACGGTGGCTTCCGACCGTCCCCCATCCCGAGGACCGGCTCCTCCTACGGCGGTACTGCACCTGGGAGCTGCTGCCGTCGGGCAGATCACTCAGGGGCAGACCAGCTACGGCCGTCCGATCCGGCTCCACCTATCAGAAGGTGCGTGCGGCGCTGAAGCGGTGCGCGGCCCTCCTGCAGCAGATCCGCGCGAGCGGCGAAACGCTGACGACATACCCGCAGCGATCTCTCGACGGCTTCCTCACCGGTTCGCCCTCACAACGGGATGCCCTCGCGCCGTTCACCCGGTGGCTGCGACGGCACCGCCTGAGCCGCCTCCGGGTCGAGTTCCGCAGCCATCGCCTCGAAGGGCGCGACTACGCCGCCGACCATCGGTGGACGATGGCACGCGCGTTCATCACGCGAGACGACATGGATCCCGTGACGCGAGTCAGCGGATTGCTCGTCCTGTTCTACGGGCTCCACCTGACCCGCATCGCAGCGATCACCCGCGCACAAGTCGATACGACCGCGCGCCCCATGACGCTGACGGTCGGAACTGAACCGATCGAGCTGCCCGTAGTCCTCGCCGAAGCAATGGTCCAGCTGCTCGACGGCAACCGCTCCGACACTTGGCTCTTCCCGGGCAGGAACCCGGGCCGACCGATCACCCCCGGGCCGCTCAGCCGTCGACTCCGTCAAGAAGGACTCCTCGCCGGCAGCGCTCGTGTCACCGCGCTGATGGACCTCACCCGACAACTGCATCCTCGAATCGTGTCCGACCTGCTCGGCATCACGGCGTCATCAGCTGCCGCCTGGGCACGCCTCTCCGGGGGCGAATGGTCCGACTATCCCGCGCTGCGCTCAACCTCGACCTGAGCACCAATGGCCTCCCGCTACGCTTGCGCCTCCAGTGGGACTGCCTGAATTATCGGACAGACCCCCGGGCTTGGCTACAGATAGCGGCAGACCTGATCCGAGCTGCACGTGTCGGGCTCGACGTGCTCGGCCTGGTCGCGGAGCCCGGCGAGGGTGTCGCGCAGGTCGTGGAGCTGCCTGAGCTGCTCGTCGATATCGGTGAGGCGTGCGTCGAGGAGGTCGCGGACGTGGCTGCAGGGCGCTTGGCCGTGGTCGCGGATGTGGAGGATCTGCTGGATCTGGGCGAGGGTGAGTCCAGCGGCTTGGCCGCGGTGGATGAAGTCGATTCGGGCGATGGTCTCGGCGGTGTAGTTGCGGTAGCCGCTGGGCGTGCGCCCGGCCGGCGGCAGGAGCCCCTGGTCCTCGTAGAACCGCAACGTCTTCGCCGTGGTGCCGGCCGCGTCGGCGAGCTCTCCGATCCGCATTCCCCGCCCCCCCTTTTCGCTGGTCGCAAATTTCGTGCTTGACCTTCCCCTGTGGTGGAAGGTTCATGATGAGTGTATCAGCGGGATGTTCCAAGATGTCCAGGGAGGAATAAGGATGCCATCGAGGTTTGATCTGGCCGTGATTGGGTCGGGTGGCGCGGCATTCGCCGCGGCGATCCGCGCCACCACACTGGGAAAGTCGGTGGTGATGATCGAGCGCGGCACGTTGGGCGGCACGTGCGTGAACACGGGGTGCGTTCCGTCCAAGGCGCTGCTCGCGGCCGCCGAGGCCCGCCACGTGGCCGCGGATGCGGGCTCCCGGTTCCCGGGGATCGCCGCCACCGCTGGCCCGGTAGACATGCACGGGCTGGTGGGTGGCAAGCAGGACCTGGTCGAGGCGATGCGGAGTGAGAAGTACATCGATGTGGCCGAGGCCTACGGCTGGCCGGTTCGCCAGGGCGAGGCGGCGTTCGCCGGAACCCCGGACGCGCCGGTCGTCGAGGTCACCGCCGCGGACGGCACCGTCGAAACCATCGAGGCCGCCCACTACCTCGTCGCCACCGGCTCCCGCCCGTGGGCTCCGCTCATCGAGGGACTGGACGGCGTCGGCTACCTCACGTCGACGTCGGCGATGGAGCTGTCCGAGGTCCCGGGCTCGCTGCTGGTGCTCGGCGGCGGCTATGTGGCCCTGGAGATGGCCCAGCTGTTCGCCCGGCTCGGCTCGAAGGTGACTCTGCTGGTGCGGTCCCGGCTGGCGTCGAAGGAGGAGCCGGAGGTCTCCAAAGCGTTGCAGGGAGTTTTCGCGGACGAGGGCATCCGGGTTGTCCGCCGCGCTGTTCCCACCCGCGTCACCCGCGACCCGGGCACCGGCCAGATCGTCGCCGCGGCCGAGGTCTCGGGCGGCGTGCAGGAGTTCCGTGCCGACGAGATCCTCGTCGCCCTCGGCCGCGCCCCGGTCACCGACGGGCTCAACCTCGAGGCGGTGGGGGTGAGCAGTGGCGAGGCTGGACAGATCGTGGTCACCGACCAGTTGCAGTCCTCCAACCCTCGCGTCTGGGCGGCTGGGGATGTCACCGGGCACCCCGAGTTCGTCTACGTCGCAGCCCGGCACGGCACGTTGGTCGCCGAGAACGCCTTCACTGACGCCAGCACGTCGGTCGACTACACGCGGATGCCGCGGGTCACGTTCACGAGCCCTGCCGTCGGCGCGGTCGGGATGACCGAGAAGGAGGTCATCGCGGCCGGGATCCGCTGCGACTGCCGTGTCCTGCCACTGGAGTGCGTGCCCCGCGCACTGGTGAACCGCGACACCCGCGGATTCATCAAGATGGTCGCCAACGCGGACACCGGCGAGATCCTCGGCCTGACCGCGGTCGCCAAGGACGCCGGCGAACTCGCCGCCGCAGGTGTCCACATCCTCGGCAAGACCATCACCGAGGTCGCCGACGCGTGGGCCCCGTACCTGACCATGGCCGAAGGCATCCGGATCGTCGCCAAGGCCTTCACCACCGATGTGTCGATGCTGTCCTGCTGCGCCTGACCGCGCGCCAGACAGCGGATCCACCCCATCAGAAACTGGAGCCTCGCCCGCTCCTCGATCGGCCCGCCCGGGTCGAATCGATCTCCCCGGCCAGCGGCGACACGATCCGCGTCACCGTCGACTCGACCGCCGGTGTCACTAGCGTGGAACCGGCGACCGCGGTGGTGTCCTTGGTCAGCCCCGAGGCCATGCACTCGATTCGCTCCTCGTTCTGCAACCAGGTCCACTACTTCGCTTCCCGCGAGGACGCCGCCGGATGGCTCACGGAACACCCGATGGCCCAAATCCTCACGGTCGCCGATGCCTTCGAGGTTGGCAGCACCCTGATCACCGAGATGCTCGAGCGCCCCCGGACCGGTGCCGACGAACTGTCTGGAAGCTGCTGCGGTCCCGAGACCTGCTGCTGAGACGGCACCACGAGAGGACAGAACACCAATGCCTCCCAACCAGGACGACCAGCGAGGCGGCCGTGGCCTGCTCCTTGGGGCCGTCGCCGCACTGCTCGTGGTCGGCTGCTGCGCCCTCCTTCCACTTCTCGTCGTCGGAGGCACGATCACAGGGATCGGCACCCTCCTCCGCAACCCGTGGGTGATCACGGGCGGTGCCGCACTCCTGATCCTCGCGGTGGTTGCAAGCATCGTGATGACAGCGCGTGCCAGGCGACACCGCCGCGAAAACGACCCCGACTGCTGCCCGCCCCTTCGCCCGACCATAACGAAGACAGACCCGAGGCGAAGGGAAACCGGAACCAAATGATCATGGCCATTAGACCCCGGCATACGGCCCGCCCGATAGGCCCCTAGCCAGCAGGCAAGTCGCCGATCAACGCGCGCGAACTCTGATGTGAAATCTAAAGGTCATCCGCATGGTCCCGGATCAAGCCGTCACGCGGCGGCGACGTCCTGCGCGGTCACGTGCTTGCCTTCCGCGTCGACGCGGCGCGCAGGCCGTTGAGGATCACGATCACCTCGGCGATCTCGTGCACCAGCACCACCGCCGCAAGCCCCAGGACGCCAAAGAGGGCGAGCGGGAGCAGGGCGGTGATGATCAGCAGCGACAGGATGATGTTCTGGTTGATGATGTGCCGCCCCCGACGGGCATGGGCGAACGCGCGCGGGAGAAGCCGCAGATCGTGACCGGTGAAGGCCACGTCGGCCGACTCGATCGCGGCGTCGGAGCCCGTCGCGCCCATCGCGATCCCGATGTCCGCGGCGGCCAGCGCAGGGGCGTCGTTGATGCCGTCGCCGATCATCGCGACCGGCCCCTTCGCACCGAGCTCTGCGATCGCGGCGGCCTTGTCTTCGGGGCGCAGCTCGGCGCGGACGTCATCGATCCCTGCATGCGCAGCGAGGGCGCGGGCGGTGCGGGCGTTGTCGCCGGTGAGCATGGTCACCCCGATGCCCTGGGTCGCGAGGGTGCGGACCACTTCAGGGACCTCGGGGCGCAGCTCGTCGCGGACGCCGATCGCGGCGACCGGGACGCCGCCGCGGTGGACGATCACGACTGTCATGCCCTGCTCCTCCAGCCCCGCGACCCGGTCGCCGAGGGTCCCGGCGTCGAGCCAGCGCGGGCTGCCGACGGTGATCCGCGCGCCGGCGAGCTCGCCCTCGATGCCGTGCCCGGCCTGCTCGGTCACGCCCTCCGCCGCAGGGGCATCCGGCGCTGCGGCGGTGATCGCGGCGGCGAGGGGGTGGGTGCTGTGCTGCTCCAGAGCGGCCGCCCACGCCAGCGCCTCCGCCTCGCTCACACCGTCCACGGTGAAGACGGCGGTGACGGCGGGCTCGTTGCGGGTGAGGGTGCCGGTCTTGTCGACGGCGACGTGGCGGATCACGCCGAACCGCTCGAACGCGGCACCGGACTTGATGATCACGCCGAACTTGCTCGCCGAGCCGATCGCGGCCACCACGGTCAGCGGCACCGAAATCGCCAGCGCGCACGGCGACGCCGCCACCAGCACCACGAGGGCGCGGGTGATCCACAGCTCCGGGTCGCCAAGCAGCGAGCCGATGATCGCGACCAGGGCGGCGAGGATCAGCACGCCCGGGACGAGCGGGCGGGCGATGCGGTCGGCGAGACGGGCCCGGTCGCCCTTCTCGACCTGAGCCTGCTCCACCAGGTCGACGATCGTGGTCAGCGAGTTGTCCGTGCCTGCCGCGGTCGTTTCGACCTCCAGTGCCCCGGCGGTGTTGATTGCGCCGGCGGAGACGGCATCGCCGGGTTCGACCTCGACCGGGATCGACTCCCCGGTGATCGCGGACGTGTCCAGGCTGGAACGTCCCGTGCGGACGACGCCGTCGGTCGCGATCCGCTCACCCGGCCGCACCAACATCAGCTGCCCGACAGCCAGATCCTTCGCGGCGACCTCGACCGAGACGCCGTCGCGGCGGATGGTGGCGGTCTCCGGGACGAGCTTGAGCAGTGCCCGCAGCCCGCCGCGGGCACGGTCCATCGCCTTGTCCTCCAGCGCCTCGGCGATCGAGTACAGGAATGCCAGCGCTGCGGCCTCCTCGACGTAGCCGAGGATCACCGCGCCGACCGCGCTGATGGTCATCAGCAGCCCGATGCCGAGCTTGCCCTTGAAGAGGTTCCGGATCGCGCCCGGCGTGAACGTCGACGCGCCCAGCAGCAGGCCGATCCAGAACAGCACCAGCGCAGGGATCTCCATCCCGGACCACTCCAGCGCCAGACCGGTGAGGAACGCCACACCGGAGAAGACCGGGACCATGATCCCGCGGTCCCGCCACCAGGGGCGCTCCGCCTCCTCGGCCTCTTCGCCGACTGCGGTCTCAGGCTCGTCGTGCTCGCAGCCGCACGCCGCGCTCACGCGCCCGCTCCCGTCCCGCAGCAGCCCGGCACCGTGCACGAAGCGTCCATGCAGGGCGCATGCTCGTCCACCGCGAGCGTCACGTCCACCAGCGCGGTCAGCGCCGCCGCGAGGTGCGGGTCCGCGATCTCGTAGCGCGTCTGCCGCCCTTCCGGCTCGGCGACCACGATGCCGCAGTCGCGCAGGCAGGTCAGGTGGTTCGAGACGTTCGAGCGGGTCAGCTCCAGCTCACGCGAGAGCACCGCCGGGTAGCTGGGGCCGTCGAGCAGGGTCATCAGTATCCGGGAGCGCGTCGGGTCCGCCATGGCCCGGCCGAGCCGGTTCATGACGTCGAGACGTGGAGCAATAGTCAGCATGCACTGATCATACAGTGTTGACTGAACTAATCCCAGGATGAATAGTGCACCCTGCGACATTCGGCCCTACCAGTAACCCCGCGGGCGCGCAGCAGCAGCCCGGCGTTTTCGAGCGCGCCGAGGACGCGGACGATGCTGGTGGTGTTGCAGGACACCACCCGGGTCAGGTCCCGACCGAGCGCGGTGGCGTAGTTGGCCTGGGCGACGAAGGAGTGCCCGGTGGTCGAGTGCGCTTCCCCGCCCTGCACGATCACCTTTACTCCCGCCGCCTGGTAGCGGGGCAGGTTTCCGGCGGCGACGTGCTTGGGGGTCGTATCGACGATCACGTCGCTCTGCGCGAGGAGATCGTCGAGGGTTCCCTCGGGGCGGATGCCGGTGTCCACCATGCCGCTGTGCGCGTCGGGGGTGGCGGCGAATACGGGCAGCCGCGGGACGGCGGATTGTATTCGCCAGTCGGTGACGATGTCCGCGACGCCCACCAGGTGCATGTCGGGTTGGGCGTGGACGGCGTCGGCGACCCTCTTGCCGATCACTCCGTACCCGTTGACGCCGACTCTGATCCTGTCCATCTTCGTCTCCTTTCGTGGTGTTCTTGAGCCGTGCGCGGGTCAGGGGCGGGGTCGGCGGCGCCGCAGCGTCCACAGCAGATAGCTGCCGAGGGCGCCGATCGTGCCGGTCCCGGCGCCGATCAGGACGCCTTCCCGGGAGCGCCATTTCGTGTTCCCGCCGACGAGGGTGCCGATCCCGCTGATCAGCGCGGCGGCGATCATTCCCGCGACGACACGGTTGCCGACGCGTTCGGCGCGCCCGACGAGAGGTTCCAGCTCCGTCGCGCGCAGGTGCACCTCGAACCCGCCGTCTTCGAGGAGATGCCGGAGCCGGCTCAGGGTGGCGGGCAGCTCGGTGAGCAGTGCCCCGGTGTCGGCTCCCGCGCGCGCCCATCGCCGGGCCAGAGCCGGCAGGGACAGCTGGGCGCGGGTGAGCTGCTCAGCGTAGGGCTGCAGGGCGTCGAGCATCTGGAAGTCCGGATCCAGCCGCGCCGCGGTCCCTTCGGCCATCATCAGCACTTTGAACAGCAGCGCCGTCTCCTGCGGAAGGTGCAGCTGGTGCTGCTGCAGGATGCCGAGCAGCTGCTGGAGCATGATTGCGAGGCTGATCTCCGACAGCGAACGGCCCCGGTAGCGGGCCGTGAACGCGGTGATCGCCTGCCGCAGCCCTGCCCGGTCGACGACGTCGGCGGTCCGGGAGAGTTCTATCAGGGCGGTGGTGAGGGTGTCCGGGTCGTCGCGGGTGAAGGCGAGCACGATGCCGGCGAGGCCGTCCGTGGTCTGTTCGGTGAGCTCCCCGACCATCCCGAAGTCGATCAGCGCGAGCGCGCCGTCGGGCTGCACGAACATGTTCCCGGGATGGGGGTCGGCATGGAAGAACCGGTTGTCGAACACCATCGTGAGCACGATGTCGGCACCCAGCCGCGCGAGTGCGACCCGGTCGATGCCGGCGGCGTCCAGGCCCTCCAGGTCGTCGATCCGCACCCCGCTCATCCGCTCCAGGGTCAGCACGCGCGAGGTCGTGGTCTCCCCGTGCACGCGGGGAATCCGCACCCGCGCCGCGTGGGCGAACTCCTGCGCGAACCGTTCGGCGTTGCGGGCCTCCTGCAGGTAGTCCAGCTCGGCACGCAGCGTGCGGGAGAACTCCTCCACCAGCCCGGGCAGGTCGTACTGCCGGATGGCATCCCAGCGCCGGTCGGCGCGGTCGGCGAGGTTGCGGAGAATGTCCAGGTCTTCATGCACCTGCGCGACCACGCCGGGCCGGCGCACCTTCACGACGACCTCGGTGCCGTCGTGAAGAGTTGCCGCGTACGCCTGCCCGATGGACGCCGCCGCCAGCGGCACCGGGTCGAACTGGGCGAACACGTGCTCTGGGTCGGCGCCGAGCTCTTCACGGAGCACGTCCCGAATGCCCTCCCACGGTGCCGCGGCGACGTCGTCCTGCAGTTTGGCGAACTCGGCGACCCATGCCGCGGGGAGCAGATCGTGCCGGGTGGAGAGGATCTGGCCCAGTTTCACGAACGTCGGCCCGAGCTCCTCCAACGCGACCCGCACATGCTCGGGGTTCGTGTAGGGGTCCTCCTGCCGGGCGTGTCCGAGGGCGCCGCGGTGGAAGGGCACCAAGCCGCCCAGGCCCAGCACGCCGGCCAGGACGCCGAGTCCGTGCCGGCGCAGCACGGCCCCGATCTGCCGGTACCGGCTACTCCCCGCGCCCATCAGCTCACGCCCCTCTCGGCTGGAGTGCCGGCCGATGCTCGTTCGAGGATGAAGTCGACGCGCGCGTCGGGGGCGAGTGCGGGGACGGTGACGACGGGAAAGCCCAGCTCCTGGTACACCAGCCCGAGCAGGTCGTGGATGCGCCGCTGCGCGGCGGGGTCCTCGGTGCGCGCGTAGTCGGACGCCAGCGGGAGCAGGTCAAGCAGGAACACCGTCGCGTACCGGGCGCCGGCCAGCGCGCCCAGCAGGGCGGTGCCGGGGGCGAGGCCGAGGAAGCGGTAGTAGGCGAGCGAGTCCGGCAGAGCACGGTCCAGGAACACGGTCTGTTGCGGGTCGAGGGAGCGTTCCTGCTCGATCTGCATGTCGACGACGGCGCGCTGGAACTCGCTCTGCCGTGCCCGCACCTCCGCGGTGCTGCGCCCGGTGATCCGTTGCAGGTCGATGTAGTGGCGGGCGTGCTCGATTGTGGTCGTGTACCCGCGGCCCCGCAGCAGGTTGACCGTGGTGGTCTTGCCCGAGCTGGGACCGCCCGTCACGACGCGCCAACGGGTGGTCTGTGCGGGCCGCGGCTCCTGGATGCCGGTCATGACCTCACCCTACACCCTGTACCCCTACAGGGTATGGTAGATTGTGGGTGGAGGTGCGAGATGGCACACGGGTATGTGGACAACAAGCCGGCGCTGCTGGCGCGGCTGAGCCGCGCGGAGGGTCAGGTGCGCGGGATCGCGCGGATGATCGACGAGGACGTGTACTGCATCGACGTGCTGACCCAGGTGTCGGCGGCGACGAAGGCGCTGGAGTCCGTCGCGCTGTCGCTGCTGGAAGACCACCTCGCGCATTGCGTCGCGCAGGCGACCGCCGAAGGCGGCCCGCTCGCGGAGGAGAAGCTCCGCGAGGCGAACGCCGCGATCGCGCGCCTCGTGCGCTCCTAACGTCGTCCCCACTCACATCGTTCAACGCTCTTGAAGGGAGCACATCATGACCGGACAGGGATTCCAGGACCTCGGCCTGCAGGCGACCAGCACCGGCGGTGGCTGCGCCTGTTGCAGCCCCACCTCCCACGCCACGGCAGCCACCGACACCGGCGCGCCGGCGCAGCAGACGGCGGCGGGTGAGACCGTGTCGGCGCAGTTCCTGGTGGAGGGGATGACCTGCGCGCACTGCGTGCGTAGCGTCACCGAGGAGGTCTCCGCGATCGACGGTGTCTCCGACGTCGCGGTCGATCTGCACGCCGGTGGCGTGTCCACGGTGACGGTGTCCAGCGCGACGCCGGTGGATGCGGAGCGGGTGCGGGCGGCGGTGGAGGAGGCCGGGTACAGCCTCGCCGCAGCCTCATGAGCACGCTGGACGTCGATCTCGACATCACCGGGATGACCTGCGCGTCGTGCGCGACGCGGGTCGAGCGGAAGCTGAACAAGCTGCCCGGGGTGGAGGCGACGGTCAACTTCGCCACCGAGAAGGCCCGCGTGCACTCGGAGGCCCCGGTGCCGGTGGAGGAGCTGATCGCGGCGGTCGAGCAGGCGGGGTACGGAGCGAGCCTCCCAGCCCCGCCTGTGCCCGACACGGCTGAGCAGACCATCCCGCGGGACGATGAGCTGGCGTCGCTGCGGCAGCGGCTGATCGTCTCGGCGGTGCTGGCGGTGCCGGTCGCGGTGCTGTCGATGATCCCCGCCCTGCAGTTCACCTACTGGCAGTGGCTCACGCTCACCCTGGCCGCGCCGGTGGTGGTGTGGGGGGCGTGGCCGTTCCACCGCGCCGCGGCGATCAATGCCCGGCACGGGGCGGCGACGATGGACACTCTGATCAGCGTCGGGGTGCTGGCCGCGTTCGGCTGGTCGCTGTACGCGCTGTTCTTCGGCGGTGCGGGGATGCCGGGAATGCGGATGAGCGTCACCTTCGTCGGCACCCCGCAGGCCGGTGGCCACGAGGTGTACCTGGAGGTCGCCGCGCTGGTGACCGTGTTCATCCTCCTCGGCCGCTACCTCGAGGTTCGTGCCAAGCGGCAGTCCGGCGAGGCCCTGCGCGCCCTGCTGGAGCTCGGCGCCAAGGACGCAGTGATCCTCCGCGAAGGCACTGAGCAGCGCGTCCCCGTCGCACAGCTCGTTCCGGGTGATGTCGTGGTGGTGCGGCCGGGTGAGAAGATCCCCGCCGACGGCCTCGTCACCGAGGGAATGTCCGCGGTGGACGAGTCGATGCTGACCGGCGAGTCCGTGCCGGTCGAAGTCGCCCCCGGCTCCCGCGTGGTCGGCGCGACTGTGAACACCGGCGGGCGCCTGCTCGTGCAGATCACCCGCGTCGGCGCCGACACCGAGCTGGCCCGGATGGCGCGGCTGGTCGAGGAGGCGCAGACCGGCAAGGCCCAGGTGCAGCGCCTCGCCGACCGGGTGTCGGCCGTCTTCGTCCCCATCGTCATCGTCCTCGCCCTGGTCGCGTTCGCCGGGTGGCTGATCGCGGGGGCGCCCTTGGAGGTCGCCTTCACCGCCGCGGTGACCACCCTGATCATCGCCTGCCCGTGCGCGCTGGGGCTGGCGACGCCGACCGCTCTGCTGGTCGGCACCGGCCGCGGCGCCCAGCTGGGCATCCTCATCCGCGGACCCCAGGTGCTCGAGCAGACCCGCCGCATCGACACCGTCGTGCTCGACAAGACCGGCACCATCACCGCCGGCACCATGACCGTCACCGGCATCCACCCCGCTCCCGGCACCGATGAGGCGGAGCTGATCCGGTTCGCCGCGGCGCTCGAGCACGGCTCCGAGCACCCCATCGGCCGCGCCATCACCGCCGCAGCCGACGGCCCGACGGATGCCGTGGAGTCATTCGCCGCCGAGGCCGGTCAAGGCGTGCAGGGCATCGTCGACGGACGCCTGGTCGCCGCCGGCCGCGCCTCCTGGATCACCACCCAATGGGCGCTCCCCATCCCCGCCGAGCTCGCCGCGACCATCGCGGCGGACGAGGCGGCGGGGGCGACGGTGACGGTGGTGGCGTGGGACGGGCAGGTGCGCGGGGCGATCAGCGTCGCCGACACCATCAAACCCACCAGCCGTGAGGCGGTCGCACGGCTCCGGGAGCTCGGGTTGACCCCGATCCTGCTCACCGGCGACAACCCCGGCGCCGCCCGCGCGATCGCCAACCAGGCCGGGATCGAGGACGTCCGCGCCGGGGTCACCCCGCAGGGCAAGCTCGACACCATCCGCGACCTGCAGGCCGCGGGCCGGGTGGTCGCGATGGTCGGCGACGGCGTCAACGACGCCGCAGCCCTCGCCGCCGCCGACCTCGGGATCGCGATGGGCACCGGCACCGACGCGGCCATCACCGCCGCGGACCTGACCATCGTCTCCGGCGACCTGATGCTGGTCCCGGACGCGATCCGGCTGGCCCGCCGCACCCTGGGCACGATCAAGGGGAACCTGTTCTGGGCGTTCGCGTACAACGTCGCCGCGATCCCGGTCGCGATGCTCGCCCTGCTCAACCCCATCCTCGCCGCCGCGGCAATGGCGTTCAGCAGCGTGTTCGTCGTCACCAACAGCCTCCGCCTGCGCCGCTTCCGCCCCCTGCCCACCCCGACCCGTGCCGGCGCCCCCGCCACCCGAGAGCCCGCGCCCGTCCAGGCCTAACCATCGCTCGAGAAGGAGACACACCATGTCCCACGACCACGACCACGACCACTCCGGGCACGACCACACGCACGGGCACGACCATGGAGGACACGAGCATGGTGCGCACGAGCATCACCATCACGAGCCGCCGGCGGGGGCGACGAACCTGGTGACCTGTCCGGTGATGCCCGGCAACCAGGTCGACCCGGCCTGGGCCGAGCAGCGCGGCCTGTTCCGCGACTACCAGGGCAGCCGGTACTGGTTCTGCTGCGCCGAGTGCGGGCCGCTGTTCGACGCCGACCCGGCCCGCTACGCGCACGCCGCCTGACCGGCCAGATAACCCGGTCGGAGATAGAGGGTGGACACGGCGGTCGGGCTGGTGCAGGCGTACCTGCGGGTCAACGGCTACTTCACCGTCGCCGAATACCCCGTGCTGGACGCCACCGGTCCCGGCGGTCCCCGCACCATCACCGACCTGGACATCCTCGCCGTACGGCTGCACCGCGCACCGGGAGCGTCCGGGACCGTCGACGCACCGCTGGACCCGGCCCTGGGTGCCGGGGGCGGAGCGGACATGATCGTCGGCGAGGTCAAGGAAGGCCGCCCGCACCCCAACCCGGCGATGCGGGACCCGGCCGTGCTGGAAGCCGCGTTCACCCGGTTCGGGTGCTGCGCCCCGACCGATGCCGCCCGGCTGGTCGCCGAACTGCTGGAAACGGGACGGACGGTGGCGCCGGAAGGGCGCACGATCCGCACGGTCGTGTTCGGCAACCCCACCTCCCCGCCCGGGGCGGGGGCGCCGTGGCACACCGTCCCGTTCGCCCGGGTGCTGCGCTACCTCGAAGACCACCTGAGCGCGCACTGGGGCATCCTCGGCCGCACCCAGATCAAGGACGACACCCTCGCCCTGCTGGCCCTGCGGGAGAAGGCCCACCGCGCCGCGACCGGCGCCTCCCGCCAGGGCACGGACCGGTAGGGCGGGTCATGGCGGGGGAGCGTGTGCACACGCAGGGGGAGCCGGTGTGGGTGCGCACCCGTGGCGGGCGCGCCCCTTATGCGATGGTGCTGCCGGGCCCCGCCGGGGCCCCGGGTGCCGACGGTGGTGTTCGAGGCGGGATCGGCGGCGACCCGCTCCACCTGGGCGTCGGTGCAGACCCGGGTCGCCGCGTTTACGCGGGCCGTGGTGTATGACCGGGCGGGGCTGGGTCGGTCCGTCCCGGATAGTGCAGGGCGCACCCTGGACCGGATGGCCGACGACCTGAACGATCTGCTGGACGGCCTCGAGCCGAGCAGCGGGTTCGTGCAGGTGGGGCATTCCGCGGGCGGCCCGATGGTGCGGCTGGCCGCGTCCCGCCGCCCGGACCGGGTGGCCGGGCTGGTGCTGGTGGATCCGACCGATGAGGCAGCGGACCTCCTGTTCGGTATGCGGTTCCGGGTCGGGGAGAAGATCGTGATCGCCGTGGAGTGGGTGCTGGCCCGGGTGGGGATGCTGGAGCGGTTCTTCCGGTTCCTCGGGGAGGGGATGCCCGAGGATGTGCGGGCCGATCTTCACCGGGAGGCGTTCCGGCCCGCGGTGGTGGTCACCCAGGGTCGGCAAGCGCGCACCTTCCTCACCGAGCTGCACGCCTGGCAGGGCGACCCGCCGGCGCTGCCCGATGTCCCGGTCACCGTCATCTCCGGCAGTCTCGCGGACGGGATGCCGCGACGGGTCCGGGATGCCGCGACCGCCGCCGGGCGGTATCGGGCCGCACAGTCCCGGCAGGGCCGGCACGTGGTCGCTGCCCGCTCCGGCCACTACATCCCCGCCACAGAACCAGATCTGATCGCTGCGGAGATCCGCCGCCTCGTCCTCCCACCCGCAGGATAACCCCGGGTTGTCTGGCGGGCATGCCTAGTCAGGCCACAGCAGGGGTGCGCCGCCGCCAGGCGATCGCGCCGGTGAGGGCGAGACCACCCAGCCCACCCCACAAGGTGACAGCGGAGACGCCTTGCCCGATGAGGACGGCGGGGGTGATGCCGGTGCGCAGGTCGGTGTCGGCGATCAGCGCCCCGGCCTGTCCGGCGGGCAGACCGGTGAGGGTGCTGCCGTCGGGGCGGATGATCTGGCTGGTGCCGACGGTGGAGACGTTCACCACGGTACGGCCGGTCTCTACCGCGCGGATCCGGGCGACCGCGAGCTGCTGCAGGTTCTCGTCCGTGCCGCGGAAGTCGGCGTTGTTGGTCTGGAACACCAGCAGCTCCGCACCGGCGGTGATGCTCTCGGCGATGACCTCGTCGTAGATCACGTCGAAGCAGATCGCCAACCCCACCGGCACACCGCCGACGGTGACCAGCGGCACGTCCGTGCCGTGCGCGTAGTCGCGTTGCAGCAGCCCGACCAGGTCGGGGGCGAGCAGGGTGTAGAACGCCCGGTCGGGCACGTACTCGCCGAACGGCACCGGGTGGCGTTTCGCGTGCGTCTGCACCTGCTCCCGCTGCGGCGTGGCACCGGTGGTGGCCGGGTCCCACAGGAACGACGTGTTGTAGATGTTGCCGCCCGCCGTGGTGGCCGCGTTCGCCAGCAGCGGGGCACCTGCCCGGGTGCTGATGCCGGTGAGATACTCGGCCAGCCACGGGGTCTGGAACGGGTCAGCATCCAGCCCTTCCGGCCACACCACCAGATCCACATCCGCGTCGAGCACCGGGCCGGTCGCGTCCCCCTGCGCCCGGGCGATCGCCCCCACGGTGCGCTGGTCGAAGTACCCGGACGGGCCGTTGCCTTGCACCGCCCCGACCCGCATCGTCCCGGCCGGTGTCGTGGGAAACGCCGGGACCAGGACCAGCATCAGGGTGGTGACGGCGGGTACGGCGGCGGGGAACGGGCGACGCCACCGGCCGGTCCGGATGGCTTCGATCGCGGCGGCGACGGTGAAGACCATCAGGAAGGTGAGCCCGCTCACCCCGACCCAGGACACCGTCTGAACGAGGGGGCTGTCGGCTTGGGTGATCCCGAGCCGCGCCCACGGCAGCCCCCCGTACGGCCAGGCGCCCAGCAGCACCTCCCGGCCCGTCCACAACGCGGCCACCAGGCCCGGCAGCAGGAGCAGGCGTCCGACCGGGCCGGGGGCGGCGCGCGGCACCCACCGGTAGGCGAGTGCCAGCGGGATGATCCCGACCGCGGTCAGGGTCCCTTCCACCACGGTCAGTGCCGCCCACGGCACCGGCCCGAGATACCGGGTCGTCCAGGACACCAGCAGCCCGAAGAACAGCAACCCGAACACCGCCCCGACCGCCACCGCCCCCCACACGCTCCGGCCGATCAGGGCGAGAAGCAGCAGCCCGGTCGCGGCGAACGCGGCCGGCCAGAATCCCACCTCCGGGTAGGCGAGATCCATCAGCACCGCCGCGGCTGCCGCGACCGGCAACGCCATCGCCAATGGCATCACCGCCCGGGCGCGGCGGTTCGGCGGGGTGGGTTGGGGGCGTCCGTGCGGGTCCTGGAGGGTCGTCGGGGTGGCGGTCATGGCCGGTCCGCGATGGTGCGGGCGATTACGGCGGCGTCCCGGGACACCCCGGCGAGGGTGTCCGCTCCGGGGCGGCTGTGGGCGGGGATCCCGGCGACGAACAAGCCCGGCAGCCCGGTCATCGCCGGGCGGGACCGGGCTGCGGTCGCCTCGGCGGGGAGCCAGTCCTCGCCGGGGTCGTACCCGGTGGCGAGGATTACCGAGTCCGGGGCGAGGGTGCTGCCATCGGCGAACGTGACCTGCCCGCCGTCCGCGCCGGTCACCGCCGGGGCGACCGCCACACCCGCGTGACGCAGCGCATGGTAGCTGTCGCCGAACACCGGCTGCACGGCGGGTGGGCGACCCAGCCAGGACGAGCCTGCCCGGGCGTGGACGGGGAAGGTACGGGCGGGTCGGTGCGGGCGCCGGGTGCGGACCGCGAGGGTGACCTCGTGGGAGGTGGATAGCTCTCGCGCCAGCTGCACGCCGCTGTTTCCGCCGCCGACGATCAGCACCCGCCCGGTGGGCACCTGCCGGGGGAATTGGTAGTGGGCGCTGTGCAGCACCACCCCGGGCACCCGCAGCTGCTGCGCCCACGCAGGGATGCGGGGGTGGGTGGCGGCGCCGGTCGCGCACACCACGTTGCGGGTCTGCACGTCGCCCTCTGCGGTCTGCAGCTGCAGCACCGACCCGTGACCGACGCGTTCCACCCCGACCACACGCAACCCCCAGAACGGGTCCACCCCCAGGGTGTGCTGCACCTGGTCCAGGTAGTTCGCGATCTCATCCGCCCGCGGGTGCTCGTGCGGGTCCACCGGTAGAGGCCGGACTGGCAGCGTGCTGTGGCGGGCGTCGGATAGCAGCCGCATCGAATGCCACCGGGACGCCCAACTGCGTTGCCGGTCCGTGGCGGCGTCGACGACCACGAACTCCTGCTGCGGCCGGAACCCCAACCCGATCAGCGCGGCGGCCACCGCGAGCCCGGCCTGCCCGGCCCCGACGATGATCGCCCGCCGATGCGTCAACCCCGACCGCATCACCACCCCCTCCCCGCAGAAGAGGGCCGGGGCGGGAATGGACGGAGGATGATCGCGCCGGCGCCGCGGCGGGACGGGGCCGGACGGGGCCGAGCGGGGCCGGGTGGGCGGCGGTGACCGGCCGCAGCCGCCGGCACCGGACCGGCGAAGGGGGCCGCCGTGATACGGGTCGTCACGACATTCTCCAAACCTAGAAATCGGCATCACACAGCGCCCGCACACGGGCGGGCGGGAAGACGCCGCCCATGGGTGGGCGGCATGCCGGATCTCAGGTTCGGGAAATCGACAACAGCAGCAGTGAGGGCGCGGCCGGACGCCGCGACACGGGCACCGGCACCAGCAGCGGCGCGCGCACCGGACGGGATACCCGCAGTATCCGCAGCCGGCCCTGGAGCCGGGAAGCCGTCACGGCCGCCAGTACCAGCAGCGTGCACACCACCCCGATCAGGCACCCCCACGCCCCGGACGCATCGACGGACACCCCCGCAGAGGACGACGCCGTCCGGCCCTCCACCGGTGCCCCCGAGTCTGGGGTAGAGCCGGTCGCGACGGGGGAGCCCGCACTGGTGTCGGCGTGCGCGTCAGCCGTGGTGTGGGAGGTGGTCCAGCCGCCGATGATGAGCACAAGTGCCAGGCCCAGGATGGTCAGCAGCCGCCCCGACCACCACCCCGCCGCGATGACCCGGTCGGGCCGGGATCGGGGGTCGCGGGGCATAGTCCCTCACTGTACCAATCCGACCTTTGCGTCTCCCGGATCTCGCCCGGCCGCAGGCCTTCCACGCCTTCGCCGACAGAGCAGCCACATCGCGTCCACCGGCACGTCGTTCTCGATTATCGGCGAACGACGTCCGTCTCCTGAGCGGAAGGATCAGTGCCCTCGGGGTGCCGTGGTGTCGGTCAAGGCGGGCAGCAGGATCGCCGTGACGCCGTCGGGGTCGAGTCTGCCGGTGCGGACTTCTTCGGCGGCGCCGTTGAGGACGGCACGGGTCGCTGAACTCCGCCGCGATCGTCTCGGCTGCGTCAGGTTCGCCCCACCGGGCACGTGCACCCGTCGGCACCCGAGGCGGCGCCGATTGAAAGAATACCTATAGGGGGTATAAGGTGTGGGGGAGTCGTGTGCGAGGGAGAGGCGGGCGAGGTTGATTCAACCGATCGACTATTTCCTGGTCGCCTGGTTCGTGCTGGTCGCGATCAGCACGATCTGGGTCGGGGTGGACCAGTTCCGTCACAACCCGGAGCCGGCGGTGATGAAGTGGGGCTTCATCCTGGTCACCCTCTACCTGGGGCCGATCGGGGCGCTGCTGTATGTGCTCGCGGACAAGGAGCCACGGCCGGGAGAGCATGAGGAGTTCACCCGGCCGCTGTGGAAGCAGGGCATCGGCTCGACCATCCACTGCGTCGCGGGCGATGCCACCGGCATCATCGTCGCCGCCGTCGTCGTCGCGTCGCTGGGCCTGCCGATGTGGCTGGATCTGATCATCGAGTACGCCGCCGGGTTCGCGTTCGGGTTGTTCGTGTTCCAGGCCCTGTTCATGAAGAACATGATGGGCGGCAGCTACTGGCAGAACGTGCGCCGCTCGTTCCTGCCCGAGTTCATCAGCATGAACTTGATGATGGCGGGCATGGCGCCGGTGATGTCGCTGCTGATGATGGGCCGCGACATGCGGGCCATGCTGCCCACCGAGTTGCTGTTCTGGGCGGTGATGAGTTTCGGGATCGCGGTCGGGTTCGTGCTCGCTTACCCCGTGAACGTGTGGATGGTGAAGAAGGGCCTCAAGCACGGTCTGATGACCGTCCGCCCCCAGCCCGCCACCCACCCCCAGGAGCATGACGCGCACGCGCAGCACAGCCCGCGGCCGGAGGCGCACGCCGGCCACGACCAGGCGGCGGGCGGTGCGTCGTCGCCGGGGTCGGGGCATGAGGCGCACCAGCCTTCTGGCGCCGGAGCGGTGACCGTGCCGCAGCTGACCGTGGTCGGCGCGTTCTCCGCGATCGCGCTCGTGGTCGGGATGGTCGCCCCCGCGAACGCCGTCAACATGACTCTCAGCGCGCACGACGTCGGTGGGCTGATCATGCCGCCCGGGATGATCATGACCCGTGACACCCCCGCCGAGGCGATGCGGGACATGGCCGCCGTCGACCCGCGGGCCGCGACCGCCGCGTACGACGTGGACACCCGCGGTGATGAGGTGCTGGAACCTGCCCGCGTCGAGGACGGGGTGAGGGTGTTCGAGCTGACCGTGTCGCAGATCCGCTGGGAGATCCTCCCCGGCGTCACCGTCGACGCGTACGCGTACAACGGGCAGATCCCGGGGCCTCGGCTGCAGGTCACCCAGGGCGACCGGATCCGCATCGACGTGACCAACGAGCTCGACGAGTCCACGACCGTGCACTGGCACGGCCTGGACGTGCCCAACGAGATGGACGGGCCCGCCGGGATCACCCAGGATCCCATCCAACCCGGCGACACCTACCGGTACGAGTACACGGTGAAGCAGTGGGGCACGTTCTTCTACCACTCCCACGATCACGCCGACCGGCAGCAGGCCCTCGGCCTGTACGGGGCGCTGATCATCGACCCCGCCGACCCTGGCCTGCAGCCGCCTGCCGATCGCGAGTACACGATCCAGCTGCAGGAGTGGCTGTCCCGGGAGGGGCTGACCTATCCGGCGATGCCGATGGAAGGGGGCATGCCGAACTACTTCACCATCAACGGGAAGGCGTACCCGGCCACCGAGACCATCGACATGAAGGTGGGGGAGACCCTCCGGGTGCGGTTCATCGGCTCGAACACCAACGACATCCACCCGATGCACATCCACGGCGGCCCGTTCACCGTCGTCGCCCGCGACGGGGCGGCCCTCACCACGGCGCAGCAGTTCCAGGCCGACACGATCAACGTCGGGCCGGGACAACGCTACGACGTGCTCTGGAACGCGCTCGAGCCCGGCCAGTGGCTCATCCACTGCCACATCAACCACCACACCACCAACAACAACGTCGAAACCGACGGCGCTGGCGGCCTGACCATGATCATCAACGTCACCGAATAACCCCACGAACCGAAGAACCGCCGCCGTTGTGGTCGCCGTTGCCGCGTCGAGTCACGTCCGCGCCCTCCGGCAGCACAGCAGGCGGATGCCAGGGGTGCCCAGCTCATCGTGCCCGACCGTTTCGGTTGCCGGGGGCCGAGATCGCCCGCCCGCCCGCAACGGGGCGCGGTGACCTCGCCGTGGTCAGGTGGTCGCGGGAGGGAGGACGCGTCGGCGGCGGGCGACGGTGACGGCCGCGGCGACCGTGAGCGCCGCCGAGACGGCGAGGAGCACGGCGCCGAGGAGGATCTGCCCCGGTGGCGGGGTGGCGGCAGTGACGGGCTGGTAGAGGTTGCGCTGCTGGCTCTGCGGGCCGGTGAGTTGCTGACCGACCGGCACCCACACCTCGAGGGTGCGTTCGCCGGTGGCGAACTGGGCGTACACGAACCACAGCCCCGGTGACGGCAGCGCCAGTTCCCCGGTGAAGGTGCCGGGAGGCGGGGTGCGGGGTTGCGCGCGCAGCGGCGCGGTGAGGTCCTCTCCGGCGCGGCGGGCGACCAACCGGGTCGGGGTGAGGTCGGTGTCGTCGGTGAGGCGGATGCCGGTGATGGTGACGGTCAGCTGCCCGGTGCCGTCACCGGTGACGGTCATCTGTGCGGTGCCGTAGGCGGTGCCCTGGCCGGGGTCGTGCGCCTGCGCGGGTGGGGGCGGGGCGAGGGCGACCAGCAGAAGGGTGAGGGCCGCGGCCGCGGCCCCGGATCGGAGGCGAGTCCCCGGCCGCACGGTGAGGGCGATCATGCTGACGATGATCACCGTGGTGGTGCCGACGGCGGACCAGGCGACGGGGGTGGGTGGGACGCTGCTGATCCCGGTCCCGGAGGCCAGCAGTTGCAGGGTGGTCACGGCGAGGGCGGCCACCGGCCACCGCCACCGGGGGACGGGCAGGGCCAGCAGGAAGAGCCCGGCCACGGCGACCGGCAGGTCGGGGGCGAGCCACCCAGAGGTGGTGAGCAGCACCCACAGCACCACCCGGAACACCAGGTACCCGGCGACGACGAGGACGATGTGGGTGCGGCCGGGGACCAGGGTGGTGATCACCCATGCCGCGCCGAGCGTGGTCGCCAGCAGCAGCGGCAGGTACAGGGTCTCGGTGAACTGGGGCACGTCGGTGTCGTATTCCATCACGATGATCAGCGCCGCCCCGAGCACGCCTGCGGCCAGGGCGATCCGCGGCGGGGCAGGCACGAGCCGGTCGGTGCCGGTGAGCAGGCCGATCAGCACGCACAGGGTGCCGATCACCGACAGCAGGTGCGGGGGCGACCAGAGCACCGCGTCACGCCCGAACGCGGTGTGCCAGAACGCGTCGGCGGGGGCGGTCGCCGCGGTCGCGACCGCCGCAGCGACCGCGAGGGCGAACCCGGGGGTGCGGAACACGGCGGCCACGGAGCGTGTCGCGGCCAGCCGCCGCCACCCCCAGCCGGCGATCACGACCCCGACGGTGAGGATCGACGCATACAGCAGCAGGTGCGGGGGGATGAAGGTGCCGTCCCGGCCGAGGGTGGTGTGCCAGGAGTCGTCCCAATACGCCGACCCAACCCCGGCGGCCGCGGCCGCTGCGGCGACCCAGACGCCCCCGGCCCCCAGCGCCGGGGAACCGCGGGCCGGGTCCGGCTCGGACGGGAGGGGGGCGCGGTCACGGGTGCCGTGTGGTCGCATGGTCTGTCCTTTCAGTGATGCGGCAGGGAGCCGGTCCGCCCCTGCCAGGCGGCTAACGCCATGGCGCCGCTCCCGGCGGCAGCGGGGTGTTAGAGGGGGAGCACGGTGGCTCCGATGAGGTTCTGGATGCTGGAGATGAGGAGTGTCCAGGCTCCGCTGATCATCGCGATGCCGGTGGCGATCATGAGGATCCCGCCGGTGATGTTGATGGTGCGGATGTGGCGGCGCAGGAACGTGATGCTTCCGGTGGCCCAGTTCAGGCCGGCCGCGGCGGCGATGAAGGGCAACCCCAGGCCGAGGCAGTAGGTGACGGCGAGGAGGGCGCCGCGGGCGGGGTTGCCGGTGGTGAGGCTGAGCGCGGAGATCGCGGCGAGGGTGGGGCCCAGGCACGGGGTCCAGCCGAGCCCGAACGCGATGCCGAGCAGGGGAGCTCCGGCCAGCCCGCTGGGTGGGTGGATGGCGGGTTTCGCGGTGCGTTGGAGAAGCCGGAACACGCCGAGGAACACGAGCCCCATCAGCAGGACCACGATCCCGAGGATGCGGGTGAGGAGATCTTGCCAGCGGATGAGCCAGCCACCCAGGGCGCCGAACGCGGCCCCGTAGCCGATGAACAGGACGGAGAAGCCGAGGGTGAACAGCCCGGTCCCGGCCAGCGCCCGCCACCGGGAGACCCCCGCGGTGGTGGTGGTGCCGGTGAGGTAGCCGAGGTAGCCGGGCACGAGGGGGAGCACGCAGGGGGAGGCGAAGGACACCAGCCCGGCGAGGAGGGCGAGGGGGAGGGCGGCCCAGATGCTGCCGGCGGTGATGATCTCCCCCATCAGGGGCTCGTCTCGGCGAGGACGGTGTCGATGAGGGAGGCGAGGGTGGTGCGGGTAGGAAGCTGCCCGATGATGCGGGCGGCCATCCGGCCGGTGCGGTCCAGGACGATGGTGGTGGGCACGGCGCCGGGGGCGGCTTTCCCGGCGAACGCGGCTTGCACGGTGCCGCTGGTGGCGTCCAGGATCGACGGGTAGGTGATGCCGAACTGGTTCTCGAACGCGGCGGCGGTGTCGGCGCTGTCGCGCACGTTGACGCCGATGAACACGACACCGTCGGGCTGGTAGGTCTGGGCGAGGGCTTCCAGGTCCGGCGCTTCGGCACGGCAGGGCGGGCAGGCGGCGTACCAGAAGTTCACCACGACGACCGAGCCCGCCCACGCGGTGGAATCCGCCTGCTCCCCGGTGTCGGTGGTGCCGGTGAAGGCGACCGGGTCGTCGCGCCGGTCGGCGGGGATCTCCCGCACGGTCTCGTCCGCGGACAGATACCCCGGGGACGGGGAGGAAGACAACAGGCCGGGCGTCTGGGCGGTGCACCCGGCCAGGAGCAGGGCGAGCACGCCGAGCACGGCGACCGCGGCGGCGGTGACGGCGCGGCGGGGTGGGCGTGTCAGGGCGGTGGGGGTGCGCATGCGGGGATCACTCCGGTCGGTCAGGTGTTCGTGCTCTTGCTGCTGGGGCGGCGGCGGCCGGCGAGGATCGCGCCGGTGATCAGCAGCAGCGCCCCGGTCGGGTACCCGGCGACCAGGTCGAGCCAGCCGGGGGGCTGGCCGGGGCCGAACACTTCCAGGTGCGCGAGCCAGTGGATGATCGCGACGATCGCGCCGGCGGCCATCAGGGCCTGGCCGACCCGGACGAGCAGTCGGTGTCGCCGCCAGGCGCGTTGCGGGTCCTCAGCCGGGGCGGGTCGGGGGGTGGTGCGGGTCATGAGCGGGGTCCTTTCGCAGGGGGCGGGTCACAGTCCGGAGTAGGAGTGCAGGCCGGTGAAGAAGACATTGACGACGCCGAAGTTGAACAGCACGGCGGCGAAGCCGACGATGCACAGCCAGGCGGCGCGGGTGCCGGCCCAGCCGCGGGTGGCGGTGGCGTGCAGGTATCCGGCGTAGAGCACCCAGATGATGAACGTCCACACCTCTTTCACGTCCCACCCCCAGAACCTGCCCCAGGCGCGGCCGGCCCAGATCGCCCCGGCGATCAGGGTGAAGGTCCACAGGATGAACCCGACGATCGTCAGCCGGTATGCGAGCCGGTCCAGATCCTCCGGCCCGGGCAGACTGTCCCGCAGCCGGGTGAGCCGGGAGGGGAGGCCCCGGCGGCGGGTGGTGAGCAGGTAGGTGAGGGAGACGAGGAACGCGAGCCCGAAGAACGCGGTCGCCAGCAGCGCGACCAGCACGTGGATGACCAGCCACCCGGATTGCAGGGCGGGCATCAGGGGGACGACGGGGACGTAGAAGCTGACCGTCGCGACGCCGAGCAGCAGCACGGTCAGCCCGAGCACGGCGCTGCCCAGGTACGCCAACCGCACCCGCAGCGACACGGCCAGGAAGGTGGCGATGATCAGCGCGGTGCCGGTGAGGGAGAACTCGAACATGTTCGCCCACGGCACCCGGTCCGCGGCGACCCCGCGCAGCACCACCCCGGCAAGATGGAACACCCAGCCCAGCACGGTCAACGCGAACCCGACCCGCGCCGCCTTCCCCGCCCCCCGTCCGCCACCCGGGACAGCGGCGGCGGGTGTGGTGTCGGGGGCGGGGGTGGGGGGTGTGCCTGCCAGGTCCGGGTCGGTGGTGGTGGCGCCGGCGGTGACCGGCACCCGGGCGGTGACCGGGACGGCAGGGGCGCTGGCGCGGCGGGCGAGGTGAAGGGTGTAGGCGACGAACGCGGCGGCGTAGATCGCGATCGCCGAGTACACCAGCAGCAGGGACAGGGCGTCAAGGAACGGGGTCATCGGAGCCTCCTCGAAGGGGTGTGGGGGTCGGGGTGAGGCGGGCGGCGAGGGTGTCGACGGTGGGTTGCAGGCGGGGGTCGTCGCCGCGGGCGAGCCCGGCGACCTCCAGCACCGTGCCGCCGCGGCGGCCGGTGGCTGTGCGGACCCAGAGGCGGCGGCGGGGCACGAACAGGGACAGGGCCAGCCCGGCCATCGCGGCGACCGCGGCGATCAGGGTGGGGGTCTGGGTGGGGTCGGCGG
Organism: Microbacterium sp. MMO-10; assembly: GCF_037148715.1. Lineage (NCBI taxonomy): Bacteria > Bacillati > Actinomycetota > Actinomycetes > Micrococcales > Microbacteriaceae > Microbacterium > Microbacterium sp. MMO-10. The sequence continues at coordinate 640,688 of NZ_JBBCSV010000001.1, read as the reverse complement.
CGATCTCCAGCGACGCGAACCGGGGGATCGGGCCGAGCTCGATCGTGCCCAGCCCGTCCGGCAGCGGAACCGGGGTGCCGGGGACCAGCTGCAGGGCGGGGGTGGGGGTGCCGCGCCCGGCGATCTGGGTGAGGGTGCTGGTGTCCAGTGCGTACACCGACACCGGGACCCCGGTGTTCAGGCCCAGGTCGCCGACGTACACGTTGAAGGTGACGACCGGGTCCAGCAGGTCCGGGTAGCTGGACGCGAACGCCCCAGAGGCGGTGGTCGCGCGGGTGGGGTACAGCATCCCGACCAGGCCGACCTGCTCGGCCAGCCCGTCGGGAACCTTCACGATGCCCAAGCTGGTCAAATTCGCGTCCTGCGGCAGGAACGGGACCGTGTCACGGAACACGATCTTCCCGGCCGGGTTTCGGACGGTGAGGGTGGGGGCGTACCCGTTGCCGAGCAGATAGATGTCGGTGCCAGCCACCGACAGCGGCTCGTTGACCCGGATGCTGGAGGCCTGCCGGGTGCCGCCAGTGGTGGTCGTGACCTGCGCGTCGAACGTCTTCGGCATGCCGAGCGCGTTGACGTTGTCCAGGACGTAGTCGACGCGGAACCGGTCCAGGGTGAGGGAGAACGTCGGGATCTGCGTGTCAGTGATGAACCGGCCGGCGGTGAACGAGTCGTACGCGATCCGGGTGGACGCGAACGTCTGCCCCTCCACCAGCACCCGCTGCCCGGTGAACCGGAACCCGCCGCCGACGCCGACCACGACCAGCACCGCCAGCAGCGCCACGTGGAACAGCAGGTTCCCGGTCTCCCGCAGGTAGCCGCGCTCGGCTGCGACCGAGTCCCGTCCGTCGTCGCCGCGGACCCGGCGGGTGCGGTACCGCTGCCGGCGCAGCGCCTTCTCGGCCGCGTCCAAGACCGCACCGGGGGGCGTGTCGGGGAGGACGCGGCGGGTGTGGGCGGGCAGGCGGGACAGGTTGCGGGGGGTGGCCGGGGGCGGGGCGAGCAGCGCGGTCAGGTGGTGGCGGATGCGGGGGATGACGCAGCCGATCAGCGACGCGAACAACAGCAGGTAGATCGCGGAGAACCACACCGACCCGAACACGTCGTGCAGCTGCAGCAGGTCCACCGCCCACATCCAGCCCGGGTTGGTCTTGTCGAACTGGATCATCCCGTTCGGGTCGGAGGAGCGTTGCGGGATCAACGACCCGGGGATCGCGGCCACCGCGAGCAGCAGCAACAACACCAGGGCGGTGCGCATGCTGGTCAGCTGCCGCCACGCCCACCGCGCCCACCCCGACACGCTCAGGCGCGGATTCGTGGGCTCGTCCACCGGCCGGTCGACGTGATCGGCGGGCAGCTGCGGGGCCTGCTCACTGCGGATCGACACGCGCATCCCCCCTCCCCCGGACGGGTGCGCGGCGGCGGGCGCGCCAGGAGGCGTGGGCGAGCAGCCCGACCCCCAGTACGGCGGCCACCAGGGCGGTGAGCACGTTCGCTTTCAGCCCGCCGGCGAGCAGCTCGGTGGGATCCAGCCGGATGGACTCCAGCACCGCCCGCCCCGCCCCGTACCACAGCAGGTACACGCCCAGACTCCGCCCGGCGCCCAACGTGATCCGGCCGTGCCTGCGGCGGTGCTGCTCGAGCAGCACGATCACGGCGGCCCCGGCCAGGTTCCACAGCAGCTCGTACAGGAACAGCGGATGAAACAGGGTCCCCGCCGGGGTCCCCGGCGGGATCGCGGGAGCGGAGGGGTCGATCTGCAACCCCCACGGCAAGGTGGTGGGCGGGCCGAACAGCTCCTGGTTGAAGTAGTTCCCCAGCCGCCCCACCGCCTGGGCGACCAGCATCCCCGGGGCGAGCGCGTCCAGGAACAGCAGCACCGGGATCCCGGCGCGACGGGTGCCGATCACAATCCCGACCAGCCCGCCCAGGATCGCACCGAAGATCGCGATCCCGCCCTCCCAGATGTAGAGCACCCGCCACAGGTCCGCGCCAGGGAAGAAGTAGTCGCCCGGATGGGTGAGCACATGGTAGATCCGGGCGCCGAGGATCCCGAACGGCACCGCCCACATCGCCACATCCACCACGACCCCGGCCGGGTGCCCGACCGCCCGCAACCGACGGCCGGTGATCAGCACCGCCAGCACGATCCCGGCCAGGATCGCCAGCGCGTAGAACCGGATCTGGAACGGACCGACCTGCACGAAGCTGATCCCCGGGCTCGGGATCAGCGCCGGAGCCACAATGAGGAGTGCGTCCATCAGGGCCTCACCCTCGCCGGAAGCCACGCCAGCGGGTCCACCGCTTCGCCTCCGGTGCGGATCTCGAAGTGCAGGTGTGCGCCGAAGCTGCGTCCACTGTCCCCGACCCGGCCGACCATCTGCCCCACCCGCACGGTCTGTCCCGGGGTCAGGGCGAGGGACCCTTCCCGCATGTGCGCGTACGCGCTTTCCACGACCTGCCCGTCGATCTCGTGCCGGATCACCACGTACACCCCGTACGCGCCGCCCTGCTCCGTCGCGGTGGTGACCACCCCGTCGGCGATCGCCTGGATCGGGGTGCCGATCCCGGGGGTCATGTCCAGTCCGGCATGGAAATTTGAGCAGGACGGGCATGGCGGGGTGCGGTACCCGAACGTGCTGCTGATCGGCACTCCCACGGTGAACGGCCACTGCACCGCCGATGCCGGGTCGTTGGTGAACGTGTCCGCGGTGTGCGCGTACGACTCGGTCCCGACGGGGGCGGTCACCGCCACCGTGTAGTCCCCGCGCACCATCACCGTCCCGGTGACGGTGTCGGGGGTGGTGAACGACTGGGCGCGCACCGGGGTGCGGGTCGCCTCGACGGCGAACACCGGCTCCGGCGTCAACGGGATCAGCAACGGCAGTCCGGCGATCGACGCGACCGGGAGCATCACCGCGCCGGCGAGCATCCGGGATCGGGTGAGCGTGCGGCGCGGCGCGTGTCGAGGTGTCCGGGCGGCACGGGTGGGCCGACGGCGTCGATCGCGTCGCGTCTGGACGGGTGGGGAAGACAGGGCGGCTCTCGCCGCACGGCGCGTCCCGGTACCGGGAGTCGGGGAGGAGGGGGCGGGTTCGGGCATACAAGACTTTCCTGGATGAGGGGGACGATGAAGGTGCGCACGGTCGCCGTCACACGGTCCAACCGGGAGCCGCGGCCCGGAGTGCACGGCGAGAATCCGGGATCGGATCACCCATGGCGCTGCCGCAGACGGGTCGCGCTCGCCTGCGGGCCGCACATCGTGGACCGTCGGCGACATCACGCGCCGGCGGCGGCTCAGGCGGCGGGCGCGGGCGGGGTGCTGATCAGGTGCGGCTGATCGACAGCACGATCAGGGAGGGCCGCAGAAGAGGCGACCCGGACGTGAACGAGCCCGACCTGCCCGGGAGGGATCGCAGCCACGCCAGCAGCGACATCCACCCGTCCCGGGCCGGGAGCACCAGGATGAGCAGGGTCAGCAACGCGAGCAGACACGTCACGGCAGCGAAAGCATGAGACGTCCCGCAGACCGTCTCATCGCACGAGGGCGTCACCACCCCGCTGACCAGGACATCAGCGGCGGCATCGGGGGCCGCAACGACTGCGGAGGCGGACACGACAGTGCCCGCCTGGTCCTCTTCCAGACTCAGCGAATGCATCGCAAGCAGCCCCGCGATGATCGCGGTCACCGCGGCCAGGTAGAACCACAGGGCACGCCGGGACCCGAGTGCCCGCCGTCGCGCCACCACCTGGTTCACCGTCGACGCCCCTTCCTCGATCACGCCCAGCATACCCCGGGCGGGTAGCCATCCCCGAAGCGATACCCATCCTGGATACCCCGGATGGGTATATGCTGAGTGGTAGGGGGCACCCGCTCCCGTGCGTGGTGTTCTGACCGTGTCGCGGGGGCAGGGCACCGCTACCCTGGACGGGAAGGAGGTCGGTCGTGAACGTGATTCGCTCGCACGCGCGTCTGACCCCCGGGGTGCGACGGCTCCTGCTGGCTGCTCCGATCGCCCTGGCGATCATCACCGGGCTGCTGTCCATGCACATCGTGACCGGTTCCCACCAGCCCGCCCTGGCATCAGAGACCAGCGCGATGAGCACGCACAGCCAGGTCGGCTCCGCACCAGCCGCCGCCGACGATACGCCGATGACCGCAGCTGCGGCGGAGGGCGCTGGAGGGCATTGCCAGGACGGGTGCGGCAGCCCTGCGGGGATGCCGGATCACTCGATGCTGATGATGGTGTGCGTGCTGGCGCTGCTGGCCGCGGTGATCGTCCTGCTCGCCCCGACGTCCCGTGCCCTTCTCACATACGCCGTAGCCCGCTCGCGCTCCCATACCCGGACTCTGCTGGCCGGATTGCCGCATCCCCGCCCGCCTTCACTGCTTGTCCTGTCCATCAGTCGCACCTGATTCCGCCTGAACCCCGGCGACCCTTGCCGGGGATGCTGCACCCTGCCCTCCCGGGCACTGAATCAGACCCTCACCGACTGAATAGACAAGGACACCCCTGATGCGTTTTCGTACTCTCACGCTGACCGCCGGCGCCCTGGCCACCGTGCTCGTGCTCGCCGGTTGCGCCCCCACCGACGGCACCATGCCCGGCATGGACCACGGACCCGGGGGGATGACCAGCACCGCCCCCTCCCAGTCCGCCGCCGCGTTCAACGCCGCGGACGAGATGTTCGTGACCATGATGATCCCGCACCACCAGCAGGCCATCGAGATGGCCGATCAGATCCTCGCGAAAGACGGCATCGACGAGCGAGTCGTCTCCCTCGCCGAGCAGATCAAGGCCGCACAGGACCCGGAGATCCAGACCATGAAGGGCTGGCTGGAGGAGTGGGGCGTCCCGTACGACGACTCCATGTCCGGGATGGACGGCATGGACATGGGCGGCGGGATGATGTCGGAGGACGACATGGCCGCTCTGGATGCCGCGACCGGGGTCGAGGCGACCCGCCTGTTCCTGAACGGCATGATCGCTCACCACCAGGGCGCCGTGACGATGGCGCAGTCGGTGCTCACCGACGGACAGAACCCGGACGTGGCCGCCCTCGCGCAGCAGATCATCGACGGGCAGACCGCCGAGATCACCACGATGCAGGACATCCTCGCCAGCCTCTGACCCGGTACCCCTCGGACGGGACCCGCGCTCCCGATGCCGGTCCCGTCCGAGGCCCCACCCTCGACCCCTGTGCGGTCACCGGTATCCGGCGTACCCGCACGGAAAGGCTCTCCGTTCATGATCTCTCCCACCACCCGCAGACTGGCGATCACGGCCACCGTCACCGTCGCGCTGCTGCTCACGGGCTGCAGCACCACCCCTGCGGAGCCCGATGCCCCCGCGAGCACCGCGGCCGGGTTCGGGCATGTGCACGGCATCGTCGACGCCGGTGACGGCACCGTGCTGCTGGGCACCCACACCGGCCTGTACACGCTGGGCGAGGACGGCACCGTCACCGGCCCGGTCGGTGGCATCGATCTGGACGCGATGGGACTGACCGCTACCGGTGACACCCTCTACGCGTCCGGGCACCCCGGCCCGTCCACCCCGGCGGAGCTCGGCGCCCCCAACCTCGGCATCATCCGCAGCCTCGACGCCGGCGCCTCGTGGGAACCGGTCGCGTTCACCGGGGAAGAGGACTTCCACGTCCTCACCGTCACCGGCGACGGCACCCTGTACGGGATCGGATCCTCCCGCCCGCTGCTGCGCACCAGCAGCGACGGCGGGCAGAGTTGGGCGGACGGTGCCGAGCTGCCCGCCGTCGACCTGGCCGCCGCGACCGACGGCACCCTGTACGCCGCCACCCAGGACGGGCTGCAGCACAGCACCGACGGTGGCGCCACCTTCACCCCGGCGCCGGACGCGCCAGTGCTGTACCTGGTGGAGACCGACCCAACCGGTGGGGTGGTCGGAGTGGACACCGACGGGACGTTGCGACGCCTAGTCGGCACCGGCTGGGAGAACGTCGGCACCACCACGGGAACCGTCCAAGCCCTCGGGGTCACCGGGGACGGTGCGATCGTCCTGGTCGATGACCGCGGCGTGGTCTGGATCCGCGACACCACCGCCACCGTTCTCATCCCGGCGGCAACACCATGACCACCGTCATTCGCACCTGGCGCGACCCGAGCGGCCGCGGATCGGAAGGAGACCGACCATGACCCCCACACCGGCACCCCCCGCGTGGGCGCACCGCACCACTGATGCCACCGCCGAGCAGTTGGCGGCGGTGGATGCGTGGTGGCGGGCGGCGAACTATCTGAGCATCGGGCAGATCTACCTGCAGGGTAACCCGCTGCTGCGCCACCGCCTCAGCCGGGACGACATCAAGCCGCGGCTGCTGGGGCATTGGGGCACCACCCCGGGCCTGAACTTCCTCTACGCCCACCTGAACCGCGCCATCCGCGACCGCGACCTGAACACCCTGTACGTGACCGGGCCCGGGCACGGCGGACCCGGCATGGTCGCCAACGCCTACCTCGACGGCACCTACACCGAACGCTACCCGGGCATCGACCGCACCGAAGAGGGGCTGCGGGCGCTGTTCCGGCAGTTCTCCTTCCCGGGCGGGATCCCCTCGCACGCGTCCCCGGAAACGCCCGGGTCGATCAACGAGGGCGGGGAGCTGGGCTACTCCCTCGTGCACGCCTACGGGGCCGCGTTCGACAACCCCGACCTGCTGGTCGCCTGCGTGATCGGTGACGGGGAGGCGGAGACCGGGCCGCTGGCGACCGCGTGGCACGGCAACAAGTTCCTCAACCCCGCCCATGACGGGGTGGTGCTGCCGATCCTGCATCTGAACGGGTACAAGATCGCCAACCCGACCGTGCTGTCGCGCATCCCCGAGAAGGAGCTTGTCGCGCTGCTGCGCGGCTACGGTCATCACCCCCACGTCGTCACTGTCGGCTTCGATGGGGAAACCCCGCGTGAGTCCCACGCGACGTTCGCGGCGGTGCTGGATGCGGTGCTGGATGAGATCGCGGACATCAAGGCCGCCGCGGCGGCCGGGACGTTGGGGGGGCGGCCGGCGTGGCCGGCGATCGTGCTGCGCAGCCCGAAGGGGTGGACCTGCCCGAAGATCATCGACGGTCTGCCGGTGGAGGGCACCTGGCGGGCCCACCAGGTGCCGCTCGCCGAGGTCCGCGACAATCCCGAGCACCTGCGGATCCTCGAGGACTGGCTGGCGTCCTACCGCCCGCACGAGCTGTTCGACGTGACCGGCGCCCCCCGCCCGGCCACGGTCGCGATCGCCCCGGACGGGGATCGGCGGATGAGCGCGAACCCGGCCGGCAACGGCGGACAACTCACCGTCCCGCTGCGGCTCCCGGACTTCCACAAGCACGCGCAGCCGGTCGACCCGGCCGAGCGGGGTGCGGGAACCGGGGAAGCGACCCGCGTGCTGGGCGAGTGGCTGGCGGGGGTGATCCGGGACAACCCGGACAACTTCCGCATCTTCGGCCCGGACGAGACCGCCTCCAACCGGCTCGCCCCACCCGTCTACCAGGCCACCGGCAAGCAGTGGAACGCGGCCGTGGAGCCCGTCGACGAGCACCTGGCCCCGACCGGGCGGGTGATGGAGGTGCTCAGCGAGCACCAGTGCCAGGGCTGGCTCGAGGGCTACGTCCTTACCGGCCGGCATGGGCTGTTCAACTGCTACGAGGCGTTCACCCACATCGTCGACTCGATGTTCAACCAGCACGCCAAATGGCTCGAAGCGGCCCGGGAGGTGTCGTGGCGGGACCCGATCCCGAGCTTCAACTACCTGCTCTCCAGCCACGTCTGGCGGCAGGACCACAACGGGTTCTCCCACCAGGACCCCGGGTTCATCGACCTCGCCCTGAACAAGAGCCCCGACATCGTCCGCGTCTACCTGCCGTTCGACGCGAACACGCTGCTGTCCACCTACGACCACTGCCTGCGCTCCGCCGGGTACATCAACGTCGTCGTCGCCGGGAAGCAGCCCGCCCCGCAGTGGCTGACGATGGACGAGGCGATCGAGCACTGCACCCGCGGGCTGGGCATCCTGCCGTGGGCGGGCACCGAAACCGAAGGCACCGAGCCGGACGTGGTGCTCGCCGCCGCCGGCGACGTGCCGACACTGGAGACCCTCGCCGCGGCGGCGCTGCTGCGCGAGCACATCCCCGACCTGAGAGTGCGGGTGGTGAACGTGGTCGACCTGACCCGGCTGCAATCCGAGGACCAGCACCCGCACGGTCTCCCGGACCGGGAGTTCGATGCGATCTTCACTCCCGACAAGCCGGTGATCTTCGCCTACCACGGCTACCCGTGGCTGATCCACCGACTCACCTACAAGCGCGCCGGACACCAGAACCTGCACGTGCACGGCTTCCAGGAGCGCGGCACCACCACGACCCCGTTCGACATGGTCATGCTCAACGACCTCGACCGGTACCGGCTGGCGATCGACGTCCTCGACCACGTCCCGGGCCTCGCCGCCCGCCACGCGGAGCTGCGGCAGGAGCTGCAGGACGCCCGCCTGCATGCCCGCGCCCACACCCGTGAGCACGGCACCGACATCCCCGCCGTCGCCGACTGGCAATGGCCCCACCCCGACACCACCGACCCCGCCATCCGGAAGGAACCGAAATGAGTGACACCAGAACCGTGACCCTGCAGGTCAGCGGCATGATCCGCGCGACCTCCAAGAACGTCACCGAAGCCCACCTGAGCCGACAACCCGGAGTGATCGCTGTCGACGCGAACCCGGTCTCACAGACCGCGACCGTCACCTACGACCCCGAGACCACCTCGGTCGCCCACCTCCAGCAATGGGTCATCGACTGCGGGTATCACTGCGCCGGCCAGTCCGTCCCCGACCATATCTGCGACCCCGCGCACGACCCGCACGACGAGGGTGCGCACGACCACAGCGCCCACCACGGCCCCGCAGCTGAGGGCGCACAAGAACCGCACGCGAGTCACGACGCGCACGAGGGCCACACGGATGCCACGGGTCACGCCAGCCACGCGGGCCATAAGGGTCCTGCGGGCTATCACGACGACCCCGTCCACGACCACGCCGCTGGCCACGACCACACGCACGCCCCGTCGGCGACGGCGGATGACGGTGAGCATGCCGGTCACCACGTCGAGCACGCCGGTCACACCGCGGCCGCGGGTGGGCACGATCATGGTGCAGCGTCGGGTCACAGTGCGCAGGAGATGATGGGCCACGGTGGGCATCACGGCGGGATGTCGATGGACGCGATGATCCGCGACATGCGCAACCGGTTCCTGGTCGCGCTGATCCTGTCGATCCCGATCACCCTGTGGTCTCCGATCGGGCGGGAGGTGATCGGATTCGAGGTGCCGGCACCGTTCGGGCTGCGCGATGACGTGTTCATGCTGATCCTGTCGCTGCCGGTGATCTTCTACTCGGCGTGGATCTTCTTCGACGGCGCCTACCGGGCGCTGCGCGCGAAGACCCTCGACATGATGGTGCTCGTCGCAGTCGGTGTCGGCGCCGGCTGGCTGTACTCCCTCGCGGTCACCCTCACCGGCGGCGGTGAAGTGTTCTACGAAGCCGCCACGGTGCTTGCCACCTTCGTGCTGCTGGGGCATTGGGTGGAGATGCGCGCCCGCGGCGGCGCGAACGACGCCATCCGCACCCTCCTGGAGCTCGCACCCTCGCAGGCGGTCGTGATCCGTGACGGGCAGGAGGTCGAGATCCCCACCAGCGAGGTCGTCCCGGGGGATCTGATGCTGGTGCGGCCGGGGGCCAAGATCCCCACCGACGGTGTCGTGGAATCCGGAGAGTCCGAGGTGGACGAGTCGATGGTCACCGGCGAGTCCATGCCGGTGGACAAAGCGCCCGGGTCGGAGGTGATCGGAGCGACCGTGAACACCGTCGGCACCCTCCGCGTCACAGCCACCAAAGTCGGCTCGGACACGGCGTTGGCGCAGATCGTGAAGCTCGTGCAGGAGGCGCAGAACTCCAAAGCCCCCGGGCAGCGCCTCGCCGACCGGGCAGCGTTCTGGCTCGTCCTGGTCGCCCTGATCGGCGGCACCCTCACCTTCCTGGTGTGGCTGCTCGCCGGCGCTGCAATCCCGATGGCGATCCTGTTCGCTATCACCGTCGTCGTCATCACCTGCCCCGACGCGCTCGGCCTCGCCACCCCGACGGCGATCATGGTCGGCACCGGGCTCGGCGCGAAACGGGGCGTGTTGTTCAAGAACGCCTCCGGGATCGAAACCGCCGCCCACATCGACACGGTCGTGTTCGACAAGACCGGCACCCTCACCAAGGGGGAGCCGGAGGTCACCGACTACATCCCCGTCGGCGGCGACGAGCTCGAGACTCTCTCCCTCGCGGTCGCGTTGGAGCGGGAATCCGAGCATCCTCTGGCGAAAGCGATCGTGAATTACGCCGACGCCCGCGACATCCCCCGTCGCACCGCGACCGCGTTCCGAAACGTCACCGGGCAGGGCGCGATCGCCACCGTCGACGGTCGACAGGTCGTCCTCGGCAACCCGCGCCTTCTCACCGGGGAGGGGATCGACATCAGCGGGGTGCAGGCCGCTCAGCAGGACCTGGCTGGGTCCGGCCGCACCGCGATCCTGTTCGCCGTGGACGGGCAAGTCGCCGGGATCATCGGTCTCGCCGACGCACCCCGGGACACCGCAAAGACCGCGATCGACGCTCTCCACGAGCAGGGCGTCGAGGTCGCAATGCTCACCGGGGACAACAAGCCCACCGCCGACCGGATCGCCGCTCTCCTCGGCATCGACACCGTGATCGCGGATGTGCTCCCCGAGGACAAGTCCGCGAAGGTCGCCGAGCTGCAGAAGACGGGCAAGAAGGTCGCGATGGTCGGCGACGGCGTCAACGACGCCCCCGCCCTCGCCCAGGCCGACCTCGGCATCGCGATCGGCGCCGGCACCGACGTCGCCATCGAGACCGCCGACGTGGTCCTGATGCGCTCGGACCCGCTCGATGTTGCGATCGCACTCAAGATCGGCAAGGGCACACTGCGAAAGATGCGGCAGAACCTGGGCTGGGCCATCGGATACAACGCCGCCGCCCTCCCCATCGCCGCTGGCGTGTTCTATCCGGCGTTCGGGATCATGCTGTCCCCGGAGATCGCCGCCCTGTCGATGTCCGGTTCCTCCGTGATCGTCGCCGTCAACGCCCTCCTCCTCAAGCGGCTCCGCCTGCCCGCCCAGGCGCCCGCTGCGACGACCATGCAGAAGGAGCCCGAACATGCCTGACCGTCCGCTCTCTCCCACACCGTCCTCCCCGATGCTGCTGACCCGACGAGGTGTGCTCGGACTCGGACTGGGCGCCGTCGCGGCAGCCGTGCTCGCCTCCTGCACCCCCGCGCCGCAATGGGTGACACCCACCGGCGCAGCGGTGTCCGGCACGGAGAAGAACCGCGGCGGCACCGGCCGAGTCACCACCGTCGACCTCACCGCCGCCCCCACCACGCTCGACCTGGCCGGTACCGCCGCCGCCACCTGGGCGTTCGGAGGTATCCCCGCCCCGGTAATCCGGCTCACCGCAGGCGACACGCTGAAAGCGACCGTCCGCAACCAGCTCGACGCGGACACCTCCGTGCACTGGCACGGACTCGCCCTCCGCAACGACATGGATGGGGTCCCTCCGGTAACCCAAGCCCCCATCGCCCCGGGCGGACAGTTCGCATACGAGTTCGTCACCCCGCATCCGGGCACCTACTGGTTCCACCCCCACGTCGGCCCGCAACTGGACCACGGCCTCTACGGTGCGCTCATCATCGACGACCCGGACGAGAAGGTGACGTGGGACGACGAATGGGTGCTGATCCTCGACGACTGGCTCGACGGCGTCACCGCCACCCCGGACCAGGTCCTCACCGACCTCTCGAAGGGCATGGGAGACATGGGCGGGATGGGCGACATGTTCATGCGGATGGGGAACCTGCTGATGGGCGCCACCTCCGAGCTGCTCGGCGGCGACGCCGGCGACGTCTACTACCCGCAGTACCTCATCAACGGCAAACCCAAAGCCGACCCCGCCCAATTCACCGGCACTCCTGGTGCCCGGGTGCGGATCCGTGTCATCAACGCCGGCAGCGACACCGCGTTCCGGTTCGCGATCGGCGGCCACACCCTGACGATCACCCACACCGACGGGTTCCCGGTGGATCCTGTCGAGGTCGACAGTGTCCTGATCGGGATGGGCGAACGCTACGACCTGCAGGTCACCCTGGACGATGGGGTGTTCCCTGTCGTCGCCGACGCGGAAGGCAAGCAGGATCGCGCGTTCGCGCTCGTTCGCACCGCCGCTGGCACGGCTCCGGCCAGCGACGTCCCCGTCGCCGAGCTCGGCACCGGCAGGGTCGGCACCGCTGCCGGACTGAGCGCGACCGCCTCCGTCACCCTGCACCAGGCATCCCCCGACCGGGTCGTGCACCTCGCGCTGACCGGCGGGATGGAGGCGTACGACTGGGGGATCAATGGGCGCCGGTTCGACATGAACGACCCGTTGCGGGACGCGCACGCGGTCAGTATGGGGGAGCGGGTGCAGTTGCGGATCCGCAATGACACCGAGATGTGGCATCCGTTCCACCTGCACGGCCACACCTACCAGCACGCGAACGGCGGCCCCCGGAAGGACACCTCCATCATCCTCCCGGGCCAGACCCTGACAGTCGACTTCGACGCCGACAACCCCGGCCAGTGGGTCGCGCACTGCCACAACATCTACCACGCCGAGACCGGCATGACCACGGTGCTCGGATACCAGTCATGAACCGCGCGTTCATCCCCAGCACGGGAGGATGATCGCGCGGGCGATCGGACGGCGGCGGCGGACGTCAAGTCTAAGTGGACTTCCTACTCTTATGTAGGGATCTGCCATTTCGCGCGGAATCCTGCTGACGAAACTGCTGCCAATTAGCGTGGAATCCCCGAGTTCTCCGCCACCTTGACCGGGAACCTACACGGCGGCGACTTCCACTAGATCCGGGCTTCGCCGGACCCACCTCTGATCGACCGGACGGCCACCCCGGCAGGGGCAGTGCACCTGCCGAGGCGGCCGTGATTCGGGCATCGCCCTCGTGAGGTCAGCCGCGAGGAGGATTGGCCGGCAGCCACTCCTCGAAGGTGGTCTCGAAGATCACCGCGCCGTCGACCGGGATCAGCGTGCGCTCGTCGATGTGCGCCCCGTAGTACTGCGCGTCGGGATCCTGCACCACAGTCCTGCTGTCGCCCCGGAAGGCGAGGCCCCGGCGGACGAACTCGTCCATGGCGAACTGCTCAGGTCCCGCGATCTCGCGATCCCCGTTGAGGGGCTCTCCCGCTGCCGCTCGCGCAACCGCCGTGGCGACATCCTCGGCCGCGATGGGCTGGATGAGCGCACCGGGCAGGTGCACGGCGCCGTCGGCGCCCACGGAGATGTCGGCGATGCTGCCCAGGAACTCGAAGAACTGGGTGGCGTGGACGAGGGAGTACGGCATGCCGGACGCGCGGATCAGTTTCTCCTGAGCGGTCTTGGCCCGGAAGTAGGGGATGTTCTGCGGGCGGTCGGTGCCGACGATGGTCAGCGCGACGTGGTGGCCGACGCCGGCCACTGCTTCCGCGGCGACCAGATTGCGCGTGGAGGTGGTGAAGAACTCCAGGACGTCCTTCTCCTCGAAGGACGGAGAGTTCGACACGTCGACCACGACATCCGCACCGACGAGCACCGCGGCGAGGCCCTCCCCGGTCACGGTGTCGACGCCGGTGTTCGGGGATGCGGCGATCGCCTCATGCCCGTGAGCGGTGAGCTTCGACACCACCTTCGAGCCGATCAGTCCCGTGCCGCCAATCACAACGATCTTCGCCATGTTCTTGCCTTCCGTCATTCACGACGCCGTGATCGGCGCCCTCCCAGTGCTGACCGGCAGGCGACCGGGTTTGTGACGGCTCACGGCGTGTTCCAGTGCCTCAGCTTGTCCGGGTTGACGACCGCCCACATGCCCGAGACATGACATGCCCGGATGCGCAGGCTCAGGACCCCGGCGACGCGACTGCCGTCCTGGAAGACCACGGCGGGTGCGCCGTTCACCTCGACGATCGAGGAGATCCAGCCGGACGCCGGCCCCAGAAGGTCCACGAGGGCGCGGGAGACATCGTCCCGCCCGAGCACCGGTGAACTCGGAGCCGGGACGCGACCGCCGCCGTCGACGATCAGAGAGACCCTGCGGTGCAGTCTCCTCGAGAGCCGGGTGCGGTCGCCCCTCGCCAGCAGCTCGCGGATGATCTCCACGCGAGACACCCGTCGGGATGCGCTTCGCCGTGCTGCGCGGTGCGCGGTGCGCATCAGTCCGGGTCGAGCGGTCATGCTCCGGCCGACGCGAGGCGCTGCAGCTTCTCGGGGCTCATCACCCAGAGGAGCTGCGTGATGCCCTCCGGGGATGCCGTCACGGTGAGGGCCGTCGTCACGATGCCGTCCTCGGAAAGCGTCACGGCCGGCCGCCCGTTGACCTCGATCCAGCGCTGCGTCTTCCCCTGCCAGAAATGGCCGGAGAACGCGGCGACGAACTTCGCCACGCGCGTCCGGCCGGAGACGGGGATGCGGGCGGCGAGTCTGACACCGTTCCCATCGGTGTAGCTCACGACGTCGGAGGCGAAGAGATCCTCCAGCGCCGAGATGTCCCCGGTCTGGGCGGCCGTGAGGAAGGTCTCGAGCAGACGACGGTGCTCGCCTGCCGGCACCGCGTTGCGCCTGCTGTCGGCCAGGTGCTTGCGAGCTCTGCTCACCAGCTGTCGTGTCGCGGGAACGGAGGCCCGCACGATGAGGGAGATCCGATCGTAGGGGTAGCCGAGAGCCTCACGCAGGACGTACGCGGACCGCTCGGTCGGGGTGAGCTTCTCGAGCAGGAGCAGCACGGCGAAGTCGAGGGCCTCGCCGCGCTCTGCGCCGAGCAGCGGGTCATCCTCGGTGTTCACCGGCTCAGGCAGCCAGGGACCGATGTAGGTCTCCCGACGGGCACAGGCTCTGCATCTCGTTGATGCAGAGCCTGGTGACTACCGTCGTCAGCAGCGCTCCCGGTTCCTTCACCACAGACCGGTCCGTGTGCTGCCAACGGATCCAGGCCTCCTGCAGGACGTCCTCCGCGTCGGCGACGCTCCCCGTCATGCGGTACGCGATGCCGAACAACCGCCGGCGCTCCTGCGCGAACACCGCCACCGCCGTGTCCAGGTCGGCCCACTCGGCCGTCATCCGCTCGTCCGTGATCCTCACCCTCTCCGCGCGACTCGATCGCAGTGCTCTCGATGACACTGACCGAGTACGTGCACGAAACGTGACGCTCTGCGGGAACTCCCCACCATTGTCACAGCCTCGCCTCCTCACCGGTCTTCCCGTTGCGGCCGGACAGGGCGCCCCGATCTGCCCCCACCCGTCACAGGCGCGCCCCCTCGCCGGTCATTCCTGGTAGCGGCGATCTGCCCGCACGAAAGACACCGGGAAGGCCCTCCATGACGGAATCGACGTCGCCGGCATCCGCCGATCTTGCAGCTCTCCGCAGCGCCCTGGCGAACGAGCAGATCGTCCTGCAGTCGGTCGCGAGCGCGACCGTCAGCGAGTCCGGAGCGAGGTCGACGATCTACCTCTCGACGCTGTCGAGCGGCCTGGTCGCGCTCGGATTCTCCGCGCGGACCCCGGGCCTTCTCGCGATCCTCACCTTCACCCTGCTGCCGACGATCTTCGTGCTCGGATGGTTCACGGTCGTCCGGCTCGTCGACAACACCATCGAGAACATCGCCGTGCGCCAGCGGATGGAGAACATCCGAGCGCATTTCGCGGGCGTGCATCCGTCGGGGCCCGCTCTTCTCGTCCGGGGCGACGCCCGCACCGGGGAGTACGGCGTCCGATACGGACGCAGCTCCTTCCTGTTCACCATGGCGAGCATGATCGCGGCAGTGAACTGCGTGCTCGGCGGCGCGCTGGTGGCCCTGGCGCTCACCGAAGGGATGGGCTCGCCCCTGCTCGGGGCGCAGCTGTCGGGCGCGGCGGTCGGTATCGTCCTGCTCGGCGCCACGCTGACCTATGAGCGTCGCAGGATCCGGGCGGCGAACCTCGCGCGCCGCCCCGTCGGGGGCTGACGTCGCAGCAGAAGCCGGCCGCCCCCTGGACCCGGGAGAAGGCCTCGGTTAGCCGCTCCCGTATCCGTCGTCAAGCCCCTGCCCGACGCGGGTGCAGGGCAATAGCGTGAAGCGTGGGAAGGTTCCACGGCGCATGCGGGGTCCCCCAGGCTTCCGGTCGCTCGCCAAGCCGTGGAACGCCGGGGAGCCGGACGGTTTCGCCTCCGTCCGGCTCCCCTTGTTCGCCGGCTCCGGGCCCTGAGTCCTGAGCCGGCTCGGCGCGGGGATCAGCGATAGGCGGCGAGGAACTCCTCGATGAGGGCCGCCGCCGGTGCGCTCGGCGAGCGCGGACTGATGATGCTGAGATCCCAGTCGATGTGCTCGGCGAGCGCCACCGACACGATGCCGTCGACGGGCGTGATGAGCAGCTCCGGAAGGAGCGCGATGCCGAGGCCGGTGGCGACGAACACCGGGATCGCACTCGTCTCCGTCACCTCGGCCCGCACGTCACGGACGATGCTCCGCGCGCCCAGCGCGGAGTCGAGGACATCGCGATTGCCGAACCCGACGGGGGTGTCCACGAAGTGCTCGCCGGCGATCTCGGCGAGGCCGATCTCCGCCCGCTGCGCGAGCGCGTGATCTTCAGCGAGGACGACCCGGTACGGCGTCGTCGCGAGTCGATGCACGGCCAGGCCCGGAGCCGCCGTCGCAGGGAGGCCGAAGAGGCTGAGATCCACCCTGCCTCGTCGGACCGACTCGACCAGCTCACCGGATCCGCCCGAGTTGCCTCGCAGGCGGAGTTCGACCAGCGGGTTCGCGCGGTGGAAGGCGCCGATGATCCGCGGCACGGCCATGGAGCTGATGCTCGTGAACATGCCCATGCGCAGGAGACCGCGCAGCTCGCCCCGGGGATCCGCGGCGGCCTTGGCGCGCGCCTCGGCATCGACGAGCTCTCGCAGCACGGGAAGCACGGCCTCCCCGGCGGCGGTGATCCGCACTCCGCGCTGATCGCGCTCGAAGAGGGCGACGCCCAGTTCCTTCTCCAGCGCGCGCACGCCTGCCGAGACCGTCGACTGTCCGGCGAACACGCGCTGTGCGGCGCGGGTGAAGCTCAGCTCGTCGGCGACGGCGATGGCGTACTCGGCCTGGCGGGTGTCCACATGACCTCCCGGGTCATCGATCGCAGCGATGGCAGTGATCAAGGATAACCGTTGGACTCGATGACGCGTCGAGGAAAGCATGGAACCGTGACCACGACGACAGCATCGCTTCCCCTCGCGTCCCCCCGACGGCTTCCCCACCACGCCGGCTTCTGGATCATCGCGGTCGCGTTCCTGACCGAGATGGCGTTCTGCGCGATCCCCACGCCGCTCTACGCGATCTATCAGCAGCGCGACGGCTTCCCCACGATCGTGCTCACCGTGATCTTCGTCTCCTACGCGGTCGGCGTGATGGTGAGCCTGTACCTGGCCGGACATGTCTCCGACTGGCTCGGCCGTCGGCGCGTGATCCTCGGATCGCTCCTGATCACCGTGCTCTCCGCGGTCCTCTTCCTCGTGTGGACCGACGTCATCGGCCTCATCATCGCCCGCTTCGTGTGCGGGCTCGGCGTCGGCATCCTCACCGCCACCGCCACGGCACACCTCTCCGAGCTCGGTGCCGCCGCGGGCCGCCCTGCGGGGCGCTCCGCCCTGGTGTCGACCTTCGCGAACCTCGGAGGCATCTCGCTCGGGCCCCTGGTCGGCGGCCTGATCGCCACCTGGGCGGCGCGTCCGCTCGTGACGCCCTACGCGATCTTCGCCGTCCTGCTCGCCGTCGAGGCTGTCGTCGTGGCCTTCGTGCCGGAGACGGTCGAACGCCGTGAGGAGCGACCTGCCTACCGGCCGCAGCGCGTGACCGTGCCGGCGGCGGGGCGCGCGGCCTTCTGGTCGGCGGCCGCGGCGGCCTTCGGTGCGTTCGCCGTGTTCGGCACGTTCATGGGGCTCTCCTCGACGTTCCTCGGCCGCGTGCTCGGCGTGCACTCGCCGCTGCTGGTGGGTGTGGCTCCGTTCATCCTCTTCATGACCGCCGCGGCGGCGCAGATCCTCACGACCACGGTGTCGGCACGTGCGCAGCTCACCCTTGCGATCGTCCTCGCGGTGCTCGGCCTGGGCGTGGTCGGGGCGGGCGCCGCGCTGACGTCGCTGGCGCTCTTCCTGACCGGGGCGGGGATCACGGGTGGCGGCATCGGGATCCTCTTCCGCAACGCACTGACCACCACGGCATCGGCGGCCATGCCGGAGCGACGGGGCGAGGCGCTCGCCGCCGTCTTCCTGATCGCCTACGCGGGGATGACCCTGCCTCCGCTTCTCGCGGCCGCCGCGCTGAGTCTCTGGTCTCCGGTCGCGGTGCTCATCGGCCTCAGCGCCCTCGCCGGCCTGCTGGTGGTGGTGTCGGGTGCGCGGATGGCGCGACGGTGAGACGTCGGTCCTGGCGTGAGCGCGCCGCCGCGCTCATCCCTTCGGGGTGCGGTTCTCGGCGCTGACCATCCAGGACAGCTGCTCGATCCGCTCGAGGACCGCGTGCAGGATGTCGGCGCTGGTCGGATCCTCCTCGTCCACCTGGTCGTGCACGTCGCGGCAGGTCGCGGCAACGCCGTCGAGCCGCTCGGTCATCAGATCGATCGCGTCCCGCGTCGCGATCTCGCCGTGCGGGCACTCGGGCAGCGTCGTCGTCTCTGCGACCACGTCGCTGCGACCGTCGGGGAGCGCGTGCAGGGCGCGCATCCGCTCCGCGACGGTATCGGCGAACAGGCGGCTGGCGTCGATGATCTCGTCCAGCTGGAGGTGGGTGTCGCGGAAGTTCGGGCCCACCACGTTCCAATGGACCTGCTTGCCCTGAAGGGAGAGCTCGATCAGATCGACCAGGACCCGTTGCATGCTGTCGCTCAGCTCCTGGGACGCGGCGAAGCCCTTCTCCGCGTTCTCCTCGGCCGTGCGTGCCGCGCCCTTCGCGGGCTTGCGGCGGTTCTTGGGGGCAGTCGTCGCCGGGGCGTTCATGGGACTCCTTCTTCGACGGGGATCCGCAGGACGGAGGATCCGCCTGCGCTGACCCGTGCAGGCTATGCGCTCGCGTCGCGGAGACCTATGGGCTTGCGCTTCTCGGGATCGGGCACTATCCGGGGCGGCGACACGGCCGAGGACGCGCGCGGGTCAGGCGTCGTTCAGGCTCCGCGAGGCGCGTCGATGCGCCTTCTCAGCGCCTCACCGGCAGGAGCGCCCGTCACGAGCAGCTCCAGGGGGGTGATGAGATCCGTGGCGCCGGGCAGCGCGTCGATCTCGGCGTACATCGCGTCCTCGATCGCGCGGGTCTCCTGCTCCTTCGCCCTGCCCGTCGGGGTCAGGCGCAGGTGCACGCGGCGACGGTCCTCGCCGGCTTCGACGCGTTCGATGTAGCCCGCCTGCACCAGGCGCTCGATCAGCCGAGAGGGGTTGGTGCCGCTGTCGCAGACGAGCATCCGTCCGACTCCGGAGACGGTGAGCTCGCCCTGGTCGCCGTGATCCCCGAGGATCCGGAGCACCTCGGATTGCGCGGGGGAGAGCCCGATCGGCTCGAGCGCCGCCGCGAGCCGGCGGTTGCCCTCGCGCTGCGCGGCGAGCAGGAGGTAGCGGATCTGCTCTGCCTGCCTCATCCCTTCACTCTAGGGGCGGTCCGCCTCGGCGAGCAGACGCTGCGCACCCGGGTCGTGGGCCGCGAGCACGACGAGGCCGGGGTGCTGCGCGGCGAGCTCGGCGACGTGCCGGGTCGACGCGAGCAGGCCTGCCCTGTCGCCGACCCCGGGGATGATGCCCTGCTCGAGCAGGGTGACGTCATAGGTGAGGTCGCCCACGAGCAGGAGGGGCCTGCGTCCCGCGCGCCGGATGAGGGCGGACAGCGAGCCCGGCGTGTGCCCGGGGGTGGGGAGCAGGGTGATGGCCCCGTCGCCGAAGAGATCGAGCTCGCCGGCCAGCGGCTCCCAGCGCAGCCCCGGCAGGAAGATGTGCTTCTCCAGATACCCGTTGAGCTCGGCGGACCTGCGGCGCGCGGCGTCCAGCTCCGCCCGGCCTACGAGGATCCGCGCGTGCGTGAGCTCCGAGAGGCCCCCGATGTGATCCTGGTGCAGGTGGGAGACGACCACCGCGGTGACGTCGGCGATGTCGTAGCCGATGCGCGCGAGCTGCGTCGTCAGGGTGTCCTCGGGGCCGATCGTGAACCGGGCGAGACGGCGGTAGAAGTAGCCGTTCAGCCCGCCGGGGAAGTAGTCGGGATCCGTGACCGAGGCCCGATCCTGGCCGGTGTCGAACAGCACCAGGCCCTTCTCGTGCTCGATCACGTAGACGTTGATGGGGCGCGGTGCCGTCCAGCGGCGGGAGGTGGCCAGCCACCAGAGCATGGGCGTCGAGGGTCGTGCCACATGCTCGGGCCGGATCGCGACGGTTCCGGTGCTGACGACCGCGACATTCTGAATGATGTTCATGTCACGACACTATATGTCGTGACACGTAAATTGTCGAGCGGCTTCCGCAGAACGCGCTTAGACTCCTGCGCGAAGCCGCCGATCGCGCCGGGATCCCGGCGCGGGACGGCGTGCGGAGGAGACGACATGCAGACCTTGACGATCGACTTCATCTGCTCCCTCGACGGCTACGGCGCCGCCGAGGGCTGGCCGGGCCTGTGGGGCATGGGCGGGCCGGAGTACTTCGAGTGGCTCGCGACGGCGCCGGACGGGGACTACCCGATCCTGATGGGGGCGACGACCTATCGGCTCATGTCCGCCTTCGCCGCGGGCGGCGAGGAGGGCGTCGGGGTGCTCGACCCGATCCCCAAGTACGTGTTCTCGGCCACGCTCCCGGAACCCCTGGAGTGGGCGAACTCCACCCTCGTCCGCGAAGACGCGGTCGAGTTCGTGCGCGCTCTGAAGGAGGAGTCGGATCGACCGCTGCGCACCCTCGGCAGCGTCTCCCTGTGCCGGTCGCTGCTGAGCGCCGGTCTCGTCGATCGCTACCGGGTCGTGCTCTTCCCCGTGATCACCGGGGCGACCGGGCAGGACCGCATCTTCGACGGGTACCCCGACGTGCGTCTCGACCTCGTCGCATCGCGCACCTTCGACGGACGGCTGCAGCTGCTCGAGTACGTGCCGACGGTGCTCGACGGCCCGCCCGGGCGGTGAGCCGCGCGGCGCATCCGGAGGCGAGCTCACCAGGGGCGGGCGGACTGCCGGGGGATCGTCCTGATTGTCGCCCTGCACAGAAACCCGTGCGGATCCGGCTCGGGTGGGGGATCCTGTCCCTGAGCGTGCTCACGCGCGCGGACGAGGAGGACGAGATGGGTCACGACAAGAACGACGAGCTGCGCGAGGACCGGCAGGAGCAGGAGGAGCGCCGGCAGCATCACCGCGACGAGGCCTTCGACGAGACCGGCGGCGTCGACGACGAGGAATCGCAGGACGAGCGCCGCAAGGAGGGCCTCGACCGGATCTGATCCGGCCCGCTGCCGACGGCCGACGCCGTCGGCAGCGGGGCGGAACTGTCCCGATCGCCCGCCACGCACGGGGATCCGGACGGGCGGGACCGGCTCAGGCGCCGCGGTGCTGCGCGATCCTGGTCAGCTCGAGTCCGTATGCCGCGGCGGCGAGCTCCGCCATGTCGTTCGGGCGGGTGAAGCTGCGCCCGGTGAGCTCCTCGATCCGTCGCAGCCGGTACCGCACCGTGTTGGGATGGCAGTGCAGCAGCGCCGCGGCATCCGTCGCGGATCCGCCGGTGTCGATGTACGTCTCGAGGGTCTCGAGGATGACGTCGCGGTCGCTCTCGGCGAGGTGCAGGACGGGGCCCAGGACGTCTTCGGTGAGGCGCTCGGCCTCGTGCGGATCCGCTGCGATCATGGCCGCGATGGGGCTCGCGCTGAACACGCGCACTTTCATCGCGCTGCGGGAGGTCGTCGCGAGAGCCGCGCGGGCGAGACGCAGCGCTCGCGGTGCGTCGGTGCGTGCGGCGAAGGGCGGGCTGACGCCCACCCGGGCGCCCGGGTAGCCGCGCAGCGTCTCGAGGACCTCGTCCATCGCCTCGGGGCGGGCGAGGGCGATCACGCCGAGCTGCAGGGCCGGCGTGAGCCGCCAGCCCGAGACGCACCCCTGGTCCGCGAGGCGCCGGGCGATCCCGGGCAGCGACTCCGCCGCCACCTCGTTCGTCTGCGCCGCGACCACGACCAGGTCCGCGTCGGCGGGGAAGCCGAGCAGCGATGCCGCCTCCCAGGGGCCGGCGTCCTTGCTGACGTGCCCGGTGAGCAGCACCTCGACGAGCGCCGCGCGACGGTGCTCCTGGGAGATCAGGATCTCGGCTGTCGTGGCGCGATAGGCCTCGGTGATCGCCGTGGCGTGCTCCTCGGCGACGCTCCAGATCCGGGTCGACGTGTCCAGCAGCCGGGTGAGCACCTCGGTGCGTGCGCTCTGGGCGGCGCGCTCGACGAGGGCTCCCCACAGGGTCCCGAAGCCGATCCGGTACACCTGCAGCACCTCGGGCAGCGGCACGCCCTGGTGCGCCCGGCGCCTGCCGGTCTGCTCGGGGACGGCGAGGTCGAGCGGTTCTCCGGGGTGCCGCAGCGCGTGCACGAGGAAGCGCAGGTTCTCCTCGATCGAGCGCCGCAGCTCCCCGGTGGAGACGTGCTTCTCGTCCTCGTAGACGGGCAGGGTCTCGACGCTGCGGGCGTAGACCCTCTCGATCAGGCTCGGCAGCCGGCGCTCGACCCAGGCGATGCCCTCATCGCGGTCGGTCGTGCTCATCGGATCCCCGTGTGCGAGAGATCCGCCGCGCGTTCCGTCATATCCGCTCTCCTCGATCCCGCCGGGAGGCCGCTCCGTCCCGTGCGCATCGCTGACAGCGAGGTTACGCCGTCGGCGAGGCCGCCCCGCGCCTCCAGCAGATCACGGCCCGAACGCGCGGCCGCGCTGCCGGACGGGACGTCTGTCACCGCCCACAGTGCCGCTTGTGCGCCGTGACAGGTCCGCCACGACGCCCTCCCGCCACCGGCGGAGGAGGATTAGCGTGGCGGACCACGAGGGGGTGGCCACGAGCAGCGGGGGCGGTGAGGATGAACCCGGAGACGTACGCGGCGGTGTTGCGGGATCGGCCGTTCGGCCCCGTGGTGGAGCGGGTCGAAGGGCTCGTCCTCGTCGATCGGAGGCCGGAGGACGAGCTCCGCCGGATCGTGGAGCACGACGGCCGGCGATGGGTGAAGGTCTACGACATCGAACCGGAGGAGCGGGACGGCCGGTGGTTCTCCTACCTGCTCGCCTATGAGGGGCCGGAGGATCTCGCGACGGGGGAGACCGGAACGGACGAGGAGGAAAGATGAGCGTGCTGCTGACCGGTGCGACGGGTTTCATCGGACGAGGTGTGATGGAGGCGCTGATCGCCGCCGGCTATCGGGTGACCGCCCTCGTCGACGGCCAGGACGATGCGGACGAGGTGCGTGCGGCGGGAGCGGATCCGTTCCTCGCCTCCGAGGAGGACACCCGCACGGTGTCGGATCTCGCGCTGGAGTCGGACGGCGTGATCCACACCGCCACGTCCCGTTCCGAGGATGCGGACTTCATCGCCGCCGTCACGCCGGGGCTGCTGACGAGTGACAAGCCCTTCGTCTACACGAGCAGTCTGTGGACCTACGGATCGGGACGGGATCTCACGGAGAAGTCGCCCTCGGCGCCGCCGGCGGCGGTGGCCTGGATGGACGAGACCGCGCGGGGGCTGCTCGCGGACGACGGCGAGGGGATGCGCGTCGTCGTGGTCGCGCCCGGGATCGTGTACGGGCACGGCCAGGGCATCCCGCGCCGGTTCGTCGACGACATCGACCGCAGCGGGGCGCAGCCGGTGCTCCCGCTGATCGGAGACGGTTCCCAGCAGTGGGCCACCGTGCACGTCGATGACCTCGCCGATCTGTACGTCCGGATCATCGGCGCCGAATCGCACGTCGACGACGTGTACATCGCGGCATCCGGGGCGACCGAGACCGTCGCCGAGCTGGCGGCGGCCGCCGCATCGGCCGAGGGCGCGACGGTGCGCGCGGAGACCGCCGAGGAGACCGCTCGACGGATCGGACCGGCGCTCGCCGGAGTGCTCCTTCTCGATCAGCACGCCGCCGCCGACCGGGCGCGCGAGCGGCTCGGCTGGCGCACCACCCGGCCTTCGCTCGTGGATGAGCTCCGCGCCGGCTACCTCGATGTTCCCGGCGATCCGGCGTGGGGATGACCGGCCGGCGGGGACCGGGGAACAGTGCCCGGGACGCGATCGAGGCGCCGCCTCCGGAGCAGGCGCGCCGGACCGTCCGCCTGTCCTCCGGGCCAAGTCCCGCTGATCGCGACGACAACCGGCTTGAAGCGGATGCCCTCCCATGACAGGCTGACCGTGCGTCGCGAACGCGCGCGGAGGGGACGGATCCGGTGGTCACTCAGCAGTTCGTCGCACCGCCGGCCCGGGCCGCGCTCTTCCTCGTCCTCACGGTGAACGAGGGCAGCGAGGAGGTCGTGCGCGACGTCCTCGCCGACCTGTCCAGCATCACGCGATCGGTGTCGTTCCGGATCCCGGACGATGAGCTGAACTGCGTCCTCGGCATCGGCGCGGAGTTCTGGGACCGGATGTTCGCGCTGCCGCGCCCGAAGAGTCTGCACCCGTTCGTGCCGCTGGAGGGTCCGCGGCACAGCGCGCCGGGAACCCCAGGAGACCTGCTGCTGCACGTGCGCGCCCATCACATGGACGTGTGCTTCGAGCTGTCCCGGCAGGTCATGAACCGGCTGCGCGGTCATGCCGTGGTGGTCGACGAGACCCACGGCTTCAAGTACTTCGACGAGCGGGATCTGCTCGGCTTCGTGGACGGCACCGAGAACCCCGAGGGGGCCGCCGCTCCGGCCGCGGTGCTCATCGCCGACGAGGATCCGGACTACGCCGGCGGCAGCTACGTGATCGTGCAGAAGTACACGCACGATCTGGGGGCGTGGGGTGCCCTGCCGATCGAGGAGCAGGAGCGCGTGATCGGCCGCAGCAAGCTCGAGGACGTCGAGATGCCCGACGCGGTCAAGCCGGTCAACTCCCACGTGCACCTCAACACGGTCATCGACGCCGACGGAGTGCAGCGGCAGATCCTGCGCGACAACATGCCGTTCGGCGAGCTCGGCACCGAGGAGTTCGGCACCTACTTCATCGGCTACGCCGCGGATCCGGGTGTAATCGAGCAGATGCTGCGCAACATGTTCCTGGGCAGCCCTCCCGGCAACACGGACCGGATCCTCGACTTCTCGACCGCTCGCACCGGCACCCTGTTCTTCACCCCGACCGTGGACTTCCTCGACGACGTGCCGGGGCCGGGACCCGCCGCGGCTCCGGCCGAGGCGGCGCCGGTGGATGCCGACGCGCCGACGACGGACCTGGGCATCGGCGGACTCCGAACCGCCGCCGCGCACTGACCCCCACCCCGCGAAAGGCCGCAGACATGGACAACCTCCACCGCAGACTCGCACCGATCTCCTCCGCCGCCTGGGATCAGATCGACGACGAGGCGCGCCGCACCTTCATCACCCGCATCGCGGGACGTCGCGTCGTCGACGTGCCCGAGGCGGGCGGACCCGGCCTGTCCGCGATCGGCACCGGGCACGTCGAGCCGATCGACGCCCCCGCCGGGGCGGTCGAGGCGCGCCGCCGGCAGGTGCAGCCGCTCATCGAGCTGCGCGCCCCGTTCACCGTGACCCACGCGGCCGTCGACGATGTCGAGCGCGGCGCACAGGACTCCGACTGGCAGCCGGTGAAGGACGCCGTGGAGGCGCTGGCCACCGCCGAGGACACCCTGGTGTTCGCCGGATCCCAGGCGGCGGGCGTGAAGGGCATCGTCGCGAGCAGCTCGAACGCCGTGATCCCGCTCCCGTCGGATCCGCAGGAGCTGCCGGCCGCGGTCGCGCAGGCGCTCACGGTCCTCCGCACGGTCGGTGTGCAGGGGCCGTACGCGCTCCTGCTGTCGGCCGAGCTGTACACCGCGGCCGCCGAGACGGTCGATCACGGCCACCCGGTGCACCAGCACCTGGCCCGGCTGCTCGGCGACGACGGCACCATCGTGTTCGCGCCCGCGCTCGAGGGGGCGATCGTGCTGACGATGCGCGGAGGCGACTACGCGCTCACGCTCGGCCAGGATGTGTCGATCGGGTATCTCTCGCACGACGCGGACGGGATCCGGCTGTACGCGCAGGAGTCGGTGACCTTCTCGGCCTACACGTCCGAGGCCAGCGTCGTCCTCCGGTGAGGGCGCGGCGATGACCGCGGGAGACGGTGCGCCGGTCGGAGTGCGGGTGCGCCGCATCTACGACGCGCCGGCGCCCGACGACGGCGCGCGGGTGCTCGTGGACCGGCTCTGGCCGCGCGGGGTGAGCAAGGCGCGCGCCGCCCTGCGCGAGTGGTGCAAGGACGTGGCCCCCTCCACCGCGCTGCGCCAGTGGTACGGGCATGATCCGGAGAGGTTCGCCGAGTTCGCGCGCCGGTATCGCGCCGAGCTGGAGGATCCGGCGCAGGCCGCAGCGCTCGCCGGCCTGCGCGCGCTCGTGCGGGAGGGGCCGGTGACGCTGCTGACCGCGGCCCGGCGCGCCGACATCAGCGAGGCGACCGTGCTGCAGGAGGTGCTGACGACGCCCTGAGGGCGTGGGTCACCGCCGGACGTCGCCGCTGTCCGGCTCCTCCTGCTCCTCCAGTCGCTCGTCGGGCTCGAAGGAGGCGTCGTCGGTCTCGCTCTCCTCGACCGCGGCCGCCGCCTGCGCCTTCGCCTCCGCGAGTGCCGCCTCTTCGCGCTTCTCCTCGCGCCGCTTGTCTCCGAACATCGCGTCTCCTCTGGTCGCGTGAGTGACTTCGCCGCCACCCTACGCCCGCGGGCGGCCGTGCGCCGAGGGCGTGGGGTACGCTGATCCCCGCGTCGCGTGCCGGTGGCAGACCGTGTCAGGCATGGAGGCGCCGGACGGAAGGAACGACGATGACCTCGTCCTGCCCTTCGCTCCCGCGTGACTGAGCGGGAGACGACCAGGCTGATCGCCTGGAGCAACGAGCTGCGCAGCGCGCACACCCGGCTGCGCGAGGCTCTCGCCCTCGCGCGCGCCGGTGCGGGCGGATCGGATCCCCCGCCGGGCCGTGATCTGCTGCTGTACTGCCGGGGGTTCTGCGTCGCGCTCGATCGGCACCATCGCGGAGAGGACCGCGCCCTGTTCCCCGCGATCGAGACCGCACACCCCGAGCTCGCTCCGGTGCTGCGGACGCTGTCCCGGGACCACGCCATGATCGACGGGCTGCTCACCGCGCTCGCCGGAGCCGTCGACGCGAGCGCGTCCCCCGAGGAGCTCACCCGGCACCTCGACGGCGTCGCGGCGATCATGGAGAACCATTTCGCCTTCGAGGAGCGTCGTCTGATCCGGGTGCTCGAGACGCTGGCCCTCGACGCGGATCCGGCCGACGTGCTCGGAGACCTCTGAGCGAGGCGTCTGAGGCGCGGGGTGCCTTCCCGTCGCAGAAAGTGTCGCTCCGAGCGGGCGATGGCGACGCTTTCTGCGACGGGAAGGCTCCTGCCCCGCCTCGAGGGCCTGCGCCGGCGGATGCGGATCCGACTGTGGCGGAGGAGGATGTCGATCGGCGGATCCTTCGATCGTCATCAGGGTGTCGGTGGCCGCCAGGGCCTCGACATCATGGAGAAAGGGCCGATCATGCGTTACACGCTTCTGCTGCAGTACCCCGAGATGACCGCGGAGGACCTCGGGCCCGAGGCGCTCGCCGAGGGCATGCGCGCTTTCGACGTCTATGCGAAGGCGCTCGACGAAGCCGGCGTCCTGCGCAGCGCCGAGGTGCTGCATCCCTCGGCGGCGACCACCACGGTGCGCGTCCGCGACGGCCACCCCGTCATCCAGGACGGGCCCTTCGCCGACACCAGGGAGCAGCTCGGGGGAACGGTCGTGATCGAGGTCGACGACCTCGACGCGGCGATCGGGTGGGCCCAGCAGGCGCCGTCGGTCGCCTGGGGAGCCGTCGAGGTGCGGCCGGTCGCCACCCGCTACGTCGACGGCGCCTGGCAGGGCGCCTCGCCGGTGCGGTGATGGGCGCAACGGCTGACCGCCGCCGTGAGTCCGCGAGACCGAACCGGAGTCACGAGACCGACGATGGGATCCGCGGTCTCGTGATGAGGGTTCGGTCTCGCGGATCTGGCGCGGCCCGCGGGGCCCGCGTGAGCTCGGTCGACGAGGCGCGGGCCGCAGCCGAGCACGCCGTGCGCGCCTCCTACGGGCGGCTCGTGGCGCTGCTCGCCGGCGGGACCGGCGACCTCGCGCTCGCCGAGGACTGCCTCGCCGACGCGCTCGAGCGCGCGCTGCGCTCCTGGCCCGACGCCGGAGTGCCGGACAACCCGGAAGGATGGCTGCTCACCGTGGCCCGCAACAGACTCCGCGACGTGTGGGGCTCGGCCGCGCACCGCACCCGGTCACCGCTGGACGACGCCGGCGCGGACGAGGGTCCCGCGCTCGACGCCGGGATCGACGTCGTCGCACTGGTGGAACGGGGCGATGCGATCCCCGACCGGCGCCTCGAGCTGCTGTTCGCGTGCGCGCATCCCGCGATCGATGCGGGGATCCGCACGCCGCTCATGCTGCAGACCGTGCTCGGCTTCGATGCTGCACAGGTCGCGCGGGCGTTCGACGTGGAGCCGGCGGCGATGGCGCAGCGCCTGGTGCGGGCGAAGCGCAAGATCCGGGACGCGGGCATCGGATTCGCGCTGCCGGTGCGGGCCGACATGCCGGCCCGCACGACCGCCGTGCTCGAGGCGATCTACGGCGCGTATGCACTGGACTGGCTGGATCCGCACGACGACGTGCGCACGTCGCTCGCCGACGAGGCCCGCTGGCTCGCCGTGCTCACCGCGACCCTGCTCGACGTCGATCCCGAGGCATGGGGGCTGGCCGCCCTGCTCACGCTCGCCCAGTCGCGCGCCCCCGCGCGGACGCCTGCGGAGCCCGGGGAGCGCTGGCCGTCGCTCGCCGAACAGGATCCCGCTCAGTGGGATCGTGCGCTCATCGCCGAAGGGGAGGCGCTGCTGCACCGCGCGGCGCGGCTGAGCGGCGTCGCCGGGGGAGGGGAACCCGGGCGGTTCCAGCTCGAAGCCGCGATCCAGTCGGTGCACTGCGATCGGGTGCGCACCGGGGTCACCGACCGGGAGGCGCTGATCCGGCTGTACCGCGCGCTCGTGCGGATCGCCCCGACCCGCGGTGCGATCGAGGCGCTCGCGGCGGTGGAGTCGGCGGGGTAGCGGATCCCCTGGGTCCTGGGGCGGCCGGAGGGGCCCGGCGCCTGCGGCTCCGTCCTGCACAGCCATGCGCGCCGCGCCGCTGTGCACGGATCACGGAGATCGATCCCCGCGGCATGCCGCGGGTCGTCAGAGTCGGGAGATGGCACTCGCGCAGCTCAGGGTTCGTAGATCGTACTATTTTGTACAACAGCGTACGATTTCTCCATGGACAGTGTCAGTGCATCCGTCGCCCGGCAGACCCTTCCCGCGCTCCTGGATCGGGTCGAGGCGGGGGAAGACGTGCGGATCACTCGCCATGGCCGGGTGGTCGCGGTGATGGTCAGCCCGACGAAGCTCCGTTCCCCTCGCGCGGCCGAGGCGTGGCGGGCCGCCGACGAACTCGGAGCCCGTCTGGAGGCGGCCCGGACGGAGCCTCTCGGACGGGAGCCCGCGCTGGATCACGCGGACGCGGAGGATCTCATCGCCTGGATCCGCGAAGGTCGCGACTCTCGATGAGGGGCATCACGGCGTTCGATGCCGATGTGCTCATCTACGCAGCCGACCATGAGCATCCCTTCCAAGGCGCGCTCGCGGCACTGCTCGAGGAGGCCGGCGCCGAGGACCGCGCGATCGGGTCGCTCCTGCTCATGCCCGAGATCCTTCCGAAGCCGCTACGCGCAGGTCCTGCGTCGACAGAGGTCGCGCGACTCATTCAGCTCCTCGGGCGACTCCGTCTGCTGCCCATGGACGGCGTGATCGCGAACCTCTCGGTCACGCTCGGAGCGAAGTACGGCCTCCGCGCTCCGGATGCCGTGCATCTCGCGACCGCGATCGCGGCGGGCGCCGATCGGTTCCTGACCAACAATCGCAAGGACTTCGGCGACCGGATCCATGAGATCGACGTCGGGTCCCCGGAGGCCCTGGGCTGACGGCTTGCGTGCGACCGCAGTCGCTGCGGCTCCCGGGACCCTGCTGATCCGTCAGGAGACGCGGAGCATCTCCCGACCGCGGGCGAGCGTGGCGCGGCTCGATTCCCGGGCGATCAGATGCGGGACGAGCGAGAGCTTCGCCGGAGAGGCGGGCAGATCCTGCTCCAGTCGCTGTACGCAGAGCGCCGCCGCACGGGCGCCGACGGCGAGCGAGGGCAGCGCGACGGCCGAGAGAGGGGTCCCGGTGAGCCCGGCGGAGTCGTCGCCGTAGACGACGATCGCGAAGTCGTCCGGCACCCGGCTCCCCGCGCGCTGCAGCTCCAGCAGCATCAGTGCGGCCGCCTCGTCCGAACCGACGAACGCCGCGTGCACCGCCGCCTCCTCGCAGTGCCGCAGGAACGCGGTGACGGATCCGGAGAGGGGAGGGGCATCGCCGTGCCTCCCGAACGCCACTTCGGGGACGTCGGCGTCCAGGGCCAGCTCCGCGACGGCGCAGCGGAATCCCCGCTGCTGGGTGAGGGCGGTCACCGGGTCCGGCGCGAACAGCGCGACACGGGCGTAGCCGTTGGCGGCGAGATGCTCGACCGCGATGCGGGCGCCGTGGCGATGATCGGTCTGCACGACGTCGGCGCGAAGATCCGTCGGCAGCCGGAGAGGCGCCGGCTCGACGATCACGACGGGGACCGGGAGGTCGCGGATCTGCTCCCAATCGAGGGGCTCCGGTGCGGCGGCGACGGCCGGAGCGAACAGGAGGCCGTCGATGCCCGCCTCCAGCATTCGAGCGAGCTGCGCACTCTCCTCGGCGCGCGAGGACAGCGAGGAGCCGACGACGAGGCGATACCCCGCCGTGCGGGCGGCCTCGCCGGCGCCCCGGATCACGCCGGAGAAGTGCCGTCCGGCGTCGGGCACGATCAGGCCCAGCGTGCCCCGCGTCGTTCCGCGTTCGGGAAGGAGCCCGGCGCCCTCCCGGCGGGGCACGGCCCCGCCGCGGACGCGACGGACGAGCCCCTCGCTCGCGAGCGCGTCCAGATCTCGACGGATGGTCATCTCCGAGAATCCCCAGGTCTCTGCGAAGGCGGTGACCTCGATCTTGCCGCGCCGCGCGATCTCGCGGAGTATTCGCGCGCGTCGTTCTTCCGTCAGCATGTCCCCGTCTCCCCTCGGCGATGCGGAGGCGGCGAGTCACGGCTCGCTGTCTCCGACATGCTCGACGATAGGAAGCGGGCCTTCACAGGAGGTCTGGAAGTGTGAATCCGGATGGAGCGGATCCGCGGGATCCGGCGTCATCGGAGGATACTTCCGGTGAGGGGACGAGCACGGCGGGAGAGGACCGATGCCAGGGGAGCGGGCGTTCGCGCAGGAGTTCGCGGAGGCGCTCGCGGTCGGCGGGGTCTCGATGTCGGCGTTGCGGGACCGGCTCTCCCGGCGGGGACTGTCGATCTCGCTTGCGACGCTCAGCTACTGGCGGACGGGGGCGCGGCACCCCGAAGGGGCGGCGTCGGCTGCGATCGTGGCCGGGATCGAGGTCGAGCTGGGTCTCGAGTCGGGTGCGCTCACGCGCTTTCTGGCGGGGCGATCCCGGCGGCGGGGCAGGGTGTCCGCGCCCGCCTCGCTCCGCGATTCCGAAGGCGCGGAGACGTTCGCGCTGCTGGCGGTCTCGCCTCCGGACAGCCTGCGGATCCTCTCGCTCCGCGAGACGATCGAGATCTCGGCATCGGGAACGGTGTCGGAGGCGTCCTCGGTGCTCCTCGTGCAGTGCGTGCAGAACCGTGTGGACTCGCTCGGGGTTCTGCTCACCGCGTCCCGCCCCACGGAGATCGTGCCGGTGCTGAGGAACCTCGCCGGATGCACGCTCGCCCGGACGGTCCGGCACCCGGGCGGGACGATGAGCGGTTTCGCCCTGGCGCTCGACCGCTCGCTCGAGCCGGGTGAGACCGCGATGGTCTCGTTCGAGGCGGTGTCTCCCGAGGGCTATCCCGCGCCTCGTGAGCATCTCATGACGGTCCGCCGGCCGGTGCGCGAGATCGTGCAGTGGTTCCGGGCCGCCGGAGACCGTGCCCCGGAGTGGTTCGACGAGACGGAGATGACGTCCCGGGGCACCCGGACGGTCACGGTGGCGGCGGGGACGACGAGATCGGTGCACCGCCTGCGCCGCGACTTCGGTCCGGGTGGCCTGAGGATGCGCTGGGGGTTCGATGACGACTGAGGAGCGCGCCGCGCGCGCCGGCGCGGAGCCGGCTCAGTCGTCGGCGGGCTGCGGGTCGCCCCAGCGCAGGCCCAGCGCCCCGGGACCGTAGTCCCAGCGGACCTGATGGAGGGACGTCGGGGTGTCCAGGACGCGCAGAGTCATGTGCTCGGCCGTCTCGGTGCGATCGAACTCCTCGATCCGCTCCGGCACGTTGCGCGGATCGAACCGGATCCAGCTCACGACCTTCTGCGCGGGGTGATGGACGTGCGTGACCGTCTCGCGGCGCTGGGACCGCTGCTCGACCGGGATGTCCTGACGCACGGCGAGGAGGGTGGTCTCGCCGGGGGCGAGCGGTTCCTCGAGTTCGAACACCGTCACATGGATGCGTCCCGAGGGATCGACGTGGTGTTCGCTGGCGTGCCCGTCGAGCGTGATCTGACCGATCCCGTCGAACTGCGGCTCGTCGCTGAACTTGAGCCAGCCGAAACGGGACACCTCTCCGGTCACGCATTCGACCACGGAGTAGGTGACCTCGCGCGCGACGAGGAGGTTCTCGTCGACGTCGACGATCCGCTGGATCGACAGTTCGCGGAACGCATCCTGAGGCGCCAGCTCGAGGACGCGGATCAGCTCGTCGACGACGTCGTCGATCCTCATGTCGAGCCCCGCGGCGCGCGCATCGTCGAAGAGGAACCGGGCGGGAGTCGCATTCGTCGGCGCGCGGCGAGGCGCGGCGAGGCGCACGAGATCGCCCGCGGGGAGCTGAAGAAGGTCCTCGAGGTCGCTGAGCGCCGCCCAGCTCCGCTGCACGTCGGGGGTGCGCGTTCCCGACCGCCAGGAGCTCAGGGTCGCGAGCGAGACCGGATTCCCGCGATCCTCCAGGCGCGTGCGCAGGGCGGACAGCGTCACGTCGCGGCGAGCGATCGCGTCGGCGAAGGCGTCCGCGAAAGTGCGTGTTCCCGGTAGGCCGAGCTCCCCATCGCCCATCGGCCCAGTTTACCGTCGGCGGGGGCGACCCTCAGCGGGCCGTGTCGAGCAGGCCGCGGCGGAAACCCTCGGCCACGGCGGCGGCACGGTCGCCGACGCCGAGCTTGGCGTAGATGCTCAGCAGGTGCGTCTTGACGGTGGCTTCGCTGAGGTGCAGCCGGTCGCCGGCGGCGCGGTTCGTGGTGCCCTCGGCGACCAGGGCGAGGATCTCCAGCTCGCGCGGGGTGAGGAGGCTCGCCTCGGGGGTGCGCACCCGGCCGACGAGCCGTGAGGCAACCTCGGAGGCGAGCACCGTCCGTCCCGCCGCCGCGGCGCGGATCGCGTCCAGCAGCTCGTCTCGGGTGGCGTCCTTGAGCAGGTATCCGGTGGCGCCGGCGGCGATCGCGGGGAGCACGTCGGCGTCCGCGTCGAACGTCGTCAGCACCACCACGCGGCTGGTGATGCCGAGGCGCGCGAACTCGCGCAGCGCGGCGACGCCGTCCATCCGCGGCATCCGCAGATCCATGAGCACGACGTCGGGGGCGTGCACAAGGGCGAGGGCGACCGCCTCGACCCCGTCCGACGCCTCGCCGATCACGTCGATGTCCTCGGCGGATCCGACCATGCCCACGATGCCGTCGCGCACGACGGGATGGTCGTCGACGACGAGCAGGGTGAGTGCGGTCATGCGGGCACCTCCGCGCGCACGACGGTTCCGCGCCCGGGGCGGGAGTCCACCATCAGCGCCCCCGCCGCGGCCTCCAGCCGCTCCCGCATGGCGATGAGGCCGTACCCGCCGGAGCCGTCCGCGGCGCCCCGAAGGCGGTCGACGGCGTCGAAGCCGCGGCCGTCGTCGCGCACCTCCAGGCTCGCCGTCGCGGGCCCCACGCGCAGGGCGAGCGTCACCCGGGTCGCCGCGGCATGCTTCTCGACGTTGGCCAGCGCCTCCTGGGCCATGCGGAGCAGCGCCACCTCGGTCTCCGTCGGCAGCCCTCGGGCGTCACCGGCCGCGGTCACCGTCGTGGCGATGCCGGTGCGCGTGGACCACGACCGGGCCACGCCGGAGAGGGCGTCCGCGAGCGAGGTCTGCTCCAGCGCCGCCGGGCGCAGCGCCTGCACGGAGCGGCGGGCCTCGGCGAGCCCGTCGCGGGCGAGCGTCAGCGCGGCGTCCGTGTGCCGGCGGCGCGCGCCGTCGTCGGCCGCCTGCTCCGCCGCCTGCAGCTGGGTGATGATGCCGGTGAAGCCCTGGGCGAGGGTGTCGTGGATCTCGCGGGCGAGACGGGCGCGCTCGTCCTGGACGGCGGTGCGGTGCATCGTCAGCTCGGCGCGGTGCAGTCCGAACGAGAGCCCGCACATCACGACGACGTTCAGCAGGATCACGGCCGCGGTTCCCGCGATGCCGGCCGGATCCGCGCGGAACCCCGAGCTCTGCGCGATCCCCGCGACGACCGCGGTGCCCGCGACGGGGATCAGCTCCCACGGCCAGGCTGCGAGCGAGTACGCGAACGAGAATGTCGCGACCGCCAGGAAGCCGAACGTGCCCTCGCGCAGCACGAGCAGCAGGTTCAGCACGATCGCGCCGGCGAGGAAGACCGCGATCACGGCGGGCCGGTCGCGCCACCGGAACGGCAGGGTGCGCAGGACGAGCACCCACAGGCCGTAGGCCGCGCACAGGGCGAGCGTCGGCAGCAGCCGCTCCGGCTGCCGCGCCTCCGTGAGGACCGCGAACCCGGCCAGGAGCCCCAGCACGACGTACGGGGCGACCGAGAGCACGGTCCGCCAGCGCGAGTCCATCACGGGCCGACCTTACGCCTTCGGCGCGAAGAGCGCCCGCATGCGGGGCAGGTTCACCAGGATCGCCACGGGCAGCAGCAGGAGCCCGCACACGGCCTGCTCGATGCGCACCCCGTCGGGCAGGAAGCCGGGGATGGACACGATCACGATCACCGCGGCCACGATGATCGGGCTGACGATCCGCAGGCGCACCCAGGCGCCGCGGGAGCCGCGGGCGGCGGCGACGGCCATCGCGACCACGACGATCCCGCTGGCCAGGACGAGGGAGCAGCGGATCCAGATCGCGATCTCGAACGCGGTGCCGGACACGGTGGCGAGCGAGAGGAAGGCGATCATCGCGGCGCTGACCGCGACGAACGCCCAGGAGAGGAGGACGACCGGACGGAACGCCGCGCGGCGAGGGGAGACGGGGGAGACGGTGGCTGTCGTGTTCATCCCTCCAGAGTCCTCGGAGGTCGCTTCGCCCGGATCCA
This sequence comes from Microbacterium sp. MMO-10, assembly GCF_037148715.1. NCBI lineage: Bacteria > Bacillati > Actinomycetota > Actinomycetes > Micrococcales > Microbacteriaceae > Microbacterium > Microbacterium sp. MMO-10. Next base: position 604,957 of record NZ_JBBCSV010000001.1, on the reverse strand, counting down.
CCGATCGGTCATGGTCGATCACCGATCGGTGGACCGGACCCGTGGCGCGAGAGGATCCGGTCCGGACGATCGATCCGCGCAGGTGCACTCGTCCGCGAAGAGTGCCCAGCGCGTGCCACGGCCGAGGAGCTCGCGCAGGTCGAGCGGCTGCTCCTGGTGTTCCTGGGCCTGGCGGGCTGACGGTCGCGCCGGCCCGGGCGCGCGATCCAAGGCGGGGCGCGGAGACCCGGCCGGCGTCGGATGGGGCAATAGTCTGCTCTCAGCCCACCTGCTCGGCGCCTTCCCGACCGAGCCCCACGGAAGGATGCGTCGATGACGAGCGCTGAGGATCCGGCCGCACAGATCGCCCGCCTCGAGGCCGAGAACGATGCACTGCGCCGGGGCGCCGCGGCGCGTGCCGGCGCGGGGTGGCGCAGTGCGGCCTCGGCGGTGCTGATCGTGCTCGGCCTGGTCCTCGGCTCGGTCAGCGCCGTCACGAGCTACGCCCGGGACCTGCTCACCGACACCGATCAGTTCGTCGCGACGTTCGCCCCGCTCGCCGCCGACCCGGCGGTGCAGGCCGTGCTGGTGCGCGCGACCAACGACGTGATCGACCAGCAGGTCGACATCCCCGGTCTCACCGCCGACGTGTTCGACGGTCTGCGCTCGCTCGACCTGCCGCCCCGGGCAGCGACCGCTCTGGGGCTGCTCCAGGCTCCGGTCGCTCAGGGGGCGCAGAACCTCGTGCGCGGCATGGTCGAGAACGTGATCACCTCGCCGGCGTTCGCCGACATCTGGAAGCAGACCCTGCGCGTCTCCCACGCCCAGGCCGTGGCTGCGCTGCAGGGCGGCCCCGACACGGCGGTCGTCGCCGGCGCGGACGGCACGCTGACGCTGCAGCTCGGACCCGTCCTCGAAGGGGTGCGCGCACGGCTGCTCGCCGAGGGGGTGACCTTCGCGCAGACCATCCCCACCACCGACCGCTCGATCGTCCTCGTGCACAACGCCTCGATGGGCACGGCCGTCGCGGCCTACGGCATCGTCGTCACCGTCTCGGCCTGGCTGCCGTGGCTCGCGCTCGCGCTGCTCGTCGCCGGTGTGCTGGTGGCGCGGCGCCGCCGGCGCGCGATCCTCGCGACGGGTGTCGCGGCGGTCGTGATCATGGTGATGCTGCTCGCCGCGGTCGCGGTCGGACGCGCGGTGGGCATCGGCGCCCTGGCGTCCAACGGATCCGCGATCACGCCTGCGGCGGCCGGGGGAGTGTTCGACCGGATCACGGAGCCGCTCACGCAGCGTCTGCTCGCACTCGGTCTGATCTCGCTGGTGGCGGCCCTCGTCGCCTGGCTGATCGGCGCCTCGCGCGCGGCGGTCGCCGTCCGCGGCGCCGGTGGCCGTGTGGCCGCGGCGGTGCGTCCCGGCGGGGGCGCGCCCTCGGACGATGCTCCGGGCGGGGTCGCGCGCCTCGGCGGATGGATCGATCGGTCGCGCCGGGGGATCCTCATCGTCGTCGCCCTCGCCGCCGCGGCCGTCGTGCTGCTCGTGCATCCGCTCACGGCGTGGCTCGTGCTGTGGGTGCTGCTGGGCGCGGTGCTGCTGCTCGTCGTGATCGAGCTGCTGCGCCGTCCCGCGCAGGACTGACCGGCTCGGCGCTCAGGGCCGCACGCGCACCGTCCGCTCCTCGTAGCCGACGAGGTCGCCATCGGCCAGCTGGCGCCCGCGGCGGCGCTCGACCTCGCCGTTGACGCGCACGTACCCGTCGATGATCGCCTCCTTGGCGTCGCCGCCGGAGTCGAGGAGCCCGGCGAACTTCAGGAACTGCCCGAGTCGGATGCTCTCGCCACCGATCGAGACGTCGGTCACCGCGCCCACGGGAACGGCCGCTCCTTGTCCAGCTCGCCGTCGCGGCCGATCCCGGCGAGGCTGTCGCCGCCGCCGCGCAGGCAGAGCCACTTCAGCGGCACGCCCGCGTCTACGGCGCTGTGCACCGCGCGCCAGGTCTCCGGAGCGACCCGCACGACGGTGCCCGGCTGCACGTCGACCACCTCGTCGTCGAGCGCCATCTGGCCCCGTCCGTCGAGGAACACGTACAGCTCCTCGAAACGGCTGTGCCGATGCCAGAACGGCGAGCTCCCGCCCGGATCCGTGGAGTTGACCGACATTCCGAGGTACTGCGCCGACTCCCCGTCGACGAACCGTTTCCCGGTGCCCTCGTCGACACCCCAGGTGTCGATCGCTCCGGTCTCGTACACGTGGTTTCCGCTCATTCCGCCACGGTATCCCAGCAATCGGGTGCCGTCCGAGCGCAGGATCCGCGAGAAACCGGAATCCGCAGGAGACACGCGGCAGACGTGGCGTCTTCTGCGCAGAGTGGTTTCTCGCGCCGCCGGCCGGATCAGCGATCCGAGCGCCATCCGCTGACGCGGCGCTGCTCCACGCCCTCGAGCAGGAGATCGAGGGCGAAGGCGAACTCGGCGTCGTCGTCGCAGTCCGCGCCGGCGCCGGGCGCGGTCGTGGCCATCCGCACGATGGAGGGGAACTCCCGCGCATAGGCGGACATCGCGGCCGCGCGCTGCTCCGCGTCATCGGGCAGGCGCGGAGTCGGCATGACGTCGCGGGTGAACCCCCACATGCGCGTGCTCAGCGTGTGCATGGCGTGGTGCACGAGGTCGGCCGAAAGGCCGCCGTCGAACATCGCGCCCATCAGCGCGTCCATGTGCGCGAGCACCCGTGCCGTGGCGAGGGGGCTCGACTCGATCGCGTCGCGGGCCCACGGATGCGCGGAGAGCAGGGTGCGCGCGGCCAGGATCCTGGCGCGGACGCTGCTGCGCCAGTCGGCGCCCTGCGCGGCGGCGGGGATGCGAGCCAGCAGCGCGTCGAGCATGTCGTCGACGAGCTGCGACCGGTGTGCGACGTGCTTGTAGAGGGCCATCGGGGTGACGCCGAGGCGCTCCGCGACGCGCCGCATGCTCGTGGCTTCGAGGCCGGCTTCATCGGCGAGCTCGATGGCCGCGGCGACGATGCGGCCCCGGTCCAGGGGCGTCCGCGGCACCGATGTTGACACGTATACAGCGTACGCCTACGATCGGATCCGCTAGGTATACGCCGTACACCCGAATGAACGGATCCGTCATGACCCCCTCTCTCCGCCGGCAGGCCCTCCTCGCCGGGGTCCTCTATCTCGTGACGCACGTCACCTCGGTGCTCGCCGTGCCCGCCTACGCCCAGGGCTGGATCCGCGCCGGCGTCGCCCTCGAGTTCGCCCTGGCGATCGGCTGCGTCGGCACGGGCGTGCTGCTGTGGCGGCTGCTGCAGGAGTACGCGCCGACGCGCGCGCTGACGTTCGCCGCGCTCCGCGCGGTCGAGGCGGCGGTCATCCTCGCCGGCACGCTGCCGATGCTCGCGAGCGCCGGGGCGCAGGGCGCGTCCTGGCTCGCGGCGGGCCCCGCGGCCGCGCTGCACACGGCGGCGTTCCTCGTCGGTCAGGGGCTGGTCATCGGCGTCAACACCGTGGTGCTGGGCTGGCTGCTCTGGGATGCGCGGATCCTGCCGCGGGCGCTCGCCGCGCTCGGAGTCGCGGGCGGTGCACTGGTGTTCGCGAGCGACCTCGCGCAGCTCTGGGGGGCGATCCCGCTCAACGGCGTGGTCGCGGGCATCGCGGCCGTGCCGATCTTCGCGTTCGAGATCTGGCTCGCCGTGCTGCTGCTCATCGGCCGTCCGTGGCGGGGCGCCCCGGCGCTCGCCGTCTGACGTCCCTTGCGCGTCTCTCTCTCCGCACCGTCTTCCCCTCCCCGCAGTGGCGCCCGCCAGGGGAGGGAAAGACGACGGGAGGAGGGAGACGGAGCGGAGGAACGGGGCGGGACGGATCCGGACCCGGACCCTGACCCCGATCCGGACCCCGGGGCCGCCGTCTCGTCGGCTACTTCTTCTGCGGGGCGAAGGGGGTGCCGATCGTCGTCGCGAGGGCCTGGAAGATCCGGGTCGCGGGCGAGCTGCAGGGCAGGTCGGTCGGGTTGTCGGTGAGCGTGCGGGCGTCGCTCGCGCAGTCGCCGGAGGGGATGTCGCTGTTCACCATGGTGATGATCGTGGTGTCGTCCGCCGTGCTGTAGAACATCGCCGTGTTGTAGCCGGGCAGCTCGCCGGTGTGGCCTACCCATCCGTTCTGGCAGCCCCAGCCGAGGCCGTAGCCGCCCGCGCCCGGGCCGTTGAACTCGCGGAACGAGGTGAGCCGCTCTTCCTGCTGCTTCGCCGGCACGAGCCCCGCGCCGGTGGCCTCCGCGCGTCCGTAGCGCAGCAGATCCTGCGCGCTCGAGATCAGCTCGCCCGCGGTCCAGCCCCACGACGGGTTCCAGTTCGTCGTGTTCGCCGGGTTCTCCGGCGTCCCGTGGCCGCCCTGCAGGGTGAACCCCTGGGCGTGCGGGTCGGGGAACGCGGCGGATCCGGCCGGGAAGATCGTGTGCGTGAGCCCGAGCGGCGTCAGGATCTTCTCGGCGAGCACGTCCTGATAGCTCTTGCCGGTCACCTTCTGGATCACGAAGCCCAGCAGGATCGTGTTGGTGTTGGAGTAGTCGAAGGCGGTGCCCGGCGCGAAATCCTGCGGCGGCAGCGAGATGCCCGCCTTGAGCAGCTCCTCCGGCTTCCACACCCGGTCCGGATCCGAGAAGAACACCTTCTGCCAGGCGTCGTCCTTCGTGTAGCTCGTCACCGAGCTGCTCATGTCGGCGAGCATCCGGATGGTGACCTCGCCGCCGCGCGGCACCCCGTCCACGTACTTCGAGATGGGGTCGTCCAGGCTGAGCTTCTCCTCGGCGGCGAGCTGCACGGTGAGCGTGCCGGTGAAGGTCTTGGTGATGGATCCGACCCGCTGGTAGATGTCGGTGGTCATCGGTGCTCCGGTGGCGGGATCCGCGATGCCGTACGCCTTGAGGAACAGGCCCTTCGGCGACTGCACGGCCACGACGGCGCCCTTCGCGGACGTCTGGGCGAAGGAGTCCTGCGCGGCCTTGTCGATCGTCGCGACGAGGTCGTCGGGCATCGCGGAGGTCGGCAGGTCTGCGGAACGGGCGACGACCGCGGCGGGATCCGCGACGCAGGTCGACACCGCCGGCACGGTCGACGTCGGCGTGCCGGCGCCGGTGGCGGTGGGGCCGGTCGAGGGCTGCGATGAGCACCCGGCGAGCAGGAGCAGAGCGGCCGCGAGCGCGACCGGCCTCGCGAGTCGTGCGGTGGCCATGACGGTGTCCCTTCCGATGAGCGAACCCTCCCGAGCACACTCTCCCATCACGGCCCGCGCGAAGGAATAGACGTAGACCCATTCCGCGCCGGTGCCGGCTTCGGGAGACTGGATCCGCTGGGGATGCCGGGGCCGACGCGGATCTCATCGGGGAGACCGCGTCGGCGAAACCCGCCGTGTGCGGGAGACGACGGAGGAGTCACCGTGAGGATGTCGAACAGGGGTCGCCGGGTGGCGGCGCTCGCCACGGCGGCGGTCATCGCCCTGTGCCTCCCGGCCTGCGCCGGTGCGCCGGTCGGCGGCCCGTCGGCGTCGCCCTCGCCCTCCGCCCCGGGGCGATCCGTCACGACGGATCCGGCTGCGCTGCGGGCCCGCTTCGCCGCCCTCGCCGCCGAGCTGGGCGTTCCGGGGGCCGCGATGCTGGTGCGCACCCCCGACGGGGAGGTCACCGCGACCTACGGCACGACCGAGCTGCACGGATCCACTCCGGTGTCGCTCGACGATCACTTCCGCATCGGATCCAACACGAAGACGATGACCGGGACCGTGATCCTGCAGCTCGTGCAGGAGGGGCGCATCGCGCTCACGGACAAGGTGTCGAAGTACCGCCCCGACGTGCCGAACGGCAGCCGCATCACGATCGAGCAGCTGCTCACGATGCGCAGCGGGCTGGCGAACTACACCACCACCCTCGCGCTGAACACGGCCCTCGACACGCAGCCGCAGCGGGTGTGGGATCCCGAGGAGCTCGCGGCCATGGGCCTCGCCGAGCCGCCGCTGTTCCCGCCAGGGGACGGCTGGGCGTACTCCAACACCAACACCGTGCTGCTCGGGCTCATCGCGGAGCAGCTCGAGCAGAAGCCGCTCGCGGAGATCTTCCAGGAGCGGCTGTTCACTCCGCTGGGGTTGCGCGAGACGTCGTACCCCGCGGCCGACGACGCCGCCCTCCCCGCACCGTTCTCGCACGGCTACATGTACTCGACCAACGTCGACACCATGGAGACGAGCGAGCTTCCGCCCGATCAGCTCGCGCAGGCGAAGGCCGGAACGCTGCTGCCCGGAGACACGACGGAGCTGAACCCGTCCTGGGCGGGGGCCGCAGGCGCCGGGGTCTCGACGATCCGGGACCTCGCGCACTGGGTCGAGGCGCTGGGCGGCGGTGGCCTGCTCAGCCCGACGCTGCAGAAGGAGCGCCTCGCCAGCGTGCAGCCGGTGCCCATCCCGCTGCCCCCGCTGCCCGACCCGCAGTACGGGTGGGGGATCGCCAAGATCGGGCCGCTCTACGGTCACACGGGTGAGCTGCCGGGCTTCAACTCCTTCATGGGGTACGACCCGGAGCAGAAGGTGACGATCGTCGTCTGGACGAACCTCGCCCCGGCAGCCGACGGGCGTCCGCCCGCGGCGACGATCGCCACGACGCTCATGACGAGCATCTACGGAGGTTGAGATGATCACGCCGTCCCGCCGCACCCCCCGTCGCCCCCTGGCGCTCGCCGTGGTCGTCGGCGCCCTCGTCCTGGCCGGCTGCACCAGTCCGTCCGGCGCCGCGCCCGGCACGGCCTCGCCGTCGCCGTCCGCGAGTGCGGCGACCGCCGGCTGCGTCGCGGATCCGGCCGCCACCATCGCCGCGAAGGCCGGCGCGAAGACGCTGTCGGCGCTGCCGGCGGAGACCGTCGCGAAGCTGGACGCCGCGGCGGCCAAGGCCTTCGCGCTCGGAGCCTCGCCGGGCGCGGTCGTGGGGGTGCGCACGCCGGAGGGCACCTGGACCAAGGCCTACGGGAACGCCGATCTCGCCGGGACTCCGATGCAGGTCGGCATGCACACCCGCATCGCGTCGCTCACGAAGATGTACACCGCGACGATCGTGCTGCAGCTCGCCCAGGAGGGGAAGCTGAAGCTCAGCGACACCATCTCGAAGTATGTGGACGGGATCCCGAACGGAGACCGGATCACGCTCACCCAGCTCGCCGACATGACCAGCGGCGTCGCCAGCTACACCATGAACGAGAAGCTCCTGGAGAAGTACTTCGCGGATCCGACCGCGGTCTACACCCCCGAGGAGGTCATCGCGGCAGGAGCCGCCGTCTCGCCTCTGTTCCCCCCGGGCGAGGGCTTCGCCTACTCGAACACGAACACGGTCCTGCTCGGGAAGGTGATCGAGAAGGTGACCGGAGAGGATGTCGGCCGGCTCATGCAGTCCCGGATCTTCGATCCGCTGCATCTGGCGAACACGTCCTGGCCCGGCACCTCGGCGGCGCTGCCCGAGCCGTATGCGCGCGGCTACACCCTGAACGGGAACAGCGCGACCCCGGACGCCCCGGCCGACTCCACCGACTGGAACCCGTCGTGGAGCTTCACGGCCGGCGAGATCATCTCCGACATCGACGATCTGCTGACGATGGGACGCGCGCTGGGCACCGGGCAGGGGCTCGTCGACGCGAAGACGCAGACCCTGCGGCTGACCTCGTTCTCCGACATCGGCTACGGCTTCGGGATGAGCTGCTCGCAGGGGTGGGTCGGGCACACCGGCGACCTCTCCGGCTACAACACCTCGCTCTTCTACGACACGGCGACGGACACCACGGTCGCGGTGCAGACCAACAGCGACATCGCCTCGGGCGGCTGCACGACGTCGCCCACGCTCACGGACGACCCGGGCGATGCGATCTGCCAGACGCCCGCGGTGCGGCTCCTGGTCGCCCTCACCGGTGAGCTCGGCACCGCCTATGCTCCGCCGCCGCGGAAGTAGCACGAGGAGCGCATCCTCCCGCCGGGGTCGTTGAGCGAGCGCGCCCTCCCGTCGGGGTCGTTGAGCGAGCGCAGCGAGACGAAACGCGGTGCCCCCGTGAAGGGCTCAGCGGTACTCCTCGGCGACGGAGGCGAGGAATCGCAGCACCGCGAGCACGCGGCGGTGGTCGTCGCCGTCGACGGGCAGTCCGAGCGCGGTGTAGATGTGCGAGGTGTGCTGCACGACCGCCTTCTCGGTGAGGAAGAGATCGGCGGCGATGCGCGCGTTGCTGCGTCCCTCCGCCATGAGCGAGAGCACCTCGAGCTGGCGCGGGGTGAGCGATCCGACGGCTCCGCTCGCGCGGCTGGCGCGGGTCACCAGCACCGAGACCACCTCGGGGTCCAGAGCCGTGCCGCCCGCGGCGACGCGGCGCAGGTCGGCGGTGAACGTGGTGACGTCGGCGATGCGCTGCTTGAGCAGGTAGCCGAAGCCGCCGCCGTCCTGATCCAGCAGCTCGGTCGCGTAGCGGCGCTGCACGTACTGCGAGAGCACCACGACCGGGATCCCGGGGTGCGCCGTGCGGATCCGGAGCGCCGCGAGCAGGCCCTCGTCGGTGTGCGTCGGCGGCATCCGGATGTCGGTGATGACCAGGTCCGGCGTGAGCAGGTCCACCTGCTCCAGCAGCGCCTCGGCGTCGCCGACGGCGGCGGCCACCTCGAAGCCGTCCTGTGCGAGCAGGTGGCGCAGACCCTCGCGCAGCAGCACCTCGTCCTCGCCGATGATCACCCGCATGGCAGATCCACCTTCACCTCGGTGCCGTGTCCCGGATCCGACCGCAGGCGCAGCCGGCCGCCCAGCGCGTCCACCCGATCGAGCAGACCGCGGAGCCCGGCTCCGCGGTCGAGGCTCGCTCCGCCGACCCCGTTGTCGTGGATCACCAGGTGCAGCCGGCCGTCCTGGGTGCGCATCGCGACGCGCACCCGCGACGCCTTCGAGTGCTTGACGGTGTTCGTCAGGGCCTCGGCGATGATGAAGTACGCGGTGTGCGCGGTCGTCGACGAGATCGCCGCGTCGTCGACGTCGGCCTCCAGCGTCGCCGGGATCGCCAGGCGGTCGACGAGGTCCTCCGCGGCCGGGGTGAGCCTGCGCTCGGTGAGCGCCACCGGCAGCACGTTGTGCACCAGCCGACGCAGATCCGCCGCCGCCTGATCGATCCCCTGCCGCAGTCGGGCCGAGGCCTCGCTCGTCGCCGGGCGCGCGTCCGGGTCGTTCGCGATGGTCTGGGCGGCGAGGGCGAGCAGCACGAGCTGCACCTGGATCCCGTCGTGCAGGTCCTGCGCGATGCGCGAGCGCTCGCGATCGGAGGTCTCGACGAGCCGGATCCGGGACTGGCTGAGCGCCTCGTTGCTCGCCCGCAGCTCGGCGGTGAGGCGTTCCCGGTCGATCGCGATGGCGAGAACGTCGCCCGCGCGCCGCACCGGTCCCGGATCCGCGGTCATCCGGGTGTCGTAGACGATCGCGCCGACGAGCCGGGAGTCGATGCGGATCTCGCACCAGCCGCGATCCGCGCCGCGACGCGACGGATCGACCGGCGCGCCCGCCCCGTCGACGAACTCCTCGTGCTCCTCGGACCAGTAGACGACTTCCAGCGAGTCGTCGCCGAGGGTGGCCGCCAGTGCTCGCGCGACCGCAGGACCGCCCGCGCCGCTGACGCCGAGCCAGGCGCTCAGGGGTTCGAGGTCGCCCGTGCGGCGGAAGCCTCCGAGCAGCACGCCCAGCAGGAACGCGACGGGGATCGCCGCGGAGACGAGCAGCTGCGTGATGCCGCCGATCTCGCGGGGCCAGCCGAACGCGTGCACGATCGTCGGCGCGAAGGCGAGCAGCAGCACGGCGACGATGCCGTAGCCGAAGAGCGGGCCCAGCACCCGCCGGTGTCCGGGATCGGCCGCGACGAGCCGCCGGCTGAGCACGATCGCGGTGAGCACCATCGCGGTGATCCCGATGCCCTTCTGCACCGTGGCGATCACCCCGGCCGCGTCCGGTGCGAGCATCGAGGTCAGCACCACGGCGAGCTGGAGCACCGGGCAGGAGATCCACGCCAGCACGACCGTGGCGATGGAGAGCCGCCCGCGCAGCCGGCCCGACGGGAACGCGTGCAGCAGATGCACCGTCATCGCCAGGGGGCTCGTGGCGAAGACCGCGCTGACGACCGAGAGCACCTCGACGCCGACGTTCACGAGCCCGGCGAGGAACAGCGCGATGCCGCCGATCACGAGCAGCACTCCGGTGGCGTTGTGCGGCCGGCGCCACCAGGCCAGGAGCCCCGCGGCGACCCAGATCCAGAACACGCCGGTGAAGAGCGCGACGACCCAGAACGTGCTCCGGGCGCCCAGGCCGAGGGCGAGCTCGACCCCGCCGAGGAGGAACGCGAAGACCGCGACCATGATGAGGGCCGCGGGCAGCGGCCGGGGTGCGCCGGTGCGCGGAGTGACGGGGGCGGGGACCGCGCGGGGCGAAGGAGTGGGGGCTGCGCCGGGGGATGCCGAGCTCGGTGCGGGTGCGGGTGCGGGTGCGGGTGCGGGTGCGGGTGCGTCGGCGGCGGAGGCCGGGGTGCCGCCCTGCGTCGTCATCGGTCGCCCCTCTCCGCCCCGTCGCGTGCGCGACAAGTCCACCCTCATGATGGCCCGCCGCGGCGGACGTCGCCATGGGCCTGGGTCCTGTGCGGTCTGCAACGCGCACCTGCGGTCCGCAGGGCGCGCCCCTCCTCAGAGACTCAGAGACAGACGGGAGAGCCGGATCCGGATCCGGTCGTCGTCAGGCGAAGCGCACGGTCTGCTGGATCCGCGTGCGCAGATCGAACAGCTCGGTGCCGCCGATCGTGCGGGACCCGGGCACCCCGGCGCGGAGCAGGGGGCGCAGGGCGCTGCGGCGCACGACCACGACGGTCGTGCCGCGGATCGCGCCGAGCGGGGTCGTCGCCTGCGCCAGGTCGTCGTCCGGCAGTACCAGGATCGCGCCGCCGAAGCGCACCCGGGCGGCGCGGGCGATCGTTCGCACCTGCGTCACGAGTGCGGTGACCGGAGCGCGGGAGCCGGTGCCGGATCCGATGACCTCGCCGCCGCGGAAGCGCGCGATCTCGCCGAAGTCGGCCGACATCAGGCCGTACAGGCCCGAGGGGCCGAGGACGATGTGGTCGAGCGTTTCGGGCGACGGGGGTGTTCCGCCGGCGGCACCGGACAGGGGCGCGCCGGCCACGGGCGTCCCGGACGGGATCGCCACGTCGTGCCAGGCGGTGAAGCCCATACCCAGGTCGGCGACCGTCCGGGCGGTGTGCTCCTCGGCGAGGGCGTTCGCGAGAACTCGTCGCAGCTCGCGCGGAACCGTGCGCACGAAGGCGGGATCGTACGGATCCGCCACGTCGGATCCGGTCCAGGCGCGCACCTGCGCGATGTAGTGCCGACGCCGGCTCCCGCCCGCCTCCCCGTAGGACTTCGCGCGCGGCCGGGTGTCGGTGCGGGCCGCCGGGGCGCGCCAGCCGTCCCAGGGCACGTCGTCGTCGGCGAACCCGTGCCCGCGGTCGTAGCCCGCGCGCACCTCGGGGGTGCCGACGAGCTCCCAGGCGCGCTGCACCTGGATGAACACGGCCGCATCCCCGCCGGTGTCGGGGTGCGTGCGGCGCAGCTGCAGCCGGTAGGCGCGGCGGAGCTCGTCATCGGAGGCCGTGGCGACGACGCCCAGCACCTCGTACGCGGAGGCGGAGAGCGGGCTGTCGAACATCGCGCTCCTCGGGTTCTGCCGGCGGTCGTGCGGGCGGGGGCACGCGGGATCCAGGGTATCCGGTCGGCCCGGTAGCATTCCCCGGGTGAGCAGCACCGCGAGAACGCCGATGAGCCCCGACCGTCCGCTGCAGCAGGAGTACGAGGTGCGCTCCGACTGGGCGCGCGAGGGGCTGCGGTCGATCGGGCAGGGCGCCGGCGTGATCGTCGTGATCGACGCGATCTCGTTCACCACGACCGTGGAGCGGGCGGTCAGCGAGGGGCTCGAGGTGCAGCCGTTCGCCGGCACGAGGGCCGAGGCGGAGGCCGTCGCAGCAGGCGGCGGTTTCGGCGCGGCCCGGCTCGCGGGCCCCCGCGGGGGCGACGGTGTGACGCTGTCGCCGTCGAGCCTGACCGCCGAGAACGTCGCGGCGTTCGGCGCGACCCGCGCGGTGGTGCCGTCGTTCAACGGCTCCCGGCTGTCGGCCGCGGCGGCGGCCTTCGACGTGCCGGTGCTCGCCGCGTCGCTGCGCAACCGCACGGCCGTCGCGCAATGGATCCTCGCACGCCAGCATGCGGTCGGTCACCGGGTGAAGGTCGCCGTCGTCGCCGGCGGCGAGGTGCGCGACGACGACACCGTGCGCTTCTCGGTGGAGGACCTGCTCACCGCGGGCGCCGTGATCGACGCGCTCGGCGGGCTCGGCATCGATGCGTGCTCTCCCGAGGCGGCCGCGGCCTGCGCCGCGTACACGGGCCTCGCCCGGGCGGCGCGGCACCTGTTCACCGCGTCGACCAGCGGCGTCGAGCTGCGCGACGACTACGGCCAGGGCGGCGACGTGCTCATCGCCGCGGAGACCGACGTCTCCGCGACCGTGCCGGTGCTCGTGGACGGCGTGTTCCGGGAAGCGGATCCAGGAGATCTCGCCGACGGACGCTGATCCCGGATCCGGATCCCGGTTCGACTCTGCCCTGCCCGGGCGGCGGAGGCTGGGGAAGGGAAGCCGCCTCGCCTGCGCTCGGCTTCAGGCGAGTTCGGCGGCGGCGGCGCGCAGCTCGGCGAGCGCCTCGACCGAGTAGTGCGCCATCGCCTCTGTCGTCGCGTCCGGTTCCGCGGCCCAGCGTGCGAACGCGTTGTGGTGGGCGAGGACGCCGAGTTCGGCGGCGAGCCGCGCCACGACCGGCGCGACGCCCCTGGCGACGAGCGCCTCCTCCATCGCCGCGGCGAGGCCGACGGACTTCTGGGCGTTCCGCTCGCGCAACTCGGCGCTCGCGCTGACCACGGCCTCGAGCCGGGGCGCGATCTCGCGGCTCAGCGGTCCGTACGCGCTGGCGGCCCGGCGAAGCCCGTCGGCCACGGCGTCGAGCGCCGAGGCCTCTGGCGGTGCCGCCGCGATCCCTTCGGCGAGGAGGGCGCTCATGGCCGCCTGACCGGCGACGAGGAGCTCGCGCTTGTCGGTGAAGTGGCGGAAGAAGGTGCTCTTCGTCACGCCCGCCCGCGCGGTGATCTGTGCGACCGTGGTCTCGTCGTACCCCTGGTCGTGGAACAGGTCGACGGCGGCGAGGACCAACCGCTCGCGCGCTCCCGGTGCCCAACGTGCCATTCCTCCATTCTAGTTGACGGGACAAAGGTCCCGTCATAAAGTGATGGGACTACTATCCCATCACTCATCGGAGGTACCCATGCGGGTCTTCATCACCGGCGGCACCGGGCTCATCGGCTCGGCCGTCGTCGCCGAGCTCATCGACGGCGGGCACTCCGTCGTCGCGCTCGCCCGATCCGACGCGTCCGCCGCCGCAGCGGAGTCGTCGGGAGCCGCCGTCGTCCGCGGTGGACTGGCCGACCTCGACGTCATCCGGAGCGCCGCAGCGGCCGCCGACGGCGTCATCCATCTGGCGTTCGGCAATGACTTCTCGACGCAGGCGGCGCTCGAGCGGGACATCGCCGAGGAGAGCGCCGCGATCGACGCCATCGTCGATGCCCTCGCGGGCAGCGATCGGCCGTTCGTCGTCGTCTCGGGGACGCCGAGCGCCGAGGGGCGCCCCTCCGTCGAGACCGACCCGCTGCCCACCGACGGCCCGGTCGGCGGCCGTGCCGTCACCGTGGAACGCACCCTCGCGGCCGCATCGCGGGGGATCCGCACCGCGGCCGTGCGCCTGCCCCGCACCGTGCACAAGGACGGCGACGGCGGGTTCGCCGGGCTGCTCGCGAACATGGCGCGCCGGAGCGGAGTCGCCGCCTATCCCGGAACGGGCGAACAGCGCTGGCCCGCGGTGCATGCTCTCGATGCCGCCGTCCTGTTCCGGATGGTGCTCGAGAACGCCGCACCCGGCACCGCATGGCATGCCGTGCAGGATGAGGGCGACACCGTGCGCTCGATCGCCGAGGTGATCGGCCGACGTCTCGGCCTCCCTGTGCAGCAGGCGCCGGTCGAGGCCTTCGGACCGATCGGGCCCGTGTTCGCCGCGGACCAGCCGGCGTCCTCGGCCCATACGCGGGAGGCGATGGGCTGGGTGCCGACGCATGCGCGGCTGATCGAGGACCTCGAGGCTCTCGAGGCGTGAGACGGCGGAGCGCTCGGTCCGCCGGGTGCTCCCGGATGGGCGAGGGGCGCGCTGAGGGTCAGGCCCCGAGCGCGTCCACCAGTCGCTCCTCCGCGGATCCGAGATGGTCGTGCAGCAGCCGCGCGGCCAGGTCGCCGTCGTGGCCGCGCACCGCGTCGAGGATCGCGCGGTGCTGGGCGGCGATCGCCGCCGCGTCGAGCAGGCGGCGGTCCTGTACCTGCGCCATGCAGAGGCGCGCCTCGTCGAGCAGGGTGCGATACATCCGTGAGGTGCGTGCACTCGTCAGGCCGTCGATCAGGGCGGTGTGGAAGCGGATGTCGGGGTCGACCGTCGCGGGGTCCGGGCCGGGCGCCATCCCGGCGATCTCCTCGTTGGCCAGCACCGCGGCGGCGGGCACGACCCCTTCCTTCGCCAGGGTGCGCAGGGCGCCGGCCTCCAGAAGGGCCCGGGTGCGGTACACGTCGCGCACCATCTCCGCGTCGATCGCGGCGACGCGAGCGCTGCGGTGCGCGGTGCGCACGAGCAGACCGCTCATCACGAGCTGTTCGATCGCCGCTTTCGCGGTAGGGCGGGCGATGCCGAACTCTGCCGACGCCCAGGCCTCGGTCACCGGGGTGCCGCCCGCGAGGGCGCCGCTCAGGATCCGGTCGCGCAGCATCCTGCTCGCCGCCTCCACGACGCCGACGACGGCCAGTGTGTTGTCGACCATGCGATCAGTGTAGGAGATCCTCCACCCGTCGGTATACTTGTCTGACAATATGCTTCGCAGTGCAGCGAGAGTAAGGAGCCTCCATGCCCGCCACCCTGACCTCGCCGCTGGACGCCGCGCTGCTCGGCCCGGACGTGCGGGTCGCGTCCCGCACGATCGACCGCTTCGCCCGGGCGCACGACGCGTCGCATTACCTGCTCGTGCCGGATGCGGTCCTCGTGCCGCAGGACGCCGCCGCGGTCGCCCGGGTGTTCTCGGCCGTGCGCGCCGCCGGGCGCACCCTCACCTTCCGATCGGGCGGCACGAGCCTCAGCGGCCAGGGCGTCACCGGCGACGTGATGGTCGACACCCGCTCGGCCTTCCGCGGCATCCGCGTCTCCGACGACGGCCGGAGCGTCGCCGCCCAGCCCGGTGCGACCGTGCGACAGGTCAACACCCGCCTCGCCCGGTTCGGCTGCAAGCTCGGCCCGGATCCGGCGAGCGAGATCGCCTGCACCATCGGCGGAGTCGTCGCCGACAACTCCAGCGGCATGGCCTGCGGGATCGTCGAGAACTCGTACCGCACGATCGAGTCGATGCTGCTCGTGCTGCCCAGCGGCACGGTCCTCGACACCGCCGATCCTGACGCCGCCGCGAAGCTGCGCGAGCGCGAGCCCGCGATCGCCCAGGGCCTGGTGCATCTGCGCAACCGCCTGCGCGCCGACCCTGCGCTGAGCGCCGAGGTCGCGCGGCAGTTCTCGATGAAGAACACGATGGGGTACGGGCTGAACTCCCTCCTCGACTTCGACGACGAGGTGCGGATCCTGGAGCATCTCGTGATCGGATCCGAGGGGACGCTCGCGTTCGTCGCCGAGGCCCGGTTCCGCACGATCCCGATCCAGCCCGAGATCTCCACGGGCCTGCTCGTGTTCGACACGCTCTCCGCGGCGATGGCGGCGCTGCCCGGCCTCACCGCACTCGGCCTCGCCACGATCGAGCTGCTCGACGCCGCGTCGCTGCGGGTGGCGCAGTCCCTCAGCACCGTGCCCGAGGTGATCGCCGACATCGACGTGCGAGGGCACGCCGCGCTGCTCATCGAGGTGCACGCCGCGGATCCCGGGGCGCTGGAGGCCGGGGTCGAGGCTGCTCTCGCGCACGTCGGGACCCTGCCGCTCACCACGCCGGCGCGGATGACCCAGGATCCGGCCGAGCGCGGGGAGCTGTGGACCGTGCGCAAGGGCCTGTACACCGCGGTCGCGGGCGCTCGCCCGAGCGGCACGACCGCGCTGCTCGAGGACATCGCGGTTCCGGTCGAGGAGCTGCTCGGCGTGTGCGAGGGACTCACGGCGCTGTTCGAGAAGCACCGCTACGAGGGGTGCGTGATCTTCGGGCACGCCAAGGACGGCAACGTGCACTTCCTCGTGAACGAGCGCTTCGATGACCATGCGGCGCTGCGCCGGTACGAGGCGTTCACCGAGGATCTCGTCGAGCTCGTCCTCGCACACGGCGGCACGCTCAAGGCGGAGCACGGCACCGGGCGGATCATGGCGCCGTTCGTGCGGCGCCAGTACGGCGACGTGCTGACCGACATGATGTGGGAGCTCAAGGGACTCATCGACCCGGACGGGGTCCTCAATCCGGGTGTCGTGCTGTCGGATGACGAGACGTCCTACCTCGCCGATCTGAAGACCGTGCCGACCGTCGAGGGGGAGGTCGACCGGTGCGTCGAATGCGGGTACTGCGAACCGACCTGCCCCAGCAAGGACGTGACCCTCACCCCTCGGCAGCGCATCGTGCTGCGCCGGGACATGACGGCCGCCCTGCACCGCGGCGAAGTCGAGGTGGCGGCCGAGATCGCGCGGGACTACGACTACGACGCGGTGCAGACCTGCGCGGTCGACGGCATGTGCGGGGTCGCCTGCCCGGTCGACATCAACACCGGCGACCTCGTGCGCCGGCTGCGCGCCGAGGAGGCGAACCGGTTCGAGCAGGGCGTCTGGAACACGGCCGCGAAGGGCTGGGGCGCGATCACCCGCGGCGGCGGTCTCGCGCTGACGGTCGCGAACGCGCTGCCGGCGCCGCTCGTGACCGCCGTCACCCGCGCCGGCCGGGCCGTGCTCGGCGCGGACACCGTGCCGCTCTACGACGGCGGCCTTCCGGCGGGCGGGTCTCCGGCGCTGCGCGCGGCGGCTCCGGCGGACGCGCAGGCGGTGCTGTTCGGATCCTGCATCGGCACCATGTTCGGCGCGGAGCAGGATCCCGACGGCGTGCACGGCGAGGGCTCCCGCGAGGCGGTGCGGCTGCTGCTGGAGCGGGCGGGGATCGCGTACAGCGTGCCGGCCGACGCCGGCGGACTCTGCTGCGGCACCCCGTGGAAGTCGAAGGGTCAGCTCGACGGCTACGCCACGATGACCGAGCGCGTGCTGCCGGCGCTGTGGCGGGCCAGCCGGGAGGGAGCGCTGCCGGTCGTCTGCGACGCGGCGTCGTGCACCGAGGGATTGCACGTCATGCTCGCGAAGGCCGTGGCGGAGCATCCCGAGTACGCGGCTCTGCGCATCGAGGACGCCACGACGTTCCTCGCCCGGGAGGCGCTGCCGAAGCTGACGGTGCGCGAGCGGATCCGCTCCGTCGCGGTGCATCCGACGTGCTCCACCACGCAGCTCGGGGCGACCGGCGCGCTGCGCGCGCTCGCCGCGGCGGTGGCCGAGGACGTGTACGTGCCCGACGGCTGGGGGTGCTGCGCCTTCGCCGGCGACCGCGGCATGCTGCACCCCGAGCTGACCGCGAGCGCGACGGCGGTCGAGGCCGCCGAGGTCGCCGCGGCGGACGCGGAGCGCGGGGGGTTCGACGCCTACGTCTCGGCGAACCGCACCTGCGAGCTGGGCATGAGCCGAGCGACCGGAAGGGCGTACCGGCATGTGGTCGAAGTGCTCGAGGAGCTGACCCGGCCCTAGCGCGCACAACTCAGGCTGGATGCGAAGCGCGCGGCGCCCGCTTCGCGGAAATCCGCGGACGGGGTTGCTCCTCCGCCGGACGCAGCCTGAGTTGTGCACGGGCGGTCACCGTGCCGGACTCCCGCGCCTCCCGCTCTGATACCCCGCCCAGGACCGCTCCCGTCCCGCCGCAACAGCTACCGTCATCCGGTGCTCACAGCGGCACCTTGTGCCCCGGGAGGCGAGAGTCCGGGATCCGCCCGCTCAGCTCCGGTGCACGTCCACGGGCACGATCATCGGCGTGCCGGCGATCGGATCCGGGATCACGACCGCCTCGAGGTCGAACACCTCGCGGAGCAGCTCGACCGTGACGACGTCGCCCGGAGCGCCCTCGGCGACGATGCGGCCGTCGCGCATCGCGACGAGGTGATCGGCGTAGCGGGTCGCCAGGTTCAGCTCGTGCATCACGACGACCACCTGCGTGCCGCGCTCGCGCGAGAGGCGCACGAGCAGCTGCAGCAGCTCGACCTGGTGGGCGAGGTCGAGGTAGGTCGTGGGCTCGTCGAGCAGCAGGATGTCCGGCTCCTGCGCGAGCGCCATGGCGACCCACGCGCGCTGCCGCTGCCCTCCGGAGAGCTCGTCGATCGAACGCTCGGCGAACTCCGTCATGCCGGTGACCTGCAGGGCGTCGGCGACGACCTCGTCGTCGCGGTGATCGCGTCCGCCCAGCCAGCCGCGGTGCGGCGTGCGCCCGCGGTCGACGAGGTCGGCGACGCTGATCCCGTCGGGGGCGACCGGCGCCTGCGGCAGCAGGCCGACGATGCGGGCGACCTCCTTCGTGGGCAGCTGCGCGATCGCGGACCCGTCCAGCAGCACGGATCCGCTACGCGGCTTCAGCAGCCGGGCGAGGGTGCGCAGCAGGGTCGACTTGCCGCAGCCGTTGCCGCCGACGATCATCGTGATCCCGGATCCGGGGAGCGTCAGGTCGAGTCCGTCGATGACCGGGTCGCCGTCGTACCCGACGGTGAGGGCCTTCGCCTCGAGGGTGTGCGAGCTCATGCGCGCGTGCGTCCTCTCATCAGGAGCCACAGCAGGAACGGCGCGCCGATCGCGCCGGTGATCACGCCGACGGGCAGCGTGATCGGGAACAGGTGCTGGCCGACCGCGTCGCCGGCGAGCACGATGATCGCGCCGAGGAGGGCCGAGGCCAGGGGGAGGGCCGCGTCGCGCCGGACGAGCCGCAGGGCGATGGGACCGGCGAGGAACGCGACGAACGAGATGGGCCCGGTCAGCGAGGTGGCCACCGCGACGAGCAGCACCGCGCACAGGATCAGCAGGATCCGGGAGCGCTGCGGACGCGCGCCGAGCGCGGTCGCAGAGTCGTCGCCGAGGCGGAGGACCGGCAGCGCGCGCGCCGCCAGGAGCGCGATCACCAGCAGCACCAGCAGCGCGGGCGCGGTCGGAGCCAGCTGATCCCAGAGGCTGCGGCTGAGGGATCCGGCCATCCACACCGTCGCCTGCTCGGCGGCCTTGACGTCGGAGCGGGTGAGCACGTAGCTGATCACCGCCTGCAGTGCGGCGGCGACGCCGATGCCGACCAGCACGAAGCGCAGGCCGGAGAGCCCGCGGCGGTAGGCGAGCACCCAGATGAGGAGCGAGGTCGCGAGCCCTCCCGCGATGGCCGCGCCGGACACGACGAGTCCGGAGGCGCCGAAGAACGAGATGGCGGTGATCGCCGCGGCGCTGGATCCCGCGCTGATGCCGATCACATCGGGACTCGCGAGCACATTGCGCAGCAGGGTCTGGAACAGCATGCCGCCGAGGCCGAACGCGGCTCCCGCGAGCAGCGCGCCGACGACGCGGGGCAGTCGCAGCTCGACCACGGCGAAGCTCACGCCGGGAACGGTCTGGCCGGTGAGCGCGCGCAGCACGTCGGGCAGAGCCAGGGTCTTCGCGCCGAAGACCAGACCGGCGGTGCACAGCGCGACGACGACGGCGGCGAGTCCCGCGATGAGCACGGCGTCGCGCACGGCGTTGCGGCGGCGGGCGGCTCGGAGCCGATCCGCCGATGCGGTTGCGGCCGCGGTCCGCGCGGTGTCGAGGACGGTCATAGTCCCACCGCCTTGCGCCGGCGCAGGAGCGCGATGAACACCGGGGCGCCGACCACGCCCGTGACGATGCCCACTTCGAGCACTCCGGGGCGCGCCAGGATCCGGCCGATCACGTCGCAGACGAGCAGGAACGCCGCCCCGGCCCCCGCGGAGAGCGGCACGATCCAGCGGTAGTCGGCGCCGACGAGGAAGCGGACCGCATGCGGCACGGCCAGCCCGACGAAGCCGATGGGGCCGGCGAGGGCCGTGGCCGTGCCGCACAGGAGCACGACCGCGAGCACCGCGGTGAGGCGGGAGGCGCCGACCCGCACGCCCAGGCCGCGGGCGACGTCGTCGCCGAGGGCGAGCGCGTTCAGCCGACCCGAGCAGGCGACGGCGAGCACGGCGCCCAGGGCGAGGAGGCCGCTCAGCTGGGCGAGGGAGGAGAACGACGCCGCGGTCAGGGATCCGACCTGCCAGAACCGGAAGCTCTCCAGCGTCGACTGATCGACGATGAGGATCCCCGTGATCACCGCCGTCGCGATCGCGGTGACCGCCGCGCCCGCGAGGGCGAGCGTCACCGGGGTCGCGCCACCGGGGCTCGCCGCCGCGGCGCCGTAGCCGAGCACGACCGCCACCGCCGCGCCGGCGAGGGCGCACCACACGATCACGAGCGGCGCCTGCCATCCGAACAGCGTCATCCCGAGCACCACGAACAGCGACGCGCCGGCGTTCACGCCCAGCAGGCCGGGGTCGGCGAGCGGGTTGCGGGCCATGCCCTGCATGAGGGCGCCGCCCATGCCGAGGGCCGCTCCGACGAGGAGCCCGGTGATCGTCGTGGGCACCCGGGAGAGCACGGCCGCCTGGTCCGTCGATCCGTCCGGACGCAGGAATGCGTCCCACACGGCGTCGAGCGGCACGAGGCGCGCGCCCAGGGCGAGGGACAGCAGGGTCGCGGCGAGCAGGGCGACCAGGCACACGACGAGCGCCCACGCCGGGGCCCGGCGCGCGCGGCGGCGCGTCCTGGGTCCCGACGCGGGCGTCGTCGGTGCGGAGGCGAGGGTCATCAGGCCTTGGCGGCGGCCTCGCCGAGCAGCTTGGCGTAGGTCGGCAGCGCCCACGGGATGGACAGCACGGTGGGAGCCGACACGGCCATCAGCAGCGCCTCGTCGTTCACGAGCACGGCGGACCCCTTCTTCACGGCCGGGATCCGGCTGAGCAGCGGGTCGTTCTGCAGGGTGGACAGATCCCCGCCCTGCACGTAGACGACCGCGACGTCGGCGTCGAGCTTGTCGGCCTGCTCGGCCGAGATCGTGCCGACGAAGCCCTTCTCGTTCTTGGCGAGCTCGGTGATCGAGGCCGGGGTGGCGAAGCCGAGGTCGTTCAGGTACTGCACGCGCGTGTCGCTCGGCACGTAGTACTGCACCTTGCCGAGATCCTTCGCGTCGACCCACATGACCATGCCGGTCTTGCCCTTGGCGGCCGGGTACTTCGCCATCTCGGTCGACATGGCCTTCTCGGTGTCGGCGATCAGCGTCTTCGCCTCGGCGGACTTGCCGAGCGCCGTGCCGATCATCGTCGTCGAGTCGCGCCAGGACGTGCCCCAGGGGGAGCCCGGGTAGGCGACGGTCGGCGCGATCTTGGTGAGGGTGTCGTACTCCTGCTTCGTGAGGCCGGAGTTGGTGCCCAGGATCAGATCCGGCGAGGTGTCGGCGATCTTCTCGTAGGGGATGCCGTCGGTCTCGTCGTGCAGCGGCGGCAGCTTCGCCTTGTCGGCCTCGATCGCGGCCTTCGTCCACTCCAGGTAGCCGTCGCCGTCCGGGTCGCCGAAGGTCGCCTTCGGGATCGTGACGGGGATGGTGCCCAGGGCGATCGCGGCGTCGAAGCTGCCCCAGCCGATCGTCGCGACGCTCCGGGGCGCCGACTCGATGACGGTCTTGCCGTAGACGTGCTCGATCGTCGCGGGGAACGCGCCGTCGGCGGATCCGGTCCCGCTCGCGTCCGGTGCGGATCCGGTCGAGCACGCGGTGAGGGCGAGGGCGCCGGCGGTCAGGAGGCTGAGGACGGCCGCGCTGCGGCGCAGACGGAGGGAGGGCATGGGTCTCCTCGAAGAAAGGAACGGGTAGGTAGGTAAGCCTAACCTATGCTTCCCAATTCCTTGGGGACCAGTCGATCGTCGACCCCGCGCCGAGAGCGACGGCCCATCCGGGGGAGAGGTTCAGAGGCCGTTGAGCAGTCCCAGGCACGGCCCGATCACGATGATCCACGCGGCCGCCGAGATGATG
The DNA here is from genome assembly GCF_037148715.1 of Microbacterium sp. MMO-10. Taxonomy (NCBI): domain Bacteria; kingdom Bacillati; phylum Actinomycetota; class Actinomycetes; order Micrococcales; family Microbacteriaceae; genus Microbacterium; species Microbacterium sp. MMO-10. The sequence goes on along the minus strand of NZ_JBBCSV010000001.1, from coordinate 582,707 downwards.
AGGACTCCGACGCCGATGCCCCGGGTCTGCCGCCAGATCAGCAGGACCGCGCCCAGGATGAGCGGAAGCACGACCGCCCCGATCGAGAAGGCCATGCCGAGGTTGGCGAGGCTGAAGAACAGGATCAGGGCGAGGATCATGGAGACGCAGCCCACCGCGGTCCCGACGCCGATGCCCGCGCCGAAGCCCAGTCCCGAGCGCGGTGCCGGTGCGCCGGTCGGGCCGACGTATCCGGCGTAGCCGCCGGGCGCTCCCGGGACGCCGGGCGCTCCCGCGGGTGCGCCGGGTGCGCCGGGTTGTCCTGCGGGCAGCGACGCGCCGGGAAGAGCGCCGACGGGAGGGCCCGCGGGCGTGACCGGGCCCGGCGGCGGAACCGGTGCGGGCGGCAGCGGCGGGGTGAGCGGCGGCGCCAGGGGCACGGGTGGTTCCGGCGGCAGCGGCGGCGCGGGAGGATCCGGCGTTCCCGGGTGCACCGGCGGAGCCGGCGGTGGCGCCGGCGTGCCGGGAGGCGGCGGCGTGTCCGGGGGCGTCGGCGGCTGCGCCGGATCCGGTTCGGACGGGAGGTCAGGCGTGCTGTTCACTCGGGGTCCTCCTGGGGGTGAGCGGGAAGGCGCCTCGTCGCGCCTTCCAGACGATGCGGGCGAGCAGGAGCGGGATCGTGACGAGCAGGAAGAGCTGCGGTCGGGTCAGGCCGAGCCAGGCGACGTCGTTGCCGCGGACGAACTCGACGAAGAACCGGAAGACGCCGTAGGCCGCGATGTACAGGGTGAGGGTCTCGCCGGCGGCGATGTCGCGGTGGCGGAGCCAGAACCAGAGCAGGCAGAACGCGGCCGCGTGGAACGCGATCTCGTACACGAAGCTCGGATGCAGCGCCACGCCGGCCGGGGATCCGACCCGCGCCGCGGCGGCCGGATCCAGGACGATGCCCCAGCCCGTGCCGGTCGGGGTGCCGGGGCGCTCCGTGAAGAGGCAGCCGAAGCGGCCGATCGCCATCGCGATCGCCACGGCGGGGGCGAACAGGTCGCCGCTGCGGTCGCGGTAGCCGACGATCCTCTTCGCGACGTGCACGCCGAGCCACGCGCCGACCAGGGCGCTCAGGATCGAGGCGTTGCCCTGCGTCAGCTGCGCGACGAGGTCGCGGTTCCTGGTGAGGTCGATGTGCTGCGCCCAGGTGCCGAGGCGACTGAGGATCGCCGCGCCCAGCAGGGCTCCGAGCACGAGATAGGCGACCCGCGGATCCGTGACGCCCCGCCGGCGGCGTTCGATGAGGAACACGATCCCCGCCGCGCCCAGGCCGAGCGCGACGAAGAAGCCGTGCGTCTCGAGCGGGGGTGCCCAGGGCCCGAGCAGATCCTGCAGCGTCGGGAACATCAGAACCGCCCGATCCAGAACATCACCCAGAACGGCGTCGCGACGGCCGAGAGAAGCGCGAGGACCGACAGATACGCGAGGACCAGGCGGGTGTCGCCGAGCTTGCACTTCGATCGCAGCAGACCCTGACGACGGGCGCGCGCATAGCCGGCGATGGCGATGAGCGCGAAGCCCAGAACGGCGATCGGGCCGAGCACGCAGGCGATCAGCGCGACCGTCGTGAACACGCACAGCCGCAGCGGATCGAACGGCGGGGCGGGGGATCCGACCGTCTCGTCGTAGCGGTTCAGGCCCGTCAGATCGATCTTGCCGGGCTCCGGAGGTCCGCCGGACGTGCCGAGCACCGTCGATTCGCCGCCCGTCGCCGCGTGCGGCGCATGATCGACCGGTTCCGGCGGAGTCCGGAACGGGTCATGCCGTGCATCGCCGCCCGAGGACATGGCTCAGTGCCCCACCGAGAGCGGGAGTCGTGCGCGGTCGCCGGCGTCGACGCCCGCGTTGCGGGCGGGACCGGCGCCGCGGGCGCCCGCGGATCCGGTCGCGGTCGAGATGCGCGTGCGGGAGAGCGGCGCCCAGGCCTGCACGGCGCAGAACGGTGCGCACTGATGCGCCGAGGTCTGCTCGTTGACCGTCGCGACGTGCACGCAGCACTGCGTGAGGCGCTCCTCGATCATCGTGTTGATGTCCATGAAGGGCTTGACCGTGATGCGCTTGACGCGCTCGCCGAGGAACCGGCGCAGTCGCTTGTGCTGGCCGGGCAGCGCCGCGGTGGCGAGCTTGGTGAGCGTGCCGATGCCGAGGTCGCATCCCGTGCAGATGTCCTTCCAGAGGGATCCGATCGAGGGGTGCGACAGGGAGGACTGCTCGCTGAGCAGGTCGAGCAGCGATTGCTTGACCGAGTCCTTGAGCTTCTGGTTGATGCCGCTGTCGGCGATCCGGTTCGCGATGAGGTCGGGGTTGAGGTCGAGGAAGTCCTTGAGCTTGTCGTGGCCGACGAGCTTGGTCAGCGAGTTCCAGGATCCGGAGTCGTCTTTGAGCAGGTAGCCGACCGAGCAGCAGTGCGGGTGGCTGCACGGCAGCGCGGTGAGGTCCTTCCAGGTGACCTCGCCGTCGGTCTGGGGTGCCAGCCGCGCCAGCACCCCGGTGTGCGTGAGGCGGTCGTCCGGGTCGATCCCCGCGGAGCGTCCGGATCCGAACACGGGCTGGATGGTCACGCCGCCCACGTACGGCGTCGCCATGGCGCGGCGGATCACGGCGCCGATCTCGTCGTCGTTGACGCCCAGGGCCGCGGTCATCGTGAGGGTCGTGAAGACCCCCGCCTCGCTGAGCCGGGCGAGCGCCCGCTCCTTGAACCGGCGGATGTCCGCCCCGCGATGGTAGGCGGAGGCCTCGGCGCTCTCGCCGTCGTACTGCAGGTAGACCTCGACCCGCTCGCGATGCTTCTTCAGGATTTCGACGAGCGCGTCGTCCTGGGCGATGCGAAGGCCGTTGGAGTTCAGCAGGATGCGCACGACGGGGCGTGCGACGAGGTGCTCGAGCAGCTGCTCCAGCCAGGGATAGAGCGTCGGCTCACCGCCCGAGAGCATGAGCACGTCGATGCGGTCGTTCTCCCGTGCCAGCCGTGCGTCGACCGAGGCGAGCACGTCGGCCAGCGGTGCGATCGCGCTCGCCGCGGGGCTGGACTCCGCGAAACACGTCGGGCAGCGCAGATTGCAGTGGTCCGTGAGGTCCTCCAGCAGGATGCAGGTGTGCTGCGTCTGCATCTCGGGGAGGCCGTCCTCATAGGCCGAGGGCACGGGCTTGAAGTTGCCGGCGAGATCGGGCTCGTGGATCTTGGTCGGTGCGGTCCACTGCTCGAGGTAGGTGAGGATCTCGGCCGACTCGTCGTACATCGTGCGCTGCGGCCCGTGTTCGGGACACCCGCGCTCCAGCCATACCCGATCGTTCCGCACGGCCAGCCAGCCGCTCAACCGGCGGACGTCGGCGAGTGGGCGATCCGGATCCTCTTCGTGACAGGTCGGGCAGAACGCGTTGACGTAGCGATGCACGCGGTAGTCACGCAGGGGCTGGCCGGATCCCGCCGTCTTCACGCGGGCGGGGGCTCCCGCCGCAGCCGAACCGAGGCCTGCCGGAGTCTCCGCGGTGGGGGTCATGCGGCCACCCTAGCGGCCAGGGCATCGGGGGCGAGCCGCTTCCGCGGGGCGTGTGGAGAACCCCGTGGTTCTCGGTCGGAGGCGACGCGACACCGTCGTTCCGGATGATCAGCGGCTCGGAAGCGGAGGGCCGCCCGCGAGGACGACCCTCCGCTCGTTCGGATTCACGGACGTTCGAACGCCTTCGTGACCGCACCTGCAGCGAGCAGGATCAGCCCGGCGAAGAGCAGGAACGGGTCGGAGAACCCGGTCTGCGCGAGAGAGCCGTTCCTCGGAGTCGAGGCGTACAGGCTGTGCGCTGCCCCGACCAGGCTGTGTGCCACGGTGGACACGATCGGGACTCCGCCGGTGCCGGCGCCCGGAGCGGTTCCTCCGATACCGGACCCGGGAGTGCCGGTTCCGGTGCCGGGAGTTCCCGGGGTTCCGGTGCCCGGCGTGCCCGGAGCGGTCGGCAGGCCCGGCAGCGAACCGGTGATGCCCCCGATCACGCCGCCGATCACGCCGGGAAGGGATCCCGTGATCCCGCCGATCGCGCCCGGTGCGGAACCCGTGATCTCTCCGGCGACGCCGAGCGCCGCAGGAAGAGCTCCGGTGACACCGCCGACGATCCCGCCGAGGTCACCGATGGGCAGCGACGGCAGGCTCGGGAGGGTTCCGCCGGTGCCCGGGGTGCCGGGGACGGTCGGCAGACCCGGAAGACTGCCGGTCAGACCGCCGAGGATCCCGCCGACGTTGGGCAGGCCCGGGAGGGTTCCGCCGGTGCCCGGGGTGCCGGGGTTGCCGGTGCCCGGGAGGCCGGGGATGGTCGGCAGGCCCGGAAGGCCGCCGGTCAGACCGCCGAGGATCCCGCCGAGGTTGGGCAGGCCCGGGAGGGTTCCGCCGGTGCCCGGGGTGCCGGGGACGGTCGGCAGGCCCGGAAGGCCGCCGGTCAGACCGCCGAGGATCCCGCCGAGGTTGGGCAGACCCGGGAGGGTTCCGCCGGTGCCCGGGGTGCCGGGGTTGCCGGTTCCGGGAAGGCCCGGGACGGTGGGGAGTCCACCCGTCAGGTTGCCGAGGCTGGGCAGGGTCACCGCCGCGTGGGGTGCGGTGGCGCCGGTGGTGGGGACCGCGGCGTCGACGTAGACGTTGGTGCTGTCGGTGCCGATGCGGTCGGTCGTGGAGATTCCCTTGGGGCCTGCGGTGAGATCCCAGACGTCCTTGATTCCGAGGACGTTCAGGTTCTTGCCGACGTTCAGGCCGTCGGGGGTGGTGCCGGCGTGGACGCTGCCGACACCCGGGATGGGGACGGTGATGACGCCCGTGCTCGGGGTTCCGCCGGTTCCGGGAAGCCCCGGCAGGGTCGGCAGGCCCGGAAGGCCGCCGGTCAGACCGCTCAGGGGTCCGGTCAGTCCGCCGAGCGCGCCGGTGAGGTCGCCGAGGGGCAGAGCGGGCAACCCCGGGACGGTTCCTCCTCCATTACCGCCCGGGGTGCCGCCGTTGCCCGGGAGACCCGGGAGGGATCCGGTCAGTCCGCCGAGCGCGCCGGTGAGGTCACCGAGGGGCAGGGCGGGCAGGCCCGGAAATGTTCCGCCGCCGTTGCCGCCGCCGGTGGGTCCGCCGAGGTTCGGCAGGGTCACGGACGCGTGGGGTGCGGTGGTGCCGGTGGTGGGCACCGCGGCGTCGACGTAGACGTTCGTGGTGTCTGTGCCGATGCGATCGGTGGTGGCGATGCCGTTGCGGCCGGCGGTGAGGTCCCAGTCGTCCTTGATTCCGAGGACGTTCAGGTTCTTGCCGACATTCAGGCCGTCGGGGGTGGTGCCGGCGTGGACGCTGCCGACACCGGGGACCGGGATGGTGATCACTCCGGAGGTGCCGCCCGTTCCGGGAAGACCTGGGATGGATCCGCCGGGAAGACCCGGAACCGAGGGCAGGCCCGGGAGGGATCCGGTCAGTCCGCCGAGCGCGCCGGTGAGGTCACCGATCGGCAGGGACGGAAGACCCGGGATGGATCCGCCGGGAAGACCCGGAACCGAGGGCAGGCCCGGCACTCCGGGAAGCCCGCCGCCGGTGAGTCCGCCGAGGTTCGGCAGGGTCACGGACGCGTGGGGTGCGGTGGTGCCGGTGGTGGGCACCGCGGCGTCGACGTAGACGTTAGTGCTGTCTGTGCCGATGCGGTCCGTGGTGGCGATGCCGTTGCGGCCGGCGGTGAGGTCCCAGTCGTCCTTGATGCCGAGGACGTTCAGGTTCTTCCCGACGTCGAGGCCGTCCGGGGTGGCGCCGGCGTGGACCGTGCCGACCCCCGGGACCGGGATCGTGACGACGCCCGGGGATCCGGTGCCGCCGCCCGGTGCGCCGGTGCCGGGAAGCCCGGGAACCGAGGGCAGGTCGGGCAGACCGCCGGTGACTCCGCTGACGGTGTTCGCGACCTCGCTCGTGGCGGTGTCCGCGACGCCGGTCACCGTGTCCAGCACGGTGTCGACCGGTGCGGAGGGGAGGCTGGGATCCGTTCCTCCTCCCGGAGTCCCGCCGCCGGTCGAACCGCCGGGAACGGCGGAGGTGGCGGTGGCGAGGGTGTCCGTGACGAGGGCCGAGACGTCCTGGGTCACGGCGGGAAGCCCACCGGATCCCTCCGTTCCGCCCGAACCCGGCTGACCGCCGGACGGCTGGTCGCAGGGGGCGGTCAGCAGGTTCGTCACGGTCGTGAGAGCGCTCTTGACGACGTTGCAGCCGCAGTCGGCGCCGTTCGGCGGTGCCTCCGCGGCGTTCGCCGCCGTTGCGCCGGCGAGAGTGATCCCGCCCGCGAGGAGCGTGCCCCAGAGAGCACGCTTGACGATGCGATTCATGTTCTCTTTCCTTCTGATCTGGGGATGCGCGCATGCGCAATGACGCGTGCCGTCCTCGAAGGACGGCCGTGCCCCGATCAGTCGGGAGAGGAGTCGTGGTCCGCGACCGGAGAGACCGGCAGGCGGTCATCGCCTGCGGATCCGATGCGGACGGTCAGCAGGCGCTCGCCCGCCGACGGAGAGGAGACCGTGCCGAACAGGCGCAGGTCGGTCGTGCTGCCGCCGGAGGCGGATCCGGTTCCCGGCACGCCGAACTCGGAGGTCGGCGATCCAGCCGGGTGGCGCGCGGGGGCGCCGGGAGAGACCACGGACGTCGTGGCCGGCGGCGCGACGGAGAAGCCCTCGTCGAGCGCGGGCGCCGCGAGCACGGGTCCTTCCTCCGTCGGGGACGAGGAGGGCGCCACCGGGGGCGAAGCGGGATCCGGAATGCCGGCGGGTGCCGGAGGGATGAGCTGGGGCGTTTCCCCTGCGACGGGCGAGGGGGCGGGGCCGGTCACGGAGTGCACGGAGTCGGTCACCGTGCCCACCGTGTCGTCGACGGACGCCGCCAGGCTCGGAAGGGTCGCGGTCACCGAATCGAGCGTCGCGGGGACCTGCTGCAGCACAGCTCCGACCGGAGTCAGCACGGGGCTCAGCGCCGGAGCGATGGTTCCGGCCGTGCTGGTGACCGCGTCGACCGCGGAGCCGGCCGTCTGGCCGAGGCTCTGCAGGAGCGGGGCCGCCGCGTCCACGAGGGGTGCCACCAGGGGCGTGGCCGTCTCCGGGGCGTCCGCGGGAGCCGGCGCGTCGGCGATCGCGTCGGTCGCGGGTGCCACCGCGTCGGCGACGGGGGAGGGGAGGACTTCGGTGACGGTCTGCTGCACGGCCGAGAGCGTGCTCTGCACGGTGGCCGGCGCGTCGACGATCGTGTCCTGCACCGCACCGACGGTGCTCTGCAGCGTGCCGAGGAGGCTCGGGGGTGCCGGAGGTGCGGTTTCCGCGGCCTGCGCCGATCCGGATCCGAAGGCGATGGACAGGGCCATCCAGCCGAGGACGAGGATTCCGCCCGCGAGCGCAGCGGGGACGAATCCCCGTAGCGAACGCGCACGACCCTGCATGAATCCCCCCGATATACTGCTTACGGCACAAGGTATTCCCCCGCGGCGGTTCTGTCCAGAGGCGCGATCGCGTGTTTCACTCCGCTTCTGCGGATCGCAGCTGCGGCGCCACAGCGCGTCCAGCCGCCCCGCACTGACGTAGCGTTGATGTGTGAGCTCTCCCGTCCTCGATGCGGCCGCCGTCCGCGCCGACTTCCCCCTCCTCGCCGAGTCCGTCAACGGCATGCCGCTGGCGTATCTCGACTCGGCCGCGACGAGCCAGAAGCCCCGCGTCGTGCTCGATGCGGAGCGCGACTTCCTGGAGCGCTCGAACGCCGCCGTGCACCGCGGCGCGCACACCCTCGCCGCGGAGGCCACCGAGCTGTACGAGGACGCCCGCGCCGCCGTGGCCGGCTTCGTCGGGGCGCAGCCGGACGACCTGGTCTGGACGCACGGCGCCACCGAGGGACTGAACCTCGTCGCCTACGCGATCGGCAACGCCACGCTCGGTCGTGGTGCGCCCGCGAGCGCCCGCTTCGCGCTGCAGCCGGGCGACGAACTCGTTGTCACCGAAGCCGAGCACCACGCGAACATCGTGCCGTGGCAGGAGCTCGCGGCGCGCACGGGAGCCGTGCTGCGGGTGATCCGGATCCGCGACGACGGGTCGCTCGATCTCGATCACGCAGCGCAGGTCATCGGATCCCGCACCAGGGTCGTCGCTTTCACGCACGTCTCGAACGTGCTCGGCATCGTGAACCCGGTGGATGCGGTGGTGGCGCTGGCGCGTGAGGTCGGCGCCCTCACCGTGCTCGACGCGTGTCAGTCGGCGCCGCATCTGCCGCTGGATCTGCCCGCGCTCGGCGTCGACCTCGCCGTGTTCTCCGGGCACAAGATGCAGGGGCCGTACGGCATCGGCGGCCTGTACGGACGCCGGGAGGTCCTCGCGGCGCTGCCGCCGTTCCTCACCGGAGGCTCGATGATCACCCGGGTCACCTTCGAACGCACCGAGTTCCTGCCGCCGCCGCAGCGCTTCGAGGCCGGCACGCAGCCGGTGTCGCAGGCGATCGCGCTCGCCGCCGCCGTGCGCTACCTCGACGGTCTCGGGATGGATGCGGTCCACGCGCACGAGGCGGCGCTCGAACGCCGCCTGCGCGAAGGCCTCGGCGCGATCGAGGGGGTCCGGCTGCTCGGCGCCGCGGAGGGCGCGGAGCGCGTGGCTCTGCAGGCCTTCGTCGTCGACGGCGTGCACGCGCACGACGTCGGGCAGTTCCTCGACGCACGCGGGGTCGCCGTGCGCGTCGGCCACCATTGCGCCGAGCCGGTACACGCGCGCCTCGGCGTGACCGCGTCGGTGCGCGCCTCTGCGGCGCTGTACAACACGGCCGACGAGGTGGATCGCATGCTCGACGCGGTCTCGGGGGTGCGGGAGTTCTTCGGCGTCTCCGGATCCTCCGCGGAGCAGGGGGTGCATCGGGCAGGCGATGCGCCGAGCGACCGGAGGGAGCCGAAGTGAGCGGCCTCGAAGACCTGTACCAGGAGCTCATCCTGGATCACTCCAAGCGCCCGCACGGCAAGGGCCTGCTCGAGGCGACGGACGACGCCCATGAAGCGGAGTCGCACCAGCGCAACCCGATCTGCGGCGACGAGATCACGCTGCGCGCGCGCATCTCGGACGAGGGCGACCGCATCGCCGCGGTGAGCTGGGACGGCGCGGGCTGCTCGATCTCCCAGGCGTCGGCGTCGATGCTCACCGAGCTCGTGGTCGGCAAGACCCGGGCCGAGGCGACGACGCTCATCGACGGCTTCCGCGAGGCCCTGCGCTCGCGCGGCGCCGTCGAGCTCGACGAGGACCTCTACGGCGACGCCGCGGCGCTCACCGGCGTCAGCCGTTACGTGGCGCGCGTGAAGTGCGCGATGCTCGCCTGGGTCGCCCTCGAGGACGCCCTGCTCCGCGCCTGAGGCCGCCGCGGCGTCAGCCGCGCTCCGGGCGCCGGCGCCCCGTCGACGCCGCCCCTGCCTATCGGGCGTGCGCGGACTGCGCCTCTGTTACGGCCTCTATTACGCCGCGGGAATCGGATCCGGATCGGAAGGCGTATGCTGGCCGCGTGAGCCTGACCTGTCGTTGTTGTCTCTGAGCGCCCTCCGCGCTCCTTCGACGACCACAGACAGCTCCGCGCTCTCTCGCGCGACGACCGTTCAGGAACACCCCCCGTGCGCTACGCAAGCCACGTCGCCGATCTCGTCGGCGCGACCCCCCTCGTCCGTCTCTCCTCCGTCGTCGGCGCGACCGCCGAACGGCCGGCCATCACGGCGACCGTTCTCGCCAAGGTCGAGTACTTCAACCCCGGCGGATCCGCGAAGGACCGCATCGCGCGGTCCATCGTCGATGCCGCCGAGCGCGATGGGCTGCTGCGCCCCGGCGGCACGATCGTCGAGGCGACCAGCGGCAACACCGGGGTCGGCCTCGCGCTGATCGCCCTGCAACGGGGCTACCGCATGGTGTTCGTCGTCCCGGACAAGTTCGACGGACCCAAGGTGGCCACGCTGCGCGCCTTCGGGGCCGAGGTCGTCGTCACACCCACCTCGGTGCCGCCGGAGCACCCGGAGTCGTACTACTCGGTCGCGGCGCGGCTGGCACGGGAGATCCCCGGGGCGTTCAATCCGAACCAGTTCGCGAACCAGAACGGGCCGCGGGGGCACTACGAGTCGACGGGCCCGGAGATCTGGGCCGACACCGAAGGCCGGGTCACCCACTTCGTCGCGGGCATCGGCACCGGTGGCACCATCAGCGGCACCGGCCGCTACCTCAAGGAGGTGAGCGCCGGCCGCGTGCGCGTCGTCGGCGCGGATCCGGAGGGGTCCCTCTACTCCGGCGGTCCGGTGCACTCCTATCTGGTGGAGGGAGTGGGCGAGGACTTCCTCCCCGACACGTTCGACGGATCCGTGGTCGATGGCTACGAGCGCGTCTCGGATGCGGAGTCGTTCGCGATGACCCGCCGGCTCGCCCGCGAGGAGGGGCTCCTCGTCGGCGGATCCAGCGGCATGGCCGTGGTCGCCGCCCTCCGGATCGCGGAAGGGCTGGGTGAGCACGACGTCGTGGTCGTGCTGCTGCCCGACCACGGCCGCGGCTACCTCGACAAGCTCTACGACGACGACTGGATGACCGGGAACGGGTTCGCCGTGCCGGCTGCGCCCGCTGCGCACCCCGGCGTTTCGTCTCGGTCGGCTGCGCCGTCCTCGCTCAACGACCCCGGCGGCTCCGGCTCGGCTGCGCCGTCCTCGCTCAACGACCTCGCAGACACCACGAACGCTCCGACCCCGAAGGGATCCGACATGACCATCGAGACCGACAAGACCGCCACCGCCGCCATCCACGCCGGGCAGGCCGCCGACCCGTACACGGGGGCGGTGATCCCTCCGCTGCACCTGTCGACCACGTTCCTGCAGGACGGCATCGGGGGCCTCCGCCAGGGGTACGAGTACGGACGCAGCGGCAACCCGACCCGCGACGCGCTGCAGGCGCAGCTCGCCGCGCTGGAGGGCGGCGCCCGCGCCTACTCGTTCGCGTCCGGCCTCGCCGCGGAGGACACCCTGCTCCGCGCGATCCTGCAGCCCGGCGACCACGTGCTGCTCGGCAACGACGTCTACGGCGGCACGTTCCGGCTCATCTCGCGGGTGCTCGGCGCCTGGGGCGTCACGGTGCAGGTCGTCGACATGAGCGACACCGAGGCGGTCCGCGCCGCGGTCGCCGCGCGTCCTCCGCGCGTGCTCTGGGTCGAGACGCCGTCGAACCCGCTGCTGCGGATCTCCGACATCGCCGCCCTCGCGGAGATCGGCCACGCCGCCGGATCCGTGGTCGTCGTCGACAACACCTTCGCCACCCCCGCGCTGCAGCGCCCGCTCGCCCTCGGCGCCGACGTGGTGGTGCACTCGACGACGAAGTACCTCGGGGGTCACTCGGACGTCGTCGGCGGGGCGGTCGTGCTCAATGACGCCGAACTGGCCGAGAAGGTCGGCTTCCTGCAGTTCGCGGTGGGCGCGGTCTCCGGACCCTTCGACGCCTGGCTCACCACGCGCGGCATCAAGACCCTGCCGGTGCGGATGCGCCAGCACAACGCCAACGCCGAGGCGGTCGCCGAGTTCCTCGTGACCCATCCGCGCGTCGCCCGCGTGTACTACCCGGGGCTGCCCGAGCACCCCGGCCACGAGCTCGCCGCGCGACAGATGTCCGGTTTCGGCGGGATCGTCTCGGTCGCCCTGGAGTCGGGGGAGGCTGCGCGGCGCTTCGCCGAGTCGACGCGCGTGTTCCAGCTCGCCGAGTCGCTGGGCGGCGTGGAGTCGCTCGTCAACTACCCCGACGCGATGACCCACGCCTCCGTGCGCGGCACCGAGGCTGCGGTCCCCGTCGAGGTCGTGCGCCTCTCCGTCGGCCTGGAGGATCCCGCCGACCTGCTCGCCGACCTGGAGCAGGCGCTGCGCGTCTGATCCACCGGTTCGCCCCGAGCACAACGCAGGAGATGCGGTGTCTGCGCGGTCCGTTCAGGCCAACGGCGACGGGATCTCCTGCGTTGTGCTCGGGGGAGTGGCGGGAGCCGCGGTCGCGGAGGCGGCGCCTCAGCCGGCGACCGCGGCCTCCAGGGCGGCGAGGCGCACGGCGGGTGCGCCGGAGAGGTCCAGGATCCGGGTGCCGCCGGTGAGGTCCTCGTCGTCGGCGAGCTCGAGCAGCGCCTCGGCCGTCGCGTCCCGCAGCTCCGGGTCCTCCTCTTCCGGAACCGCGATGTCCTCCGGGCCGAGAAGCACGAGCAGATCGACCTTCCGCATGGCCTCGGCGGCGAGCGGCGCCTCGCGGCGCAGGAGCCCGGCGGCGGTCCCGGAGCGACCGAGCTCGTCGAACGCGGCGAGGTAGGCGAGGAAGTCGAGCGGCCCGCGCTCCGCGATCACGGCGTTCGGAAGAGCGGGATCGAGGAGGCGCTCGGCGCTGGCCCTCAGCTGAGCGACGACGGATCCGGATCCGAGGCTCTCGTCCACGAGCTCGAAGGGATCGGGCAGCACGGCGAAGCCCGGGTGCAGAAGGGCGAAGTCGGAGATCAGGGTGCTCTTTCCGGTCGCGTGCGTGCCGGAGACGACGATGCGCATGGCCGGAGTCTACGGATCCGCCCGCCGCGGCGTGCCGGGCGGACTCCGCAAGGGCGGGGCTCAGCCGGCCGCCCGGCCTCCGCGGGTGCGCGCCATGAGCACGTCGCGCACGACGATCGCGCGCCGCATGTCGGCCATGATCGGATCGAAGAAGCGCTCGCGGTAGCGCTGCTCGCTCACCGCCGACAGGACGAACGGCAGCGAGGAGATGATCGACATCAGCGCCGCCGTCTTGACGAGATTCATCGTGATCGGGAGCGTCGCGCCGCCGATCGCCAGGCGCTCCACGTGCAGGGGGTGGGCGGGCGTTCCCGGTCCCACCCACAGCTCGACGACCCCGACCGGGATGGCGATGCCGCCGATGAGCACGAGCAGCGCCCAGAGCATCGCCGCGAACAGCACGGCCTGCATGAGCTGGGCGACCGCCATCACGAGCATCACGTTGAAGCGCTGGACGAAGCGCAGCGGCGCGGACGGCGCCGATGCGGATCCCTCGCGCGCGATGGGGGTGCCGACGAGCAGGGCGGCGCGCTCCTCGGGGGTGAGGGTCTGCCTGATCTCGTCGATCTCGGACGCGCACACCCGCAGGACCACGATGAGCGCGAGCGCCGCGACGACTGCGCCGACGAGCGCGATGGATCCCCAGGGCAGCGCCGAGCTCATCTGCCAGACCTCGGCGGAGAAGAACGCGAAGACCACGAGCATCAGGATGACGGGGAGCGCGATCGACGCCATGTGCCCGACCGCCGAGACGTTGCGCACCGCGAGGCGGCTGCCCCAAGAGAGCAGCGCACCGCCGCCGGCGCCCGTGGCCAGCATGCAGACGGCGACGAGGGCGAGCCCCTCGATCACCGGGGCGACCAGGGCCGCCGGCTTCAGCAGATAGCCGCCCACGATGAGCGCGACCAGGCAGATCGCGATCACGATCCCCGCGACCGCGGTGCCGGACGGGGCGGAGAGCCGGCGCAGCGCCGCGCGGATGAGCCGGAACCCGGCCCACGCGATGACCGCGGTGAGGGCGAGGAACAGCAGCACGATCCCCAGCAGCGCCCACTCGTCGTCGGGCAGGAGCGCCGCGATCGCATCGATCCCCTCGCCCATCCCCGAGAGCAGCGCGGCGGTCAGGGTGACCGAGGTCACCAGCGGGGCGACGCGGCGCGGCAGGTCGGTGAACCAGCGCCGCAGCGGCACGAAGGTCGGCAGCCCCTGCTCGCGGAACCAGCGATCCGCGGCGCGCTGCCGGGCGCGGGCGCTGACCGGTGCGGTGACCGCGGCGGGGTCGGCGGTTCCGTCGGACATGGAGCCGAGACTACCCGCACCGACGGGGCCCGCCCGGCCGCCGCCGTGCCCGTAGCCTGAGGTCATGACGGACATCGCCTGGTCGGACGGACGCTGGACCCACGATCCCGCGGGGACGGCGGAAGAGCACGGCGACCTCGTCGTCACGGCCGTCGAGGGCAGCGATGCATGGCGGGTCACGTCCTACGGCTTCGTGCACGACAGCGAGCATGCGCTCCTTGTGTCGTTCGCCGTGGGCACCGCTGTGGAGGTGGAGTTCACGGCGGCGTTCTCCGAGCAGTTCGATCAGGCGGGCGTCTTCGTGCGCGTCTCGGCGGAGCGCTGGGTCAAGGCCGGCGTCGAGTTCGCGGACGGGCGGCCGCAGGTCGGCGCCGTCGTCACCGACGGGATGTCGGACTGGTCGCTCGCGCCGGTGCCGGAGTGGGCGGACCGCCGGATCCAGGTGCGGGTCAGTCGCGGGGCGGACGCGCTCACCGTACGCGCCGGCCTCTCGGGGCAGCCCCTCCAGCTGGTGCGCGTGCTGCCCTTCCCGGCCGGGGTCACCGCCGAGGCGGGTCCGTTCGTCTGCGCGCCGACGCGGGCCGGCCTCGCCGTGCGCCTGCACGCATGGCGCGTGGTCGAGGCGGACGGCGCGCTGCACTGATCCCGGACCGGTGCGACGTGCCGGTGCAGCTCCCGGATCCGCGGGCGCTGCCTTGCGATGCGGCATTCTCGACGGATGCGGAATACCCCCAGGGGGTATATGGTTGTCGATATCGGATACCCGGACGGGGTATCGACCGAAGGAGACGACATGACCACGACCGAATACCAGGTGACCGGGATGACCTGCGGGCACTGCGAGATGTCCGTGCGCCGCGAGGTCGGCAAGATCGCCGGCGTCGACGCCGTCGAGGTGAGCGCCGCCGACGGCTCGCTCCGGATCACGGCGAGCGCCCCGCTCGAGGACGCGAGCGTCTTCGCGGCCGTCGACGAGGCGGGCTACCGGGCGGTCCGGGCCTGATGAACACCGCGGGACGACTGAGTCTCTACGGCGCCGGGCTCGCGGCGGCGTTCGCCGTGGCCTTCGGCGTCGCGGCGCTCGTCGCCCCGCGAGACGCCGCGGCGCAGAGCACTCAGCACGAGCAGGGAACTCAGCAGGAGGAGAAGAGCATGAACGGGCACGACGCGCACGGCAGCGCGCCGCAGACGGGCGCCGACCAGGGCGCACAGGCGGCCGCGTCGACTGCGGGCGTGTCGCTCGCCGCCGGCGGGTACACGCTGGATCCGGTCTCCGCGCCGGCCGCGGTGGGGGAGCAGGGGACGCTGAGCTTCCGGATCCTGGACTCATCGGGAACCCCGCTCACCGCCTACGCGCCACAGCACGAGAAGGACCTGCACCTCATCGTCGTCCGCAGCGACGGCGCGCAGTTCCGGCACGTGCACCCCGTTCTCGACGCGGCCACCGGCACCTGGAGCATCCCGTGGTCCTGGAGCGCCGCCGGCTCGTACCGGGTGTTCGCCGACTTCGCGGCCCTGCGCGAGCCTCAGGGGACGGAGGCGGATCCGATCACGCTCTCGCGAACGGTCGAGGTCGCCGGATCCTTCGCGCCCGTCGTCCCTGCGACGAGCACCCGGACGAGCGTCGATGGCTTCGACGTCAGCATCGCGGGCGATCTCGTCGCCGGATCCGGCTCCGAGCTCACCGTGACGGTCCGGCGCGACGGCGAGCCCGTCACGACGCTGCAGCCGTACCTCGGGGCTTTCGGGCATCTGGTCGCGCTGCGCGAAGGCGACCTCGCCTACCTGCACGTGCACCCCGAGGGCGCCGCACCGACCGGTCCGGACGCGACCTCCGGCCCCGAGGTCCGGTTCGGCGCGCACGTGCCCACCGCCGGCCGCTACCTGCTCTATTTCGACTTCCTGGCCTCCGGATCCGTGCACACCGCAGCGTTCGTCCTGGATGCGCACGGCGCCGAGACCGCGACCCACCAGCACTGACCCCTCGAAGCCGACCGACCCCGGAAGGAGATGCACCCATGAACGCGAACAGCGTGGAGCTCGAGATCGGCGGGATGACGTGCGCCTCCTGCGCCAACCGCATCGAGAAGACGCTCAACCGGATCGACGGCGTCACCGCCACGGTGAACTACGCGACCGAGAAGGCGAGGGTCGACCTGCCGGACGGCTTCGACCCCGCGACGCTCATCGCACAGGTCGAGGACATCGGCTACTCCGCGGTGCTCCCCGCGCCGCCGGTCGCGGAGCCGCCGGCCGGCGATGCCCCTACGGCGGACGACCCCGAGCTGCGCTCCCTGCGCACCCGTCTCGTCGTCAGCGCGGTGCTGGCCGTGCCCGTCATCGCGATGGCGATGATCCCGGCGCTGCAGTTCACCAACTGGCAATGGGCCTCGCTCGCGCTCGCCGCGCCGGTGATCGTGTGGGGCGCCTGGCCGTTCCACCGCGCCGCCTGGCTGAACCTGCGCCACGGCGCCGCGACCATGGACACCCTCATCTCGATGGGGACGCTGGCCGCTTTCGGCTGGTCGCTGTACGCCCTCTTCCTCGGCACGGCCGGCATGCCGGGCATGCGGCACGAGTTCTCGTTCGCTCTGCAGGCCGGTGACGGCAGCAGCAACATCTACCTCGAGGTGGGTGCGGGCGTGACCGTGTTCATCCTGGCCGGACGGTACTTCGAGAAGCGCTCCAAGCGGCGGGCGGGAGCGGCGCTGCGCGCGCTGCTCGAACTCGGCGCCAAGGACGTGGCGGTGCTGCGCGCTTCGGCGGGCGCAGGGGCCGGGGGCGCTGCCCCGGAGGCGGCGGACGCGGGCGCGGTGCCCGGGGGCGCGGGTTCGGACGCGGGGAGTGCGTCGGCGCAGACCGCCGTGCGGACCGAGGAGGTGCGGATCCCGATCGCGCAGCTCGTCGTCGGCGACGAGTTCGTGGTGCGACCGGGGGAGAAGATCGCGACCGACGGCGTCATCGTCTCCGGGACGTCGGCGGTCGACGCCTCGATGCTCACCGGCGAGTCCGTGCCCGTCGAGGTCGGCGCGGGCGATGCCGTGGCCGGAGCCACGGTCAACGCGGGCGGGCGCCTCGTCGTGCGTGCCACGCGGATCGGATCCGACACGCAGCTCGCGCAGATGGCGCGCCTCGTCGAGGATGCGCAGACCGGCAAGGCCGAGGTGCAGCGCCTCGCGGACCGGATCAGCGGAGTGTTCGTGCCGATCGTGATCGCGATCGCCGTGGTGACGCTCGGGGCCTGGCTCGGCGCGGGGTTCCCCGCGACGGCGGCGTTCACGGCCGCGGTGGCGGTGCTCGTGATCGCATGCCCGTGCGCCCTCGGCCTGGCGACCCCCACGGCGTTGCTCGTCGGGACCGGTCGCGGTGCGCAGCTCGGGATCCTGATCAAGGGTCCGGAGGTGCTGGAGTCCACCCGCAAGGTCGACACGATCGTGCTCGACAAGACCGGGACGGTGACGAGCGGCCGGATGGAGGTCACCGACGTCATCGTCGAGGACGGTACGGATCCCGCCGAGCTGCTGCGTCTGGCGGGCGCCGTCGAGGCCGCCTCCGAGCACCCGATCGCGCAGGCCGTGGCCCGTGCGGCGGCGGGTGCGGGACCGGTTCCGCCCGTCGAGTCCTTCGAGAACATCCCGGGTCGCGGCGTGCAGGGCGTCGTCGACGGTCACGCCGTGCTCGTCGGGCGGGAGGCCCTGCTCGCGGACTGGGCGCAGCACCTGAGCCCGCGGGTCGCGGCGGCCAAGGCCGAGGCCGAGGGCGGCGGCAAGACCGTCATCGCGGTCGGCTGGGACGGATCCGCCCGCGGCGTCGTCGTGATCGCCGACACGGTGAAGCCGACGAGCGCCGAGGCCGTCGCCGCGCTCAAGCGGCTCGGACTCACCCCGATCCTGCTCACGGGAGACAACGAGGCGGTCGCCCGCCGGATCGCCGCGGAGGTGGGCATCGACGTGGTGTCAGCGGAGGTGCTCCCCGAGGGCAAGGTCGACGTGATCGCTCGGCTTCAGGGCGAGGGGCGCGTCGTCGCGATGGTGGGCGACGGCGTGAACGACGCCCCCGCGCTCGCCACGGCCGACCTCGGCATGGCGATGGGCACGGGCGCCGACGTCGCGATCGAGGCGAGCGACATCACGCTCGTGCGCGGCGACCTGCGCACGGCGGCCGACGCGATCCGGCTCTCCCGCCGCACGGTCGGCACGATCAAGACGAACCTGTTCTGGGCCTTCGCGTACAACGTCGCGGCGGTCCCGATCGCCGCGCTGGGACTGCTGAACCCCATGCTGGCCGGAGCCGCCATGGCGTTCTCGAGCGTCTTCGTGGTGGGCAACAGCCTGAGGCTGCGCCGGTTCCGCTGAGCCGCAGGCTGCGCCGGTTCCGCTGAGCCGGGCGCTGCGACGGGTTCGACCCGGGGCCTCTGAGTCGCTCCCGGACGGGGCAGCCCGGTACTTTGCGGCGGAGATGTGCGCCTTCTTCGGACGGATCCAGAGAACGGATCCGAAGAACGCGTACATCTCCGTGCGAAGTCGTCGGGTTGCGGGCCGCCGGGCCCGCGTGCCTCAAGTTCGACCGAGGGCGTCAGGCGCCGTGCCAGAAGATCGCGATGCCCGCATTCAGCACCGCAAGCGCACCGATCGTCCAGAAGGCCCCCGCGGTCGGTCGGCCCGCGCGCTCGCGGGTGATGACGACGCCGAACGCGCCGCCGATCGCCAGGGCGACGAGGAGCTTCACGCCGAGCTTGATGTAGTCCAGGTGCGCCCCGGCGGGGAAGGGGATCGCGAGGATCAGGCCCGACGCGATCATGACCCCCAGCCCGGTGCGGAACAGGGTCGTGGTGACGTAGCGCCGGCGCACGGCCTGGGCGGCCCAGCCGCCGAGCAGCAGGGCGAAGCCCACGAGGTGCACGAGCACGAGGAACTCGCGCAGCAGGGACAGAGGATCCATGGGTGTCTCCTTTTCGGATCGGACGGGGAGGGATTCGGGCAGAGCGGATCCAGCGGGTGGGTGGATCCGGCAGGGGGATCGGGCGCGCCGAAGGAACCCGGCGCAGCGGGTGACGACGAGGAGCGGTCTGTGGGTCAGGCCGCGGCGGTCTTCCCGCCGTCGACGGGCAGGACCGCGCCGGTGACGAACGAGGCGGCCGGCGACGCGAGCCAGGCGATCGCCTCCGCGACCTCCTCGGGGCGCCCCATCCGCTGCATCGGCACGAACCGGCCGATGTGCTCCCGCACCTCCGCGGGCTGGGTGAGCACGCGGCCCGAGGCGATCGGGCCGGGGGCTACGGCGTTGACCCGCACGCCGCGAGCGGCCTCGTCGAGGGCCGTGGTGCGGGTCAGTCCGACCACGCCGTGCTTGGCGGCCGCATAGGCCGACATCCCCGGAGCCCCGCCGATGCCCGCGGTGGACGAGACGTTCACGATCGCCCCGCCGTCGCCGATGACGGCGAGCTCGGCCCGCAGGCACCGCGCCAGCCCCAGGAGGTCCACCGTGAGCACGTGCTCCAGCTCGGCATCGTCGATCGCACCGAGCGGGCGCGGCAGGTGCGCGACGCCGAGGTTGTTGACGGCGACCTGGATTCCATCGGGGGCTTCGCGGGAGAGGAACTCCTCGAGCGCGCCCTCCATCGAGGCGTCGAAGGCGCCCGCGGCCACGTCGACCCCGGTCGTCCGCAGCTCCGCGGCGAGGGCGTCGAGCGGCTCCGCCCGGCGTGCCACGAGGAGCATCCGGTGCCCTTCGCCGGCGAGCCGCCGTGCGACCGCTCCGCCGATCCCCCCGTTCGCGCCGACCACGATCGCACAGCTCATGACCTGTCCTCCCGGCCTGCCAGGCGCGGATCCCGGCGAGGGCGATCGCGGGGGAGGAGGAACGCCGCGGCGATGAGCCAGGCGCCGCCGCCGAACCGGACGATCGGAAGAAGGACCTGCAGCGGATCCAGCACGAGCGAGAGGAACGACACCTCGCCCGCGGCGGCGATGACGAGCCCCGCGAGGGCGAGCCACCGCGGCAGGAGGCGCAGGATGTAGGCGGGGACGGCGATGCCCGCGATGAGCAGGCCCATGCCCACCGCGTATCCGACGCCGCCGAGCCCGAACGCGAGGCGGCCGAGCGCCGCGACGGAGCCCGGATCCCCGGGGGAGGATCCGGAGGCGAGCGACCAGGTCACGAGGGCCGAGAGGAGCAGCAGCAGCGAGGCCGCGATGCCGCCGTACAGTCCGATCACCGGTCCGGGCACCCGCACGCCGAGCCGGAGCTGCCGCGCGTAGACGGAGGCGGCGAGGATCCCCAGCGGCACGGCCGCGCCGAGCTGCAGCGTCGCCGCGATGCGGATCGGCAGCGCGTGCGCCGCGTACCAGGCCGCGACGTCGCCGGCCGGTGCGAACGGCGCGGGAGCGGATCCGGTGCCCGCGATGAGGGTGACGACGCCGGCGATCGTGAGGGCGAACGTCACGATCGCGAGCGGGCCCAGGGGAGGTCCACCAGGGCGACGGGGGCGCTGCGAAGAATCGGTCATACAACAAACGATGCATGGTACGAATCATTCTATCAAGGGACTAAGCTGAGGTGATGGACACCCCTCGCCGCCCCGAGCGCACGGGCTTCCTCCTCTCGCAGCTCGGATCCTTCGCCGCCGCGCGCTTCGCCGAGCTCGTCAAGCCGGCCGGCCTCACCCCGGCGACTGCCGGTGCGCTGCGCATCCTGGCGCGCAGTCCCGGTCTCAGCCAGCGCGCGCTCGCCGACCGCCTCGGGGCCGTGCCCAGTCGCGTGGTGGTGCTCGTCGACGCCCTCGAGCACGCCGGACTCGTCTCCCGCACCCGCGATCCCGACGACCGTCGTCACCACCGGCTCGATCTCACCGACGCGGGGCGCGCCGCGCTGCAGGGGCTGCGCACGGCGGCCGAGCAGCAGAACGCCGACATCCTCGGGCCCCTCGATCCCGCCGAGCGCGAGGCGTTCGCCGCCCTCGTCGCCCGGCTCGCCGCCGCGCACGGCATCGACCCCGACGTGCACCGCGGGTTCGCCGATCACCCCCGTGCCGGGGAGGGGGCGCCGCGCGAGGACCGGGCGTAGCGACGAGTCCCGAATGTTCGATTTTTTCGTTTTGTTCGAGTAGGTTGGTTGCTATGAGTACCTCAACTGGCGTGCCACGCGGTGCCCGAAAGGCGCAGACCTACCTCCCTGAGGCGGACTCTCGCGAGGAGATTCTCGATTTTGCCGAGTTGATGCGCGAGCTCGAGGTCTTCCTCGTGCAGAGTTCGTCCAAGGCTGCGCTCGTCGATCCTCAGGGCGATGCCCGTCCCATCCCGGATGAGATCTTTCGCATCCTCGACCAGGTGACGAACGCGCTCGCGGCGGGTGAGGGCATCACGATAGTGCCGCAGGGCATGTCCATGACGACGCAACAGGCCGCGGATTTCTTGGGAATCAGTCGCCCGACGCTGGTCCGACTCCTGGAGGCCGGCGAGATCGCGTACGACAAGCCCGGCCGTCACCGTCGTGTCCAACTGGAGGACTTGGTCGCCTACCAGGCGACCTTCCGTGCTGAGCGCCGAGCCGCATTGCGCGAGCTGCACCGTGCCAGTCTCGGCGCGAAGATTCAGGTCGGTAACCCCGCGGATGTGGAGCGTCGTGCGGAGCTGAACGCTGAGTGAGCTTTCCGGCGTTCTTCGACACCAACGTCCTCTACGGGGCGCTGCTCAACGACTTCATCCTCGAACTCGCTGATCGCGGGCTGTTTCGGCCACTGTGGTCGAGGGATGTGCTTTTCGAACTCGCGAAGAACCTGGTCAAGAACGGCGAGGATCCTGCGCTCGTTGAGAAGCGCGTCAGCACGATGGAGCACTACTTCGCTGATGCGCTGGTTACCGGCTACGGCGATCTGGTGCCGACGATGACCAATGACAAGAAGGATCGTCATGTGCTCGCAGCCGCGGTCCGAGGCAGCGCCGAAGTGCTTGTGACCTTCAATGTGAAGGACTTCCCGACGGATTCCGTCGAGCCGTTTGATCTCGAAGTAGTCCACCCCGATGCCTTTCTTCTGGATCAGCTCGACCTCTATCGCGCACCGACTCTCCGCACCCTGGTCGAACTCGTCGACGGGTACGATTCCCCGGCGATGACCGTCGATGGCTTCCTGCTCGCGCTCGCTCGTTCCGGGGTGCCGAAGTTCGTGGATGCCGTCCGGTCGAAGCTCTACTGAGCTCAGAGGTCGCGCGCGCGGAGCCGTTCCTCCTCGTCGGTCGCGGCCCAGCTCGCCAGCATCCGCAGAGCGTCCGCCGACCCGGATCCGGGCTCCGCCGTGTACACGGCCATCATCACGCCCGGGTCGGCGGAAAGGTCCAGGCCCTCGTAGGTGAGGTCCAGGTCGCCGACGACCGGGTGATGCAGGCGCTTGATCCCGGTGCGGTGGAAGCGCACGTTGTGCGCCGCCCACAGTGTGCGGAACTCGTCCGAGCAGTCCGACAGCTCATCGACGATCGACGCGAGCGCGGGATCCGCCGGGTGCCGTCCGACCTCGGCGTGCAGAGTCGCGACCAGATCCTGCACGACCTGATCCCACTCGCGGTAGAAGGTGCGCGCCACAGGGTCCAGGAAGGCGAAGCGCAGG
Source organism: Microbacterium sp. MMO-10 (assembly GCF_037148715.1). Classification (NCBI taxonomy): domain Bacteria; kingdom Bacillati; phylum Actinomycetota; class Actinomycetes; order Micrococcales; family Microbacteriaceae; genus Microbacterium; species Microbacterium sp. MMO-10. Next base: position 560,248 of record NZ_JBBCSV010000001.1, on the reverse strand, counting down.
CTGTTCGGCCGCTCGTGCGCGAACAGCGGGGCGTAGAGCGCCCGGCCCAGGCGGTTCGCGCCGAGATAGTCGAAACCGCCACCGCGCACGATCGCCGGCGCATCGACGATGGCGTCGATCATCCGCAGCACGCTCGGGCGGAGGGCCGCGGCCCGCACCGGGGCTGCGAGGCCCGGGCGCGTGACGCGGCCGGAGCCGCGGGCGAGGTCGAACAGGTGGGCCGTCTCGGCCTCGTCCAGCTGCAGCGCTCCGGCGATGGCCGCGAGCACCGTGTCGGAGGCGCGGGTGAGGTCGCCGCGCTCGATGCGGATGTAGTAGTCCACGCTGACGCCCGCGAGCAGCGCGACCTCCTCACGACGGAGCCCGGGAACCCTGCGGAACCGCCCGTATGCGGGAAGCCCCGCCTGCTCGGGGGACAGCCGTGCGCGCCGGGACGTGAGGAAGTCCTGCACCTCGGCCCTGGCGTCCCTCCCGCGATCGTCCATGCCTCGACGGTACGCGCCGCGATCGGGCGGTGCCAGGCACTGGCAGTACCCGGAACATCCGGGTCTGGTGCCCGCGGGGGAATCGGAGTCGACTGGACGTGCTCCGGATCCGCCGGAGCGGGATCCGGCAGGACGGCTCGACGGCCGGCCGGCAGCGACGGAAGGAGAGGCGCATGCACACGCGCACACTCGGACACGGACTCGACGGCGCGGGCCTCCAGGTCTCCGCGATCGGCCTCGGCGCGATGGGGATGTCGCAGAGCTACGGTCCCAATCCCGGCAGCCGGGAGGACATGATCGGCGTGCTGCGTTCGGCACTGGACCACGGCGTCACCCTCATCGACACCGCGGAGGTCTACGGGCCCTACGTCAACGAGGAGCTCGTCGGCGAAGCGCTCGAGCCCGTCCGGGACCAGGTCGTCATCGCCACGAAGTTCGGCTGGCACATCGAGGAGGACGGCCGCTACACCGGGGTCGACAGCCGCCCGGAGCAGATCCGCCGGGTCGCCGAGGCCTCGCTCCGACGGCTGCGCACCGACGTGATCGACCTCTTCTACCAGCACCGGGTGGATCCGGCCGTGCCGATCGAGGACGTCGCGGGCACCGTGGGCGAGCTCGTGCGAGAGGGCAAGGTGCGCCACTTCGGCATGTCCGAGGCATCGGCCGCCACGATCCGCCGCGCGCACGCCGTGTTCCCCGTGACCGCCGTGCAGAGCGAGTACTCCCTGTGGACGCGGGATCCGGAGGCCGAGGTGCTGCCGGCGCTCGCCGAGCTCGGCATCGGGTTCGTGCCGTTCAGCCCACTCGGCAAGGGCTTCCTCACGGGTACGGTCTCGGCGGAGACGTCGTTCGCCGAGGGGGACATCCGCGCCACCATCCCGCGGTACACCGCCGACAACCGCGTGGCGAACCAGCGTCTCGTGGATCACGTCGCGGCGCTCGCCGCGGCCAAGGGGGCGACGCCCGGGCAGATCGCCCTGGCCTGGCTGCTCGCGCAGCAGCCGTGGATCGTGCCCATCCCGGGCACCCGGCGCACCGCGCGCATCGCGGAGAACGCCGGATCCACCGCGGTCGCGCTGTCGGCCGACGAACGCGCCGACCTCGATTCCCTCGCGGCCCGCCTCGGCGTCGCCGGCGATCGCTACAACGCGGCGCAGTTCTCCTACGTGGGTCGCTGAGGATCGCGCGGGCGGTCGGGCCCGCGGCTGTGGCCGGCGACGCCCCCGGCCGGCCACAGCCGGCCTCCGGCGCCGGCCCCCGCCCGCGGCCCGGGCGATCGGGCACCCGGTCCCGGCGCCGGGCCCGCGGCACCAGTCCCGGCACCGCGGGCCCGGCGGTCGGGCACGCGGTCTGCCTGCCCGGCTCTGTTCCCGTCGCAAAAAATGTCGCTCAGGGCGCCGCCGAACGACATTAATTGCGACGGGAACGGAAAGGCTCGCGACGGGAACGGAGTGGGATCGCGCGACGGCCGCGGCGCCCGCCGATCCTGGAAAAAGATCGGATGTTCTCTTCGCTTCTCCGAATCGATTCGATACGATGGAGACGGCTCGCCGTGACCGATCACGGGGAGCCTTGCTTCGTCCCCCGCCGATCCTCGCCCGAAGAGTCTCCTCATGGCCGTCTCCCTGATCACAGGCCGCCCCTGGCGCGTCATCCTCGCGTTCGCCGTCCCTCTGCTGATCGGCAACGTCGTCCAGCAGCTGTACCAGTTCGCCGATGCGATCGTGGTCGGACGCCACCTCGGCGTGGACTCGCTGGCGGCCGTGGGCGCGACGGGCAGCCTGATCTTCCTCCTCATCGGCTTCGCCTGGGGTCTGTCGAGCGGTTTCGCCATCCCGACCGCGCAGTCGTTCGGCGCGGGGGACCACGCCGCGGTGCGGCGTTCGGTCGCCACCGGCACGCTGCTCACCGCCGCCACCAGCATCGTCATCACGATCGGCGCCCCGCTGGTCACCGAACCGCTGCTCCGGCTGCTGCAGACGCCCGAGGCGCTGCTCCCGGAGGCGACGGTGTTCACGCAGGTGACCTTCATCGGCGGCAGCACCGTGATGTTCTTCAACTACCTCTCGGCGGTCATCAGGGCGATCGGCGACTCGCGGACGCCCCTGGTCTTCCTCACGGTCTCCTGCGCGCTGAACATCGTGCTCGTGATCCTCATGGTCGGCACGTTCGAGTGGGGCGTCGCAGGGGCCGCTTGGGCCACCGTCGTGGCCCAAGGCGTCTCGGTCGCGCTCTGTCTCGTGTACGTGTGGCGCAAGCTGCCCGTCCTGCACGTGCACCGCGCCGACTGGCGGGTGACCCGTGCCGACATCGCGGAGCACCTGCGCCTCGGACTCCCGATGGGATTCCAGGCCTCGATCATCGCGATCGGCACCATCACGGTGCAGGTGGCACTGAACATGCTCGGCGCCGACGCGGTCGCCGCCTACACGACGGCGTCCCGGGTGGACAGCATCGCGGTGGCGTTCCTCTCGTCGATCGGGCTCGCCGCGTCGATGTACGCCGCGCAGAACCTGGGCGGACGCCGCCCCGACCGCATCCGCCGCGGCGTGACCCAGGCCATCTGGATGGCCGTGATCACCGCGGTCGTGCTCGGCGCGCTGCTGGTGCTCTTCGGATCCTCGATGGTGCGGGTGTTCATCGGAGACGGATCCGACGAGGTCGTGCGTCTGGCCGCGCTCATGCTCCTGATCAACGGGCTCACCTACACCGCGCTGGGCGTGCTGTTCGTGCTGCGCGGAGTGCTGCAGGGGCTCGGCCACACCCTGATCCCGACCATCACCGGAGTGATCGAGCTCGTGATGCGCGTCGGCGCCGCCGTCGTGCTGGGAGCGCTCATCGGGTACCCCGGCGTCGCGCTGAGCAATCCGCTCGCGTGGTTCGGCGCCGCCGCGCTGCTCATCCCCGCGTACGTGAAGGCGCACCGGCAGCTCGCCGCCATGCCGGTCGACCCCGTGGAGGTCACCCCGACCACGGCGATCCCCGTGGTCGGTCCGACCGACGGATCCATGGTGGTCGACGGGGTCTTCACCGCCCCCGTGCCCGTGGTGAGGAGAAGGGCGCGCCTCAAGGTCGGACGCCGCTGACGCTGCACGCCTGACCGCGAGGTCGCGGTGCCGGGGCGAGGAGCTCGTCGCGCGGCTGCCGGCCGCCGGGGGTTGCACCGGTGCCGCGAGCCGGGGCGACGGCGGGCGCCGGCGCGCGATCGACGGGCGGAATCACGACGGCGATCGACGGATGTCCGCCAGGCGCTTGCGGTGGGGGAGCGGGGTCGCGCACTCTGGAGATCTGGCGGGACCATCGGCGTGCGAGGAGCTTCCCAATGACCCAGCGGATCACCCCCAACATCTGGTGCGACCACACCGCCGAGGAGGCGGGGGTCTTCTACGCCTCGGTGTTCGACCGCACCACCTCGCGGGTCGTCGCGCGCTACCCCGACCACGGTCTGCCGGAGTTCCAGCGCGCGTTCGCCGGGCAGGCGCTCACCGTCGACGTGTCGATCGACGGCTATCGGATCACTCTCATCAACGCCGGATCCGAGTTCGCCCCGAACCCGGCGACGTCCTTCCTGGTGAGCGTGGATCCGCGCCGCTTCGGTGGCGATGATGCCGCCCGCGCCTGGATCAACCGCACCTGGACGCGGCTCGCCGAGGACGGCCTCGTGCTCATGGACATCGGCGAGTACTTCTTCAGCGGCCTGTACGGCTGGGTCGAGGACCGCTACGGGGTGAGCTGGCAGCTGAAGCTGATGGATCGGGACGCCGAGCCCGCGCCGCTGATCACCCCGATGCTCGTGTTCGGCGGACCCGTGCGGAACAGGTCGCTGGAGGCGATCGCGCTGTACGGCGAGCTGATGCCGCCCGCGGGCATCACCCGCCAGGTCGAGTACCCCGTCACCGAATCCCCGCACATCGACGAGCCGATCGTCTACTCCGAGTTCCAGCTCGCCGGGCAGCGCTTCGCGGCCTTCGACTCTCCGGTCGACCGGGATTTCACGTTCACGCCCGGGTTCTCGCTGCAGGTCGACTGCGACGGGCAGGACGAGCTCGACCGGATCTGGGACGCGCTGAGCGCCGTGCCCGAGGCCGAGCAGTGCGGCTGGCTCGTCGACCGCTTCGGCGTGAGCTGGCAGGTCGTGCCGGCGAACCTCGGCGAGCTGATGCAGCGGCCGAACGCCTACGAGCACCTCATGCGGATGGGGCGCATCGTCATCGCCGATCTCTGAGCCGGATCCGCGGGAGGAGTCGTCGGCTCGGTATTCAGCGCAGGGCGAGGAAGCCCAAGGTCGCGCTCGCCACGGCCAGCACGGCGAGGACGATCGCCGGCGTCGCCGCCTCCTTGCGGCGCAGGTGAACGACCACCGCGCCGATCATGATGATCGCGATACCCGTGCCGGCGAGGGGCGTGAGGATCGGGGCGATTCCCGTCGCCAGAGGCAGGATCAGACCGATCGCGCCCACGACCTCGAGCGCGGCGATCACCTTCACGGTGCCGGCGGAGAAGTCGTCGGTCCACGCCATGCCGCGTTCGGCGAGCACAGGCTTGGGAGTGATCAGCTTCATGCCGCCTCCGCCGAGCATGGCGAGGGTGAGCAGCGCGTTGACGATCCAGAGGGCGATGAGCATGGGGATCCTTCTTGTTATCGATCGTCACCTTGTTACGATCAGTAATCAGCAAGGATGGAGCACGATGGAGGCGCGTACAAAAGGCACATCGGTGTCACCGGCGCACAGCGGGAGAACTCCCGCCGCGACAGCTGGCGCGGGCCCGGACCTCTCCGAGTACGAACGCTCCTGCCAGGGACGCCCGGGCGGTCCCGAGACGGGACGTTTGATCCGCGACGTGCTCGATCGGGTCGGAGACAAGTGGTCGCTCCTCGTCGTGGGCTCCCTCAACGGCGATGTGATGCGGTTCAGCGACCTCCTCCGCCACATCCCCGGCATCTCGCAGCGCATGCTGACTCTCACGCTCCGCCAGCTGGAGCGCGACGGCCTCGTGATCCGCACCGCGTACGCCGAGGTGCCGCCGCGCGTCGAATACCGGCTCACAGCGCTCGGCACCACTTTCGTCGAGATCGCGCACACCATCGCCCAATGGGTGATCGCCAACCACGGTGCGATCGAGCGCTCCCGTGCGGAGTACGACGCGCGCTGAGCCTCAGCGGTGGTCGCGGTCGTGGTGCTGACCGGACTCGTCGCCGTTCGCGATGCGCTCGGCCTCGCGGGCGCGCAGGTCCACCCGGCGGATCTTGCCCGAGATCGTCTTGGGCAGCTCCGGCACGAACTCGATGATGCGCACCCACAGGTGCGGGGAGAGCTGGCCGCGCGCATAGGCGAAGATCGAGCCCGCGGTCGCCGTGAGGTCGTCGTGCGCGGCCGCCGTCAGCAGCACGTACGCCTTCGGCACCGCGAGGCGGGTCGGATCCGGGCTCGGCACGACGGCCGCCTCCACCACGTCGGGGTGCTCGAGCAGCACCGACTCGAGCTCGAACGGCGAGATCTTGTAGTCGGACGCCTTGAACACGTCGTCCGCACGGCCGACATAGGTCAGGTACCCCTCGGCGTCGCGGGTGGCGATGTCGCCCGTGTGGTGGAAGCCGCCCTCGCGCGAGCGCGCGGTCGCCTCGGGATCCGCGTAGTACCCGGCCATGAGGCCGAGCGGGCGCTCGGCGAGGTCGAGGCAGATCTCGCCCTCGGCCACGCCGTCGGCATCGCCGTCGACGCGGGCGCCCGTGACGGGATCCACGAGGACCACCGGGTACCCGGGCAGCGGGCGGCCCATGGATCCGTCCTTCACGACCTGCCCCGGCGAGTTGCCCACGCAGGCGGTCATCTCGGTCTGCCCGAAGCCGTCCCGGATGGTGCCGCCCCAGGCGTCGCGCACGCGTCCGATCACCTCGGGGTTCAGCGGCTCACCCGCGCCGACGAGCTCACGCGGCGGATGCGGGAGCCGGCCCAGGTCGGCCTGGATCAGCATCCGCCAGACGGTGGGCGGTGCGCAGAAGGTCGTGACATGGTGCTGCTCCATGACCTCCATGAGGGTGTTCGCGTCGAAGCGGTCGTAGTTGTAGACGAACACGGTGGCCTCGGCGAGGAACGGCGAGTAGAAGCTCGACCATGCGTGCTTCGCCCAGCCCGGCGAGGAGATGTTGAGGTGCACGTCGCCCTCTCGCACGCCCAGCCACCACATGGTCGAGAGGTGCCCGACCGGGTAGGAGACGTGCGTGTGCTGCACGAGCTTGGGCCGGCTCGTGGTTCCCGAGGTGAAGTAGAGCAGGCTGGTGTCGCCCGCGGGGGTGGGGCCGTCGGGCTCGAAGTCGTCCGAGGCGCCGTGGGAGTCGGCGAAGTCGTGCCAGCCGTCGGGTGCGGGCGCACCGGGGGCATCGGGCACGGCGATGCGCACGATGCCGGCGGGCAGGCCGGCGACGCGGTCCGCGAGGGATCCGAGGGTCACGATGCCGCGGGCCTCGCCCTTCTCCGCCCGGTAGGCCAGATCCGCGGGCGAGAGCAGCGTCGAGGTCGGGATCGCGACCGCGCCGAGCTTGGTGAGACCGAGCATGGTCTCCCACAGGTCGATCGTGTTGCCGAGCATCACGATCACATGGTCGCCGCGGCGGATCCCGAGCCCGTGCAGCCAGTTCGCCACCTGGTCGGACCGCCGCGCCAGCTCTCCGTACGTCCAGGTCCGGCTGGTGAGATCGGCGGACACGATCTGCACGGCCGGGCGGCCCGGCGTCTCGCCGGCCACCACGTCGAACCACTCCAGCGCGAAGTTGAAGGTGCGCAGCTCGGGCCAGTGGAAGACGGCGCGCGCCCGGGTGTAGTCGTTCGCATGCGCGAGCAGCAGGTCGCGGGCGGAGCGGATCGCGGAGGTCGCCGCGGTGGCGGCACGGGGCTGGCTCATGGAGCCATCTTCGTCGCTCCGGACCGTTTCGGGGAGCGTCCGGGCCACGGGAAGCGCTCGTGCTCGGCGACGCGGTCGCGCAATTCAGGTTGGAGCCCGCTCGGAGGCCGGATAGGGCCGGATCCGGGCCGGTGGCGGGAAACGAGCCTGAATTGTGCGATCGGCGTCCGGCCGACAGGATCCGGGGCGGGGTGCAATACGCTGGCGTGCGTCCCCGCCATCCACCGATCGGAGCAGCATGTCCGAGCCCCTGTTCGTCGAGATCGCCAACACGCCGCGCGACTACGCCTGGGGAAGGGTCGACGGCGTGGCCGGAGTGCTGGGCGCCGCGGGCACGGGCGGCCCCGAGGCGGAGCTGTGGCTCGGCGCGCACCCCGGATCCCCGGCCCGCACGGTCGGCGACGCGCCGTGGGCGACCCTCCTGGACTGGGAGCGGCAGGCCGGCGCCCGGCTGCCGTTCCTGCTGAAGATCCTCGTCTCGGCGGGCCCGCTGTCCCTGCAGGCGCATCCCACGCCGGCCCAGGCGGCCGCCGGCTTCGCGGATGAGAACGACCGGGGCATCCCGCTCGAGGCGTCGCACCGCAACTACAAGGACCCGTATGCCAAGCCGGAGCTGATCGTCGCGCTCGAGGACGGCTTCGAGGCGCTGTGCGGCTTCCGTTCGGTCGCGGAGATCCTCGTCGATGTCGACGAGCTCGCCGCCCGCGCGGGATCCGATGCGCTCGCGCCGTGGCGCGCCGCACTGGCCGGTCCCGACGGGCTGCGCGCCGGGTTCTCCTGGCTGCTGGGCGGCGGCGCCGATGTGGATCTCGCGGTCGCCGCGCTGGTCGCCGCGGCCGTGGGCGAGGAGCGTTTCGAGCTGATCACCCGTCTCGCGGCGGCCTACCCCGGGGATCCGGGCATCGCGGTCGCGCTCATGCTGCGCCATGTCACGCTGGCATCGGGGGAGTCGTTGTGGCTGCCGGCGGGCAACATCCACGCCTACCTGCGCGGCGCGGGCGTCGAGCTCATGGGGCCGAGCGACAACGTGCTGCGTGGCGGACTCACCCCGAAGCACGTCGACACCGCCGAACTGGAGAAGGTGCTGACGTTCACCGCCTCGGAGGACGACCACCTCCTGCCCGTCGAGATCGCGGAGGGCGTGCGCAGCTACCGCCCGCGGATCCATGCGTCGGGAGCGGACGTGCCGTTCGAGCTGCTCGCCGTCACCGGTGCCGCGGACGTCGCCCTCGCCGGCCCGTCGATCGCGATCGCCACGGACGGCTCCTTCGCCCTCGCCGCGGAGGGCGCGGAGGGCGCGGAGGTCGCCGTCGCGCGCGGCGCCGCGGTGTTCGTCACCCGCCCGGCGCAGGTGCGGATCACCGGATCCGGCCGCCTCTGGATCGCGACCGCCGTCTGAGTCGCTCCGCGCGCGGCGCCCGCCCCGCGCCCCGCGCGCCCCGCGCCGCGCCCCCGGCGTCCCGCGCCCGCGCCCGCGCCCGCGCCCGCGAGACCGAACCTCCGTCCCGAGACCGACGAAACGAACCGCGGTCTCGGGACTCGGGTTCGGTTTCGCGGGTGCCTCGTCGTGCGCTGGCGCCGTCGGCGCCATGACCTGAGGCGGAGCGCCCGGTAGCGTATTACCGTGAACAGCTCCGTCGCCCGTCGTGTGCTCGGGCTGTCCGTCCAGGAGTGGGCGCTCGTCGGGATCACGATGATCTGGGGCGGCACGTTCCTCGTCGTGCACACCGCGATGCAGCACTCCGGGCCGTGGTTCTTCGTCGGGTTCCGCTTCCTCGCGGCCGGGCTCTTCGCCGCCGCGATCTTCTGGCGGTCGCTGCGGGGCATGTCCTGGCGCGAGCTCGGCGCAGGCGCCGCGATCGGCGCGGCCATCTACGGCGGCTACGGTCTGCAGACGGCGGGCCTCCAGACCATCGACTCCTCGACCAGCGCGTTCATGACGGCGTTCTACGTGCCGCTCGTGCCGCTGCTGCAGTGGCTCGTGCTGCGCAAGCCGCCCCGCGCGCTCACGCTGGTCGGCGCAGGGCTCGCGTTCGTGGGCCTGCTGCTGGTCGCCGGGATCGGATCCCGGGGGATCCAGCTCGGCACGGGCGAGATCCTCACGCTCATCAGCACGCTGCCGATCGCCGGCGAGATCATCCTGATCAGCCTCTTCGGCGGGCGGTTCGACGTCGGACGGCTCACCGTGGTGCAGCTGCTCACCGCCTCGGTGCTGGGGTTCGCGACGATGCCGCTGGCCGGAGAGCCGATCCCCGCCTTCGACCCCGTCTGGCTGATCGCAGGGCTCGCCATGGGGCTGGCGAGCGGGCTCATCCAGCTCACCATGAACTGGGCGCAGCGCTCCGTGTCGGCGACCCGCGCCACCATCATCTACACGGGCGAGCCGGTGTGGGCCGGCGTCGTCGGACGGATCGCGGGGGAGAGGATCCCCCCGCTCGCGATCCTCGGGGCCGGGCTCATCATCGCCGGCACCCTGCTCAGCGAGCTGCAGCCCCGGCGCGCCGACGGCGGCGCGGCCGAGGACCCCGGGGCGGAGGATCCGGCGCCGGACGAGCCGGGCGCCGACCGGGCGACGGACGACCGCGCGGAGGGTCCAACTCAGGATCCGGAACCGGAGGGACGGGAGGCGGCGCCCCGAGCGGGCGCCTAGGATCCCGCGCGTAGACTGGACGGGTCCGCCCGACACGCCGTGGCGGCGCCGAGCCCGCGATGCCGTTGCGGCGTGCTCGCCCCAAGCACAGGACCCGAGGATCCGTCATGTCAGCCACTCGCACGCTCACGCTGCGTCAGGTGCAGCTCGCGCGCGCCGCCCTCGCCGCGGTCGCGGCCCTCATGATCACGTTCTCGGCGGACCACTCGGCGACCGTGGGACTGGCGGTGTTCAGCGGATTCGCTCTGGTCACCGCGCTCATCCACATCCTCAGCGCCTGGCTGATGGCGCCTTCGGGCTGGCGCTGGCCGTTCATCCTGCTCGCCGCGGTGTCGATCCTCACCGGCATGGCCGGCGGTGTGCCCGCCTGGCGCTCCACCCCGATGTTCTTCGTGATGGTGATCGCCTGGGGCGCACTGACCGGGCTCATCGAGCTCATCGCGGGCATCCGCGCCCGCCGCCTCGCGCGCACCGGCGACGCTCCGGCCGTGGTCGCCGACGGCGCCCGCGACGCGATCCTCGTCGGATCCCTGGGGCTGGCTCTCGCCGTCGGACTGCTGTGCGTGCCGACGACCTACGCGCTGCGTTACTCGATCGCCGAGGCGGGGTCGTTCACCCTGACCGGCATCACCCTCGCCGTGGGGATCTTCGGCGCCTATGCCGCGGTCGTCGCGGTGTTCCTGGGTATCGCGGGTCTCAGCCCGCGCTCCCGCACCTCCATCGACGCGGGTGCAGAAACCGCCGCCGCCGGGACGGCGCCGGCCGAGAACGAAGGATCCGCATGACCGAGAACACCAGGCGCAGGGATCTGTTCCGGCCGGTGCAGCTGATCGGGCTGTCGCTGCTGTGCGGCGTCTTCGCCGGGATGGTCACGCTGATCGCGACGGGCGCGTTCACCGACAAGGTGATGCGCATGGTCGACAAGGGCACCTACGCGGGCATCCCGCCGTGGAACCTCGCCTTCATCGTCACCGGCGGCATCTTCATCGCCGCACTGCTGATCCTGTCGATCCTGATCCTCGCGGTCGACCCCGCGGACTTCACCAAGCCGCACGACCGCCCCGTGCTCTACGACAAGACCGACGACGGGGATGCACCCGCAGACGGTGCCGCAGACGTCGGCAGCGCCTCGGGCGACGCGCCGCAGATCTGAGCCGCGGGGAATAGCGCGGGCCGGTCGAGCCTTGACCCGAAGGTGAGCATGACCGTCGACCGCGCCTCTGTGGGATTCCGTTCCGAGCGCGGCCCCGTGCTGCTCTCGCTGATGCTGGCCACGGGCCTGATCGCGATGGACGCCACCATCCTCGCGACGGCTGTTCCCAGCGTCGTGCACGATCTGGGCAGCTACCAGCAGTTCCCGTGGCTGTTCTCGGTCTACCTGCTCGCGCAGGCGGTGAGCGTGCCGATCTACTCGAAGCTCGCCGACACCGTCGGCCGCAAGCCGATCATCCTCATCGGGATCGCGCTGTTCCTGCTCGGATCCATCCTCTGCGGCTTCGCCTGGAGCATGCCCTCGCTCATCCTGTTCCGCCTCGTGCAGGGGCTCGGAGCCGGGGCCGTGGGCCCCATGGCGATGACGATCGTCGGCGACATCTACACCGTGTCCGAGCGGGCGATCGTGCAGGGCTACATCGCCAGCGTGTGGGCGATCAGCTCGGTCGTCGGCCCCGCCCTCGGCGGCGTGTTCGCGCAGCTCGACATGTGGCGGCTGATCTTCTTCATCAACGTCCCGCTGTGCCTCATCGCGGGATGGATGCTGCTGCGGCACTTCCACGAGCAGGCCGAGCGCCGGCGGCATCGGATCGACTACGTCGGGGCGGCGCTGCTCACCCTCGGGCTGACCGGCATCATCCTCGGCGTGCTCGAGGGCGGCAACGCCTGGGCATGGCTGTCGCCGCAGAGCCTCATCTGCTTCGTCGGAGGGGCGGCCGCGATCGTCGTGTTCGCGCTCGTTGAGCGCCGCGCGGCCGAGCCGATCATCGACTTCCGCCTGATCTCGAGCCGGCTGATCCTCACCACGACCCTCGCGTCGTTCGCGATCGGCGCGCTGCTGACCGGCGTGACGAGCTTCGCTCCGGCGTACCTCGAGGGGTCGATCGGCGTCGTCCCGCTGCTGTCCGGACTGGCGGTCGCCGCCATGACCCTGGGCTGGCCGCTCTCGGCGGCCAACGCGGGCCGGCTGTACCTGCGCCGCGGATTCCGCTTCACGGCTCTCATCGGATCCGCGATCGCGACGATCGGCGCACTCGGGCTCGCGCTGATCGGCCCCTACCCCAACGCGTTCTCGCTCGCCGCGGTCGCGTTCGTGATCGGATTCGGCCTCGGCTGGACGGCGGCGCCCACGCTCATCGTGGCGCAGGCGTCGGTGGGCTGGGGAGAGCGCGGCGCGGTCACCGGCATGAACACGTTCGCCCGGTCGGCCGGAGCAGCCGTCGGCGTCGCCGTCTACGGCGCGATCTCCAACGCGGTGATGGCCGCCGGCGGGGGATCGGCGGATCCGGCTACGGTCGTGCATGCGTCGACGTGGGTGTTCGTCGCGGCCGCGGTGACGGCCGCGCTCATGCTGATCGCCATCTTCGCGATGCCGAAGGACCGCGCCGGCGAGTACTCCGGCGCGCCCGCGGCGGTGCCTGCCGAGGCCTGAGCCCCGGGCGGTCCCGGCCCGGTCCGTGCGCCCGGGTCGTCCGGTCTGTGCGACCGGTCGTCCTGTCCGTGCGCCCGGTCGTGCGGTCCGGGCTTGCCGTTTCGGCCCGGTGCTGGCTCGCGGCCACAGCCCGGGTCAGCCCGATTTCGGCCCGTTTCGCTCGGTTGCGGTAGGCCTTACGTCGACCCTCCCCGCACAATTCAGGTCAGAAAGATGAGAACCCGCCGTTCCAGGCGCGGAACGGCGGGTTCTCCGAGGCCGGGCATGAATTGCGCGGCCTCAACCACCGAACAGTTTGAACGCAGCCATGGCGATCCCGACGGCGACCGCGACACCGGCCAGCACCTTGAAGAGGAGAATCCCTCTCTGGGCTCGGGCCGCGTCTTCCGGCGAAGGAGCGTACGGCACGGCGGAATCCGGTTCGGGCCGCAGCTCCCGCATTCGGGCCACGACGCTGTCCAGCAGGTCGTCCACCGCATCGGCGTCGTAGGCCTTGCCGAACCGCACGTGGCGGAACTGCTTGGCGATGATCGAATGGGTGGACAGCGGCGTCGAGCGGCCCTGTTCGAGGTCGCGCAGGGCGGTCACGCACTGATCGAGGAGGGCGTCGACCTCGTCGATCGCGAATCCATCGCGGAACCGCGATCGCGGAAGGGTGGTCGAGGCGAGTTCGGCGCTGTCCACGGACGCGCGGCTACTTCGCCAGGGTCTCGGCGAGCCCGACGTAGGTCGCCGGGGTCAGCGCGAGCAGGCGCTGCTTGGCGGCGTCGCCGATCTCCAGCCCCTGCACGAACTCGGCGAGCTCGGCCGCGCCCACGCGGTGACCGCGGGTCAGCTCCTTGAGCAGCGCGTAGGGATCCTGGATCGTGGAGCGGCCGGCGACGACCTCCGCGCGGATCACCGTCTGGATCGCCTCGCCGAGCACCTCCCAGTTGGTGTCGAGGTCGGCGAGCAGCACGTCCCGCGAGAGCGAGATCTCGTTCAGGCCCCGGCGCAGGTTGTCCAGCGCGAGCAGCGAGTGCCCGAAGGCGACGCCGATGTTGCGCTGCGTCGTCGAGTCGGTGAGGTCGCGCTGCAGGCGGCTCGTGACGAGGGTCTGCGAGAGCGAGTTGAGCAGGGCGCCGGACAGCTCGAGGTTCGCCTCGGCGTTCTCGAAGCGGATCGGGTTGATCTTGTGCGGCATGGTCGAGGATCCGGTCGCGCCGGCGACGGGGATCTGCGCGAAGTAGCCCAGCGAGATGTACGTCCAGATGTCGGTCGCGAGGTTGTGCAGGATCCCGCCCGCGTGACGCACGTGGTCGTACAGCTCGACCTGCCAGTCGTGCGACTCGATCTGGGTCGTGAGGATGTTGAAGTCGATCCCCAGGCCCTCGATGTACTCGCGCGCCAGCTCCGGCCAGTCCACGGAGGGCTCGGCGGCGAGGTGCGCCGACCAGGTGCCCGTCGCGCCGGAGAACTTCGCCAGGTACTCGGATCCCTGGATCCGGGAGACGACGCGCTCCAGGCGCCAGGCGAAGACGGCGAGCTCCTTGCCCATGGTGGAGGGCGTCGCGGGCTGGCCGTGCGTGCGGGACAGCATCGCGGCGTCGGCGTGCTCGACCGCGAGTTCGCGGAGCTTGGCGATCACGTCCTGCAGGGCGGGCAGCCACACCCGCTCGACCGCGCGCTTGACGGTCAGCGCATACGACGCGGAGTTGATGTCCTCGCTCGTGCAGGCGAAGTGCGTCAGCTCGGCGATCGCGTCCAGGCCCAGGGCGGACAGGCGGTCGCGGACGAGGTACTCCACGGCCTTCACGTCGTGGCGGGTCACCGCCTCCTTCTCGGCGAGCCAGTCGATCTCGGCCTGACCGAAGTCGCGGTAGAGGCCGCGCAGGCGCTCCTTGTCGGCGTCGGCGAGAGGGGCGGTGCCGAACAGCGAGCGGTCGGTGAGGGCGATCAGCCACTCCACCTCGACCTCGACGCGGGCGCGGTTCAGGCCCGCCTCGGACAGGTAGTCGGCGAGGCCGGCGACAGCGGCGCGGTAGCGGCCGTCGAGCGGGCTGAGGGGCTGGACGGGGAGCGAGGCGGTCACGGGGGTCCTCCGGGAAGAGTCGTGGATCCGGGCCGCCGGTGTCACGGACGCGGCGGTCGGATGGCGGGTTCGAGCTGGCGGAACAGGCCGTGGCTCGCGCTCTCGATCATACCGAGCACCTCGTCGAACACCGGGGCGTCCGCGTAGTAGGGGTCGGGCACGTCCAGCGCGCCCTGGTGCTCGAACGAGGCGCCGTGGTGCTCGAAGGAGAGCAGCAGGGTCACCTTGCCCTCCTCGGACTCATCGCGCGCCCACTGCCGCAGGATCCGCTCGTGCGTGCGGTCCAGGGCGACGACCAGGTCGTTCTCGGCGAAGTCGTCGTAGGTGAACTGCCGGGCGCGGTGTGCCGAACCGTCGTAGCCGCGGCGGGCGAGGGCATCGATCGTGCGGCGATCCGCCTGCTCGCCGACGTGCCAGTCGCCGGTGCCCGCGCTCGTCGAGACGATGCGGTCGCCGAGACCCTGTGCTGCGGCGATGTCGCGGAAGACGACCTCCGCCATGGGGGACCGGCAGATGTTGCCCGTGCACACGAAGATCACGCGGAACGGGTCCGACTCGGTCATGGCTCCATTGTGCCGCACCGCGCCGGCCGCCCGAGTGCGGGGAGGGGCTCGCACGGTGGTCGTCCTGCACAGCGCGGAAGGCCCCGGAGGAGTGCACGGAGTGCGGCCGCCGCGCCCCGGGACGCTGCGCCGGAGCGCAGTGTGGATGCCATGCCGACCGTCGCCCCCGCCACCGCCGAAGGATCCTGGATGCTCGCCGAGGCGCTGCTGCGCTGCCTGAGCGCCCGCGATCGGCTCAACCGCGTGCTCGCCGATCTGTGTGCGCTCGTCGTCGACTGCGCCTGGAAGGCTCGTGCGATCGAGCTGATGCTCGACCGGTGCACCGAGCAACAGCACGAGCTCACGGGGGTGGTCGATCTCCTGGGGTCGATCGAGTCCGCGCTGCGGGCGGGGTGACGGCGTGGGCGGAGAGGTGGAGATCACCCACGGCGGGATCGTCGCGGTCGACCCCGACGGGCTGCGGGCGATGGCCGGCCGGGTGCGAGCTGATGCCGCGGCGGTGCAGGTCGCGCGGGAGGAACTGCTCGAGATCCCCGTGCTCGTCGAGGCGTCCGGGCTCGCCGCCCGGCTGCCGCTCGGGGGCCTCGGAGCGGTGTGGGCGGCCACGGGGCGTCTCGACGCGATCGACTCCGCGCTCGACGAGGTCGCGAGTGCGACGGCGACCATGGCGGACGTCTTCGAGATCGCCGAGCTGCGCGCGTGGCGTCAGATGCCGGGTCCGGCGGATCCGGAGCTCGTGAAGGGATCCCTGCACCGCATCGACGAGCTCCTCGCACGCAATCCGGGACTGGTGCAGATGCAGCGCGAACTGCGGGAGGGATGGGCGCGCGCTGTCTTCGACGGGTTCGCCGCCGTGCCGGGAGCCCCGCTCTCCGAGATGCAGGGAACCGCGGGCGACCTGCTCGCGGCGCTGAGCCCCGCCGTGCGGGTGGCCCTCCTGACCGGGGGCGCGACCGAGGCCGGTATTTCCCAGGGCGCCCTGCTTCTGCTGATGCTGCTGGCGCCGGGCCTCGGGCAGACGCCGCGCGCACCGCTCGAGCCGACACCGGGCGTCGTGTTCGTCGACGGGCTCGCCGGACCGGGCGCACCGGGCCGGGGTGCCGTGGGGCCGCGTCCCGGGGACCTGCTCCTCACGTCCCGCCCGGGGCGGCTCGCCGGCGGATCGACGGCCGCCGGTGCTCTGCCGGTTCCTGCGGCCCCGGCTTCCCTGAGCGACGCGATCAGCCGGATCCCCTTCGGCGAGGGGCCGCAGGTGCGCGTCGAGAGGTACGTCCTGGCGGACGGCTCGGCCCGCGTGGTGGCCTACGTCGACGGCACGCGGCCGGGGCGGCCGGATACGGAGCCCTGGGACATGCGGTCGAACGTGCAGGCGTATCTCCGGCGCGAGGAGTCCGACTCGTACAAAGCCACGGTCGCCGCCCTCCGGGCCTCGGGCGTGGACGAGAAGACGCCCGTCGACCTCGTCGGCTACTCGCAGGGCGGCATGAACGTCGACCTGATCGCACAGTCCGGCGCGTTCACCGTGCAGGGTGTCTACACGATCGGCTCGCCGGTCGAACCCGCGCTGCCCGGCGACGTGATGCACGTCGCCGTACGGCACACCGACGATCCGGTGGCCGGTCTCGCGGGAGGCGGGAGGCCGGACGGATCCGGGTCAGCGCAGAGCGTGGTGATCACGCGCGCGGCTGTGCCGGGTCACGGCATCGACGCGGGCATGCCCGCGCATCGGTTCGGGGAGTACCGCGAGACCGTGCAGAGGGCCGAGCAGTCCGGGGACCCGCGCATGACGGCGATCCGTGACCGATTCGCGGCCTATGACGGCGCGAGCCTGATCGACTCCACGGACTTCACCGCGACACGGGTGACGGAGTCGGGATGACGAGCGGGAGAGCGCCTCGTGGATCCTCAGCGATCCCGGTCGCGCTGGCGCTGCGGGCGCAGGATCGCGTTGAAGATCGCGTTGATGACGGCGATGAGGAAGGCCGCCACGATCGTCCAGCCGAAACCGCCGACCGCCAGCCCCCATCCCCAGAAGCCCGTGATCCAGGAGGTGAGCCAGAGCAGGAACCCGTTGATGACGAGCGAGATCAGCCCGAGGGTGAGGATGTACAGCGGTATCGCGACCACCTTCACCACGGTGCCGACGATCGTGTTCACGATCGCGAAGACCGCACCGATCGCGAGCAGGGTGACCACCAGGGGGATCTGGCCGCCCGGCGGGTAGGGGGTGACCGTGACCTCGAGGATGGTGATCAGGCTCACGACCCAGATGGCGAAGGCGTTCACGACGACGCGGATGAGAAACCTCATGGGCCGATTCTCGCACTTGAAACCGGGATCCGGCGGGGAGTCTCGACCGGAACGCGCGCGATGACGGGCCGGGCACGAGGGCGGAGCACGGATCTAGACTCGACCCGTGAGCGAAGAGATCCTGCCCCGCATCCGTGCCGAGATCGCGGCCCTCCCGCCGTACCGTCAGGGCAAGCAGGCCGGCGCCGATGCGTTCAAGCTGTCCAGCAACGAGAACCCGTTCGAGCCGCTGCCGTCGGTCGTCACCGCCCTCACCGCCGGCGCGCCGATCAACCGCTACCCCGATGCCACGGCCGCGGCGCTGCGTGCGCGGATCGGCGAACGCTACGGCGTCGCCCCCGACGCGGTGCACGTCGCCTCGGGCAGCGTCGCGATCCTCTACCAGCTGGTGCAGGCGGCGGCCACGGTCGGCGACGAGGTCGTCTACGCCTGGCGCTCCTTCGAGGCGTATCCGGGGCTGCCGCTGGTGGCGGGGGCGACCGGCGTGCAGGTGCCGCTGACCGCCGACGCCCGCCACGACCTCGACGCGATGGCGGCGGCGATCACCGACCGCACCCGCGTGGTGATCGTGTGCACGCCGAACAACCCGACCGGCCCGATCGTGACCAGCGCCGAGTTCGCGGCCTTCGTCGAGAAGGTGCCGCGGGACGTGCTGATCGTGCTCGACGAGGCCTACGCCGAGTTCGTCACCGCCCCCGACGCCGTCGACGGCCTGGCCGAGCGCATCTTCGAGGCGCATCCCAACGTCGTCGTGCTGCGCACCTTCTCCAAGGCGTACGGGCTCGCCGGCCTCCGCGTCGGCTACGCGATCGGCAACCCGCGGGTGCTCGACGCCGCCCGCACCACGGCGATCCCGCTCTCGGTCACGGCCGCCGCGGAAGACGCCGCGATCGCGAGCCTGGACGCCGAGGAGGAACTGCGCGCCAGGGTGGCCGTCATCGTCGAGCGCCGGGCGGAGCTGCGCGACGGCCTGCGCGCCCAGGGATGGGACGTGCCCGATGCGCAGGGCAACTTCGTCTGGCTGCCCACGGGCGAGGCGACCGCCGACGTGGCCGCGGCGTTCGAGGAGGCGGGTCTCATCGTCCGCGCCTTCCCGGGAGACGGCATCCGGATCTCGGTCGGCGAGGCGGAGTCGCTTCCCCGCGTGCTCGTCGTCGCCGCCGCGCAGCGCCCCTGACGCCCCGGGCGACGCCCGCCGTCCGCGCTTCGCCCGCCGTCCGCACGTCCGTCCGCCGTCCGCGCGTCCGTCGTGCGCGCGCCCGCACGTCCGTCCGCACGTCCGCCCGCACGTCCGTCCGTCCGCCGTCGCACGGGGCGCTCGACGGGGCCGCGAGAGATGCAAGGCATCCCACGCAAAAAAGCTAGGGGGACCTGGCATAAATGCATGGGACACCTGGATATCCGCGAGCCCGCATGCGTCCGTGGGGATCGTCACAGGACCCCCGGCATCGTTTGTGCGCACCCTCCACTGCGAAGCGCGAAACGTCGGTTAGCGTAGACAAGGTGACTGACGCCGATATCCCCGTCGTCCGCGTCCTCGACGCCGACGGAAGCTACGCCCCGAACGCCGCGGCGGAGGAGTATCTGCCTCTGATCGAGGCGCTCCCCGATGGCGAGATCGAGCAGTTCTACCGGGACATGGTCGCGATCCGCGCGATCGACACCCAGGCGACCAACCTGCAGCGCCAGGGCCAGCTCGCTCTCTGGCCGCCGAGCCGGGGGCAGGAGGCGGCCCAGGTCGGATCCGCCCGCGCCGCCCGTCCGCAGGACACGATCTTCCCGTCCTATCGCGAGCACGTCGTGACCCGTATTCGCGGTGTGGATCCGGTCGACATCATCAAGCTCATGCGCGGCACCTCGAACGGCGGCTGGGATCCGACCGATCCCCGCAACGGCAACACGCGCATCTACACCCTCGTGCTCGGCTCGCAGGCCCTGCACGCCACGGGACTGGCCATGGGGCTCGTCTTCGACGGCAAGTGCGGCACGGGTGACCCGGATCGCGACGAGGCCGTCATGGTCTACTACGGCGACGGCGCCTCCAGCCAGGGCGACGTGCACGAGGCGATGGTGTTCGCCGCGAGCTACCGCACCCCCGAGGTCTTCTTCCTGCAGAACAACCACTGGGCGATCTCGGTGCCGGTGAGCACACAGTCCCGCGTTCCGCTCGTGCAGCGCGGTATCGGCTACGGCATCCCCTCGGTGCGGGTGGACGGCAACGACGTGCTCGCGAGCTACGCGGTGACCCGCCGGGCGCTCGACGAGGCACGGGGCGGCGACGGCCCGCGCGCGATCGAGGCCGTCACCTACCGCATGGGCGCGCACACCACGAGCGACGACCCCACGAAGTACCGCGGCAGCGACGAGGAGCAGGAGTGGGCGCGGCGCGATCCGATCGCCCGCCTCCGCGCCCACCTCGAGCACCGTGGCGCGGCCGGATCCGTCTTCGCCGACGCGGAGGCCGAGGCGGCCGAGGCGGCGGAGGACCTGCGGGTGCGCACCCTCGAGCTCACCTCGCCGGGGCCCGAAGTGATCTTCGACCACGTCTACACCGATCCGCACCCGCTCATGGCCGAGCAGAAGGCCTGGCAGGCGCAGTACGAAGCCTCGTTCGCGGCAGAAGGGCAGGGGGGCCACCGATGAGCACCATCGAGACGACCGCGGGCACGAGCATCGAGACGATGCCGTTCAGCAAGGCGCTGAACGCGGGGCTGCGCAAGGCGATGGAGGACGATCCGCGCGTCATCCTCATGGGCGAGGACATCGGCGCGCTCGGCGGCGTGTTCCGCGTCACCGAGCACCTGCAGCGGGACTTCGGCCCGCAGCGGGTGCTGGACACCCCGCTCGCCGAGTCGGGCATCGTCGGCACCGCGATCGGCCTGGCGATGGGCGGCTTCCGCCCGGTCATCGAGATCCAGTTCGACGGCTTCGTCTTCCCCGCCTTCGACCAGATCACCACGCAGCTCGCGAAGATCACGGCGCGGCATCAGGGCGCGGTGTCGATGCCGGTCGTGATCCGCATCCCCTACGGCGGGCACATCGGCGCGGTCGAGCATCACCAGGAGAGCCCCGAGACCTACTTCGCGCACACCCCGGGCCTCCGCGTGGTGTCGCCGTCGACGCCCAACGACGCGTACTGGATGATCCAGGAGGCGATCGCCTCGAACGACCCGGTCGTGTTCCTCGAGCCCAAGAGCCGCTACTGGCCCAAGGGCGAGGTCGACCTCGCCGCGCCCGCGCTGCCGCTGCACGCCTCGCGGATCGTGCGCCGCGGATCCGACGTCACCCTCGTCGGTCACGGCGCCATGGTGTCGACGCTGCTGCAGGCGGCGGCGCTCGCCGAGGCGGAGGGCACCAGCTGCGAGGTCGTCGACCTGCGCTCGCTCTCGCCCGTCGACTACGGGCCGATCCTCGACTCCGTGCGATCCACGGGCCGCATGGTCTACGCGCAGGAGGCGCCGGGATTCGTGAGCCTCGGGAGCGAGATCGCCGCGACCGTCATGGAGCGCGCGTTCTACGCGCTGGAGGCGCCGGTGCTGCGGGTGTCGGGCTACGACACCCCGTTCCCGCCCGCGAAGCTCGAGGGCGTCTACCTGCCGGATCCGGACCGGATCCTCGAGGCCGTCGATCGATCCCTCGCGTACTGATGTCTTGTCCGGTCGTTGAGCGAGGACGCCGCAGGCGACCGAGACGAAACGCGGCGATCCTGCAGGAAACCGCGTTTCGTCTCGCTCGGCCTGCGGCCGTGCTCGCTCAACGACCCCTGGGGATGAAAGGATCCCGACCATGAGCACCCAGACCTTCACCCTGCCGGACGTCGGCGAGGGGCTGACCGAGGCCGAGATCGTCACGTGGCGGGTCGCGCCGGGCGACGTCGTCGCGGTCAACGACGTGATCTGCGAGATCGAGACGGCCAAGTCGCTCGTCGAGCTGCCGTCGCCGCACGCCGGCACCGTCGGCGAGCTGCTGGTGCCCGAGGGGAAGACCGTCGACGTCGGCACCGCGATCATCACGTTCGTGTCCGAGGGTGCTGCCCCGGCCGCGTCGTCCGCCGCCCCCGCCGCCCCCGCCGCGGAGGAGGGATCCGGATCCGTGCTCGTCGGCTACGGCTCCGGTGCGGAGGCCACCTCGCGCCGGCGGCGTCCGGCGGAGCGCCCCGTGCGCTCCACGGTCGGCGTGATCGCGAAGCCGCCGATCCGAAAGCTCGCGCGCGACCTCGGCGTCGACCTGACGCAGGTCTCCCCGTCGGGCGCCGACGGAGAGGTCACCCGCGACGACGTCATGAAGCACGCCGAGCAGGCGAGCGTGTTCCGCAACATCCAGACGCCCGAGTGGGGCGACGTGCGGGAGGAGACCGTGCCCGCGCCGCAGCCCGCACCCGTCGGTGTCGCCCGCGGGATCTCGCCCGCCCGGGCCGGCGCCGACGAGAGCCGCACCGAGTCGATCCCGGTCAAGGGCGTGCGCAAGGCGACGAGCTCGGCGATGGTGCAGAGCGCCTATTCGGCACCGCACGTGACGGTGTGGAAGGAGGTCGACGCGACCCGCACCATGGAGCTCGTGAAGCGCCTGAAGGCCTCGCCCGACTTCGCCGACATCAAGGTGTCGCCGCTGCTGATCGTCGCCCGCGCGGTGATCTGGGCCGTGCGCCGCACCCCGATGGTCAACGCCGCATGGATCGACACCGCCGACGGCGCCGAGATCGCGGTGCGCCACTACGTGAACCTCGGCATCGCCGCGGCCACCCCGCGGGGCCTGCTCGTGCCGAACATCAAGGACGCGCAGGAGATGGGCATGAAGGATCTCGCCCGCGCCCTGAACCGGCTCACCACGACGGCCCGCGAGGGCAAGTCGACGCCCGCCGACCAGCAGGGCGGCACCATCACGATCACCAACATCGGCGTGTTCGGGATGGACGCGGGCACCCCGATCATCAATCCCGGCGAGGCCGGCATCGTCGCCATGGGCACGATCAGCCAGAAGCCGTGGGTCGTCGACGGCGAGGTGCGCCCGCGCTGGGTGACGACGGTGGCCGGCTCCTTCGACCACCGCGTCGTGGACGGCGACGGCATGAGCCGCTTCATCGCCGACGTCGCCGCCGTGCTCGAGGAGCCCGCCCTGCTCGTGGACTGAGCGGGATCCTGGTCCGTTCGGGGCTCGCTCAACGGCCCCGGACGGACCCTCCGCCTCAGCCGTGCAGCCGCTGGGCCACGAGCTGCGGGAGTCCGACGGTGCGCGCGGCGGCCAGGGCTGTGGACACCGCGCCCTCCAGCACGATGTCGGCCCCGAGGCGGGAGCGCAGGATCGTCGGCGCGGGAAGGTCGAGCAGCGGGCGCAGCACGTCGCGGGCCGCGTCCAGGACGGGCTGGATGCTCTCGGCGATCGCGCCGCAGACGATCACGCGGTCGGGGTCGTAGGTGCTGCCGAGCACGGCCACCACCCGGGCGAGGAACGCACCGGCGCCGCGGACCACCTGCGCCGCATCGGGGTCGCCGGAAGCGGCGAGGGCGAGGATCCGGTCCGCGCGCAGGCCGCCGGCGTCGAGGTCTGCGAGCGCCCCGCGCGGTGACGCCGCCCCCGAGGCGAGCAGTTCGCCCGCGATCCGCGTGATCGCGGGCTCCAGCCCCTCCGCCGAGTCCACGCCGCGCACGTGGTCGAAGAGCACCATCTCGCCGACGCCGCCGTGCGCGCCGTGCAGGATGTGCCCGTCCACGACGGCGCCCGCGCCGAAACGCTCGCCGGCGATGAGCGCGATGTAGTCGCGGCAGCCGATGGCCTCGCCCAGATCGCCCTCGGCGGCGGCGGCGAGCACGGCGTCGTTCTTGATCTCGACGACCGGCGCCCACCCCGCCAGCAGCTCGGCGAGGCCGGGGTTGGTGCGCTCCCAGAAGCCGTCGGGGTGCGGCGGCGACGACCCGTTGCGCGCGACGGGGGCCGCGACGCCGGCGCACAGCGCCAGGACGCGGTCGCGGGGGACTCCGCTCGCGGTCAGGGCGGTGTCGAGACGGGTGAGGATCGCCGTGCGCCGCTGACCCACGGTGTGCTGCGGATCCAGGTCGGCGCGGACGTGCGCGAGCGGCGTGCGCGCCAGGTCGGTCACCGTCACGCCGAGGTGGGTGTCCCCGGCGTCCAGGGCGATCACGGCGCCGAGACCGGACGGCAGCTCGAAGCGCCGCGCCGGGCGGCCCGCGGAGTACTCGCCGGCGTCGCGCGCGTTCGCGAGCTCGCGGATCACCCCGGCCGCCACCAGGGTGTCGATCGCGTCGATGGTCGTCGAGCGGGTGAGCGAGGCGCCCGCCATCGCCTCGGTCGCGGTGAACGGGCCGCGCCCCCACGCGAAGTCCAGCACCTGGCCGAGGCTCGGTCGCGCGGCGCCCGCGGCCGTGGCCTGCGATGCGCCGGTCCCGGGAACCCTGACGGGCCCCGCGCCGCGATCGGCGGGGGTCGTGTCGGGCGCGGTCGTTCTCGGCATTCGTGCTTGACCTCTCGGGTGGACCTCTGTCAGAGTATCCCTTGCCCGAGTTAATTCGGGAACAAAATCTAATCTCCGGAACAAGATCCGGGCCGAGGACGGCCGGATCCCGGAAGGGACGAGGACAAGGGTGTCTGCAAGAAGCACGCGGATCGCGAGGGCGCTCGCCGCCGTCGCCGCGCTCGCCGTCGTCGGGGGAGCCCTCGCGGGCTGCGCCCCCGCCGACGGGCGCGAGACGATCCGCTTCACGTTCAGCAAACGCGAGGCGATCGACTTCATGACCAAGAAGGTCGCGGAGTACAACGCCTCGCAGGACAAGGTCCGCGTGGTCATCGACACCTCGGGCGTCGACGTCGTCTCGGCGAGCTTCGTGCGCGGCAACCCGCCCGACCTGATGCTCGCCAACTACAACATGGAGGTCGCGCGCTTCGTCTCGCGCTGCGCGCTCAGCGACCTGAGCGGCACGAAGGCCGCGGGCGAGATCGCCGACACGTACCAGCCGCTGCTCGACCAGTACGGCACCTGCGCCGGCCGCACGAGCGCCCTGCCGTACTCGGTCATGGCCGCATCGGTCATCTACAACAAGCAGATCTTCGCCGAGCACCACATCGCGGTGCCGACCACGTGGGACGAGCTCATCGCGGCCTGCGACGCGCTCAAGGCCGCCGGGGTCACCCCGTTCTATGCGACGCTCAAGGACGACTGGACCGTCGGACAGGGCTGGTACGACTACGCGGCCGGCGGATCCCTCGACGTGCTCGACTTCTTCCAGCAGCTGAACGCCGAAGGGGCGGAGGTCGGACCCGGCTCCGACACCTCGTTCCAGAAGGACTTCGCAGAGCCCATGGCCAAGATGCAGCAGCTGCTCGGCTCCTACGTCAACAAGGACGCAGCGAGCCGCGGCTACGGCGACGGGAACCTCGCCTTCTCGAAGGGGCAGGCCGCGATGTATCTGCAGGGCCCGTGGGCGTTCAGTGAGATCGCGAAGACCGCACCCGACCTGCCGCTCGGGACGTTCCCGCTGCCGATGACCGACAGCACGAAGGATCTGAAGGTGCGCGTCAATCTCGACCTCGCCGCGATGATCCCCGAGGGATCCCGGCACAAGGTCGCCGCGCGCGACTTCCTCGAGTACCTGTATCAGCCGCAGAACATCGAGGCGTACAACGCCTCGCAGCTCGGGTTCACGCCCACCGCCTCTGCGGCCGCGCCGGACGACCCCCGCATCGCCGGGATGATCCCGTACGTGGACAAGGGGCAGGTCTATCAGGGGCCGTCGGTGCTGGTGCCGAAGACGATCCCGGTCTTCAACTACGCGCAGGCGATGGGGCTGGGCGCGAAGCCCGCGACGACCCTCGCCACGATGGACGCCGACTGGGCCCGGCTCGCGTTCCGCGCGCCGGCGGCCCGTGACACGAAGGGAGCGGCGAAGTGACCACCACGACCACGATCGTCACCCAGGGCGATCGCACGGCCCGCCGGAGCACCCGCCGCGTCGAGCCGATCTACTACCTGTTCCTGCTGCCGAGCCTGATCCTGTTCACGCTCGCGATCACGGTCCCCGCGATCATCGGCATCTTCTTCAGCTTCACCGACTCCATCGGCATCGGCGACTGGAGCTTCAACGGGGTGACCAACTACGTCGCCGCGTTCAGCGATCCCGCCATCCTGCAGAGCTACCTGTTCACGTTCGGGTTCTCCCTCGCGACGGTGATCGTGGTGAACGTGATCGCGTTCCTGCTCGCGGTCGGGCTCACCTCGCGGATCCGGTTCAAGGCCGGGCTGCGCACGATCTTCGTGATCCCCATGGTGATCTCGGGCATCATCATCGCCTACGTCTTCAACTTCCTCTTCTCCAACTCGATCCCCGGGCTCGGGAACGCGACCGGGATCGAGTGGCTGCAGACGAGCATCCTCGCGAACCCCGACTTCGCGTGGGTCGCGATCGTGATCGTGACGGCGTGGCAGGCGATCCCCGGCACTCTGCTCATCTACATCGCGGGGCTGCTGTCGGTGCCCGGCGAGGTGTACGAGGCCGCCGCGATCGACGGGGCCTCCCAGACGCAGCAGCTCACCCGCATCACGGTGCCGCTGGTGTTCGGCTACGTCGTGATCAACGTGATCCTCGGGTTCAAGGGCTTCCTCAACGCCTACGACATCATCGTCGGCCTCACCAACGGTGGTCCGGGCACGGCGACGCGCAGCGTCGCGATGACGATCATCGCGGGCTTCAACGGCGGCGACTACGCCTATCAGATGGCCAACGCGACCATCTTCTTCGTCGTCGCCATCCTCATCTCCCTCCTCCAGCTGTCGCTGACGCGCGGAAGGAACGCACTCTGATGTCGACCCAGACCCTCCTCACGACCGAGGCGCTCACCACCGTCAACGCCCGGGGCCGCCGGCCGCGCGTCCGCATGGAGCGCGTGAACTGGTCGGGCACGATCATCCTGATCCTGTGCGCGATCACCGTGCTGCTGCCGCTGTACGTCACGATCTCGATGGCCTTCAAGACCACGAACCAGGCCGTGGACGGCAACGCCTTCTCGCTGCCGGCGCCCTTCTCGATCGACGGCTTCGTGCAGGCGTGGAACCTGACGACCTTCCCCGTCGGCGCCGGGATCTCCCTGTTCGTGACGGCCGGCACCGTGGTGCTCACGATCGTGCTCGCGGCGTTCGCGTCGTACGCGATCGTGCGCAACTGGGATCGGAAGCTGTTCCGGTACTCGTTCTTCTACCTGCTCGCGGCGATGTTCATCCCGTTCCCCGTGGTCGCGCTGCCGCAGATCCAGCTCACCGGTCTCGTACACCTTGACAACCCGTTCGGCGTCGTCATCCTCGCCACGATGTTCCAGCTGAGCTTCAGCGTGCTGCTGTTCACCGCGTTCCTGCGCTCGATCCCGCTCGAGCTCGAGGAGTCCGCGCGCATCGACGGAGCGAGCACCTGGCAGACGTTCTGGCGGATCATCTTCCCGCTGCTCGGGCCGATGAGCGCCACGGTCGGCATCTTCGCGTTCCTCTACGCCTGGAACGACTTCATGATGCCGTCGCTGATCATCTCGGATCCGGCCTTGCAGACCCTGCCGGTGAGGCAGAACCTGTTCCAGACGCAGTTCAGCAACAACTACAACGTGTCCTTCGCCTCGTACCTGATGGCCATGGCCCCCGCGATCGTTGCCTACCTGTTCACGCAGCGCTGGGTGATGGAGGGCGTGACCCAGGGCGCCGTCAAGGGCTGACGCGTCCCGCCCCGAGACCACCCGAACCGCCCACCCCAGAAGGGAACCCCATGACCGATGCAGTCCTCGCCGCCGACCCGCGCGTGATCGGATCCGACGATGCCGCCGCCTGGTGGCGTCAGGCCGCCGTCTACCAGATCTATCCGCGCAGCTTCTCGGATGCGGACGGCGACGGTCTCGGCGACATCCGCGGCGTCGTCGAGAAGGCCGACTACCTCGCCGGCCTCGGCATCGATGCGGTCTGGCTGAGCCCGTTCTATCCCTCGGAGCTCGCCGACGGCGGCTACGACGTCGCCGACTACCGCGACGTGGATCCGCGCCTGGGAACCCTCGCCGACTTCGACGACCTGATCGCGGCCCTGCACGCCCGCGGCATCAAGGTCATCGTCGACATCGTGCCGAACCACTCCTCCGACCGGCATGCGCTCTTCCAGGCCGCGCTCGCCGCGGGGAAGGGGTCGCCGGAGCGCGACCGGTACATCTTCCGCGACGGCCTCGGCGAGAACGGGGAGCTGCCGCCCGCCGACTGGCAGTCGTGCTTCGGGGGTCCGGCCTGGGAACCGGTCGGCGACGGCCAGTGGTACTTCCACTACTTCGCCACGGAGCAGCCCGACTTCAACTGGGACAACCCCGACGTGCACGAGGAGTTCCTGACCACGCTGCGGTTCTGGTCGGACCGCGGAGTCGACGGGTTCCGCATCGACGTCGCGCACGGGCTCAGCAAGGATCTGCCGGCCGTGCTGCCGAGCCAGGCCGAGCTCGACGCACGGGACACCACCGACGGGCAGCACCCGCTGTGGGACCGCGACGCCGTGCACGAGATCTACCGCGAGTGGCGGCAGGTGTTCGACGAGTACGACCCGCCGCGCATCGCGGTCGCCGAGGCCTGGGTCGCCACGGCCGAGCGCCGGGCGAAGTACGCCACCACCGACGGGCTGGGCCAGGCGTTCAACTTCGACCTGCTCGAGGCCGACTTCGACGCCGCGCAGTTCCGCGAGATCGTCGCCGACAACCTCGCGCAGAGCGCGGCGACCGGATCCAGCTCGACCTGGGTGCTGTCGAACCACGACGTGGTGCGTCACGCGACCCGGTACGGCCTCGCGCCCCGCCGGGGAAACCCCGCCAAGCAGGGCTCGGCCTGGATCATCGCCGGCGCCCCGGCCGACCAGCTCGACCTTGCGGGCGGCAGCCGGCGGGCGCTCGCCGCGTCGCTGTTTCTGCTCGGGCTGCCCGGCAGCGCCTACCTCTACCAGGGCGAGGAGCTCGGCCTGCACGAGGTCGGCGACATCGCCCCCGAGGACCGGCAGGACCCGGCGTTCTTCCGCGGAGCGGATCCCGATCGCGACGGCCTCGGTCGCGACGGCTGCCGCGTGCCGCTGCCCTGGGCCGGCGACGGCGCGTCGTTCGGGTTCGGCGCCGCGGGTGCGCACATCCCGCAGCCGGCGTGGTTCGCCGACTACGCGGTCGCGGTGGAGGACGCGGATCCGGAGTCGTCGCTGAACACCTACCGTCGCGCGCTCGCGCTGCGGCATGAGCTGCAGACCGGCGAGGACCTGGAGTGGATCGAGACGGGGCGCGACGACGTGCTCCGGTTCGCCCGCTCCAACGGCTGGCAGGTCGTGACCAACTTCGGCACCGAGCCGTTCGCGCTCGCCGCGGGCGAGGAGCCGGTGCTCGGCACGCTCGTCGACGGTGCGGTGGCCGGCGAGAGCACGGTCTGGCTGCGCGGCTGAGCCGGCCCGATGCGGTCGGGCGGACGCGCGCTCCTGCGGGAGCCGCGTCCGTCCGATCTCAGGTGTGCCCGGCGCACGTCCTGCGAGCGCCGGATGCTCCCTCGGATTCCACGTTTATTCCTCTTGCAATCGCCTTCTAGCCTCGTCCGCAGAGACGACCGAAGGGGTTCGCATGCCTGCTCTCAACCGCCGCACCGTGCTGCAGCTCGGCGGCCTGGCCGCCGCTGCTGCGCTGTTCGCCGACCTGTCCCGTCCGCCGCACGCCGCCGCAGCGACACGGCCCCTCGCGGTCGGTGTGCCCGAGATCGAGGCGCTGCGCCTTCGCTGGGTGGAGACCCTGACCGGACGGGCGATCGTGGCTGCCTCGCCCGGCGTCTTCGCCGATGCGATCGCACGTCAGGACAAAGCCGCCGATGCGCTGCTCGACAAGGTGAGCCCCACGGCGACGCGCTACTTCTCCGACCAGGACTGGGCGATCGGGGCGAGTGACATCGCCCGATCCAATTCCATGCGGATGAACTACGTCGGCATCCAGACCTTGGCGGTGTCCTGGGCGACCCCGGGATCCAAACACGAGGGGTCGACAGCGGTGCTCGACGTGATCGTCCGCGGTCTGGCGCACATGAATGAGCGGATCTTCAACACGGGGACGGCGTGGTGGGGGAACTGGTGGTCGTGGAACATCGGAGCACCGCAGCCGCTCGCCAGCACGATGGCGATCGTTCATGATCACCTGTCCACGGACGAGGTGGACGCCTATTGCGCCGCGATCGACCACTTCCTCCCGAACCGTGATCCGCGGATGCAACTGCACCCCAGCGGGGTTCAGCTCTCGGACGCGGCCAATCGGGTGGACATCTGCCAGAGCATCATCGTGCGTTCGATCGTGCAGCCCGACGCCGACCTGCTGAAGGCCGCGGTGGCCGCGCTGCGCGACAGCTGGCAGTACGTCACGGAGGGCAACGGGTTCTTCCGCGACGGTTCGTTCGTGCAGCACTCCACGATCGGCTACACGGGCACGTACGGGCTGGTGCTGCTCGGCGGGCTCGCGAAGCTGTTCGCCCTCGTCGCCGGTTCCTCGTTCGACATCACGGATCCGACCCGCGTCAACATCACCAGCGCGGTCGACGATTCGTTCGCACCCGTGATGTTCCGTGGCCAGATGATGGACGCGGTGCGCGGGCGGGCCGTCTCCCGCTTCGCGGAGCGGAGCATCGACGACGGCGACGGCCTCATCGAGTACGCCCTGCGTCTCGCGCAGTCCGCCGACGCCGAAACCGCTGCTCGCTGGCGGGGTCTGTGCCGGCAGTGGATCGAAAGCAACTCCGCGGCGGAGATCAGGGCATCGACGAACATCGTCCGGCTGTCGCTGGTCACGGAGCTCCTGGCGTCCGATACGCCCTCGGTGCCGGATCCCCGCGGGCCGAAGCTGTTCCCCGCCATGGATCGTCTGGTGCACCGCTCGGCGGACGGAGAGTGGGCGCTGTGCGTGGCCATGTGCTCGAACCGCATCGCCTGGAATGAGGGCACGCCCGACGAGAACTTCCTCGGAGCCAAGACGAGCCAGGGGATGACCTATCTGTACCTCGCCGGCCAGGAGAACGCGTTCGACGACGAGTTCTGGGCCACGTCCGATCTCGACGCGCCTCCCGGTACCACGGTCGATCTGACCCCGCTGCCGAAGAACCCCGAGGGGGAGTGGGGAGCGCGTACTCCGCAGAACGAATGGACCGGTGGCGCGACCTTCGAGGACATGGCGCTTGCGGCGATGCATCTGGTCGCGCCGGGAGGCACCGGTCTCCAGGCTCGCAAGGCGTGGTTCGCCCTGCCCGACGCCGTGGTCGCCCTCGGGACCGGCATCTCGACGCGCAGCACGAGCGAGGTGCGCACGGTCGTCGAGCACCGCAACCTGGGCACGGCCGGAAGGCGTCTCATCGTGGATGGCCACGACATCTCCGACGAGAGCACGCTTCCGGGTGCTCATTGGGCGCACCTCGAGGATGTCGGCGGTTATGTCTTCCTCGACGGATCCGCACCGCTCACCGCGAGCATCGGCGGCAGGCAGGGTTCGTGGCAGCGCAACAACACGAACAAGGCGGCAGGCACGGGCGTCCTGCAGCAGCGTACGTACGCCACGCTGACCCTCTCGCACGGCGTCGGGGCGAATGCCTCCGGCGGCTATGCATATCTCCTGCGTCCCGGTGCCGACGCCGCCACGACCGCCGCGCTCGCGCAGAACCCCCCCGGTGCAGGTCCTGCGAAACGACGAGACGGCCCAGGCGATCCAGCCCGCACCGCACGTCATCGCCGCCGCGTTCTGGAAGGCCGGAAGCGTGGGGGAGGTGAGCGTGGACCGAGCCGCCTGCGTGATCCTGCGCAAGACGCCGGGCATGACGCGGATCTCGGTGAGCGAGCCCACTCAGAAGGAGGCGACGATCGTGATCGATCTGGCGAACACGACGGTGAGTAGAGCCAACGGCCCGGACGCCGGCCGCGTCTCCGTCGTGCGACGCGCGGACGGGGCCCGCGTCACGGTCGACGTGTCGGCCGCAGCCGGTCGGACGGTGGAGTTCGTCCTGCAGCGCTGACGAGATCCTCACAGGAGGCACCGATCACTTCGGCGGGCACCGCGCCTGCCGGCGAAGACCCGCCCACAGGGAGGCATCATTTCACAACGCCCCAACATCCTCATCGTCATGGCCGACCAGTTCCGCGCCGCCGCGCTCGGCAGCACGGGATCCGATCCGGTACGGACGCCGCATCTCGACCGGCTCGCGGCCGAGGGGATCGTGGTGCGTCACGCGGTGAGCTCGTACCCGGTGTGCAGTCCGCACCGCGCCATGTTCCTCACCGGCATGAGGCCGCAGGTGAACGGCGTCACGCTGAACGTCAACTCCGAGACCGCGCAGGACGGCGTGGGGCTGCGGGACGGTCTGCCGACCTGGGCGAGCGTGCTGCGCGCGCAGGGCTGGCGTACCGGCTACATCGGCAAATGGCATCTGGAGCCCCCGGTCGCCGCAGACGAGCGCTACGGCGAGGGGCGCCGGGACGACGGCAAGGTGTGGGACGCCTGGTCGTCGCCGACCCGCCGCTTCGGGTTCGACTACTGGTACTCCTACGGCGCCGCCGACCGACACCTCGCACCGCACTACTGGACGACCGACGCCGGGCGGGACGAGCGCATCGATGTCGACCAGTGGTCGGCCGCGCACGAGACCGACGTCGCGATCGCGTTCCTCCGGGAGGGCGGTGACGGCCCGTTCGCGCTCATGGTGTCGCTGAACCCGCCCCATCAGCCGTTCGACCAGGTGCCCGACCGCTATCGCGCCGCGTATGCGGAGCTTGACGAGCGCACCCTGCTGAACCGTCCCAACGTCGCCCACGGCACCCCGATCGCCGCCGAGGCCGCGGCCATCGCCCGCGACTACTTCGCGGCGATCACCGGGGTCGATGAGCAGGTCGGTCGCCTCGCCGCCGCGGTCGCCGCCCTCGATGACCCCCGCCCGACCGTCATCCTGTTCACGTCCGATCACGGGATGCAGCTCGGCAGCCACGGGCTGCTCTACAAGAACGTCGCCTACGAGGAGTCGATGCGCGTGCCGCTCATCGTGCACTCGCCCGCGCTCGTCCCGCCCGGGTCGTGCGACGCCGTGATCGACTCGCTCGACGTCGCGCCGACGATCCTCGGCCTCGCCGGCATCGCGGCGACGGATCCGCGGATGGTCGGCCGCGACCGCGCCCCGGTGCTGCGAGGGCAGGCCGAGGCCGACGCTGACGACGCGACGGTGTACGCCCGCCACGCATCCCGCTCGGACCCGAGCAGCGCACGCGGCCTGCGCACGACGACGGGCAAGCTCGTCGCGGTGTGGCATCCGGATCAGGGCCTGGACGTGCAGTTCTTCGACCTCGTCGCCGACCCGTTCGAACTCGACAGCGCTCCGCAGGCTCCGGCGGCGCACCGGCTCGCGACCGCGCTCGCCGCAGCCCTGGCCGAGGCCGACGACGCCTGGGAAGGCGCTGCGGCACTCGCGGACGCCTACCCGGCCGTCACCGGTTGAGAACTCAGGCGCCGTCCCAGTCCGGCGCGTCGAAGGCGCCCAGCGGGTCGCCGTCGAGGGGGCGGAGCTGGCCCGAGCCCATCACCGGCAGGGCGACCCCGTCGGCGTCCTCGGTGCTGTGCGCGGCGAACCACTCCCAGAGCAGCCGGCGCAGCACCGCGACATCGTCGGCGTGTGCCGGATCCTCGGCGAGATTGACGCGCTCCTGCGGATCCTGCACAAGGTCGTAGAGCTCATGGGGGCCGTAGGGCGCCCGGTGCACGTACTTGCGCTCCCGTGTGCGGATCATCCGGGCCGGGCCGTATTCGCTGTGCACGACCACCGGGCGGTCCGGATCCGTGGTCGTGCCGTCGCGCAGCAGGTCCGCGAAGCTTCGTCCAGGGCCCTCTTCGAAGACCGCCGGATCCCGGTCGATCAGATCGAGCAGGGTGGCGGGCAGGTCGTAGGCGCTGAGCAGCTGGTCGTGGACCGTTCCGCCGGGAAGCAGCCCCGGCGCGGAGATGAGGAAAGGCACCATCACCGACTCGTCGTACATGTTCATCGGGAACGTGCCGTTGCCTTTGCCCCAGAAGCCGTGCTGGCCGCAGCTGAACCCGTTGTCGCTGAGGAACACCACGATCGTGTCTTCCTCGATGCCGTGCGCGCGGAGCCGCTCGAGGACGCGACCGATGGCGGCATCCATGGCGGTGACCGAGGCGAAGTAGCCGATCAGTGCCTCGCGGGTATCGGCCTCGCCTCCGATCGGGGCGCCGTCCTTGGTCTGCAGCCACGGGTGCGGCGTCTCCTGAGGGCAGGTGTCGAAGGCGCAGTCGCGATACAGGGCGGTGAACTCCTCCGGATGCTCCCCGGCGAACGGGCGATGCGGCGCGGTGAAGTTGATCGCGAGGAAGAACGGCGCGTCCTGCCCCTGCTCGGCGTCGATGAAGGCCGCCGCATCGTCGGCGATGACGTCGGTGAGGTAGTCCGTGACGTGCTCGGCCGTTCCATCCCGGTACATCACCGCGTCGTGATAGGGGCTGCCGCCGCCCTCCAGCGCGTACCAGTGCACGAAGCCGCGCCGCGGCACGTCGCTCGCGCCGAGATGCCACTTCCCGGAGAGGCCGAGGCGGTATCCGGCATCGGCGAGCGCGTCCGTCAGCGTGGGCAGGTCCCGCAGGTAGTCGCGGCTGTCCGGGCCGACAGGGGCGCCGCCGAGGTAGTCGTGCACGCCGTGCGTCGACGGGATCTGCCCGGTCAGCAGACTCGCGCGCGCGGGTGAGCACACCGGCGACGCGCAGAAGAAGCGCTCCAGGCGCACGCCCCGGCGGGCGAGGCCGTCGAGCACCGGGGTGCGGATCTCAGCGTTCCCGGCGGCACCGAGCGCCCAGGGGCCCTGATCGTCGCTGACGATCAGGATGAGGTTGCGGCGGGATCCGGTCATGCGAGGGCCTCCGCGGCGGCGAACGAGACCGCGGTACCGGTCTCTGCCGAGCGGTAGGCGGCGAGGACCAGCTCGACGACGTGCCGCGCATGGGCGAGGGGGACGGTGGGCGCCGCACCGCCGACGACCGCGGCGAAGTCCGCCAGTTGCGCCGTGAAGGCGTCCTGGATGTCGTCGGGACCGCTCTCGTGGACGGTGCGGGTGCGACCGTCGACGTGCACCGTCGTGCCGTGACGCGGATCCACCTCGATCACGCCCCTCTCGCACACGATCGTCATGCTGTCGCTCCGCGTGGCCGGGTCGCTGATGACCGAGATCGTCACGCCCACGCCGTTGTCGAGGAGCAGCTGCATGCTGCCGTCGGTCTCGACAGGAGATCCGAACCGGCTCGCCGTGTCGGCGAGCATCTCCACCGCGCGCCCCCCGCCCAGCCAGAGCGACCGATCCAGGCAGTGACCGCCGATGTTGATCAGCGCGCCGCCACCGGCGATCTCGGGGGAGAAGAACCAGGCCGACCGGGTTCCGGGGCGGTAGTCGGTGCTGCGGTTGTCGCGGATCATGCGGACCCGGCCCAGCTCGCCCGAGGCGATCACGCGGGCGGCTGCCCGCTTCTCCGGAAGGAAGTGCTGGATGTGTCCCACGGTCAGGGCGACCCCCGCCGCGCGGCACGCCGCGATCAGCCGGTCGCAGTCGGCGACGCTCGTGGCCATCGGCTTCTCTACGAGCACGTGCACGCTCGCCGCAGCCGCGTCCTCGGCGATCGGCAGGTGCAGGGAGTGGGGAGTGTTCACGATCACCGCATCGACGAGGCCGGCTTGCAGCATCCGTCGATGATCGGTGAAGACGGCGACTCCCGTGCCGGCGGTCGCCCGCCGTGCCGCCTGCTCGTCGATGTCGCAGACCGCGGTCAGCTCGATCCCGTCCAGCACGGAGGCGGCCGTGATGTGGAACGAGGCGACTGCTCCCGCCCCGATCAATCCGATGCGCACGTGTTCTCCTCAGTGTTCGTCGTCTCGGTCGCCCGCGCCGCAGGATCGGCGGATCACGATGCGCGGTCGAAGTCTGATCTGGTGCAGTGGGCACTCGTCGCCCTCGACGAGGCGGCGCAGCATGACGTCGGCGGCCATCCGTCCGATGCGGTACTTCGGTGGCGCGACCGCGGTCAGCGGCACCTCGGCGAGATCGGCGAACTCGTCGTCGTACGAGACCAGCGCGACGTCGTCGGGCACGCGGACTCCGCCGCGGCGCGCGGCGCCTTCGAGCATGGCCGCTTCGCGATCGCCGAACACGAGCGCCGCCGTCGCGTCGAAGGCGCGCAGCGCGCGGAACGCCGACTCGGCGGAATCGGCCTCCCACTCGCTCTTGGCCTGCGAGAACTCCAGATCCGCGATGAGCCCGAGGTCGGCGACCGCGCTGCGATAGCCCTGCACGACCCCGAACTCGGTGACCGTGCGCGAGCGCGTGAGCAGTGCGATGCGCGTGTGCCCGAGGCGGGCGAGGTGCACGACCGCGTCGTACGCGCCGCCGGCGTGGTCCGAGCACACGTGCTCCGTGGTGTCGGCGGGGCCGATGCCGTGCAGGCTGCGCTCCACGAGGACCACGGGCACGGGCAGCGCCGTGAGCTCCCGGGAGCGCGCGAGCGGATCCTCGATCCCAGTGAGCGTCGGCGCCAGCAGGAGGCCGTCCACGCCGGCGTCGAGCAGCGACGCGATGGCGTCGTCCTCGCGCTCGGGCTGATACCGGTACGTGGCGAGCTGCAGCGAGGCGCCCGCCGCGGAGAGCGATTCGTCGATGCCCTGCAGCACCCGTGGGTAGTAGTGCTGGGTATCGGGCAGCAGGACGCCGATGCGCCGTCGCGCACGCTCCTCGCGCGGTCGGGCGTGCGCGACGAAGCTGCCCGCGCCCTGGCGGCGCACGACGATGCGCTCGGCGACGAGCTCGTCGAACGCGCGTCGCACGGTGGTCAGCGACAGCCCGGTCTCCTTGGAGAGCTCCTGCTCGGTCGGGAGCTTCTGCCCCGCGGTCCAGGTCCCGGCCAGGATCCCGCGGCGCAGCTGGTCGGCGAGGATCTCGAACTTCAATCCGCGCGACTCCGCGTCGCGCACGGGTGTCCCGCGCTTTCCGGCCATCACGATCCCTCCGTCGTACTTCCTCTGATTCTGTTCCGCACATAGTGAGGAATAAAGACGTATTCGGCGATTCATCGTGTGTGGAGGAGGGTGCCTGATCGCTGTCCTCCGACAATCGCGGCGCAACGAGGAGACGAATTCCCGATTACTCCTTGAATGCTTCTTCCGGGTCGAGCGAGAGTCGTGCGACACAGGCGACGATGCCTCTCAGACGGAAGGAAGTCCGATGGCGAAGACCCGAACGCTCTCTGCCCTCGCCCTCATCAGCGCGGTCGCACTCGCCGCCACCGGATGCGCATCCGGTGCGGGCGGCGGGTCCGGCTCGGGGGGCACGCTCACCTACTGGTCGATGTGGAAGGAGGGGGAGGCGCAGCAGAAGGTCCTCGCCTCCGCGATCGCCGACTTCACCAAGGAGACCGGCATCAAGGTCACCGTGCAGTGGCAGGGTCGCGACAGCGTGAAGAAGGTCGTCCCGACCCTCAACACCAACAACGTCCCCGACCTCATCGACAGCTCGTTCGCCAAACTGGCCCCGGTCCTCGCGACGAGCGGGCAGGCCAAGGAGCTGACCGCCGCGTACGGCGCGGACGTGGACGGCGAGAAGGTCTCCGACCTCGTCCCGAAGGCGTACCTCGCCGATGCTGACATCACGCGCGAGGGCGACACGGCGCCGTGGATGCTGCCCTACACGCTCACCAGCGACGCGATCTGGTTCAACGCCGCCACGCACCCAGAGCTCGCGTCCGCGCCGCCGAAGGACTGGAACGCGTTCGTCGCCGAACTCGACACGCTCAAGGCCGCGAACGAGGTGCCGCTCGCGATCGACGGCGACGTCTCCGGCTACAACGCCTACTGGTACACGTCGGCGCTCGTGCACATCGCCGGTCCCGGAGCGATGAAGAAGATCGCCGAGGACAAGACCGGCAAGGCATGGCAAGGCGCCGACGCCGTCGAGGCCGCCACGATGGTGCAGCAGCTCGTCGACGGCGGCTACTTCATCTCCGGCTACAACGCGAGCAAGTGGCCCGCACAGCAGCAGGCCTGGGCGGACAACAAGGCCGCGTTGCTCTACAACGGCACCTGGATCCCGACCGAGACGGCGTCGTACGCGACGAGCGGCTTCCAGTACTCGTCGTTCCCGTTCCCGACGGTCGACGGCGGCAAGCAGGTCTCGCGGGCCGACTTCATCGGGTTCGCGGTGCCGGCCAAGGCCAAGAACGCCGAGAACGCGCAGAAGTTCGCCTCGTTCTTCCTGAGCAAGAAGTACCAGGACGCGCTCGGCACGGACGCGAAGATCCTGCCCATCCGCGCGGATGCCGCCATCAGTCCCGAGGTCGACTCCGTGAAGAAGGCCCTCGACGCGGCCGACGGCTTCTATGTGCAGAACGACGGCATCACCCTCCCGGGCTACGCCGAGAAGCTGCTCTACCCGACCATCGACCAGCTCGTGCAGGGCAAGCTCTCCGCGACCGAGTTCATCGCCGCCATGACCTCGGGCCAGGCCGACTACTGGAAGCAGAACTCATGACCCAGACGGCAGCGATGCCCGGGGTCGCCGCCGGCCGGGTCGCGCGACGCACGACCCGCGCCGGCGGCAACGCGATCGACAAGGCCCGCAAGAAGCTCTTCGTCCCCTTCGTGGGTCCGGCGCTGCTGTTCTACTCGGTGCTGTTCGTCGGCCCCTCCGTCTACGCGATCTGGATCAGCTTCCACAAATGGGCCGGAGCCGGTCCGATGGAGTTCGTCGGTCTCGGCAACTACGTCAAGCTCTTCGGCGACAAGCTGTTCCTGCAGTCCTTCGGCAACACCCTGCTGCTGCTGTTCGTGGTCGGCCTGGCGATCTTCGTGGTCTCGTTCGGTCTCACCCTGGTGCTGCGAGACATGGCGGGGCGCAAGATCGCCCGCTCCGTGATCTTCTTCCCGCACCTCGTGAACGCCATGATCTTCGGCGTGCTCGCCGGCTTCGTGCTCAACCCCGGCGGTCTCGTGAACACGCTGCTGGGCTGGGCCGGCGTGACGGATCCGCCGGCCTGGCTCGCGACGGAGAACCTGTTCCCGCTGATCATGGTGATGCTCACCTGGATCACCACCGGCTACTACACGACGATCCTGATGGCGGGTGTCGACCGGATCCCGCCCTACTACTACGAGGACTGCGCCCTCGCCGGCGCGAACGCGTTCCAGCGGCTGCGCTACGTGATCCTCCCGCTGACCTGGGACGTGTTCGGCACCTGCGCCGTGCTGTGGACGATCTCCTCGGTGAAGATCTTCGAGATCATCTGGATCTTCGGAGGTTCGACCGGTCAGGGCATCCCGCCCACACGCACCTGGAGCACGGCCGTCTACACCTACGTGACGGCGTTCTCCGGAGAGTCCATCCCCGCATACGGCATGGCCAGTGCCAGCGCGATCCTGTCGCTCGCCCTGGTGTCGGTGCTCGTCGTCCTGCTGCGCCGCGTGATGAGGCGCGACGCGATCGAGATCTAGGAGTCCTGATGACCACTGCCGAGATGCTCCGGGAGGACACCAGCACCCGCACGGTCGTGACCGGTCGGTCCGACCGGCCGCGCCGCCGCCGGGGCGCCGCCATCGGCCGCGAGCGCAGCGTGCTGCGCGGGATCGGGCTGGTGCTGCTGTGGGCCTTCGTCGCGCTGAACATCGCCTGGATGATCTGGATGGTGATCCAGGCGTTCCGTGACACGCGCTCGATCCTGAGCGATCCGTGGGGGCTGCCCACCTCGCTCGA
Organism: Microbacterium sp. MMO-10; assembly: GCF_037148715.1. NCBI lineage: Bacteria > Bacillati > Actinomycetota > Actinomycetes > Micrococcales > Microbacteriaceae > Microbacterium > Microbacterium sp. MMO-10. Next base: position 520,828 of record NZ_JBBCSV010000001.1, on the reverse strand, counting down.
TCCGGTGAACTTCGTGACCGCCTGGACCGCGGGCGATTTCGCCACCGCGACGCTCAACAGCGTGAGCACGACGCTGGTCTCCTCGTTCGTGACGGTCGCGATCGCGGCGCCCGCCGCCTACTACCTGGGCCGGGTGGAGAACCGGTTCACGAACGCGCTCACGATGTACTTCGTGCTCGGGCTGGGGATCCCGGTCCAGGTGATCCTGATCCCGCTGTTCGTGATGCTCAACGAGGTGTACCTCACCGACAGCCTGGTCGGCCTCAACATCGTCTACGTCGGCGTCTCGATGCCGTTCACGGTGTTCCTGCTCATCGCGTTCTTCCGTTCGCTGCCCCAGGAGCTCGAGGAGGCCGCGGCGCTGGACGGCGCCTCCGCGTTCGGGACGTTCTGGCGGATCACGCTGCCGCTCGCGAAGGGCGGCATCCTGACCGCGTTCGTGCTGCAGGTCATCTCGCACTGGAACGAGACGCTGCTCGCGCTGACATTGCTGCAGTCGACGGACAAGTACACCCTGCCGGTGGCGCTGATCTCGTTCATCCAGCAGCAGACGTACTCGGGCGCCGACTGGGGAGGACTGTTCGCCGGACTGTGCATCGTGGTGCTGCCGATGCTCGCCATCTATCTGTGGCTCGGGCGTCGCCTGACCGAAGGGCTCACGCTCGGCATGGGCAAGTAACCTCGCGACGGTTCCGGCGGTACGGGCGGAATCGATCCGTCACGGCGGATGCGGGTCCGTTTTGATAATGATTCTCATTTAACGTAGTGTCGAGGTCATGCAGAAGCCCCTCGTCGCCCTCGCCCTCGCCGCCGCCTCGATCCTCGCTCTGGCGGGATGCTCCGCGGCCACGGGAACCGGCGCGGACAGCGGGGGGAAGATCGACGTCGTCGCGACGACCAACGTCTACGGCAGCATCGCCACGGAGATCGGCGGCGACCGGGTGCAGGTCACGAGCATCATCGACTCGCTCTCGAAGGATCCGCATGAGTACGAGGCAACCGCACGCGACCGCCTGGCCGTGCGCGGCGCCGCGCTGGTCATCGAGAACGGCGGCGGCTACGACCCGTTCATGAAGGACCTGCTCGACGGATCGAAGGCGACGGTGGTCACGGCCGCCGACGCGCACCCCGGTCACGATCAGGAGGGGTTCAACGAGCACGTGTGGTTCGACCCGACGACCATGATCACCGTGGTCGGCCAGGTCGAGAGCGCGCTGACGAAGGCCGACCCTGCCGGCAAGGAGCAGTTCGCGAAGGGCGCTGCGGCCCTCACTGCGGACCTCACCCGGGCGGAGGGCGAGCTCGCCGCCATCAAGGCGAAGGCCCCCGGGGCGGGCGTGTTCATCACCGAGCCCGTGCCCGGCTACCTCGCCGACGCGGCGGGCCTGGTCGACAAGGCGCCCGAGGGCTTCGCGAGCGCGGTCGAGGAGGGTCATGACGTCGCCCCCGCGACGCTGCTCGCGGCCGTGAACGTCATCAAGAGCGGCGAGGTGAAGGCCGTGCTCGCCAACAGCCAGGCCGGTGGATCCGAGACGCAGCGCGTCGAGCAGGAGGCGAAGGCGGCGGGGATCCCGGTGGTGACCTTCACGGAGATCCTTCCGAAGGGCACCGCGTACGCTGAATGGATGCATGCAGCGATCGCCTCCCTCGCCGCTGCCGTCGGAGCATGACCGCGCCCGCGGACGCCTCGGCGGCCGCCGCGCCGGTGCTGCAGATCCGCGGCGCCGCGCTGCACCGCCCGCAGGGCCGCGGCGACCGTGAGCTGTGGTCGGGGCTCGACCTCGATGTGCGGCCCGGCGAGTTCATCGCGGTGCTGGGCCCGTCGGGATCCGGCAAGACCACGCTGCTGCGCAGCATCCTCGGGCTGCAGGATCTGAGCGCGGGGGAGATCCGGGTAGCCGGGGTCCCCGCCACCCGCGGCAACTCCCGGATCGGCTACATCCCCCAGCAGCGCCCCTACCCGCCCGACACCGCGATGCGGGCCCGCGACGTGATCGCGCTCGGGTTGCAGGGCCGCCGGTTCGGACTGCCGGTGCCGCGCCGGGGCGACCGCGAGCGCGTGGACGAGATGCTCGCGGAGGTCGGCGCCGCGCACTACGGCGACCGCCGGGTCGGCGCGCTCTCCGGCGGCGAGCAGCAGCGGCTGCGCGTCGGCCAGGCGCTCATGGACCGCCCGGCGCTGCTGCTCTGCGACGAGCCGCTGTCGAACCTCGATCTCGCCAACCAGCAGGGCGTCACCGAGATCATCGACCGCCAGCGGCGTGCGCACGGCGCGGCCGTGCTGTTCGTCACCCACGACATCAACCCGATCCTGGGCCGCGTCGACCGCATCCTCTACATCGCCGGCGGCCGGTTCATGCTCGGCACGCCCGACGAGGTGCTGCAGACCCGCGTGCTCACCGACCTCTACGGGGCGCCGGTGTTCGTGCTGCGCGCCGGCGACCGCCTCATCGTCGTCGGCGTGCCCGATGTCGAGCCGCACCACGACCACGACCACGAGGGCGCCGCATGAGCGCCGTGCTCGGCCTGCTGACCGCCGCGGGTCCCGTTCCCACCGTGAACTGGGGCGACATCTTCTCGTTCGCCGACTACGGCGAGCTCGTCGCGCTGCTGGCGAACTCGATCATCGCCGGCGCCGTGCTCGGCATCGTCGGGGGCCTCGTGGGCGTGTTCGTGATGCAGCGCGACCTCGCCTTCGCCGTGCACGGCGTGAGCGAGCTGTCGTTCGCCGGAGCCGCGGCCGCCCTGCTGTTCGGGGGCAGCGTCGTGGCCGGCTCGATCGGCGGCGCGCTCGTGGCGGCGATCCTGATCGGCCTGCTCGGCGCGCGCGCCAGGGAGCGCAACTCGATCGTCGGCGTGCTCATGCCGTTCGGCCTCGGCCTCGGGATCCTGTTCCTGTCGCTCTACGACGGGCGCAGCGCGAACCGGTTCAGCCTGCTCACCGGGCAGATCGTGTCCGTCTCCTCACCCGATCTGGGCTGGCTGATCGGGATCAGCGCGGCGGTCCTCGTGGCGCTCGTGCTCGTCTGGAACCCGCTGCGGTTCGACTCGCTCGACCCGGTGTCGGCCGAGGCGCGCGGCGTGCCCACCCGCACCATCGGTCTCGTGTTCATGGTGCTGCTCGGGCTGATCGTCGCGGTGGCGGTGCACATCATCGGCGCGCTGCTCGTGATGGCGCTGCTGGTGACGCCCGCAGCCGCCGCGATGCGCGTCACGGCGGGGCCGCTGCGGGTGCCGCTGCTCGCCGCGCTGTTCGGCTTCGTCTCGGCGGTCGGCGGCATCCTGCTCGCCCTGGCCGGCACGCTGCCGGTGAGCCCCTACATCACGACGATCTCGTTCGGGATCTACGTGGTGTGCTGGCTGGTGCAGCGCGCGCGCGACCGGGTGCGGCGGGCCGGCTGAGGCGGGAAGCGCCGCCGGTCGCCGAGCGCGGAGAGCCCGACCCGCCGCCCTCCGTCAGGCGACCGGATCGCCGTACTGCGCCGCGACGTCCTGGGAGCTCAGCCAGCGCGAGTACGTCGGATCCTGCGGCCAGCCCTCCGGCACGTCCTGCCACTCCTCCTGCCGGCCGTAGGGGAGCACGTCGGAGACGGCGAACGCGACGCTGAAGCGCTCGGCGCCACGACCGTCGGTGTGCCAGGTGCGGTAGACGTCGTCGCCGTCGCGGAGGAACACGTTGAAGCCGAACCCCCCTCCGGGGCCGGCGTCCATGTCGGCGCCGAAGGAGGACTCGGACGAGGAGTACCAGGTCAGCCGGTTCCCGACGCGCTTCTTGTACGCGAGGACCTCGTCCATCGGGCCGTTCGTCACGATCACGAGGCGTGCGTCCTGCGCCTCGATGTGCCCGGTGCGGGTCCATTGCGAGGTGAGGCCGGTGCACCCTCCGCACTGCCAGGACGCACCGTCGGTCCACATGTGGTGATAGGTGACGAGCTGGCTCTTCCCGTCGAACACGTCGGCGAGGCTCACCCGGCTGCCGTCCTCGGCGATCAGCGTGTAGGCGGGGAGCTTCACGGCCGGCAGACGGCGGCGCGCGGCGGCGATCGCATCCTGTTCGCGGGTCGCGGCCTTCTCCCGTATTCGGAGTTTCGCGAGCTCCTCGCGCCAGGTCTGCTCGTCGACGACAGGGGGCAGAGCGGTCATGACATCCTCCGATGGTCTGCGGCGTGCTCTCGGGCGCCGATGTTCACGGCGTCCACATCTGCTATGTTCACACCGTACACATCCGGTGGCGACACCTCAAGGGGGCAGGAGGGATCCGATGGCCTACCACCACGGCGATCTCGCCACCGCCCTCGTCGAGGCGGCGGTCGCCCTGGGCCGCGAGGGCGGACCCGCCGCGATCACGATCCGCGAGGTCACCCGGCGCACAGGCGTGTCGCCGAACGCCGCTTACCGGCACTTCGCCGACCGGGCCGCGCTCGTGGGCGCCGCGGCCGCCGCGATCCAGGAGGGTCTCGCCGCCGCGATGACCGATTCCCCCGGGCTCTCGCCCGCCGAGCGCCTGCACCGGATCGGCACGGCCTACATCGCGTTCGCGCTCGACGAGCCGGGATGGTTCGCCGTGGTGTTCTTCGGCATCCGCCCGCCCGACTCCGCGACGATGGCGCAGTCCCCGGCGTTCCGGGCGCTGACCGCGGCACTCGACGACCTGGTCGACGCGGGGGCGCTGCCGGCGGCCGGTCGCGACGACGCCGCCTGGGCGTGCTGGGCAACGGTGCACGGCTTCGCCGGGCTGTGCCTGCGCGGACCGCTCGTCGGTGTGGACCGCGTGGAGCAGCGCCGTCGCGGGGAGGCGGCCGTCCGGGCCGTGATCGCCGGGATACAGGCGGCCGCTCGCTGAGGCCGGCCCTCTCCTGCCCGGCATCGGATCCCTGACCGTCGCGGTCCCCGGAGCGGATCACCGCATCACGCACGGGGAGGATCCCGACAGGGATCTCTCGTCATCCGTTCAGGGTCCGCCCCCTGTCGGCACCGGGGACCGCGGGTTAGGATCGTCAGGACTCGCGCGGATCACGGCCCCCGCACCCAGGGCGCTGGACGACGCGATTCCCCCTCCGCATCGATCCTCCCGGCATCCCCCCTGCCCGGGAGGGGGAGGGATGGACAGAAAGGCGCTGCCGTGGCCGAGGCAACCGAGAACCGTGCATCCGAGGAGCAGGCGCCGCAGGGCGACTTCTTCGATCAGCTCCTGGAGACCCCGTCGAGCCAGCACGCCTTCACGATCGGCTTCCGCGGCTATGACAAGGCCGAGGTCGACGCCCACCTCACCGCCCTGACGGAAGAGCTGCGCCGCGCGACCGACTCGAGCGCCAAGACCGACGCCCACCTCCGCGGCGAGCTGGACAAGGCGTCCGAGAAGCACCGCCGCGAGCTCGAGAAGGCCACGGCGGCGCACGAGGAGCGCTCGGCGAAGCTCGAGGCCGACCTGGCCGCCGCGAACGCGAAGATCGCCGAGTCGGCTCAGCAGATCCAGTCGCTGAGCACGGCGCTCGCGGGATCCCAGGAGGACATCGACGAGGCGACCTCGCGCTCGCAGTTCGAGACCGTGCTGCGCGTGGCCGAGGAGCAGGCCAGCGTCCTCATCCAGAACGCCGCGGTGCAGGCCGAGCGCCTGCTCGAGGCCGCCCGAGACGAGGCCGCGGCCAAGCGCGCCGAGCTGGATGCCGACGTCGCGCGCATCACCGCGCAGGCCGAACGCGACGCCGACCAGGTGCGCCTGAAGATGGAGACCGAGTTCACCGCGCACACCGCGCAGGTCGAGCGCGAGGCCGCGCACGCCGCCGAGAAGGTGAACCACGCCGAGCAGGAGGCGCACTCCATCCGCACCGAGGCCGAGAAGGGCGCCGCGGCGCTGCGCGCCATGGTCACCCGCGAGACCACCGATCTGCGGGTCGCCGCCGAGCGCGAGGTGCGCGAGATGAACGCGCGCGTGCTCGAGATGGAGGAGTCCCTCACCCGCCGTCAGGACGACGCGCAGCAGGAGTTCCTGGTGCTGCACAACCAGGCCGTCGCCCATGCGGAGCGCATCACCGTCGACGCGAACGAGCAGGTCGCCGCCTCGCTCGCGCACGCCGAGCGGATCTCGGGCAAGGCCGACGACTACGAGCGGCTGATGCGGTCGCAGGCGAACGCGATCGAGGCCGAGGCGCAGGTGCGCGCCCGAGAGACGCTCGACCGCGCCCGCACCAAGTCGCAGAAGATCGTCGACATGGTCACCGCGCACACGGCGAACGTCGTGCGCGACGCCGACGACCGCGCCCGCCAGCTGCGCTGGCAGCAGCAGCAGCTCACCAGCTTCATGGCCGAGGTGCGCGAGCTCATCCGCCCCGACGGCGCGCTCGGCAGCGAGGGATCCGGATCCGCGGCCGCGGCTTCCGAGGACGTCGCCGCGGACGAGGCTACGGCGGCTCCCGCAGAGGGCACCGACGCCTGACCACTCCGGTCCGGCCCCGTTTCGTCTCGGTCGCCTTCGTCGTCCTCGCTCAACGACCCCGTTCGTCTCGGTCGCCTTCGGCATCCTCGCTCGGCGACCCCGTTTCGTCTCGGTCGCCTTCGGCATCCTCGCTCGGCGACCCTGAGGACGGCAGCGGATCCGGCGTCCAGCCCCCGGAACGGCTGCTCCCAGCCGGGGGCCAGAACACCGCTCTAGACTCGACGCATGGCTCAGCGGAACACGTGGCAGCGCGAGCGCGTGCGCGAGGAGCTCTCGGACGCGCGCGGATTCGTGAGCGCGCAGACCCTGCACGCCACTCTGCGCGAGGCGAACACCGGCATCGGACTGGCCACGGTCTACCGGGCGCTCGCCGGTCTCGCCGCCTCGGGCGACGCCGATTCGCTGCAGAGCCCCGAGGGCGAGGCGCTCTACCGCGCGTGCAGCAGCGAGGGCCACCACCATCATCTGATCTGCCGGTCCTGCGGGCTCACCGTCGAGATCGAGGCCACCGACGTCGAGCAGTGGGCGCAGCGCACCGCCGCCCTGCACGGCTTCCGTGATGCCGAGCACGTCGTCGACATCTTCGGACTGTGCGCGAGCTGCGCCAACGCCGCCCAGGAGTGATCCCCGCGTGACCCTGACGACCCCCGGCCGCCGCGCGACCGCCGCACGAGACGGGGCGGCGACCCCGCACGCCCTGCGCGCCGAACCGCCGCGGCTGACCGGGCGCACCGCTCTCATCGGCGCCGCGATCGGCGCGGTCGTGATCGGTGCGCTCATCGCGATCGACGCCCTCGCGCCGCACCTGTTCTCCGCACGGCTGCCGAACCGGCTGCAGGACGGACTGACGCTGTCGCTCAGCGTGCTCTTCGAGGCGCTGCCGTTCGTGATCCTGGGCGTGCTGCTGTCGATCGTCGTGCAGGTGTGGCTGCCCGCAGGGGTGATCGAGCGGGTGCTGCCGAAGCGCGGCTGGGCGCGGCGGGCGGTGCTGTCGCTGCTGGGCATGCTCATCCCGGTGTGCGAGTGCGGCAACGTGCCGTTCGCGCGCGGACTGATGATGCGGGGTCTCGGGCCGGCCGAGGCTCTGACCTTCCTCATCGCCGCGCCGATCGTCAACCCGATCGTCATCCTCACCACCCATGCGGCGTTCGGCTTCGACGGCGGCATCCTCGTGGCCCGCCTCGTCGGCGGTTACCTCGTCGCGAACCTCATCGGCTGGATCTACAGCCGGCATCCGGATCCCGATGCGCTGCTCACCGAGCGGTTCCGCGACACCTGCGAGGTCGTCGTGCACGAGCAGGGATCCGGGATCCGTCGCAGCCTCGCGCAGTTCCTCATCGAGCTGCGGGCCGTGATGCCCGCACTGATCATCGGATCCGCCCTCGCCGGTGCCGTGCAGGTGCTGGTGCCGCGCGACGTGCTGCTCGCGATCGGATCCAACCCGCTGCTCTCGGTCGTCGCGATGATCGCGCTCGCCATCTCGGTGGCGATCTGCTCGAACGTCGACTCGTTCTTCGCGCTGTCCTTCGCCTCCACGTTCTCGCCCGGCGCGATCGTCGCGTTCCTGCTGGTAGGACCGCTGGTCGACATCAAGATGATGGCGCTGCTGCGCACGACGTTCACCGCGCGCACCCTCGCCGGGATCGTCGGCATCGTGATCCTGTTCGGCTTCGCACTGGGGATCGGGGTGAACGTCTTTGCCTGACACGACGACCGCCACCCGCCGGCAGACGCATGCGCCCCGCGCCGTCGACGCTCACGACCACGCCGCAGAGGCCGCAGGGTCGCGCGCGCGGGCGCTGGGCACCCGCTGGCTGGGCGCCGGACTCGCCGCGGCGCTGGCCGTGGCCACGCTCGCCCTCGCGGCGACCGGCCGCCTCACCCTCTACATCAGCCCAGAGACGGTCTGGTTCGCCGTCGCCGCGGCGATCGTCACGCTCGTCGGAGCGGTCTGGTCGTGCGCGCTGCCCCTCGGCGCCGAGCAGGAGCACGGGCACGACCACGGCAGCCACGACCACGGCGGTCACGACCACGGTCACGCTCAGGATCATGCGCGACCGTCGGCACGCCGGGTCGTCGGCGCGGTCGCGGGTGCGACGGGAGGCGTGATCGCGACGGGCGTCGTCGCCGGCGCCCTGCTGCTGCCGCCCGCGTCGCTCTCGGTCGACATGGCGATGCAGCGCGCCCCGATGGGCAATGTGCTGTTCGCGGGCGCCGACGATGTGGCGCTCGGCGCCAACACCGACACCAGCACCTTCGGCATCGGCGGATGGGCGAGCGTGTTCGCGACCGGATCCCGGCCCGAGAAGTACGACGGCTCGTCGGTCACGCTCACCGGATTCCTCACGCCCAGCGGATCCGCGAAGGATCAGGCGCATCTGACGCGCATGGTCATCTCGCACTGCGTGCTCGACGCGCAGCCCGCCTCGGTGCCGGTGCAGATCACCGGCTGGCAGGGCCAGTACGCTGTGGGCGACTGGGTGCAGGTCAAGGGGACCGTCCGCGCGAGCGCCGACGGGAAGCTCTCGATCGTGCCGGCCAGCGTGTCGAAGATCCCGGAGCCGAAGGACCCCTATGAGCACTGACGACGCGGATCGTCCCCTCACCCGCGCCGAGCTGCGTGCCCGCCGCGAGGCCGAGGAGGCGGCCTCGGTCGCCCCTGCCTCCGCGGACTCGGATCCCGCGTCGGGCGAGGACGCCGAAGGCGACCGAGGCGAGACGTCGTCCTCTGCGGGCATGCCGCGTCCCGACGCGCCGTCGGCTCTCCCGACGACTTCGGAAGCGCCCGAGGCGCCCGCTTCGCTGGAACCGGTGCCGGCGGCTTCGGTCACCCCTGACGACACGCCGGTCATCGATCCCCGCGACATGCCCGCCTCGCCGGCGCCGCTGCCGGAACCCGCCCCTGCCGTGCCGCCCGTCCCCGTGCCGCCCGCTCCGGTCGACGTCTCCGCCGGCCCCGATCTCGGCCGCTCGGCTGACGATGCCGCGGACGGCCCCGGATCGGATCCGCGTTTCGAGCCGCCGGCGTGGGAGCCCCATCCCACCCCCGAGCCGGTCAGGTCGCGCCGCCGATTCCCGCTGATCCTCGGCGCCGTGATCGGCGTCCTCGTGCTCGTCGTCGCCGGATTCGGCGTGATCACCCTGCTGCAGGGCCCGCGGGTCAGCAGCGTGAAGGTCGACGCGCAGGCCGCGATCGACGCCTCCGGGACCCGGATGATCATCACCGCCAGCCAGCCGCTCGCGAAGGTCGCGGCCTCGCAGGTGTCGGTCAGCCCGGCCACGCCGTTCACCGTCGACACCTCGGGGCGCAACGTCGGCGTGCGCTTCACGGTGCCGCTCGACGACGACACGAACTACACGGTGACGGTGAAGGACGCGACCGGCACGGACAAGCAGCGCCGCGGCACGTTGCAGGCCACCTTCCAGACGCCGAAGTCGACGATCTTCCTGCTGCAGCGCAATCCCGACGGCGACGACACGATCTTCCACACCGATCTCGGCGGCAAGAACGCCGTCCCGATCGTGCAGCATGAGAAGATCGACGACTTCCGTGCCACCGCCGACCACCTCGTGGTCGCCACCGAGAAGGACGGCATCTCGGCGCTGCTCGTGATGGACCGCCAGGGCAAGAACGAGCGGGAGCTGAAGCTCCCGGGACCCGGGTTCCTCTCCTCCCTGCAGGTGTCGGAGCGCGGCAACCTCGTCGGCTACACCTTCACCGACAAGGGCGTGAGCGCGACCAGCGGGCGGGCGAGCGTCCTCGTCACGCAGTCGCTCACCGGCGACGGCGAGCCGCGGATCGTGTCCCTCGCCGACAAGCAGCCGAGCGTGGGGCAGTGGGCGTTCGTGCCCGACTCCTCCTCGGCGCTGTTCATCGACTTCACCGGCGCCCTGTACGTCGAGGACCGCGCGGACGCGAAGGCCGCCCCGACCGCCCTCGGCGCCGCTCAGACGATCGAGGGCATCACCCGCGGCACCTACACCGCGATCGTCAGCCGCGGCGCCGATCTCATCGAGCTGAACCTGGCCGACGGATCCGAGAAGCCGCTCGCCGCCTCGACGCCCGACTTCGGCGTGCCAGGCACGATCGCTCCGTTCCCCGGAGGGACGCTGCGCCAGGTCGCCACCCGCGACGAGAGCGGTCTGCCGACCGGGCAGATCGTGACCCGCGTCGCCGACGACGGCAAGGCGACCAAGCTGTTCAGCGTGACCGGATCCGACGCGATCATGCAGGCCTGCCCGTCGCCGAGCGGCCAGTACAGCGCGATCGTGGTGGCTCCAAAGCTCGTGAACAACCCCTACGACCAGTCGCTGCTGCCGCTGCCGACCACGATGCAGACGCACATCGTCGACACGAGGACCGGCAAGGAGCTCGTGGTGCTCGCCGGCTTCGACCCGTCGTGGTGCGCCCAGGCGCCGCACCGGTGATGAGCGGCGCCGGTCAGCCGCCGGCCGGCGAGGGCCTGCGCCGGGCTCGTCGGGACGACCTGCTCGCGCTGCCGCTCGAGGTCGCGCCGCGGCTGCTGGGCGCACGGCTGCGCACGGTCGTCGGCGGCGCGGAGGTGATTCTGCGGATCACCGAGGTCGAGGCGTACCACGGCCAGGGCGTGGGCGACCGGCACGATCCCGGCTCGCATGCGCGCATGGGCCGCACCGCCCGCAACGCGACGATGTGGGCAGAGCCCGGGCATCTGTACGTGTACCTCAGCCACGGCATCCACTCGTGCGTGAACGTGGTCTGCGGCCCGGAGGGCGTCGCGGGCGGAATCCTGCTGCGCGCCGGCGAGGTCGAATCCGGCGTGGCTGTGGCGGCGATGCGCCGCTCTGCCGGAACACAACGCAGGAGAAACCCGGATCCGGATCCCGGATCCGACGTCCTCACCGCGGATTCTCCTGCGTCATGGTCTGGATCGGCGAGAGACCTCGCCCGCGGACCGGGACGGTTCGGCCAGGCCTCCGGTCTGCGGCACCCGCAGCATGACGGCATCGATGCCGTCACGGGCGCCGAGCGGGCCGGCGCGCGCGCCGAGCTGTGGCTGGGCCGGCCACTCGCCGAGGTCGCGTCCGGGCCCCGGGTGGGGGTCGCGGGCGTCGCCGGTACCGACGCGTTCCCTTGGCGGTTCTGGATCCCGGGGGATCCGACGGTCTCGCCGTTCCGGTGGGGCCGGGGTGCGGCGGAGGCCCATCGCGCCGCCGAGGCGCTGCGGTCGACGACACGCCCGGGGTCGGATCCGTGCTAGAGTAGCTCTTTGTCTGCGCACACTCCTGTGCGCAGTTCGTATGCCTCCCTCCCTGCGGCCGGTCGATCGGCGAGGGGAGAGGTGTGCAGACAAGGGATCTTGGGTGGGGCCGTCCGGCCTCACGGTAGAGAAGGAGTCATCATGGCAGCAGTGTGCCAGGTGACCGGAGCAGTTCCCGGTTTCGGTCACAACATCTCGCACTCGCACCGTCGGACGAAGCGCCGCTTCGACCCGAACGTGCAGAAGAAGACCTATTTCGTTCCGTCGCTCGGTCGCAAGATCACGCTGAACGTGTCCGCCAAGGGCATCAAGGTGATCGACGCCCGGGGCATCGAGAAGGTTGTCGCGGACCTCCAGGCGAAGGGTGTGAAGCTCTAATGGCCAAGAAGGCACAGGACATCCGTCCGATCATCAAGCTGCGTTCGACCGCGGGCACGGGGTACACCTACGTGACCAAGAAGAACCGTCGCAACACCCCCGACCGCCTCGTGCTGAAGAAGTACGACCCGGTGGTTCGCAAGCACGTCGAATTCCGAGAGGAGCGTTGATCCATGGCTAAGAAGAGCAAGATCGCGCGCAACGAGCAGCGCAAGGTCGTCGTCGAGCGTTACGCCGAGCGTCGTGCCGAGCTGAAGAAGACCCTGGTCGACCCGAACGCGACCGACGAGGCCCGCGAGGCCGCCCGCGTCGGCCTGCAGAAGCTGCCGCGCAACGCGTCGCCCGCGCGCGTGCGTTCGCGCGACGCCATCGACGGCCGCCCCCGCGGTGTCCTCACGAAGTTCGGCATCTCGCGTGTCCGCTTCCGTGACATGGCGCACCGTGGCGAGCTGCCCGGCGTGACCAAGTCGAGCTGGTAAGTCTTACCGGCCCCTGAGTTCATCGGGGGACGCAAGGGGCGGGGATCTTCGGATCCCCGCCCCTTCTGCGTGCCCGGAGGCGTTGTCATTCCGCGGACGCCGCCGCGGACTGGGGGATCTGATGCGCGGTCGCCCACTCCAGGGTCTCGTCCGCGATCTGCTCCCAGCCGTCCTGGCTCACCAGCCGGTGGGTGCGGCCCGGGTACTCCCGGTACTCGACGACCGCGGGGCTGCCGCCGGAGCGGTACTTCTTCACGATGGCCCGGCCGATGGCCGGCGGCACGACGTGGTCGATCTCGCCGGTGATGACCAGCAGCGGGGCGCGGTCGATGCGGCTGTAGTCCACATGGGTGACACCGCCCTTCTCGTCGAGCACGGACGAGACGCCCTCGAAGAAGACGCGGTTGTACGAGTTGACCGCGTACTCCTGCCACAGCCGGTCGGATTCCGCGCGGGGCAGGTCGTTGCCGAACGTGAAGTGGAAGTGGCTCTTCGACAGGGGCTTCGCTCCGTTGCGCCCGAACGGGTTGGCGAGGATCGGGAAGCCCGTCCGCAGTGTCGACAGGGGCAGCGTGGTGATGCCGGCGGTCTGTCCCGGCGCGACGCCGACATAGGCGGCGCCGAGGCCGCGGTCGGCGAGCATCTGGGTGATGACGCCGCCGAACGAGTGCCCGATGATGATCGGCTTCCCGGGGAGGGTGCGGATGATGCCCTCGTAGTGGTCGACGATCTGCTTCAGTCCCACGCCCTTGAGGGCTTCGGGGTTCTCGCGGATGTCCTCCACGTCGCGGTCGTCGATGCCGGGCCAGCCGGGGACGATGACCTCGTGGCCGGCGTCACGGAAGCGCTGCACCCAGGTGTCCCAGCTCTTGGGCGTCATCCACAGGCCGTGGATGAGGACGATCGGGGTCTTGGTCGAGGCGGTCATGTCGTGCTCCTTGGGTGAGGTGGTGCTCTGGTGTTCTGCCGGATCCGCGTCCGCGGTGGTGTTGTTCATGGTAGACCGAACGTTCTATCTACACCAGAGTATTCCCGTATGGCACGATGAGAGGGGAAGGGACATCCATGACGACGACCACAGCGGCGGTCCGATCCGGGTCGGCGCGGCAGCGGCTGCTCGACGCGGCGACCGACCTCTTCTACCGCGAGGGCATCCACTCCGTCGGCGTGGACCGGATCATCGAGGAGGCGGGTGTCACGCGCGCCACGATGTACAAGCAGTTCGCCGGCAAGGAGGGGCTGGTCCTCGCCTACCTCCAGGGGGAGGACGAGGGGCTGCGCGGCCTGTTCGCGCAGGCGACGCAGGCCTCGGATGACCCCGATGTGCTGCTCGACCTCGTCGTGGACGGGATCGCGCTCGACATCCGCGATCGTCACACGCGCGGCTGCCCGTTCATCAACGCCGCCGCGGAATATCCCGACGAGGGCCCGGTGCGCGACCTGATCGCCGCGCACCGCGAGTGGTTCCGGGAGACGCTGCGCCAGTTGGCGGAGGATGCCCGGCTCCGCGATCCCGAAGCCGTCGCGGCCTCTCTCGTGCTGCTGCGCGACGCCGCGCTCGTCGGCGGGTACCTGGACGGCCAGGACCGGGTCGCCCCGGCCTTCTCCCGCACCGCCCGGGATCTCATCGCCGCGCACCGCGCCTGATCTCCGCGGGCGACGGACGGACCCCTCGTCGCCCGCCCCGCATGCCGGTGGCAGCGCCGTCGCGAGCACGACGCAGGAGATTCGGGGCATCCATCGGCGATCTGCGCCGAACCCTGCGGGATCTCCTGCGTTGTGTTCAGAGGAGGGGGCTGAGCTCGGTCGAGAGTGCCCACGCCTGTGACGGGAGTGACTGGTGAGGCGCGACACGCCGCCGCAAAACGTCAAAACCCGCGAAATGACGCGGAAATCCAGGGTTTGGTTGATACATTCAAGGCGGTCGTTCGACCAACGGGGGGCATCCGCCCATCCGGAACTCTGATACGAAGCGACGGGATCCCGTCGCTGGAGGATGAAATGGCTGACAAGTCCATCACCAAGACCGAGCTCGTCGCGAGCATCGCCAGCGCCACCGGCCAGAGCCAGGCTGCGGTCTCCGGCGTTCTCGACGCCCTGTTCGCCACGGTCTCGGACGCTGTTGCCAAGGGCAGCAAGGTCTCGATCCCGGGCTGGATCTCGTTCGAGCAGGTCGCGACCGCCGCTCGCACGGGCCGCAACCCGCAGACCGGCGCCGAGATCAAGATCCCGGCCGGCAAGCGCGTCAAGGTGACCGCCGGTTCCAAGCTCAAGGCTGCCGTCAAGTAATCCGGCTCCGCCTCGCAAGGCCGTCCCTTCGGGGGCGGCCTTCTGCGTGTCCGGACGGGTCGCGATCTCGGGGCGGGCCGATCCCGTCGGCGGAGTCACGGGGCGCGAACGGCGTGCGCCCGGGACGCCGGATCCGGACGGCCCGCACAGGAGACGCGCCTAGGCTGGAGGGGTGAATCGCCCCTCCACCGGGGTCCGCCCCCAGGCCGGGACGGGCGCCGACCGCACCGCCCTGCCCGCCGGATCCTCGACCCTGCGGATCGCGGGGCCTGTGATCCTCGTGGGCGCGGCGGTCCTCGCCGTTCTCGCCGGACTCGCCTTCGGCGGGGGTGCGGCGCCGAACCTCCTCCTCGACCCCGGTCCCGTGGTGCGCTGGGGGCTGCCGGTCGTCAAGGCGCTCAGCAACCTGGGCGCGGCGGCGATGCTCGGCTCGCTCGTGCTCGCCCTCTTCGCGCTGCGCAGCGGGGCGCGGTCCTTCGAGATCGCGCTCGACACCGCCTCGATCGGCGCCGCGGTCTACACCGTCGCCAGCGCCGTCGCCGGCCTCTTCACCTTCCTGCAGACCCTCGGCGTCAAGCTGAGCGCCGGCCCCGAGTTCGGCGCGCAGCTGGGGCGGTTCCTGCTCGAGCTGCCCCTGGGACAGGCGTGGCTGATGACCGTGCTCGCGGGCGCCGTGATCACGATCGCCGCGTTCGCGTTCCGAGGCTGGACCGCGACCCTGCTCACGGCGATCCTCGCCGCCGCATCGTTCATCCCGCTCGCCACGCAGGGGCACGCCGGCGACCTCAGCGGTCACGACGCCGCCGTGAACTCGCTGCTGCTGCACACGGTCGGCGCGGCCGTCTGGATCGGCGGCCTCGTTCTGCTCATCGTGCTGCGCGGATCCCGCAGTGAGCTGAGCGACCCCGCGGTCGCCGCGCCCGCAGCCGACGCGCCCGCGGCCCAGACGCCGAAGCCGGGGAGGAAGGGCAAGGCGCCGCGGGGCGGCCTCACCTTCGCAGCGGTCGTGCGCCGCTACTCCTCGCTCGCCCTGGTCGCCTACATCGTGGTGGCGGTGTCCGGCGTCGCGCGATCGATCGTCGCGGTGGGCGACTGGGCGGGCATGCTCACGCCCTACGGCGGCCTCATCGTGGCGAAGGCGGTCGTGCTGATCCTGCTCGGCGCGCTCGGCGCCCGCTATCGCACGCGTCTCATCCCGAAACTCGAGACGAACGGATCCGGCCCGTTCTGGACCCTGGTCCTGCTCGAGCTCGCGTTGATGGGCATCGCCTCCGGACTCGCCGCCGCGCTGTCGCGCACCCCGCCGCCGGCCGGCCTCGAGGCCCCGGCCGTGCGCACGCCGGCCGAGATCCTCACCGGAGCAGCCCTGCCGCCCGAGCTCACCCCCGTGCGCTGGCTGACGATGTGGAACCTCGATCTCATCTGGGCCGTCGCCGCGGCGCTCGGCGTCGCGCTGTACCTGCTGGGGGTGCGCCGGCTGCGCAAGCGCGGAGACGCCTGGCCCGTCCACCGCACGGTGTTCTGGATTCTCGGCATGGTGGCCCTCGTCTGGGTCACCGGCGGCGCGATCAACGCGTACCAGGAGTACCTGTTCAGCGTGCACATGCTCGGGCACATGATGCTGTCGATGGCGATCCCGCTGCTGCTCGTGTCCGGAGCCCCGGTCACCCTCGCGCTGCGCGCGATCGACAAGCGCGACGACGGCACGCGCGGCGGACGGGAATGGATCCTGTGGGCCGTGCACTCCCCGTTCTCGCGGGTGGTCACGAACCCGTTCGTGGCGGCGGCGATCTTCGTGCTCTCCCTGTGGGCGTTCTACTTCACCGATCTCGTGCGCTGGGCCATGACCGACCACATCGGGCATGAGTGGATGACCGCGCACTTCCTCATCTCGGGCTACCTCTTCGTGCTCAGCCTCATCGGGGTGGATCCGGTGCCGCGGCGGCTTCCCTACGCGGGGCGGCTCATCACGCTCATCGCCGTGATGGCTACGCACGCCTTCTTCGGCATGGCGATCATGATGCAGTCGGGGCTGATGGTCGCGGAATGGTTCGGGGCGATGGGACGCACCTGGGGTGCGACTCCGCTGCAGGACCAGTACGTCGGCGGCGGCGTCGCCTGGTCGGTGGGGGAGATCCCCACCCTGATCCTGGCGATCACGGTCGCCATCCAGTGGAGCCGCAGCGACGCTAAGGTGCAGAAGCGCCAGGACCGGGCGGCGGACCGCAGCGGCGACGCCGAACTGGCGGAGTACAACGCGCGGCTCGCTGCGCTGGCCGAGAAGGATCGCCGGTCCGCCACCCGGTGACGCGACCGAGGGGAGTCAGCCTTCGGATCCGGGCGGGTTGGCGGACTGCTCCGGCGAGGTGATGCTGATCGAGGCGGATCCGTCCGGCAGGAACCGGATCGTGCCGTCCACCTGGAACGGCACGTCCTCGTCGACGTGCGAGACGCTGCCGTCGTAGAGCGACTTCACGTCGAGCGTCACGTGCGCGGTGGCGGAGGTCGGAGGGATCCGCCAGCCGTCGGCGTCCGCCTCCAGCGCCACCACCGGATCGGCCACCATGCTCCAGACAGGGCCGGCGGTGACGCGGTTCGACACGGTGAGGCCGAACGGGCACCCCGTGGGCTGCAGCACGGTCTGGGTCGTGCACTGGTCGAGGAACTCGTTGACCCGCTGCTGCACGACCTTCACGAATCCGTCCGTGGGCTTCGCCTGCACGTCCAGGGGCACGTCGGCCAGCGGTTTGTCCGCCAGCACGCCCAGCCCGGGCGCCGTGGCGGTCGACGTCTTCACCGACACCGAGTACAGGCCGGGGGAGAAGACGAGCATCGGCACCGCGTCGCGCGCCGAGGAATCTGCGCCGTTCGCCGCGATCTGCCGGCGGTCGAGCTCGAAGCCGTTGACCGAGAACCGGTCGGACCCGCGCACGGTGAGCGAGATGACGGCGAGCGGGCTCTGGGCGAACCGCCACGACGGCGCGACGCCGATCCAGCCCTCCCGTGCGATCAGGAAGGTGCTGGTGCCGGCGTGGCCGCCGGCCTTGTACTGCACGGTGACAGCGGTCGATTCGCCCTGCGGATGCTCGTCGGTGACGACGACGTCGGTGAGGGACCCCAGCGCGGCCTGGCGCAGGAGGGCGTCCGATGCGGAGCGGAACGTGCTGCTGTCGAGATCGCCGTGCCCGATCGCGACGCCGGGCAGGCGCAGCGCGTCGGCGGCGCGCCCCTCCGAGAGCAGCGTGAGGTAGCGGGTGACGAACGCCGAGGGGCTGTAGAACTCCCGGTAGACAGTGAGCCCGCCGGCTGCGAGCGCCGCCACGAGCACGACGCCGACCACGGCGAGCAGTGTGAGGTCGGACCAGAGGGGGGCACGACGACGCGCCGTCCGCGCCCGGCGCGACCGCACGCCTGGCGCCAGCACCCCCGCCGACTGCACCATGTGCGCAAGTCTACGAAAGCCCTCCTGCGCGAACCCCGGGAGGCTCGCCCCGCATCGGTCGGCTTCTCCGGGAATGCGAGGCTGCGGGCGCCCGGTCCGACCGGCCCGCAGCGGGTAGACTCCGAGGACCGTGAGCACGCCGAACCTCTCCGCCGAACAGGAAGAACTGTTCCGGCTGATCGAGGACACCCGGGAGCACGTCTTCATCACGGGCCGTGCCGGCACCGGCAAGTCGACGCTGCTGCAGCACTTCGCCTACAACACGCAGAAGCAGATCGCCGTGTGCGCCCCGACCGGCGTGGCCGCGCTGAACGTCGAGGGGCAGACGATCCACTCGCTGTTCCGGCTGCCGATCGGCCTCATCGCCGACAGCGAGATCGACCAGTCGGACGCCACTCGCAAGATCCTCAACGCGATCGACACGCTCGTGATCGACGAGGTGTCGATGGTCAACGCGGATCTGATGGACGCGATCGACCGTTCGCTGCGCCAGGCCCGCGGCCGCCGCGCCGAGGCGTTCGGCGGGGTGCAGGTGGTGATGTTCGGGGATCCGTACCAGCTGGCGCCCGTGCCCCCGCGCGGCGACGAGCTGCGCTACATCCAGGACCACTACCGCTCGTTCTGGTTCTTCGACGCGAAGGTGTGGACCGGCGGCGAGGCCACCGACGGGCTGCTCGACATCGGCACGCACGGCGCGACGCTGCACGTGCGCGAGCTCGTGCACATCCACCGGCAGTCCGACGCCGGCTTCAAGGCGATGCTGAACGCCGTGCGCTACGGCCGGGTGACCGCGGAGATCGCCGGGGCCCTCAACGACGCGGGCGCACGGACGCCCCCGGATCCGGCCCCGGGCGAGATCCCGATCATCACGCTCGCGACGCGCAACGACATCGTGAACGGCATCAACGCCCGCCATCTCGCCGCCCTCCCCGGCAAGGTGCAGAAGGCGCGGGCCGACATCTCCGGCGACTTCGGCCGGGGCGAGGCGAACTACCCGGCCGATCAGGAGCTGCAGCTCAAGGAGGGCGCGCAGGTGATGTTCCTGCGCAACGACATCTCGGCGATGCCGGAGCCGCCGCGCTGGGTGAACGGCACGATCGGGACGGTCGTGCGCATCCTCGGCGACGCCGTGCGCGTGGAGATCGACGGCGAGGAGGTCGACGTCGAGCCGGCCGTCTGGGAGCGGTACCGCTACATCTACAACCCCGGCACGAAGACTCTCTCCCGGGAGGTGGTCGCCGAGTTCACCCAGTTCCCGCTGCGGCTCGCCTGGGCGGTCACGATCCACAAGTCGCAGGGCAAGACCTACGATCGGGCGGTCGTGGATCTCGGATCCGGTGCGTTCGCCCCGGGGCAGACCTACGTCGCGCTGTCGCGGCTGACCTCGCTCGAGGGGCTGTATCTCTCCCGTCCGCTGCGCCCCCGCGACATCCGCGTCGACGAGGACGTGCGTCGCTTCATGCGCGCCGCCTGGGAGGCCCGTCAGGGCGACTCCACGCCGCAGGTCGGGTCCTAGTCGCGCACCCGGTGTGACCTCGCGGGGACGATCCCAGTTCAGCGACGCACGTGAGCCGCGAGGATCTCGGCGATCTCGGGGAGGCCGAGACGGCTTTGCGCCGTGTCGACCACGAGGTCGAACGCGGTATCGGTGTCCATGTCGATCCGGATGCCGTTGAGCTCGAGGAAGGTCAGCGTGAGGATCCACGAGAAGCGCTTGTTGCCGTCGTAGAGCGGAGGATTCTGAGCGAGGGACGACATCAGCGCGGCGGCCTTGACCTCGATCTCCGGGTACGCCTCGACGCCGAACATCGAGCTCGCGGGTCGCGCGAGGGCGGAGGACAGCAGCCCGATGTCGCGGATCTTCAGATCCAGCGCGTCGAGGATACCGGCGGCCTGAGGGAGCTCGACATATCGGATCACGCGTCCTCGAGTTTCGTGATCAGCTCGGCGTAGCGGTCCGCGACCCCGAGCGCGATCGACACGGCCTGGGTGGTCGTGACCTCTTCGCGCACGAACCTGTCGGCTGCCTCGATGAGCAGCGCGTGCTTGGAGGTGTGCCGCTGCGCGGCGAGTTCGCCCAGCTGCGCGTCCAGCTCCGCGGGCATCCTCACCGTCATCGCCATACCAGAATGGTATCACCGACACCGTCGCCCGTTCCGACCGCCTGTTCCGCCCGTGGACGGGTGCTGGGATCCTGTACCCATGACACGGCTCAGCGGTGCTCCGGGCGGGCGCGTCCCGGCGGCGGGAGGACCGGGCCTGCGTGACGCCCTGATCGGCATCGGGATCCTGATGGCCGCGCTCTGCCTCGTCGAGCTCGCCGTCCCCTCGTCGTCGCGGGGTTTCGGGGGGTCGCTCCTCGACGGCGCCCTGGTCGCCGTCTACACCGTGACCGGCCTGCTCGCCTGGTCGCGCCGCCCGCACAACCGCGTCGGGCGGCTGATGTTGCTGACCGCGCTGGCGCTGTGGGCGTCGCGCACGCAGGACGACGTCCTCCCGGCCCTGCACGTCCTCGGCACGCTGACGTCCAGCCTGCCGCTGGCGCTGCTGCTGCACCTGCTGCTCGCCTTCCCCTCCGGGCGGCTGCCGAGCCGCGCCGCGCGCGCGGTCGTGACGGTCGCGTACCTCGTCTCCGTGGCGCCGCAGATCGTCGTGGTGCTGCGGCCTGCGGTGACCGAGGTCGCCTGGACGCTGCAGGCGGCCGTGGGCATCGGCACCCTCGTCGTCACCGTGGTGCTGTGCGGCCGCGGGCTGGCGCGGATGCCCGCGCTGCCGCGGCGTCAGCTGCTGCCGTTCGTCGGTTACGGGTGCGCGGCGCTCGCCGTGATCGCGGCGACCGTCGTGGTCCTGCACCTCGACCCCCGCGTCGGAGCTCAGCAAGCGGCCGACGTGGTGCAATCGGTGATGCTCGGCGGCCTGCCGATCGCCTTCCTCGTGGGGCTGACGTTCGGGGCGTTCGGCCGCGCGGGCGAGGTCGCCGAGGCCGCGGCGGGCATCGCGGCGGCATCCGTGGAGCCGGCGCTGCTCGACACCCTCGCGGCACGGGCGCTCGGCGACCCCGGCGCCCGCGTGCTCTGGGCCTCAGGTGCGGATGAAGCGGGATCCTCCCGCTTCGTCGACAGCGGCGGACGCCCGGTCGTGGTGCTCCCCGAGCGCGGCTGGTGGCCGATCGGCCCGCCGGAGGCGTCCACCGGCGCGCTCCTTTACGACCCCGCGCTGATCGCGGATCGGAACCTGGTCGCGACCGTCGCGGCGCCGCTCGGCGTCGCGATGGACAAGCAGCGGTTGATCGTCGAGCTGCGCTCCGCGGTGCAGCGGCTCGAGGTTGCGGCGGAGGAGCTGCAGACCTCCCGGCGGCGGATCGTCGTCGCGGCCGACGCCGAGCGCCGCCGCATCGCCCAGGACCTCCACGACGGCGCCCAGCAGCGGATCGTCCTCGTCGGCATCGACGTGCAGCGGCTGGCCCGGCAGGCGGACGACCCCTCGTACGTCCGGTCCGAGGCCGCGCGGATCGCCGAGCACTGCGGATCCCTCCTCGACGAGCTGCGCGGTCTCGTCGACGGGCTCCTGCCGAGCCGGCTGCAGGACCACGGTCTGGAGGCCGCGATCGCGACCCTGGCGGACCGGATCCGGATCCCGGTGCGGATCGAGATCGACTCCCCGCTCGGCCGGCTGGACGCCGAGGTCGAGTCGACGGGCTACTTCGTGATCGCGGAGGCGCTCACGAACGCGGTGAAGCACGCCGGAGCACGGCAGATCGCGGTCGCCGTGGCCCTGCGCGACGGCCGGCTGCAGATCGCGGTGAGCGACGACGGCAGGGGCGCGGCCGGGGCGGTCCCGGGATTCGGGATGCGCAGCCTCCGGGATCGGGTGGAGCCGCTGGGCGGGACGGTGGCGCTGGAGTCCGCACCGGGCGGCGGGACGACGCTGCGGGCGCAGGTGCCGCTGGGATAGTGCGAGCGATGCGGAGATGCCGCCCGCTCACCGGTCCAGATAGCGCATGACGGCCAGGACGCGGCGGTGGTCGTCGGGATCCGGCGGCAGGTCGAGCGAGACGAAGATGAGCGCGATGCTGCGCGCGACGGCCTTCTCGGTCACGAAGAGCTCGCGCGCGATGCGGGCGTTGCTGTAGCCCTGCGCCATCAGCTGCAGCACCTCGAGGCGCCGCGGCGTGAGCCGGGCGATGCCGCCGTCGGTGTGATCGCGCACTTCCCGGCGCACCATCGAGGAGATGACGTCGGAGTCGATGCTCGAACCGCCGGCGGCGACCCGCTGCACGGACTCGAGGAAGTCGTCGAGGTCGAGGATGCGCCGCTTGAGCAGATAGCCGATCCCGGCGGCGCCGTCGGCCAGCAGCTCCATCGCACCGGTGGCGTCGACGTACTGGGAGAGCACGATGACCGCCGTCCCCGGAAGCTCCTGGCGGATCCGGCGGGCGGCGCGCAGGCCGTCGTCGGTGAAGTCCGGCGGCATCCGGATGTCGGTGAGGACGAGGTCGGGGCGGTGGGCCCGCGCCTTGCCGAGCAGATCGTCCGCGTCGCCCGCGGTCGCGACGATCTCGTGCCCCTCGTCCGTGAGGATCCGGGAGATGCCCTCCCGCAGCAGGACCTCGTCCTCGGCGATGACGACGCGCATGCCTGCTCCTGACTGACGGGTGGGGATCCGGGGCGGTGACCCGACAGTACCCGAGCGGAACCGCCGCCCACACCCCTCGGTGCGGACGGCGGTCCGGATCCCTCTCCTTCGTCAGCCGGCCGGGACGATCGGCTTGATGTCGACGATCTTGGGCAGGCTGGCCTTCTCCTGGTCGGTCAGAGGGCGCTCGGCGCTGTCGTACAGCACGTCGGCGTCCGCCCGAGGGATGTCGAAGTGCACGCCGGCCAGCTTCCAGGTGGTCTTGCCGAGCTTGACCGTGAAGTCGCCCGTCACCCGCTCGGTCAGCACCCGCGACCACATGTTGAAGTTCTTGTAGGCGCCCACCTCGTACGACTGGACCTTGGTCTCCTCCTTGGTGCTGGACCAGGAGCCGCCGTACTTGTGGGTGAGTCCCGCCTCCAGGATCCCGTTGATGGTCAGCTTCGCCGACCCGGTGGTCTCGACGGACGAGGTCGTGCCGGCCGCGACCTTGGTGGTGACGCTCCCCTCACGGGCCTTGTCGGTGTTGTTCGCGCCCCCGGCGACCAGCCGGACCTGAGGCGTGCCCTCCTCCTTCGTGACGGGCAGGAACGTGCACGACGCCAGGCCCGAGACGCAGGTCTGGTTGAGCAGCTCGGCCTGTCGCTGGGCATCCGAGGCCGGCACCGTGATCTCGGAGAAGTCCTTCTCCGAGATCGTCAGCTGTCCGCTCAGCCCCTGATTGTGGACGGTGAACGCGTCGCCGGCGTCCGTGCGGATGCTCGTGCCGCTTACGGCGTCCACGACGAGCGTGACCTGGAAGGCGGAGATCCGCTCGGAACCGTTGCCGAGGGCCTCGCGGTAGTTGAACGTGAGCGTCGTCTCGCCGCGCTTGAGGAGGTAGTAGACCTTCTCGTAGTGGTAGGACTGCCCCGGCGCGATCTTCGTGCCGGTCGGCGCGTAGCCGTCCCGGTCGCCCGCGCCGTCGATCCCCTGCAGCTCCAGGGTGTGCTTGGTCGTGTTGACGATGTCGAACCCGCGGGTGACGTCGGCCGAGGCCGCTGCGGCGCGCGGCGTCGCAGCCGACGCGGGCGCCGCCGTGGCCACTCCGATGGCGACCGATCCGAGCACCGTCGTGGCGATCAGGCCGGTGCCGAGCAGCCGGCGAGTGGTCTTCTTCGTGGTGGTGTCCATGGTGTTCCTTCTGTTCTCTCGCCCCTGAGGGGATGTCGTCGCCTCCCGTCCGGAAGCTCTTCTCATACGCTAGAAACCGGCGGTCTCGCGGCCGATGGGCGTGCCACCACAGCGATGTGGTGCAGGCACCACATCGTGGGGCAGGGTGTGGATCTCCACCCGTCCACCCGCGGATCTCCACCCCTGGGCGGTGCCCGCGGAAGGCGGATCCGGGGAGCATCGAAGACATGAACCTCTCGATCGTCTCGAACGTCCTGCTGATCCTCCTCGCCGTCGGCTTCGTCGCCGTGCGGCAGATGACGTGGCGCCCCGTGCTCGGCGCGCGCGACTGGATGCTGCCCGGGATCATCGCGGTGATCGGGGCGGTGCTGTCGCTGCAGACCCTGAGCGGGCAGGTGATCGGAGTCATGGACGTGATCGCCCTCGTGGTCGAGCTCGTCGTGGCCTTCGCCCTCGGCACCGCCATGGGTGCGATGGCGCACATCCGCCGCATCGCCCGTCCCGCCGGCTACCAGCCCGCCGCAGGGCTCTCCGACCGGGCCGCCGCGCAGGCCGCCGCCGAGTTCGAGACCCGCACCGGACCGTGGGGGCTCGCCCTCTGGGTCGTGCTCATCGGCGTCCGAGTCGGCCTCATGTTCGCCTTCGAGCAGCTGGGCTCGCACATCGGCGTCGCGACCGGGCTCATCCTCATCGTGCTCGCCGCGAACCGTGCGGCCCGGGTGGTCGTGCTGCACCGCCGGGTGGACGCGCTGCGCCGCACGAGCGCGCCGAGCGGATCCGCGCGCATCATTGTTCCGTGACCCGAATCCCGCTGCGCATCCAGCCCATGACGGGCTGGAGCGCCGCCGTCAACACCGCGGGCCTGCTCGGCGTCGGCTGGGTGCTCTGGCGCGTCGCGCCGGAGACCGCACCCTGGGTGGTCTGGCTGTTCGGCGCCGGACTCGTGGCGTGGGCCGTGCGCATGGCGCTCGCGGTGCGGATCGGCGCGACCGGCGGTGACCCGGCGGCGCAGTCCGGCCCGGGAGCCGCGCCGGACGGGCGGACCGCCGGGCGCAGCAGAGTGCCGGCCGGCGTCGCCCCCGCACTCCTGGTGGTGATGGGCCTCGCCGGCTCGCTCACCGCGGTGCCGACCCAGGGGCTCGGCACCGCTCTGCTCGTCGTGACGGTGATCCTGCTCACGAGCGACGCCGCGGTGGGCCCCGGCACGTGGATCACGGCGGCGGTCCTGGGGGCGCTGGGCGTGGCTTCGGGGGCGCTGCTCACCGCGGCGGGGTACGCGGGCACGGTGACCGCTTCGGCGCTCGGTCTGCTCACCATCCTCGCGGCCCTCGCGCTCGCGGTCGTCGTGGGCCTGGGGCGGCGCGCCCAGCGCGTGCTGCTCGCCGAGCGGGAGCGCGCGAACGCCGAGGCGGTGCGGGCACAGGCCACAGCGCATCGCGTCGCGATCGCCCGGGATCTGCACGACGTGCTCGCGCACAGCCTGGGCGGCCTGGTCGTTCAGCTCGACGCGGCCGAGGCGCTGCTCGAGGCGGGCGACGCGGAGCGCGCGGCGGCACGGGTGGCGGCGGCGCGGCGCCTCGCCGTCTCCGGCCTGGACGAGGCGCGCGAGGCCGTCCGCACTCTGCGCGGACCGGAGCAGGACGACACCGAGGCGCCGGTGCCCGCGGTGGCTCCCGTCGAGCTCGCTCGTCGCCTCGACGCGCTGCTCGACCCGGAGGACGCGGCCGGCGCCCGCCTCACCGAGACCGGCGCCTCGCGTCCGGTGCCCGCGGCGCTCGCCGACGCACTGGTGCGCGCCGTGCAGGAGGGGCTGAGCAATGCGCGCAAGCACGCGCCGGGGCGCGCCGTGCGGATAGCACTGGTCTGGCATCCTGACCGGGTGGAGTGCACCATCGACAACGCGGTCACCGGCGGCAGGCAGGACGACGGGGCGCTCGCGGCGACCGGCGGCGGCTTCGGCCTGCCCGGCGTGCGGGAGCGGTTCGGGGAGGTGGGAGGCACCGTGCGCGCGGGCGTCGTGACCCTGGACGACGGGGGAGACGTCTTCCGGCTCCGCGTGGAGGCCCCCGCATGAGCGCCCGGATCCGGATCGTGCTCGCCGACGACCAGGCGATCATCCGCGACGGGCTGGAGACCGTGCTGGGCCTGGTCGACGACTTCGAGGTGGTCGGCACCGCCGCAGACGGCGCCGAGGCCGTCGCGCTCGTCGCGGCGACCCGGCCCGACGTCGCGCTCATGGACCTGCGCATGCCGGTGCTGGACGGCGCCGCCGCGACCCGGCGGGTGACGGCGGAGACCCCGGGGACCGCGGTGCTGGTGCTGACGACCTTCGCCGACGACGCCGACATCGTCGCGGCGCTCCAGGCGGGCGCCCGGGGCTACCTCACCAAGGACGCGGGCAGGGCCGAGCTCGCCGCCGCCATCCGCGCCGTCGCCGCGGGTCAGAGCACGTTCTCCGCTCCGGTGCGCGACGTGCTCCTGGGGCGCATCGGCGCTGCGGGCGCCGCGGGCGCCTCGGCGGCCGAGCTCTCCGGATCCGTCCCCGATCCGGTCTCGGAGGAGGCGCTGGCGGAGCGCTTCCCCGCTCTCACCGGCCGCGAGCGCGAGGTCTACGCGCTCGTGCTGCAGGGACGTTCGAACGCCGAGATCGCCGCCGCGCTCTTCGTCGGCGTCGCGACCGTGAAGACGCACATCAACGCGCTGTTCGCCAAGCTCGGCGTGCGCGATCGGGCGCAGGCGATCGCGCACGGACTCGGCACCACCGCGGAGAGGTGATCGGTCGGATCCCCGGGTGATCACGATCCGGATCCGAAGCGCGGGATCATCCGGAGGGATGACGTCTGCGCAGAGGAGCGCCGTCTACAATCGTGGGGGATGTCAGGGGGGCGAATGGGTCGGAACATCAGTCGGCGGGTGGGTGCGCTGATCACAGGGGCCGTCGCGGCGGCGCTCGTGCTGAGCGGCTGCTCCGGCGATGTCGCGACCCCGGCGTTCACCCCGAAGACGCAGACCGAGGGGGATCTGCCCTCCGACATGAGGGACCAGCTCAAGGGCGCCGTCGAGCGCGCGATGGCGGCGAGCGGCTCGAGCGGGGCGATCCTGGGCGTGTGGGCGCCGTGGAGCGGCTCCTATGTCACGGGCCTCGGCACGGTCTCGGCCGAGGACAAGGATCCGGTCAGCGCCGACATGTCGTTCCGCATCGGCGACGTCACCCGGCTGATGACCTGCGACGTGCTGTACGCGCTCGCCGATCGCGGCACGGTCAAGCTCGACGCGAGCATCACCGAGTACGTGTCCGGCGTGCCCGACCTGCAGGACGTCACGCTGCTCGACCTCTGCAACGGCACCGGCGGCATCGGCTCGTCCGAGGCCACCGCCATGCCGATGTGGCTGAACAATCCCGACCGGCAGTGGGAGCCGAAGGAACTGGCGTCCTACGGCCTCGCGCAGAACCGCACCCCGCCGCACACCGGCTACCGCGACTCCGACGCCGGGTTCCTGCTGCTCGGGCAGGCGCTGGAGCGCGCCACCGGTCAGACGGCCGCGCAGCTCATCCACGAGTACGTGGCCGCGCCCCTGGGCCTGAACGCGACGTCGCTGCCCGGCCCGCAGGCGGCCGCCCCGTCGCCCTCGCCGGCGCTCAAGGGGTCGTTCCTCCCGCAGGTCGACGGCGCGCTGCAGTGCGCCAAGCCCACCGACATCACGGTCAGCTCGTCGAGCAACGGGTACACGGATTCGGGCGTGGTGTCCACGGTCGCCGATCTCGGCCGGTACATGCAGGCGGAGGCGGCGCAGGCGCTGCGCGTGAAGAAGACGCCCCAGCGCTTCGGATCCCCGCTGCCCGTCGCCGACGGCGCGCCGAGCTGGTACAAGGCCACCGGGGGCGCGTACCTCGTCGGCTCCATGATCGGCCAGCACGGCGGCACGCCCGGGTACCTCACCGGGGCCTACTCCGACCCGACGACCGGCTTCACGGTCGTCGTGGTGCTCAACGACTCGACCGTCGGATCCGCCTTCATCGGCGACCTCGCCTTCGAACTCGCCGCGATCGCCTCCAAGGCGCCCGCGGGAAAGGGCGGCAAAGCCCCCGAGTTCGCACTGCCGTTCACCGCGGAGGACTACGCTAAGGCGGTCGACAGCCTGGCCGTCTGCCCGCTCCCGCAGGGCTGACCGGGTTCGTTCGACGCCTCCCCGTGCTCCTACGGCTCCCGCAGCCGGACGAAGCACTGCACGACCGCGAGGAGCGAGCATGGCCATCGTCGACAACGGCATCTATGTGGACGGCGTCCGCACCGACACCCCGCACACGCTGGACGAGACCTTCGAGCTCATGCATGCCCGCGGCGGCATGGGCTGGATCGGCCTGTACCGGCCCAGCGAGGACGAGGTGCGCCAGGTCGCGGCGGAGTTCGGCCTGCACGAGCTCGCCGTCGAGGACGCCCTCACCGGTCATCAGCGCTCCAAGCTCGAGCGCTACGGGGAGACCCTGTTCATCGTGCTGCGGCCCGCGCGGTACCTCGACGCCACGGAGGAGGTCGAGTTCGGCGAGCTGCACGTGTTCGTCGGGCCCAACTTCGTGGTGACCATCCGGCACGCGGAGACGCCGAGCCTCACCCGCGTGCGCGGACGCATGGAGCACGCTCCGGAGCTGCTCGCGGGCGGCCCCGAGGCGGTGCTGTACGCGATCCTCGACGAACTCGTCGACGAATACACCCCGGTGCTCAACGGCCTGGAGAACGACATCGACGAGATCGAGGCGCAGCTTTTCCTCGACGACTCGGACGTCACGCAGCGCATCTACGAGCTGTCGAGCGAGGTCATCGACTTCCAGAAGGCGACCCAGCCGCTGCAGCCGATGCTGGAGGCGCTGCTGCGCGGATCCGCGAAGTACTCCGTCGATCTCGAGCTGCAGCGCTATCTGCGCGACGTGCTCGACCACATCCTGACCCTGTCGGAGCGGGTGTCGACGTTCCGGGCGAACCTCGACAACGCGCTCACGGTGGAGGCGACGATCGTCGCCCGGCGGCAGAACGAGGAGATGCGCCGGATGACCGAGGAGAGCATCCGTCAGGGCGAGGAGGTGAAGAAGATCTCCAGCTGGGCGGCCATCTTCTTCGCCCCCACCATCGTCGCCGGCATCTACGGCATGAACTTCGAGGTGATGCCCGAGCTGAAGTGGGCCGCCGGGTACCCCATGGCGATCGGCCTGATGGTCGGCGGGGCCTTCGTGCTGTACCTGGTGTTCAAGAAGCGCGGCTGGCTCTGACCGGATCCGGAACCCTGGCGGTCTGACCCTCGTTCAGGTCGCACTATCTGCTCTGAAACCCGCGCGGGAAGAGCAGAAATCGCGACCTGAACCACGGCAGGACCGACCTCACCGGGGGCGGTCAGCGCCCGGCGCCGGTCAGGGAGATCACCGCGAGGGCGGTCGCGGTGACGAGGATCCAGAGGATCGCACCGAGCACGAGCGGTCGCCAGCCGGCGCGGCGCAGCGCTGCCGCATCCGTGGACAACCCGATGCCGGCCATGGCGGTGGCGATGAGGAATCCGCTGGCGTGCACCATCGCCTCACGCGGGCCCGCCGGGATCGCCCCGAGGGATCCGAGCACCGCGACGACCAGGAAGCCCACGAGGAACCACGGCACCAGGCCGATCACGCCGCGCAGCGTCATCCGCCGGCCGTCGGCGGCCCTGCGCGACTCGATCACGGACAGCCCCACCGAGATCGGGATGATCATCAGCGTGCGCACCAGCTTCACCACGACCGCGAAACCCAGCGCCGCGGCGCCGAAGACGCTCGCCGTCGCGACCACGCTGCTCGTGTCGTTCACCGCGGTGCCGGCCAGCAGCCCGAAGGTGTGCGGATCCAGCCCGAGTGCGTGGCCGAGCAGGGGGAAGAGCACGACGGCGAGGATGTTGAACACGAAGATCGTCGACACCGCGTAGGACACCTCGGCGCTGAGAGCGCCGATGACCGGGGCGACGGCGGCGATCGCCGAGGCGCCGCAGATCCCCGTGCCCACCCCGATCAGGGTGCGCAGCCGCGGCGCGACGTGCAGCGCCCGACCGATCAGCCACGCGGCGAGGAGGCACACGACGAGGGTGGACAGCATCACGGGCAGCGACTCCGCGCCGACCCGCAGGATCGCCTCGAGCGAGAGCTGAGCGCCCAGCAGCACCACGGCCACCTGCAGCAGGAACTTCCCCGAGTACTCCACCCCGGGCGCGAACCGCGCTCCGGGGCGTCGGATCACGGCGACGACCACTCCGATCACGATCGCGGGGAGGGCCGAGCCGAGCACGGGCACCGCGGCGCCGATGAGGGTGGCGGCGATGGCGATCGGCACGGTGAGCGCCAGCCCCGGCAGCACCTCGACCCCGCGCAGGGCGAGACGGGCCGGAAGGGTGCGGGCGGGGCGGAACATCATGGATCCAGGCTCGTCCGCCTGCGCCTTCCGCGGTATCCGGCTAGGCTCGATAGGGGTACAGGCAGAGGCTGTGGGGTGACGATGACGGACGGATCGATGCCGGACCTCGGCTCGCTCGAACTGCTGGTCGCCGTCGTGCGCACCGGATCCATCTCGGCCGCCGCGCGCGAGACCGGCGTGACCCAGCAGTCCGCCTCCACGCGTCTGCGCGCCGTGGAGCGCCAGCTCGGACTGTCATTGTTCCACCGCGCCCCGTCCGGGACCCGTCCGACCCTGGAGGGCGAGGTCGTCGCCTCCTGGGCCGACGACGTGCTCGCCGCGGCCGCGCGTTTCCGCACGGCGACCCGCACGCTGCGCGGCGAGAGCGCCGCCCGGCTCACGGTCGCCGCGAGTCAGACGGTGTCGGCGCGGCTGCTGCCGCTCTGGCTCGTGGCGCTGCGCCGGAACCAGGTCGCCGCGGGGCGGACGCCGACGGCCGTGCAACTCCTCTCCGGCAACAGCACCGATGCGGAGGCGCTCGTGCGCGACGGGCACGCCGACCTCGCGTTCATCGAGTCGAGCGAGGTGCCGTCCGACCTCGGCGCCACCACGGTCGACAGCGACGAGCTCGTCCTCGTGGTCGCGCCGGAGCACCCGTGGAGCGGCCAGGGCCCCGTCGCCTTCGAGAAGGCCGCCGCGGAGCCGCTCGTGGCCCGCGAGCAGGGCAGCGGCACCCGGCGCGCGTGGGAGGACGAGGTGCGACGGCGGCTCGGCCGCGACGCCGCGGAGCCGGCGGTGGTGCTGCCGACCTCCGCGGCCGTGCGCTCGGCCGTCGCCGACGGGCTGGGGGCCGCTGTCCTGAGCCGCAGGGAGGCGGCGGACGACATCCGCCTCGGCCGGCTGCGCGCCGTGCGCACGACCGGCGAGCCGGTGGTCCGGCCGATCACCGCCCTCTGGCGAGGCGGAGCGCGGGATCTGCCGATGGCAGGGCGGGAGCTGATCGACGTCGCCGTGCAGACGGCCCGGGAGCAGGCGCGCCCGGGCCGCGGTACTCTCTGATCGTCGCCACGGAAGGAACCGGATGCCCCCGCTCGTGCTCTTCGGTCTCACCGCCGTGCTGCTGTGGTCGATCGTGTCCCATCGCTTCGAGCGGTGGGGCGTGGCGGGACCGGCGATGCTGCTCGTGCTGGGGGCCGCCACCACGGTGTGGGACCTGCCGACCTACGCGGCCGCCCTGGACGCCCCGATCACCGAGAAGATCGTCGAGGTCATCCTGTCGATCCTCCTCTTCGCCGACGCGACCGAGGTGCGCGGCGGCATCTTCGGCGGTGAGGGCAGGGTGACCGCGCGCCTCGTGCTCATCGCGCTGCCGCTGTCGCTCATCCTCACCGCCATCGCCGGAGCCTTCCTCCTCCCCGAGGCGCTGGTGGCCGCCGTGGTCATCGCCTGCGTGATCATGCCGACCGATTTCGCCCCGGCGACGCGCCTGCTGCGCAGCAGGCTGCTGCCGGAGCGCATCAGGGCGATCCTGAACGTGGAGAGCGGCTACAACGACGGCCTGGTCTCCCCGATCTTCGGCATGGCGCTGCCCATCGCCGTCGTCATCGCCCCGCTCGTCGAGAAGATGGTCGCGACCGGATCCGACACGGTCACCGTGGACGACAAGGATCTCGGTCACAGCGCCGAGAAGTTCGCGGAGGCGTTCGTCAACGCGGTGCCCGCGACGGTCACGGCGATCGTGATCGGCGTCGTGCTGGGCGGCGTCATCGGCCTGGCGCTCCGGGCGGCCCGCAGTCGGGGCATCGCGAACGAGGGCGGCGCGCGCTACGCCATGCTGCTGCTCCCGCTCATCGCCTACGCCATCGCGACGATCCCGGCGATCGAGGCCAACGGCTTCGTGGCGGCGTTCGTCGCGGGCCTCATCTACCGCGTCGCGCGCACGCGCGGCATGCAGGAGCGGGTGATCCCGCATTCCGAGCTGCTGCTGGTCGAAGAGGTCGGCACCCTCACGGCGAACTTCGTCTGGTTCATGCTCGGCGGGGCCGCCCTCGTCGCCTTCACGTCGTCGTTCGACTGGCGGATCCTGGTGCTCGCCCTCCTCGCGCTCACCCTGCTGCGGCTCGGGCCGGTGTACCTGTCGCTCCTGGGCAGCTCCGTCAGCCGCGGCGATCGAGTGCGCATCGGGCTGCTCGGACCGCGCGGCACGGCCTCCGTCGTCTTCGGCCTGCTCGCGTACAACGCCTTCGAGACCGACAGCGTCGAGGCCGACGCGGTGCTGCTGGTCATGGTCGTCACCGTCGTCGGCAGCATCCTGCTGCACGGCGTCGCGGCGCCGTTCGCGCTGCGGGCGCTCGAGAAGCGGCGCGTGGCCCAGGGCTGAGCGGGCGCACGGCCCCGAGGTCACCGGCCCTCGACGCCCGGCGACGGGTCACGGGGCGGAGAGCCCGAGGTGCCGGTACAGCAGGGCCATGGCGAACGGGATGCCGCCGTCGAGGGCGTCGGCCACGTGCCCGGCGCCCGGTACCTCGTGGAACGTCGTGGTGAAGCCCGCCTCCTCCGCGAGCCGGGCGTTGCGCTTCGCACCGGGGAGGAAGCCCGGATCCGCTCCGCCGACGGTGAACACCGCGAGATGGCCGGCGAACCGTCCCCGGTTCTCCGCGATCCCCGCCTCGGGCCGGAGGGCGTCGAAGGCCGCCTCGTCCCCGCCGAAGAGCTTCTTGATCGCCCCGGCACGCCATTCCACGCCGGGGTACTCGTCCGGCGAGATGCTGACCACGTTGCCCCAGATGTCGGGATGGCGGGTGGCCCACGTGAAGGCGCAGGCGCCCCCGTTGGAGTAGCCCATGATCGTCCAGTCCCGGTGGTCGAGGCTGACGTTCAGGTTCTTCGTCGCGAAGGCGGGGATGTCGACGTTGAAATAGGCGGGGACATCGCCGTAGGCGGCCGTCTTCGCGCAGACCGGGTCCGGGCCCGTGTCCAGCTCGCCCCCGGGCCCGAGCTGATCCGCGACGATGACGATGGGCGCGAGGCCCTTGTTCTTCGCGGCGAGGTCGTCCAGGGCCTTCGCGATGAACGTGGCGTTCGGGGATCCCGGATGGCCCATCATCATGACGATCAGGGGGAGTCGCGGCGGGTTGGCCGTGCGCGCGGCGGGCGGCAGGTAGAGGAGCGCGTCGCGGGGGGTGAACCCGCCGGTCGACGCGATCGCGTGGGTGCCGCTGAGCACCGCGGTCTCGCCGGTCTTGGGCATGTCGGCCGGCGGGCTCCAGGTCTTGTACAGCGGTCCGCTCGACGACTCGGTCGGGACGGGCTCGGGCAGCACGTCGATCTTGTCGTCGGAGGCGATGCCGAGCACGGAGCCGACGGTGGTGTTGATGCCGAAGGCGGCGTTGACGCCGAGCGCCGTCGAGAGCAGGGCGAGGAGCACGAGCAGCGCCGCGACGATCTTGCGCCACACTCCGCGCTCCCACAGCGAGACGATGCCGAGGAGGATCGCGGCGAACCCTCCGGGGATCCAGAACCCGCAGGCGAACGGCAGGGCGGGGCCGAAGAGGTGGGTCGCGTTCACGAAGGTCACGAGCGCGACGCCCAGCCCGATCCCGACAGCCGCCGCGATCACGATCCGCCACAGCCAGGACGGCGTGGGACGCCGGACGAGCAGGAGGATCGCGGCGAGGATCGTCACCCCCCAGACGGTGAGCGGGAGGGGGCCGTCGATGACGTTCAGCTTGAAGAACCAGGTCATCGCGGCTCCAGTCCAGGGCGGCGTCATCACGGGGCGGGACAGGAGAACTATAGCCCTCGGGGTCTGCGGCCACCGGAGCGGGGTCTGACGGGGGTCCGGCGCCCCGGCGCTCAGTAGGATCGCCGCATGGCGAGAAAGAGTTCCCCGGCCTCGCAGGACGAG
This sequence comes from Microbacterium sp. MMO-10, assembly GCF_037148715.1. NCBI lineage: Bacteria > Bacillati > Actinomycetota > Actinomycetes > Micrococcales > Microbacteriaceae > Microbacterium > Microbacterium sp. MMO-10. The sequence goes on along the minus strand of NZ_JBBCSV010000001.1, from coordinate 486,442 downwards.
CCCCGGCCCGTCGGCACACCGACGGCGGACGCCGGCGATGCCGCAGCGGACGCGGAGGCGCCGTCCGCCGCCCGCCGGTCGCGTCGCGATTTCCTCCGTCTCGGTGGCCTGACCGCCGCGGGGGCGGTCGTCGGCGGCGGCGCGGGAGCGGTGGCCGGGTACGCGCTCGGCCAGCGCAGCGGCTTCGACGAGGCGCTCTCCGACTACGGCCAGCTGGCCCCGCGGCACGCCCCCGGATTCGACCACATCGTGGTGCTGATGGGAGAGAACCGCTCCTTCGACAACCTGCTCGGCTACCTCTACACGAAGGAGACCCTGCCCGAGGGGGAGGAGTTCGACGGGCTCGACTTCGGCGAGTACTTCAACGAGCTCGACGGCGTGCGCTACGACGCGCACGTCTACGAGGGCCCGACCGACCAGATCATGACCTGGCCGGATCCGGATCCGGGCGAGATGTATCCGCACGTCAACACGCAGCTGTACAACGTGATCGATCCGGCCGAGAACGCCGACCTGTACGAGGGCGGCTTCCGCGCGCCGTACAACCACCCGGGTCCGGGCGAGACGCCCACCATGAGCGGCTTCGTCACCGACTACCAGGTGAACCTCCTGCGGCTCAAGCACGGCAAGGAGCCCACGGAGGACGAGCGCAAGCGCATCATGGGCTCGTTCTCGCCCGAGATGCTGCCGACGGTCTCGACGCTCGCGCGCGAGTTCGCGGTCTTCGACCACTGGTTCTGCGCGGTGCCGTCGCAGACGTTCTGCAACCGCACCTTCTTCAACGCCTCGACCTCGCACGGGTTCGTCACGAACCACGAAGGGGGCGACTACGACAAGTGGCTGAGCGCGCCGAAGTCGCCGACGATCTTCAACCGTCTCGAGGAGGCGGGGCTGAGCTGGAAGGTCTACTTCGACGAGGTGCAGATGGTCTCGTTCACCGGCGTGCTGCATGCTCCGGTGCTCGAGAAGTTCTGGCGGACCGAGCACTTCGGCACGATGGACGACTTCTACGCCGACGTCGAGCACGGCGAGCTGCCGGCGTACGCCTTCGTCGAGCCGCGCATGATCTACGACCACAACGACTTCCACCCGCCGTTCGGGGCGCGCAGGGAGAGCGACGTCGACGGATCCGAGATCATCAACAGCGCGTTCTCGGATGTGCGCGCCGGAGACGACCTCGTGCACGACATCTACGACGCGATCCGCCGCAGCGCGTCGCCGCAGGGATCCAACGCGGTCAACACCCTGCTGCTGATCACCTTCGACGAGCACGGCGGCACCTACGACCATGTCGTCCCGCCCAAGGCCACGCCGCCGGACAACTCGGGCGCCGGCGAGATGGGGTTCGAGTTCGACCGCCTCGGCTGCCGCGTCCCCGCGATCGCCGTGTCCGCCTACACCCGCAAGGGAACGATCATCCACGACGAGATGCATCACGGATCGGTCATCGCCACGCTCACCCGGCTGCACGGGCTCACCCCGCTGACCCGCCGCGACGCGACCGCGAACGGACTGTTCGAGATCATCAACCTGGAGAAGCCCCGCCACCCGGCGGACTGGCCCGTGACGACCTCGCGGTATCTGCCCCCGAACCCGGAGTCGAAGCCCCCGCATCCGGCGCACGCCCACGCGACGAAGCCGCTGACCCCGCCCGCGCAGGGCCTGCTCGGGCTGCTGCTCGCGCGCTACGGCCTGCCCGAGGACAAGCAGCCGCAGACGTTCCTGGATGCCTACAACCTGCTCCACAAGCACGGCAAGGGACTGTTCGGCCCTCCCGACGAGGACTGAGCGGAGCGGGCGTGGTCGGTGCGCCCTGGGGGCGTCCCCGGTCGGGTCAGGACTGCTCGGCCTGCCGGGCGTACGTCCCGCGCACGAGGGGTGCCGGCTCCGCATCGGCGGGGACGGCGGTGTCGAGCTCGAGCAGCAGCCGGTCGCCCTGCACGCGCAGCCGGGTCACCGTGCGCCCGCGGTCGGAGCGACGGTCCAGCAGCAGCGCGTCGTCCTCCCAGACCGCCGTCCCCGGGGCGGCGGGTGTGAAGCCGTAGGTGTCGAACCACCAGAACCCCTCCCCGGCGATCACCGCGTGCGCGACGAGCGGCGCACCCTCGGCGCCGTCGCGCGCCTCGACGTAGTCGATCAGGATCCCGTCGGGGCCGGCCTCGATGCTGAGGGCGCCTCGGGCGGATCCGGCATCCGTCCACGCCGTGGGGAAGAGCTCCTCCGTCCCCGTCCAGTCGCCGAGTAGTGCTCTGAGCCGCGGATCCGGTGCCATGACCTCGAGCCTACGGCGACGTCCTCGTCGTGCGGCGTTCCGAACTCGGTCGATTCGGGTCGGATCGCGAGGCTTGCGGCGATCGGCGGGCATCGTGATCGAGTTCGGACCGGGGTCGCCGCTGCGCCCGCCGCCTGCGGGGTCCTCGCGCAGGCTGAGCGGAGGTCCGCATCGTTGCCAGGGTGCAAAGATCCGCGATTCTTTGTGCGTAAGATCGCGAAAAGTCCAGCGATCGCCGCCGGACGGCTCAGTACTCTGAGCAGGTTGTCCGGGCGAGGCCGCCCGACCGCGCAGTGATGCGCACATCGCCCGTCGCAGAGGACGGGCGCAGAGGAGGTAGCAATGGCAGTCATCGGCATCGTGCGCGAGCCTGCGGGCGAGGCGCGCGTGGCCGCGACCCCCGCAACGGTCGCGACGCTGCGCAAGCTCGGCCACCAGGTGGTCGTGGAGCGCGGAGCGGGATCCGCCGCGTCGTACCCCGACGAGGCCTACGCGGCCGCGGAGGCGACGCTGGTCGAACGGGAGCGGGCGTGGGGCAGCGAGATCGTGCTCGCGATCACGGCGCCCGATCCGGAGCAGATCGCCCTGCTCTCGGACGGGGCGACGTTCATCGCGCTGCTCTCCCCGGCGCTGCGTCCCGACCTCGTGGAGTCCCTGGCCCAGCGCGGCATCACCGCCCTCGCCCTCGACGCCGTGCCGCGCATCTCGCGAGCGCAGTCGATGGACGTGCTGAGCTCGATGGCGAACATCGCCGGCTATCGCGCCGTGGTCGAGGCCGCGCACGAGTTCGGCCGGTTCTTCACCGGCCAGGTGACCGCTGCGGGCAAGGTGCCGCCGGCGAAGGTGCTCGTCGCGGGCGCCGGTGTCGCCGGCCTCGCGGCGATCGGCGCGGCGTCGAGCCTGGGCGCGATCGTGCGCGCGACGGATCCGCGTCCCGAGGTGGCGGATCAGGTCACCTCGATCGGCGGTGAGTATCTGCCCGTCGACGTGGCGGTGGAGAAGTCCGCGGACGGATACGCCAAGGCCACGAGCGAGGCGTACGACCGCCGCGCCGCGGAGATCTACACCGAGCAGGCCGCCGACGTCGACATCATCATCACGACGGCGCTCATCCCGGGCCGCGCGGCGCCCCGGCTGATCACCGCGTCGGACGTCGCCGCGATGAAGCCCGGCAGTGTGATCGTCGACATGGCGGCGGGCCAGGGCGGCAACGTCGAGGGATCCGTCGCGGGCGAGCGCATCGTCACCGAGAACGGCGTGATCATCCTCGGTTACACCGACCTCGCCTCGCGCCTGGCCGCCCAGGCCTCGCAGCTGTACGGAACGAACGTCGCCAACCTCGTCGCCCTGCTCACACCGGGCAAGGACGGCGTGCTCGCGATCGACTTCGACGACGTCGTGCAGCGCTCCGTCACGGTCGTGCGCGACGGCGCCGTCACCTGGCCGCCGCCCCCCGTGCAGGTCGCCGCCGCTCCGGCGAAGGCCCCCGTGGCCTCGACCCCGGTCGAAGCGCCCGCGAAGAAGAGCATGTCCGCAGGCCGCAAGGCGCTGCTCATCGTGCTCGGGATCGCCGCGCTCTTCGCGGTGAACGCCTTCGCTCCCGCGCCGCTGCCGCAGCACTTCACCGTGCTGACCCTGTCGGTGGTGATCGGCTTCTACGTGATCGGCAAGGTGCACCACGCGCTGCACACGCCGCTCATGTCGGTGACCAACGCCATCTCCGGCGTGATCGTGGTCGGCGCGATGCTGCAGATCACGGATCCGGATCCCGTCGTCCAGGTGCTCGCCGCCGTCGCGGTGCTGCTCGCATCCATCAACATCTTCGGAGGGTTCGCGGTCACCCGCCGCATGCTCGCCATGTTCACGAAGGGCGGCCAGAAGTGACCGTCGGGGCTCTCTCCACCGCCGCGTACATCGTCGCGGCACTGCTGTTCATCCTGAGCCTCGCGGGGCTCAGCAAGCACGAGACCGCGCGCTCCGGCGTGATCTTCGGCGTGTCGGGGATGGCGATCGCGCTCGTGGCGACCGTCTCGCTCACCGTCGCGCACGCCTGGTCCGGCGGCGCCGTGATCGGACTGGTGTTCCTGCTGGTCGCCGTGGTCGTGGGGGCCGGGATCGGCCTCTGGCGCGCCAGGGTGGTCGAGATGACGGGCATGCCCGAGCTCATCGCCCTGCTGCACAGCTTCGTCGGCCTCGCCGCGGTGCTGGTCGGGTGGAACGGTCACCTCGCACACGCGGAGATCGCGCCGGAACTGGTCGGGATCCACAACGCCGAGGTCTTCATCGGGATCTTCATCGGAGGCGTGACCTTCACCGGATCCATCGTCGCCTACCTCAAGCTCTCGGCGCGGATCTCCTCCAAGCCGCTCATGCTGCCGGGCAAGAACGTGCTGAACATCCTCGCCCTGGTCGCCTTCCTGGTGCTCACGGTGTGGTTCGTGATCGACCAGCAGCTGTGGCTGCTCATCGCGATCACCGTGCTCGCGTTCGCCCTCGGCTGGCACCTCGTCGCCTCGATCGGCGGCGGCGACATGCCGGTCGTCGTCTCGATGCTGAACAGCTACTCCGGCTGGGCGGCCGCGGCGGCGGGCTTCCTGCTCAACAACGACCTGCTCATCGTCACCGGCGCGCTGGTCGGATCCAGCGGTGCGTACCTCTCGTACATCATGTGCAAGGCGATGAACCGCTCGTTCCTGTCGGTCATCGCCGGCGGCTTCGGGATCGTGGCATCCGCGTCGGGCGATGAGGAGCAGGGAGAGCACCGCGAGATCACCGCGGAGGGCGCCGCCGACATGCTCACCTCCGCGAAGAGCGTGGTGATCACCCCGGGCTACGGCATGGCGGTCGCGAAGGCGCAGTACCCCGTCGCCGACCTCGTGTCCAAGCTGCGCGAGCGCGGTGTCGACGTGCGCTTCGGGATCCACCCCGTCGCGGGGCGTCTGCCGGGCCACATGAACGTGCTGCTCGCCGAGGCGAAGGTGCCGTACGACATCGTGCTGAGCATGGAGGAGATCAACGACGACTTCGCGTCGACCTCCGTGGTGCTCGTCATCGGCGCGAACGACACGGTCAACCCCGCCGCGTCCGAGGACCCGGGCAGCCCGATCGCCGGCATGCCGGTGCTGCGGGTGTGGGAGGCCGAGAACGTGATCGTGTTCAAGCGCTCGATGGCCGCGGGCTACGCGGGCGTGCAGAACCCGCTGTTCTTCCGCGAGAACGCGCAGATGCTGTTCGGCGACGCCAAGCAGCGCGTGGAGGACATCATCGCGGCGCTCTGAGCGGCTCAGCCCGGGATCCCGGCGGCACGCGCGCCACGATCGCGCGTGCCGCCGCGGCCGGTGCGGTGCCATAGAGGAACCCGCGCGACCCGCCCAGGCGGGACGAGGCGAACGCGTCGGCGACCCCGTTCGGGGCGTGCCGGACGAGCAGCGATCCCTGCAGCGCCACGGCGAGGGCCTCGGTGAGCCGGCGCGCGCCGGCCTGCGCCTCGGCAGACGCGGGGTCGCGCTGCGCCTCCCGGAGCAGCCGCTCGGTGTCCGCGACATGGGCGTCGAGGCGAGCGTCCGCGCCCTCGGCGAGACGCACCTCGGCGAACAGGGCGTCGGCGGTCTCGGGCTCCCGGGCGATCGCGCGCAGCACGTCGAGCGCGATGACGTTGCCGGATCCCTCCCACACCGCCATCACGGGCTGCTCGCGGTAGCGCCGGGCGAGCGGGAACGCCTCGGTGTACCCGTTGCCGCCGAGGCACTCCAGGGCTTCGTACGCGTGGCCGGGTCCGCGCTTGCAGATCCAGTACTTCAGGACGGCCGTGGCGAGCCGCCGGAAGGGCTCGTCCGCCGCAGGGGCGTCGGCCTCGTAGGCGGCCGCGACCCGCAGGGACGCGGTGATCGCGGCCTCGGTCTCGACCGCGAGGTCGGCGAGCACCTGCGTCATCGCCGGCTGATCGACCAGCAGTGCGCCGAACGCCGCGCGATGCTGCGCATGCCAGACCGCCTCGGCCGTGGCCTGGCGCATGCCGGCAGCCGTGCCGAGCATGCAGTCCAGCCGGGTCTGGTTGACCATCTCGATGATCGTGCGGACCCCGCGGCCCTCCTCGCCGACCAGCCGGCCGACCGTGCCGTCGAACTCGACCTCGCTCGACGCGTTCGCCCGGTTGCCGAGCTTGTCCTTGAGGCGCTGGATGAGGAACGGGTTGCGGGCGCCGTCGGGCAGCACGCGCGGCACGAGGAAGCAGCTCAGCCCGGCGGGAGCCTGGGCGAGCACGAGGAAGCCGTCCGACATCGGCGCGGAGCAGAACCACTTGTGTCCGGTGAGGATCCAGGATCCGTCGCCGGCCGGCACAGCGGATGTCCGGTTCGCGCGGACATCGGATCCGCCCTGCTTCTCGGTCATCGCCATGCCGAACAGGGCGGAGGTCTTGCCTGGCGCGAGAGCGGGCGAGTAGTCGCGGGAGAGCAGCCGCGGGATCCATTCCTCCTGCAGCCCGGCCGACCCGAACTGCTGCAGCGCGGGTACCACCGCATGCGTCATCGAGACCGGGCAGGCGTGCCCCGGCTCCACTTGGGCGAACAGCAGGAACTGCGCGGCCCGGGCGACCTGTGCGCCGGGGACCGGATCCGCCCAGGCGGCGGTGTGGGCTCCGGCGGCGACGGCGGCGCCGATGACGCGGTGGTAGGAGGGGTGGTATTCGACCTCGTCGATGCGGTGGCCCCAGCGATCGAACGCGACGAGCTCCGGCTCGTGCACGTCGGCGAGCTCCGCGTCGTGCTGGAATCCGGCGGATCCGACCAGCGTCCCGGTCGCGATGAGCTCGGGCTCGGCCCACGCCGCGCCGTGCCGCCGCACGCCCTCGACGAGGGGCAGGTCGAGCGAGTACTCGTCCAGGTCCTCGCGCGCCGGAGCCTGGTTCGTCACGCTGTGCGTCGCCATGCGGATCCCCTTCGATCGCGGTCTGCTCCGACGCTACAACGGCGACGGTCCGCCGGGCTGCGAGCCCCTTCCGCGTTCCCGCACGACGGCGCGGCCTCAGGCCGCGGGGGCGCCGCTCCACTCGGAACGCAGGATCCCCATCCGCACGATGTCCTCGTACCGGCCGCGCACCCAGGCGTGCTCGCGCTGGCGTCCCTCGACGACGAAGCCCGCCTTCTCGTAGGAGCGGATCGCCGCGGCGTTCGACGCGATCACCTCGAGGTGCACCCGGCGCAGGTTGCCCCGCACGAAGGCGAACTCGAGCATCTGCGCCATGGCCTCGGTGCCGATGCCCTTGCCGCGCGCCGACGGGATGAGGGCGATGCCGACTTCGGCGTGCCGCGCGAGCTCGTCCACCTCGAAGAGGCCGACGTTGCCGACCGCCTCGCCGTCGACGTCGATGACGAAGTTCAGGCTGTACGCCGGATCCGTGTCGCGTTCGACCATGCGGGCCTGCCAGGCCTCCCGTGTGCGGGCCGCGGGCCGGCCGGGGTTGCGCTCCTCCCAGGTGTCGAGGTCCGACGCGATCAGGTAGAGGGCGTCGAGGTCGGCATCGGTGCGGGCCCGGAGGGTGACGGCGGATCGTGAGGACATGGGGTCACGCTACCCCGGGCATCCGACTTCCCGGGGCGAGGGCTTCCGGGACGGGGCTTCCCTGGGGAGGGGGCGGGGGCGAGGGCGAGGGCTCCCCGGGGGAGGGGGCGGGGGCGAGGGCGAGGGCTCCCCGGGGGGAGGGGGCGAGGATCGTGGGGCCTTGTGCGCCCGCGGATGCCGACCTACTCTGCCGGGAGAGGGCGGGATCCGGCTCCGGCCGAGCCGGATCGGCTGAGCGCGCACGTCTCGCACCCGTCCGTCGCGAAGGAGGACGAGATGGGTCACGACGACGAGGAGTTCGAGGACCAGGCCGAGGAGCAGGAGCGCCCCTCCGCCGGTCCGCCCGTGGACGAGGACGACGGCGGCCCGATCCCGCCGCCCACGATCGAGACGACGATCGGGTTCGAGGGGTCGATCGAGGGGCTCTGACGGCGGGGCCCCTGTCGGGCCGGTCGTCGGCGGTCCCGCCCGCGGGGCGGGATCCGTCCTAGACGATCGCGTGCGCGCGCACCGGGAATGTGCCGAAGCCGGCGACGGCGGGCGGGGCGGCGGTGAACCGGGCGCCCCGCGCCGGGAGCGAGCCCAGGTTCGCGAGGTGCTCGACGACCGGGATCCCCGCCGCGAGCAGGATCGTGTGCGCCGGACGCTCGCCGCCGGACTCGGTGTCGTCGATGTTGAGGGAGTCGATGCCGACCAGCGCGACCCCGGCGTCGACGAGCGCCTGCGCCGCCGCGCCGGTGAGGAACGGGGCGCCGTGGGCGTACTCCGGGGTGCCGAAGAGACGGTCCCAGCCGGTGTGCAGCAGCACCGCGGTGCCGCGGAGGTCGCGGTCGGCCAGAGTCTCCGGTGCGATCCCGCGGCGATCGGCCGACCAGGCGTCGGTGAGGTGGAAGACCTCGGCGGGCAGGTCGACGAGGCGCTCCAGCGGGAGGGACGACAGGTCGCCGCCGTCCGCATAGCGGTGGAACGGCGAGTCGATGTAGGTGCCGGTGTTGCCGATCATCGTGATGACGTCCATCGCGAACTCGGTGCCCGGTGCGTACTTCGCCCGGGAGTCCGCGCGGGTGAGGAACGGCGTGATCGTCGGCGCCGGCAGACCGGGGTAGGTGATGAGCCCGGCGCGGATCGGGTGCGAGAGGTCGACGATGCGCCGGTCGGCGCCGGCCGGCGACTCCACGCCGCGGCTGCCGCGATGCGGCTCGACGACGATCTCGAGGTCGTGCAGTGTCACCGATTCCACGAGCGCGAGTCCCAGATGGCGCACCAGCAGCAGGCCGACGGCGTCGGCGTCGAGATCGGGGGAGGGCAGGTCGAGCCGGAATCCCTCGCCGTGCATCCCTCCGCCGTTGGCGAAGGCGATGTCGAAGCCGAAGTGCGCGCGGTGCTCGGTGGGGGAGGCCATGAGGCCAGTATGGCGAGGAACGGCGCGCTCCGGCGTCCGATCCCGGACGACGAAGGAGGCCGCACCCGCTCGCGCGGATGCGGCCCCTTCGTCAGGCGGTGGAGCAGGCGCTCAGTGGAAGTCGCCCAGCTTGCCGAACTTCTCCGCGAGCAGGTAGTAGACCGTGATGCGGCTCTTCGTGCGGTCCGCCTTCATCGTCTCCTTGACCTCGTCGAGCGCGGCGTCGAGCACGGCGTCCGACTCGGTGAGGCCGAGCTTGCCCTTGAGGAAGTTGGTCTTGACGGTCGCGACCTCGTCGGCGTCCGAGAACGCGACGTAGGCCGAGTCCTGGCTGCTCATCACGAGCCGGTAGGTCTTGAGGAGGCCCTCGATCGCCGCGTCATCGGCGTTGGGGCGGTAGATCTTGACGTCAGCGGCCCAGTCGGCCATAGGGAACTCCTTCGCTCCGGCTCGGCGGAATGCCTCGCTCGCCAGAGATCCTAGACTCCGGATCCGAACAGCAACAGACGCGGATCGGGAACCGGCGGTGCAGGGTGCGGATCCGCTCGGCTCTGCGACGGGGAGCGCCGGTGGCGGGGATCCGCGGACGGGCGGGAGTGGAGGGGCTGACGGGAATCGAACCCGCGCTGTCTGCTTGGGAAGCAGAAGTTCTGCCATTGAACTACAGCCCCGCACCGAACGGCCCGCGAAATTCCGCGGGCAGATCGACCATGCCACTCTATCGGTCGGATGGTGGATGGCAAAACGCCGCGGAAACGCCGCGCTTTCAATCGGCGAGGATGTCGAACGCCTCGAGAACGTCGGTGTGATCGGGGAGCACGGTGACGGGAACGGCGTAACTCTGCTCGGTGGTCAGCAGGCTGGCATGGTTGAGCTGGTGTTGCGCTGCTTCGATGCCTGCGGCGTCGCGCAGCAGCGTGGCGACGGTGGCACGGAACTCTTTCGGCGTCCGCCCCTTGAAGCGCGTTTCCCGGAGGGCGTTGTGCCACTGCGTGCGGAAGTTGTCGGGGATTCGGGGCGTGAGCGTTGATGACGGGAACACGAGATCTACGCCTTCGACCGCGTTGACGAGTCGGCGGGTGAGCATCTGGTGCGCGAACCGTGGGAGGGGCACGCTGATGACCTGATGATTCTTCCGGTGCGGCTGGATCTGCCAATGCCCGAGTTCGTCTTTCGCCATCGTCGATGACAGGGTGACGCGCGGTGGCAGCGCGGCGAGGTCGATCTGATCCCACTTGATCGCGAACACCTCGCCGGGGCGGGCGCCTGTGGCGAGCATCATGTCCACGGGGTCGGCGAGGTCGCTGATTCGTCGCATGCCGCGCTTGTCGTCGTCGGCATCCCATGCGCGGAGGATCTTCCGCAGCTCGCCGACGTCCTTAAGGGTGAACGCGGTGGGAGTGGTGTCGGGCTTGCGCACGTTGGCGACGCTCAGCATCGGGTTGCGGTCGATGGCGTCGTGGCGCGCGGCGAGGTCGAACATGCCGCGCAGCAGGATCAGGGCTATGGCCGCCGTCGCGGCACCCACGTTCCTCGACTTGGCCTTGATGAACTTGTCCATCGCGGAGACGGAACACTCGCGCAGGCGCCGATCGCCGATGCCGTCTTTGATGTGCTTCTCGATCACGCCGCGATAGCGGTTGATCGTCCCGGCGGGAACGTCCTTGCTGGCCTTGTACTCGGTGAACCAGATATCCGCGAGGTCGCGCAGACGGCTGTCGCCGGTCAGCTCGTCGTCTCCGCCCGAGCGGAGTAGGTCGCGGACGGCTTCCTTCACGGCGTCGCGGGCGGCCGTCGCCGTGGCGCCGATGCGGCGCATGTGCCGGGTGGTGCCGTCGAAGTCCCGGTATCGGGTGCGGGCTTCCCATCGGCCCTTACCGAGCTGCTTCGTCTTGATCTCCCCGTGGGTCTGGATCGGGAGTGGTGGCCTAGCCAAAAGAGACCTCCGGGCGGAGGTTGCCGACGAAGCGCTTCAGGGTCATCTGTGCGCGGCCGTGGCGGGGGCGGGTATAGGTGACGTCGCCGAGGCGGGTCAGGAAGTGCTCTTCGTAGAACAGGATCAGATCCACGGTGACTCCTAGTTCGTCGGCGAGGTAGTTCTGTTCCGGGTCCAGCGCTTCGAGGCGGGCGTACTCCTCGGGGTCGATCAGCAACGCGGCGGCGTACTTCTCCGCCCTGCGGTCGGCACGATCGCCGTCGCAGCGATCTCCGTAGTAGGCGTGACCAAGCTCGTGCGCGACCGTGACGCGGGCCTCGTTTGGCGTCAGCTTCAGGTCGTAGTAGATCCGGCCCTCGTCGGGCGACCAGTAGCCGAACACATCCTCATCGAGGTGTGAGGCGTGGATCTCGATGCCCTGAGAGGCAGCGAAGCGGATCAGTTCGAGCAATGGCGGTTCCTATTCTGCGTACGGCTGGTTGGCCTTCTTCTTGCGGAAGGGGGTCTCCTTGCGGGCGGCCAGGTCGTATCCGGCCTTCGGGCCTTCGGGGGTCACCTGGATGTGATCTTCCGTGACGTCGCCGACATTTGCCAGGGCGAGCTTGAGTTCCCCCACTGCGCGGCGGTTCGCATGTCCACGTGCCTGCGCGTTGGCGGACGGCCCAACGTTCTCGCGGATATAGGCGTCCAGGGATTGCCCCCAGGTTTCGTAGCTCAACTCGCGGAGCCGCTCTACCGAGATGGCGAGGCGCTCAGCGGCTCGAGTTTCGGTGAGGGTGGGACGCTCCGCCATTGCGGCGGCGAGCACATCTGCATTCTGGGGGAGCGAGTCTCCGATCCACCGGAACTCGGCAGCACGAGTCAGCACGAGATCGGGCTCAAGGTCCAGAGCTGAAGCCAGTGCCGCGATGTCATCGGTCGTGAGGGCCGTGTCTCCACGCATCTTGCTGAAGTAGGTGGTCCGGCGCATTCCAGAACGCTGGATCACCTCGGCCTGAGATAGCCGGCTCTCAGCAATCGCGGTCGAGAGAACGTCGATCACGAGGAAGTTGAAGCGCCGCTCGGTTGTCATGTGAGACAAAGTACCGGATTTCCGGACTTTCGACAAGAAGTCCCTGAAATGGGTTGCATGAGAGTCCGGAATCTCGTACCTTCATGGGTATGCAGCAGATCAGCGACTACAGCCGGGGCATGACAGCAGCCGTCAAGGCAGAGCTGGCGCGCAGGGATCTCACGGGGGCGGATCTCCCGGCGCTGATTCAGACAAGCAGGACCACCGCATACAGCCGCCTGAACTATGAGCGTCCGTTCGAAATGGGTGAGCTTGAGCGCTTCTGCGATGCGATCGGGATCTCGATGCAGGTTCTGATCGCATCGGCCAACCTCGCCCCCGTGGTTCGGGCCAAGGCGGTGGCCGCATGACGAAGTGGCTCAACACGAAGCAGGCAGCGAAGCGCATCGGTTTCGCCGCCGGGACGCTCGAGAACTGGCGGCTGGCGGAACCGCGCCGCGGTCCGGAGTTTCGCCGCATCGGGCGGGCGATCCGCTACGACCAGGCCGAGCTGGACAGGTTCATCGAGTCGAACGGCACTGCGGCGTAGCCGCCGCTCTCACTCCCCGGATTCGCGGGGCATCGGTCGGACCGAGGTGAGAGCACGACCCGGACGGGCGCTCAAGGGCGAACGGATCGGAAGTCATCGAACACTGAAAACTCCACACAGGAACCGGATCACAGCACTGATTCCGGGCGTAGGCCCATCGAGGCGGGATGTCCACCAGGACCGCTCGCGTCTCTTCCGACCTCGCTGACGGGAATGACGTGGATCCGTTGGGGGCCGTGGTGGTCCCGCGCCGGCAGCCCGTGAGGGTCGGCGCGAACACATGACTTTGCTACGGGGGCACGCCTTCCTCATCGGCCTATCGGCCGGGGCGTGCTGCTACACGCGACGCGGTGACGGGTGGAGGCCCGGAGCGTCGTAGGAAGGCGGGCACCTCGAGGCGCATGGGCGCGCCGTGGCAAACACGTCAGGCGGGTTCGATTCCCGCTCGGGGTACAAGAGGGTCAAGCGGTCGGCGCAGTGCCGGAGCGCTCGGAGGCCTCCAACCAGGCGATCACGTCAGATCGCCTGTAGACGATAACGCGGGGTGTGGGCTTCAGATACTTCGGGCCGGTTCCCTTGTGTCGCAACTGGGCGAGGTTGTTCCGGGTCATCCCCGGGATGATCTCGCACACCTGCTCAGGGGTGATGTATTCGCCTTCCATTCTTGCCGCATCCTCACCTGTCACGGGGCGGAACGACCCTGTTGCGAGCGATGTAGGCCTCAACGTCTTCGCGCTGATAGCGGATCATCCGCCCGACGCGCACGAATGCGGGTCCGGTACCGAGGTATCGCCAACCGGCGAGCGAATTGACGGGCACCGCGAGCATCTTGCTCACCTCACCCGGGGTGAGAAGTGGTTCATCAGTGGTCATGCGTCAAGCATGCCGCGGAGGGAGGGTGAATGCTCTATCAGTTCATGCCGCGGCTGTCGGATGACGAGTACGCGAAGTTGGAACAGTCGATCCGCGAGCACGGCATTCAGGTGCCCGTGCTGGTGGATGAGGTCGGGTCGATCATCGACGGGCATCATCGCCGGGAGATCGCGACGCGGCTCGGGATAGATTGCCCGGTTGATGTGCGCGAGGGGCTGTCAGATGCCGCGAAGCGGACCTTGGCGTTGTCGCTGAACGACCCCGGTGCGCTGATCGCGGCTATCTACCGTGCGTGGAATCACCGCCGCGCGGGAACGCATGCGACGCGGATCCAGATCACCGCGGGAAGTGAGATCCCGCGGCTCAAGTGACCCCTGGCGGGTTCAAGGCGCACGGATGGTCGTAGGTGGGGTTCGACTCCCCGCCCGTGCACTGGCGCACTGCAGGCGCTGCAACCAATCCGACGACGAACGGAGGCGTGGCCGTGTCCACGACCTACTTGATGCGGTGCAAGTGGTGCGGTCACGTACACAACGCCGCGAACGTGACCGTGGTGCAGCGATACACCGACTGCTCTACGTGGCGGTGTCCTGGATGCCGGGTGCTCATCGACGACCGCCCGGCGGCATGGGGCGGCTCCGCTGAGCGCGTGACGACAGATCTCGCAAAGAACGAAGGGAGCGTGGCCGTGCCCACGAATCTCGCGCCGATGATGGCGCAGCACTCTGATCCGATGCGTGATGCCATGGCCCGCGCTGCAGCGAAGGCCGGGATGACGGTCGAGGCGTGGATCGCGCATACCGATCGGATCGAGGCAGCCGAGAGGAGCCGCCGGATCGTCGATCGCACGATGCGGCAGGCGCCGCGATACAGGGGGGCAGCGGCATGAGCGCCGCGATCCTGGACCGGGCTCGCGCGTTCGACATGATCGCGCCCCATCTGTCCGAGGAGAAGCGGGCCGAGATCGCGTCCGCGCTCGGCGACAAGTTGCTGTCGGAGATCGGCGGACCGCAGAAGCCGCCCGCGGCACCCGCCGCGCACCCGAACGTCGTCGACATCCCGAAGGACTTCGACGTGACGACATTCCTCGTCGGCAAGGGGCTGAAGGACGCGGATCTCGTGCGCAAGACGGCACAGGCCGTCGAATGGCTGAAGAGCGACAAGTGCGCCCATCTGACACGAGACGCCCGCATTCAGACGTGGTGGGCATCCCGGGCGGAGGCGTCATGAAGCACATGATCTCGGCCCTCACGGCCCTGTCGTTCGTCTACTTCCTCTTCGCGATCGCAGCTATCGCGTGGGACTTCCCGTTCGCCGCCATTGCGTGGACGGGCCTGATTCTGATCTGCGCATGGGCGTGGGTCTCCAAGCGGAAGGGGCAGCATGCCGATCGCGCTCGTGTCGTCTGACGACGAGAAGAACTGGCACCGGGAAAGGGCACGCCGGGTCACGAAGACCCGCGCAACACAGCTCACGAACCCGTCGATCTCGACGTTCCAGCGGATCCACGAACCGCAGGACTTCAAGGGGAACGAGGCGACCCGGCGCGGGCATCGTCTCGAACCGCAGATGGAAGCGTGGGTGCTCGCGAAGTACGGGATCCCGAAGTCGCAGATCCTGTACGCGCACCCGGATCAGCCGATGCACGCCGCGACGCCCGACTGCGCCCTTGAGGACGAGGGCGAATGGCTGGTCGTCGAGCTGAAGACGACGGTCGAGGACTGGTCGGCGGGCCTTCCTCGCAAGATCATCCGCGATGTGCTCTGGCAGCGGTACGTGATGGGTGCCTCCTGGTCGGCAGTCGTCTGGTGGCAGGTTGACGAGAACGGCGTGCCGCTCGCGATCGAACCCCAGGCGGTCGAGGTCGAGCCGGATCCGCACGAGCTGCAGCGGATGATCGACGGCGCGAACGCCTACCTGGCATGGGTGGACGCAGGATGCCCGACGACGGACGAGGCGTCGGGCCTTCCGCTCGAGATCGTCGAAGCGGTCGAGCTGGTCAACGCCGGCAGGGCGGCCGAGGCGCGCATCCGCGACTGGTGCGACCGCGGCGGCGAAGAGGTGAACAAGACGCTGCCGGGCGGATCGATTCGGTACACGGTCACCGAGTCGACGTCGTTCGACAAGGCCGCGTTCCTCTCGACTGACCCGGAGTCCGCAGAGATGGTCCGGGCCGCCGACGCCGTGCTGAAGAACGCGCAGAAGGATCCCGATTTCAGAAAGCCCACCGTGCGCACGTCGTTGACGATCGCGCCTCCGAAGGAAGAGCAGGAAGCCGCATGAACGCCCTGACCGAACGCATCGACAAGGTGACCGCCCCCGCGCCTGAGAACCGTGCGGCACGTCGCCGCCGGCAGCAGGCCGAACGACGGAGCGCGCGGCAGCAGCTCCGGTCCCGCGCGCGCATCGAGCGCGCCCTGTCCGCATTCGAGAAGGAGGCCGCAGCGTGAGCAAGGCACCGTTCAAGTTCGATCGGCTCGAGCCGAACATCTTTCTGCGGGAGGCTCCGGTGAACCGGCCTCCGAAGCGCCTGATCCCGGAGCGCCGCGGGCAGCAGTTCATCCCGCACGGCACCGATTCGGTCGGCACGATCGTGTCGGACCCGCGCCGCAACCGCAAGACGGTCCAGTTCCGTTACGCGCACGACCCGGACTCGCTCTACGAGATGAACGCGCACGAGTTCAACGACCGCTTCGCGCGGCTGCTGCCGCCGGTTCGTGCGGTGACGGTCAAGTTCCGCGTCAGCATGGGCAAGTTCATGCGCGCCGTACACCAGGCGAAGACGGCGACCGAAGCGCTAGCCGTCGCCATCGATCGGCAGACGGTGGGGGCGGCGTGAGCGACGACTACCAGAGCATTCCGGTAGCGGTCGCCCGGGCCGCGGTGCAGGAGTCCGGCCAGCTCGAGGGCATCGAGGGGCCGCTGTTCCTGGCCGAGGTCGGCGAGCAGTGGGAGCCGTTCTTCTCGAAGGCGACTTACGGCGCCGATGGGCATCCCGAGTTCGCAAAGGTGACCGTGACCCGCAAGGGGCAGAAGCCCCGCGAGGTCGTCATCGCGTGGGACGAGTACGCCGAGCAGATGGACACGGATCCCGAATGGGATGCGATCCGCGCGCAGAAGCCGATGGCAGTCTTCGGCGGCGAGGCTGAGCGCCATGCCTACCGGGTCGTGTTCGCCGACATCCTCGCGTCCCTCGCGCCAGTCGCGCAGCAGATCAGCGTGCAGACCTTCGCGGACACGGAGCCGCGCACCGCCACGGTTCCGGGGCGCGACTGGTTCACTGAGGTGAACGCCGCATCGGCGCAGCTACTGCTGGGGCTGTTCGACGAGGCACGCAAGGCTGGCGTCATCCCGCCCGGGTCTGCTCTGCTGCAGGCGTTCACAGATCGTCAGATCGAGCTGTCGAACGTCGCGAAGCCGGCGGCGCCGAACCCCGCGAAAGTCGCCGAGCTGGCGAAGCTCGGGGCATCGCTTCCTGAGCGCTCGCCGCAGGGCTCCGGCAACCGACGCCGCCGGGGCAAGCGGTGATCACGGATTCGAACACGGGGGAGGTCCGTCCTGCTGCTGTGGCGTGGGCGGACCTCCGGGCCCGGGCTGAGCGTCATCGGCTGACGAACCCGGACACGCCGCCGGAGATCGATCAGGAGCTGCGAGAGATCGAAGCGCTCGGGTTCGATCTGGCGGACTTCCAGGCGCAGCTCGCGACGGATCTCGACGAGGCGAAGCGCGTGCTGAATGCCCGACTGTCGGTGCTGTCGGCGAAGTACGAGCTGAAGGGCCGTACTCAGACGATGGTGAACCGGCTCGCTGAGGCGGAAGCCGCGGTGGAGGTGTCCGAGGTGGCGCGCTTGACGGTGATCGTCGACCACGCGCGCCGGATCGCGCGGGCCCTGTCAAGCAAGCACATAGGGCTGCAAAACACCAACAAGGGCTTGCAGCCGCTCGCAGCCGCCGCGCATCGGAGGTCGCCGTGAGTCGCATCCCGCTGCGGATCGGTGGCGAGGAGGTGACGGAGGTGCTTCCGCCGGAGGTTCAGCGGGCGATCGTCGATCTGATCTCGCCGGACACCGACGCACTGGCCGACGTGCTCGAACCGTTCGGGCTCGAGCCGATCGACATCATGGTGCCGGTCTTCTACCGGGTCATGTACGTGGACGAGGCGCCGATCTTTTCGCGCCTCATCCGCGAGAAGGAACAACGCGCTGCCGATGCAGCGAGCAGGGAGCAAGGATGAAGACGAAGGATCAGAAGCGCGCAGAGGCCGCCGAACGGCAGGCGCTGCACGACGCGATGCCCGGGTTCGACAAGCTCGCGAAGATCGTCGAGCGCCCCGGGAAGTCGGAGCGGGAGCGGGGGCGCATACTAGCGGGGGTGACGGCGTGAGACGCAAGCGGTTCGTGCTGGTCTGGTTCCTCACGGAGCGCAGCGGCATCCGGTTGTGGCGAACGGACCGTGAGCGCAACAGCAAGCGCCTCGCCGCGCTCGCCGACTGGGAGGTCTCGTTGCTCGCCGACCGCCGACGCGGCCGGTTCCTCGCCTGGTAAAGCCGCTCCGCCTGACCGGGCGTGCGCTCGCTGATCGGAACCGCTTGATCGATGAGCGGGAGATGCAGGCGTGCGCCCGGTGTGGTGTCGAGATCTGGAACAACGGATCCCGGCATCACCGCAAGCTCCGCTCTCGAGGGGGCGGCGATGAAGTCTCGAATGGCGTCCTGCTCTGCGGATCAGGGACGACCGGCTGCCACGGCTGGGCGCATGCGAACCCGGCCGAGGCGACACGGCTCGGGTTCATCGTCCCGAGCCACGCATCCCCGAAGGCGTGGCCGATCCGTCACGCCCTGTACGGGTGGGTGCTTCTCAACGACGAGGGGACGGGAACACCGGCCCCGCAACCATGAAGGGGCCAGGGGCAATGGCACCGGAACTGATCCACCTGAACCGTGAGCGGATGAAGCGCCGCGGGGACAAGCCTCCCTCGAAGGGCGGCACGTCGCGCAAGTCGAACGGGCTCGCATCCGCCGACACGGAGAACGGTGCCGCGACGGCGAGCGGGTACTCCGGTGCCGCGACGGCGAGCGGGTACTCCGGTGCCGCGACGGCAAGCGGGGACAAGACGGTCGCGCTGGCCTCGGGCTACGCCGGCCGCGCTCGGGGCGTGCTCGGTACGGCCCTGTTCCTGACGGAGCGCGCCGAGGACTGGACGATCCTCGCCGCTGAGGCGGTCATCGTCGATGGCAAGACGATCCAGGCGGACACCTGGTACACGCTCCGCGGCGGGAAGGTCGTCGCGTTCTGAGCTGACCTGAAGGGAGGGCGCCGTGCGCGGCAAGACGACCACGATTTACGCGGTGTACTGGCCGCAGCACGGCGTCCTCAAGGTGGGGCGGACGAAGCAGGACCGCCGATGGCGTGAGATGACCGAGACGGGCGGTCAGGTCGTGCTGATGATGCGCGACCGGAACCCGATCGATGAGCGCGCGGCGCTGGCGGAGTTGGACGCGACGTTCGAGCGCGCGTTCACCCGCGACCGTGACAGCGAGCACATCCTGCCGCGGGGCCGCGGTTTCACCGAATGCTTCCGTGTCGCAGCCGATCAAGTGCTGCGCGCGCTGAAGACGATCTACCGGGGCATTGCCCGATGGGAGCACCTATATGGCGATGACGCGCCGAAGGGTCGTGACGCCGGACGGGTTCAGCCGCGACGAGATGCTGAGCCTGCCTCCGGCTGTGCGGCTGACCGAGATCGGGCTGCGACTGTACGCAGACGATCACGGGCGGGAGAAGGTGAATCAGCGTCTGATGCTGGCACGCCTGTACCCGCTCGATCAGGACATGTCGGAGTCGACGATCGACGAGCACCTGCTGTTGCTCGACGAGGCGGGCGCGATTGTCGTGTACGACGCTCACGGCGAGACGTTCTTCGCTCTCCGCGACTGGCCGAAGGTCGACCGTCCCCAGGACTCGCGATTCCCTTCGCCGCCCTCGCGATCCGTTCGCGATTCGTTCGTGGCGGGGGAGAGGGAGAGAGGGCGAGAGGGCGAGAGGGAGTGGGAGGACGAGGGGGGCAATGCTCGAACGGATCGCGAAGACGGTCCCCCGGACCCCTTCTGTCACCGGCATCCCGATGGCGCCCCGCCCGGAGTGCCTTGCCGAGACTGTGGCACGGCGCGCCTGCGGCACGAGAAGTACAACCGCGAGCAGATGCGGGCAGCGCGCAGCTCGATCCGATTCGAGGATGACGAGTGAGCCGGGCGGAGCACACGTACCGGTTCGGCGAGTTGGCGGTGCTGTTGATCGTCCCGGAGGGGGTGATCGCGCCGCGGTGGCTCGAGGTGAAGCAGGCCGACGAGGTGGTGCGGTTGCGTCATGAGGGCGTGCGGAATCTGCGCGCCCCGGCGAAGCGCAAGCCGGCGCAGGCCGCACCGCTGCGAAAGATTCCCGAGGACTGGCTGCCGCCGGAGGGCGAAGCGGAGCGGGCTCAGCTCGCTGCACCGTCCGTGAACATCGAGTTCGAGACGGCGCAGTTCGTCGATTGGGCGCTGTCGAAGGGCGAGGCGCGGGCGGATTGGCTGGCGGCATGGCGGGGCTGGATCCGCCGGACGCACAAGCAGAACGTCGAGAAGGGCTGGAAGCCGCGCGCGCAGTCGGCACCAGTCGGTGAGGATCCGCGGGCGCGTTGGTGCCGTGAGCACGGCGTGACTATCGAAGAGTACGAGGCGCGGAAGGGCGATCGAGAGTGGTTGGAGAGAATCAAACGCCGCGGAGTGCAGGCGTGACGCCGTACTACGAAGACGATTACGTGACGCTCTATCACGGCGACTCCCTCGAGGTGACCGACTGGACCGCGGCCGATGTCCTGGTGACGGATCCGCCCTACGGTCGCGACTGGAAATCGGGCTCGGGGATGACGAACGCGGAGGGTCGCGGGCGCGGAAGCAAGGCGCACGGCGGCATCGCGAATGACAAGGACACTCAGGTGCGCGATGCCGCGCTGGGGCTGTGGGGCCGCAAGCGGCCCGCAGTCGTGTTCGGCGACCCGCTGATTCAGCAGCCAGGGGGGGCGGTGCAGGCGCTCGCCTACGTCAAACCGCTGGACGCAGGAATCAAGGGAGCGCACGCCGGGTTCCGACGCGACATCGAGATGATCTACCTCGTTGGTCCCTGGCCGGTCGGTGTCGGCGGCTCATCGTCTGCGCTCACCACGGGCGCCTTGGTGGCCGGGCCGCGCGGGCTCGCCACTCGATACGGCCACCCGCACGCGAAACCCGTGGACGTTCTCGAGCGGCTCATTGCGATGACTGACGGCGTGGTTGGTGACCCGTTCTCCGGGTCGGGTTCGACCTTGGTCGCGGCCCGCAACCTGGGGCGTCGGGCTATCGGCGTTGAAGTGAGCGAGGAGTACTGCGAGAAGATCGCGGGGCGCTTGGCGCAGCAGACCCTGTTCGAGGGGGTGCTGTGATCTGGGACAAAAGCGCTGAGCAGTCGGCGCTCGGCGCGGCGATGCTCGATCATCGCCGCGCCTGGGACGTGCTGGACATCGCGCCTCCGAAGGACTTTCACGATCCGGGGCACTTCGAGATCGCGGATGCGATTCGCCGTCTCGCGATCCGCGGGGCTGGTACTGATCCGGTGCTCGTCGGTGACGAGCTGCGCGCGCAGGGCGTCCGGATCCACCAGGGCGAGCACTACCTGTTCGAGCTGACGTCGCTCACGCCAACGGCCGTGAACGGCGGCCACTATGCGCAGATCGTCGCGGAGTGCGCGGTGCGTCGCCGGCTCGCGGAGGCTGCGGACGTGGTGCGGATGCTCGCCGCTAAGACGGGGATCCCAACCGATGATCTGGTGGAGAGCGCTCGAGGCGTGCTGGATGGCATCGTGGCCGGCACGGTCGATGCTCATCTGGTGGCCGCCACCATTGACGAGGTGATTGCCTCGCTGGCAGAGAAGCCCGAACTGGTGCCGACGCCTTGGCGGGATGTCAATGCGCTGATCGGTGGGCTGCGGCCGGGCGCGGTGTACGTGGTCGGCGCGCGGCCGGCGACAGGCAAGACAGCGCTGGGCTTGAACCTGGCCGTCGAGGTAGCGCGCACCGGCAAGGCAGCGGCGTTCGTGTCGCTCGAGATGTCCGAGGGTGAGCTGCAGAAGCGGCTGATCGCGCAGCTCGGATCCGTGCACATGTCGCGGTTGGTGAACAACGCGCTCGAGGACGATGACATGCTGCGGGTGCAGGCAGCGCGAGAGCAGATCATGAAGCTGCCGATCGCGGTTGCGGACAACGCGGCGGCGACGGTGGCGACGATCCGCGGTCATGTGCGGTCGGTGTCGCGCCGGCAGGAGGTCGGCTGTCTGGTCGTCGACTACGTGCAGTTGCTGCAGGGGTCGGATCCGTCGAAGTCGCGGCAACAGGTGGTGGGCGAGTTCTCCCGTGCGATGAAGCTCATTGCGAAGGAGTTCCATATCCCGGTGGTGGTGTTGTCTCAGCTCAACCGCAAGTCGGAAGAGCGGATGGATAAGCGTCCGTCGATCGCGGATCTTCGCGAGTCGGGCGACCTCGAGCAGGACGCCGACGTGGTGCTACTGCTGTGGCGCGATGACCGCGACGACGACATGCGCGGTGAGGTCGGTGTGATCGTTGCGAAGAACCGGCACGGCACGACGGGGGATGTGCGCCTCGCGTGGTCGGGGCACTACCAGCAGATGAACGATCTCGCGAAGGGATGGGAGCCGGGAGCATGACGCATTGGAAACGGGAGCACTGCGAGTGCGGTCTGATCTGGTGGCGCTCGGCCTCGGAGCAGCGGTGCCCGCGATGCGCCGCAACCTCACCGGAGCGGTGCGAGCGATGAGGGGGTGCTATGCCTACTGGGCGACCGCGGGGCATTGCCCCCGCTCGGTCAGCCTTCACGGTCGCCACATCTGCCACCACGTGAAGGGTCACGACGGCGAGTGTGAGTGCCGATGCGGAGCGGTCCCGGATCGCACGATTGGCTTCGAGGAAGCACCAGATCGCACGATTCGTCACGAGGAGAAGAGCTGATGCCGTTCGGGAACGTCGACGACTGGATCTGTGAGTGCGAGGACTGCGGCGAGGAGTGCATCGGCCGCACGCCGCAGCAGGCACGGAAGCTCTGGCGCGAGCATCGGGACGTCTGTGAGGCGGTCACGGATCGCACGATTGGTCCGAACGGGCCGACAATGCCCGCCCCCGTTTTCGAGACGAGCCGGACGAACCAGACGACGCCGAATCGCACGGTGGGGCCCGATCCGCTGGACTGTCCAGCGTGTGGATACGACCCGATGGCCCCGCACAACGGCAAGGGCGACTGTGCCGCGGATCGAAAGACCGGGTGCCGGGACTGTGGTTGCCCCGACCGCTCTGACGACCACCTCCGCGAGGAGTGGAGCTGCGGATGCCGATGCCACACGGATCGCACGGATGGGAGCGGCGATGCGCAGGCGTGATCGGAAGCGGTGTCCGCACTCGTCCCTGCGCGGCATCTACGGAGACGAGATCAACCACACGCCGAGGTTCAGTCGCTTGCAGTGCTTCGACTGCGGGCGCTTCCTGGACGGACCCGTGATGCTCGCCGTGCTGCGAGCGGGCGAGGCGGAGCTACGCACAGATCGCACGATCCGGAGTGAGGAGCAGAGCAATGGCTGAGCACGAGGAGCGGATCACGATCACTGACGCCCTTGGCGAGAACTGCGTCGAGGGTGAGTGCGATCACTCCGACGAGGCCGACATGAACGACTTCGAGAATTGCCCCAAGATCACCATCGAAGTTTGCGTGGACTGCATGGAGGAGCGCGGATTCGGTCGCGATCCGCGGTTCTGGGAGGAGCTTGTGTCTCACCGGGAGCCGCCCCAGCCTGCGCCCACGCCGGAGCCGGAGATATTCAATCTCAGCGCAGATCGCACGAACGGGCTGGAGGAGCGATGACCATCATCTACGGCGGAACGAACCGTTACGAGGTTCAGTGGCGAGGAGCGTCTGGGAACTGGTGGTATTCCTCCACGCATAGGCAGCGCTGGGTAGCTCTGCTGAAGGCGCGCTTGATGCTTGGCGTGACGACGCGCGTCATCGACCACGGCGCAGACCGCACGATTCGTCACGAGGAGGGCGACCGATGAGCCTTCTGACGCGTTGCGAGAAGCGCGGACACCGCTGGCTCGTGCTCGGGTTCAATCCGGCATTCGCTGGCACGCCGGACCTGGTCTACCTGCGCTGCACATGGTGCCACCAGACTCTGACGGCTGAGATCACAGACCGCACGAACCGGAGTCCGGAGTGAGCGAGCGCGACCGAAATCGGGAGTGGCTGACCCGCGAGAACGAGCGATCCCCGGAGGGGTGGTCAGCGAAGTTCGTTGCGGCGTTCGGGATGGAAGGTGCGCTCGATCTTCTGGCGGCGCAGGGTGGCGACCCCTACGGGGTTCTGCTCGCGCGGCGGCCGTTCAGTAGCAACCATGAACTGAAGGATGCGGTGCGAGATGCGCGCTTGGCCGCAACGAGGATGTCTCGGCTCGCATTTCAGGTGGGCTGGGATGCAACACGTAAGGAGAGCTGATGGCAGGCGAAACGGTCATCACGGTAGTAGGAAATCTGACGGCGGATCCCGAGCTGCGCTACACGCAGAGCGGGCTTCCGGTCGCGAACTTCACGATCGCGAGCACGCCGCGGTCGTTCGATCGTCAGGCGAACGAATGGAAGGACGGCGACGCGCTGTTCCTGCGCGCGTCAGTGTGGCGCGAATACGCAGAGCACGTCGCGGGCTCGCTGGCGAAAGGCATGCGCGTGATAGCGTCTGGCCGCCTGCGTCAGCGGTCCTATCAGGATCGCGAGGGCCAGAACCGCACGGCGATCGAACTCGAGGTCGACGAGATCGGCCCGTCGCTCCGCTACGCAACGGCAGCGGTGACTCGCGCGGCGGGCGGGGCGGCCCGCGAGACGCCCCCGCCTGCCGAGGATGCGTGGGCGACGCCGGGCGCATGGGACGAGGGGCCGTTCTGAGCGGCGCTCCGTGCGCACGAGGGTGCAAGCAGCGCGGCGAGCACTTCGCTGTGTGCCCTGCCTACAACCAGGGGGTCACGGACGAGTGCCGAGGATGCCGACCCCGTGAGGCGGTGGGCGATTCGCTGATCTGTGGTCGGTGCTTCGCCCGCACGAAGGGTCTGCTCGAGGGTGTGCCGGACATGCTGGCGCACATCCGGGCGCAGATCGATCCGCTTCGGGCGACGGTCTACGACAAGGAGCCGGGCGGGGGAGGGGCGCGCACGCACGCGCCGCCCCCGGTGCCGGTTGAGTTGTTGGACGCCGCCGACTACATCGTGACGTTGCTGTGGTCGTCGCAGGAGGTCGTGCAGGGGCGGATGCCTCACGGGAGCATGCAGGTTCCCGTGTCGGCGGGCGTGGCTGTGCTGCACGACTTCGCGTCCGCGGCCGTTGCCGAGATCTTGGCCGGGCTTGGCGACCTGTCGAAGCGGGAGGAGATCGTGCCTCTCGCGGATGCGGTGATCGGGCGGCCGGCGTCGCGGGACGAGTGGACGCTGCGGACGGTGTTCGAGCGGTGGTCGCTGCGCGAGGAGCCGTGGTGGGCTGCGCAGCCGTGCCCGGTGCCGGCGTGCGGTCTGCGCGCCGTGAAGGTGACGCCGCCGGAGCTGCCCGGCGACGAGACGCGGTACGAGTGCGTGAAGTGCGGGTGGCTGGCGCCCGCGGATGATGACGGGTTCTGGGCTGAGTGCTTCAGCCGAAGGGAAGGGAAGGCAGCATGATGCGGAAACCAACGATCAGGCAGCACAAAGAAGGCTGCTGGCATCTGAAGCTCGGCCGGCGGACCTATTGCTTCCTCACATGGCATGCGGCGCTGACTATGGCGCTGAATCACGTGCGCCGCGAGGAGGTGCCTTGCTGATGGCGCGGATTCCGAGGGTTGAGTATCCGGAGACGGTCAAGCTGCTTCGAGTGCTGGGGTACGACCCGGGCGGAATCGACGAAGGGTCGCTCGACCGTGACGGCTACCGCTGGCACGGGGAGAAGGCGGAGTGGATGAAGCCCGATCATTGGGAGCGTGTCGAGGCGGCGATGCGGCTCGACGAGGCGGAGGCTTTCGCCAAGCCGAAGGCCGATGCCGTGGAGCATCCCGCGCATTACACCTCGCATCCTTCGGGCGTTGAGGTGATTCAGATCACCCGGCATGAGTCGTTCTTGCGGGGGAACGTGATCAAGTACGTGATGCGCGCGCCGCACAAGGGGTCTGAGGTCGAGGATCTGCGGAAGGCGGCTCAGTACCTCGCATGGGAGATCGAGCGCGCCGAGGCGCAGGCGGGGGCCGTGTGACGGCCCGCATCACGGTCTACACGAAACCGGGGTGCGGCGGTTGCATCGGGACGAAGCGAACGCTCGAGAAGGCGGGCGTCGACTTCGAAGAGAAGGACGTGCGGGATCCGGAGCACATGGCCGAGGCGAAGGCAACAGGCTTCCTCGGCGCGCCGATCGTGGTCGTGGATCCGTCGCTCGGGCTCGAGGTGTCCGCGTGGACGGGGTTCCGGCCGGACTACCTGCAAGACGTCATCGACAAGTTGGAGGGCAAGCATGCAGATGTACGTGATTGAGGCTCGCACAGGCGAGCGTGAGTGGAACCAGGTGCAGACGGTCGGCGAAGATCTCGTCGACTCGACGGCGGAGACGCTGATCGATCTGACCGAGGAGGGCGACTCGACGCAGTGGCGGATGCGGCCGGCGGATCCGGACGTGAAGCACCCGCAGCCGACGCGGGCTCCGGCGGTGATGCCGCGCCCGTCGCGGTGGGAGCGGATCCGTTGGTGGGCGTTGCTCCGGTTCTCCAAGCGCGCCCGCCGATGAGGCGACGCACCCCGGTGCACTTCCCCCGCATGAAGGTGCGCGGGTGGCGTAACCGCGCGAAGACCGATGCGCGCCATGTGCGCGTCTACGAGATACCGTTCGCGCGCCCCGTGAGGATCGCGACCGGGTATCGCTTCGAGGTGCTGGCCGGTCCCGAGCCGGGCGCTGTCATGATCCGCAGCACAGAGGTGCGCGACGGGTGGGGGCGGCGCGTGCGAGCGGGGGTGTGACTGGTTGGCGATCTACGACAGGCAGGGGGCGGCGGATCGTGTGGGGCGTGATGTGCGCACGATCCGCCGTTGGGAAGCGAAAGGGTGGCTGACGTTCATGCTCGGTCGGGTTCGCGAGTCGGATCTGCTCGAGGCTGAACGCCAGGCGCGATCGAATCGCGGTGGGGATCGCCGCAGTGGGAGGAAGCGATGAACCATGAGCGGTCACATCATGATGTGCAATGTCCCGAACGCGGGTGCCTGTTTCGTGCCGTCGTGCGCGTGCGGGTGTCACAAGTCAACGGAGCCCAGGACGGGAGGGACGATGACCGACTACACCCCGACGACCGAGGAAGTGCGCGCCGCCTGGATCGATGCACATCGGGTCGACACGCCCCTGGGCGGCCGGATGGACATGGAAGCCCGCCCCCGAGAGCGAATCCGTGAGTTCGACCGCTGGATGGCTTCCGTCCTGGCCGAGCAGGGCGAACCCGACGACTACTGGGTGCTCGACGCCAACGGGGACTTCTGGGCGTCTTCGACATCACTGGAGGACGCGCGCCACTACCTCGCGCAGGAGCCGGGCGGGTGGATCGAAGCGGTTTACCGAAACCGCCGGCTCCCGGTCGAGGAGAACAAGTCCGATGCGGAATCGATCGGCGCGCAGTGACGGCCGCGGATCAAGTGTCACCAACTGTCCTGAATCTGTGTTAAGCTAGCGCAAGCGCGATAAGACTCCGAAGACCACGAGGTGGTTCGGGGTCTTTTTTCGTGCGCCGCGGCGGGGCGTTGCCCCCGTCCCGCCGCTTCAATTCTTCCCCGCCGCCGATCGCCCTCACTATAGGCGCGCATTGCATCGGACTGACCGCGAGTAACGCGGCGACCATGAGCACGGACTGCGAGTCAGCGTGCCGGGTCGTTGCCTGAAACCGGCGACGCGATCTCGTGACCGACTGGCGCATGGGCTGGCGGGGTTCTCGTGAGGAGGTGCCGCATGGCGCTGAAGGATGTTCTGAAGTCGCCGCCGAGCGCGAAGTCTGGCTACCGATCTCGGGTTGAGATCTGGCGGGACGGGCTGGACGACTCCGACCGGAAGGCGTTCGACGCCGCGGTGAAGAATCCTGAGTGGTCGTCGGCGGCGCTCGCCCGGACCCTGAAGCCTGAAGGGTTGGAGATCGGAGAGTCGGCGATGCGTGATTACCGGCGCAAGGTGACCACACAGTGACGCTCGCCGACGTGCTGAGCGAGTCGCCCCTGCCCGAGCCTCCGGCGAGGTACCGCAAGCATGCGGAGTTCGACGAGACGGGCGGCACGGCATCGACCGGGCCAGTGCGTCAGATGGTC
This sequence comes from Microbacterium sp. MMO-10, assembly GCF_037148715.1. NCBI lineage: Bacteria > Bacillati > Actinomycetota > Actinomycetes > Micrococcales > Microbacteriaceae > Microbacterium > Microbacterium sp. MMO-10. The sequence goes on along the minus strand of NZ_JBBCSV010000001.1, from coordinate 458,382 downwards.
ACGGACTATCGGGAGCTGCTGACGCTCGCCGGGCTCGACCCGGATGCGTTCCGGATCGTCGGCAAGGTGTCGCAGTGGACGAAGACGCACCACGACAAGGAAGATACCTACAGCTTCCTGTTCACGTTCGAGCCGATCCCCGCAGAGGGCGAAGAGTCCGACATCGCGCGCGAACTGGCGTCGATGATCAAGCCCGTTCGGCCGCTGAAGGCACCGCACGCGCAGGGGTTGCCGATGGTCGTCTGTCTCGCTGACGGGCAGATGGGCAAGGACGGTCCCGACGCCGACACGATCGACGAGATGAACGCCCTGTTCGAGTCAGCGCTCGCTCAGGTTGCGGCGATGGTGAAGGTTCGCCGGCCCTCTGAGCTGATCATCGCCGACAACGGGGATCCCGTGGAGGGCATCACGTCGTCGGCGCCGAACCAGATCGCGACCAACCTTCTGGACTTCCCGGAGCAGATTCGCCAGTGGCAGCGGAGGCTGACGCAGACGATTCTGACGCTCGCGCCGCTCGCCGGCCGCACGCATATCGTGGCGGTCCCGTCGAATCACGGTGAGGTGCGCAACTCCGCCGGGAAGGTCGGATACGGCGATCATGGTCTCGGTGTGGCGCGGACGGTGATGGATGCGTTCGAGCTGCTGGGCACGAAGTTGGATCTGACGTTCCACTTCCCGGCATCGCAGCATGACGTGATCACGTATGTGGACGTTGCGGACACGCGTCTGGCGTTCACTCACGGACACCATGCGAAGCAGATCGAGCGCATGCCGCAGTGGATCGCGAATCAGGCGGCTTCGCTGCGTTCCCCGATGCGGGACGCGACGATCGTGGTTCACGGTCACTTCCACCAGCCGGGCTACCGCGAGTCTCGTGGGCGCTGCATCGTGTCGTGCTCGATGTTCGACCCGGGCTCATCGTGGTTCGAGAATCTGACCGGCGAGTGGTCGCGTCCGTCGATCACGACGTTCAGCGTCCGCGACAAGCGGGTGTTCGATATCCGGTTCGTGGAACCGCAAGCAGCATAAGCGCTGCGCTCATATCTTCCGGTTGATCACCGGACGGCAACCCTCAACGCCGGGGCAATGGAGGGCGCGAGGTCGTGGCGCGAGACACCACGAGCGACGCAGAAGGGCCACTGGTAGAAACGGCGGCGTCGCGCTCGGGGATGAAGCTCAGGTGGTAGAGCGCGGGATTTCCAATCCTGATGTGCGGGTTCGACGCCCGTCATCCCCTCAACGTCTGAGAGCGGGCTTTGGTCCGCCGCGTTGGGCTACCCGCCCGTGAAGGGGACCGCCGCGAGCCTGGGCCGCGGGATAGAAGTAGCCCCGCATCTTCAACCGAGGGAGGGGCAATGATGCACGACCCGGTGAGCGTGGCGAAGAGGCACGCGCTTGAGGAGTTCTGGGGGACGGATGTTCCGGCGTCGGTCGTCGATCGCACGAGCGTGTGTGACGACGAGGCCGAGCTGACGCATCCGTTCGTCGACTGATCCACCAACAGAAGGGGCACATGATGGTATCGAAGAAGGAACTGCGGGCTGATCTTGCTGAGGCGCGACTCGGGCGCAGCACGGCGGAGAAGCAGGCGAAGGTCGCGCGAGAAAGCCTCGCCACGGTGACATCCCAGCGGGACGCGGCGCGGCGTGACGCTGAGGGCGCGTGGGGGCGAATCCAGCGAGATGAGCTGCGTGCACACCGCAAGGCGATGGACGAGGCTGGGGTGAAGCGTCGCGAGGAGCGCCGGCAGCACCTGAAGGATCTCGCCGCCGGCCGTTTCGACGTGAAGAACTCCACGGGGTTCTCCATCGTCCAGGAGGGTGAGAAGGCGCACGTCAAGCTGACGTTCCCGCTCGACACGGACGAGCTGCCGATCGTGCAGCGTGTGCTCGCCGGCCCGACCGCTGGTGCCGCGGGCCTCTACGCGCTCGACGCGGATGCGATCCTGCGGCACGTGAACAGCCACTGCGCGCCGTACCGCGTCTGACACCTGATCGAGAGCCCGGCCGACGTGGTCGGGCTCTCGTCGTATCTGAGGGGGCACTCATGAATAAGTTCGCAGCGACGATGATGCTGATTGAGGGCATGGGCGCTCGGCGCTTCGTGGTCATCGAACGGGACGACCATGAGGTGCGAGCAGCACTCGATGTGTTCGCGAGGGAGATCGAAGAGCGCAGGATCCAGGCAACGGTGTTCCGCGCGAGCGGTGCCGTGAGGATCGACCTGCCCTTCGGTGGGCGCATCGACTTCGTGACGCCGCGAAGCAACCGCATGCGATCGATGTCGGCCGATGTCGTGTTCATCGACAATGATGCGCACCGCGTGCTCGGCGAGAGCGCACACGAGCGGTTCCGTGACGATATCGCAGCGATACTCGCCGCACGTGACGGAGAGGTTGTGCACTCGTGAATGCAGAGGTGCCGACCGAGCGCAGTACCCTGACGCAGCTCACCACGGCCCGTCTGATCCTGGCGCAGTTCAAGGCGCAGATCGGGGAGTGGGAGAGCATGGGGGAGAAGCGGCGCCGTCGTTCCGTTCGTGGCAGGGATCTTGGCGCGCGGATCGGTGGCCTGCACAAAGGGCATGCGAAGTGGACGCAGCGCGTTGCGGACCTCGAGGCTAAGGCTGCGGCGGAGGCGGGAGCAGAGGCCCAGACACAGGGGCAGGGCTGATGGCATGGCATACCTCCCGGCGTAGGGAGGGGCTGCCGGCTGACTGGGTGAAGCGCAGAGCTGCGTGCATCCGTCGTGCTGGTGGTATCTGTGAGCATCGCTCACGTTCGGGTCGACGATGCTCCGAGCCTGCGACTGACGCTGACCATCGCACACACCGTGACAACCACGATGACCTGCAAGCTCTGTGCTCGACGCACCATAAGCAGAAGACGCAGGCTGAGGCTCGTGCTGCTCAATACGTGAAGTACACGGCCGCGAGGAAGCGGCAACCCGAGCAGCACCCGGGGATCCGCGCCCGGCGCCCCTCCCGCTGACCATACCCCCGGGGGGTACCCCCTTGGATGAGGCACCCAGACCGACGGGCCTAGCAAGCAGGCATCAGCATGCATGATTTGCCGGTTTTTCGGCCATGCCGGGTGAGGCATGAACCGGGAGGAGGCCAGTCGTGGCAACGAAAACGGCTCCTCCGAAGCTGGGCGCGAAGGCTCGGAAGTTCTGGCGTGAAACGGTCGCGGTCTACGACCTTTCGGCACACGAGGCGCTGCTTTTGGAGGGCGCGTGCCGGGAAATCGACATCATCGAGCTGTTGGAGAAGGAGCTTGACGGCGCCAGTTTCGTGGTGGCCGGGTCGATGGGTCAGGACACCGCGCATCCGCTGCTGCAGGAGCTGCGGATGCACCGTGCGACGTTCGGTTCGATCATCAAGCAGCTTGCGCTGCCGGATGCTGAGGAAGAGAAGTCGGCTTCGCCGCGGTCGCGGCAGGCGCAGGCGGCAGCGAACGCACGGTGGAACCGCTCCGGATAGCGATTGCGGGGTGATCGTGTGGCACGCAGGCGCGTTGTTGCGAAGCACGATGACTCAGCCGAGATCCTTCGCTATTACCGGGAGCTGCTGAACGAGCCGGATCAGCGGCCGGCGTTCAAGTACCCGCCGTCCTATCTCGGGCCGACGTGGGAGACGGACGCCAAGGGGCGGTTCGTCCTGCCGCAGTATTCGATCGGTTGGGATTCGCTGGTCTGGTCGGGGCAGAAGCTGCAGCTCACCCGCGGCGAACCGTGGAAGTTCACGGCAGAGCAGGCCCGTTTCTGGCTCTGGTGGTACGCGGTCGACGAGCGCGGCGAGTTCATCTTCGACCGTGAAGGCGTGATGCAGCGCCTGAAGGGACATGGCAAGGATCCGATGGGTGCCGCGATCAGCGGCAACGAGCTTGTCGGGCTGCCGGTGTTCGATGGGATCTCCCGAGGCAAGGCGCGTGCTCGCGAGCAGCCGAATGCGTGGGTGCAGATCCTCGCGGTGACGCAGGAGCAGACGAAGAACACGATGCGCCTGTTCCCGCGGCTGTTCACCGACGACGCGAAGGCCGAGTACGCGCTCGCGATCGGCAAGGAGCAGATCTACGCGCTCGGCGACGAGCGGTTCCTGCAGGCGCTCACGTCGAACCCGGCACCGCTCGAGGGCGCACGCCCGACGTTCACCCTCGCGAACGAGACGCATCATTGGCGCGAGAACAACAACGGCATCGCGATGTACGAGACGCTGTCTCGCAACGCGGCGAAGTCCGCCGAGGGCGTGAATGGCCGCCTGCTGCAGCTCTCCAATGCGTACGAACCCGGCATGGACTCGGTGCTCGAGCGGACACGCCTCGCTTTCGAGCAGGCTCAGGCTCGCCCCGACGAGTTCCTGCTGTCCGGGCTCATGTACGACTCGCTCGAGGCTGGCCCCGAGGCTCCGCTCGTCGACGAGAACGACCCTGACGTGATCGTGGAAGTGCTCGAGTCGGTGCGTGGCGATTCGGTGTGGCTGAACGTCAAGCGCCTGCGGAAGCAGGTTGAGGATCCGCGCATCGCGCCGTCGCAGTCGCGCCGGTTCTGGTACAACCAGATCGTCGCGTCTGAGGATGCGTGGCTGGATCCCCTCGCTGTCGATGCGCAGCGTACTGACGCGACCCTGCAGCGGGGCGACGAGATCGCCCTGTTCTTCGACGGCTCGAAGAACGACGACGCGACCGCGCTCGTTGCGTGCCGGCTGGCCGATGGTGTCGTGTTCACGATGGGCTTGTGGCAGTCACCGCCGAAGCGCGGCCGGAAGAACTTCGATTGGGTCGTACCGCGCGCTGACGTGAACGCGCTCGTCAAGTCGATCTTCCGGGATTACAAGGTGCTCGGGTTCTTCGCGGACCCGTCGCATACCCGCGAGGACGGCACGCTGGACAGGTTCTGGCAGCCGATGGTCGACGAGTGGCACCGCGAGTTCGGGCCGCGTCTGATCGTGTGGGCGCAGTCGAACCGGCACGCCGTGTCCTTCGACATGTCGAACCGGAACGGCGAGGGCGCGAAGTTCGTCGCCGCTGCGGAACTGTTCGTCGAAGAACTCGAGGGCGGCGACCTCTGGCACGACGGGAACCCGGAGCTGGTGCGTCATCTCAAGAACGCGCGACGGTTCCCGACGCAACACGGCGTCTCGCTCATGAAGGACGGCCCCGAGTCGCCCCGAAAGATCGACCTCGCCGTGTGCGCGGTCGGTGCGCGCATGGTGCGCACGCTCATTCTCAACTCCGCGAAGAAGCGCGGCCAAGCACAAGGGACGGTGTGGTGATGTCGAAGAGGGCAACCCTTGAGCTGGCGCAGGACTCGCTCATCCCGCTGATGATGCAGGAGCGCGAGCGGCAGACCGTGCTGCGCGACTGGGCGCGCGGGAAGCACGTGGCGCCGTTCAAGCCCCGGGAGGCGAACCCGGAGCTGGATGCGCTGCTCGAGAAGGCGCCGGTCCCGCTCATCATGCTGATCATCCGGATTCTGTCGCAGTCGATGGAGATTCAGGGGTACGCACCTGGCGTCGAGAGGCTGAAGGACCGGCTCTGGCAGATCTGGACCGGGAACCAGATGGCGACCCGGCAGAAGCGGCTCTACAAGGCTGCGCTGTGGGGCGGGCAGGCGTTCGCGATGTCGCTCCCTGGTGATCCGGTCCCCAAGACGCGGATCTTCAGCGGCCGGAACATGGTCGCGCTGTACCAGGATCCCGAGGCCGATGAGTGGCCTCAATACGCTGGGTTCCTCGAGGTGGCATCGCGGAGCAAGTTCCACTTCACGGTCGTTGACGACGAGAAGCTGCACCGGATGCAGATCAACCCGGACGGGTCGAAGGCTGAGTACATCGAGGAACAGGTGCACGGCACTGGGATCCTTCCAGTGGTCCGGTACGCCGGGGACATCGACGATGAAGGCTCGGTCATGGGCGAGGTGGAACCCCTCATCCCGATCCAGTCGAACATCGATCAGACGAACTTCGATCGACTGCTGACGCAGAGCTTCGCATCGTGGGTCATCCGGTACATCACCGGCATGGCGAAGCCGGAGACCGACGAGGATGCGGCGCGGGCCAAGACGGTGCTCGAGCGCGACCGGCTACTACTGATCGAGAACCCGGAAGCGAAGGTCGGCACCCTCGAGGGCACCGCGCTGAACGGGTACATCGAGGCGCGGCGGGACTCGAAGCAGGATCTCGCGGCAACGGCTCAGGTCTCGCAGAAGACGGTGCTTGGAGCGCAGTCGAACAACGCCGACGGTGCCGAGGCTCAGGCCGCGGAGGAAGCGTCCACGCAGCGGAAGATCCACGACTACGAGACCGCGTTCGGCGAGGCCCACAAGCAGCACTTCCGTCTCGTCGGCATGCAGGACGGGCTGGCTGAGGCTTGGACCGACTACGCCGGGGAGATCGACTGGGTGAACAGCGAGATCCGCTCGCTGTCGCAGGTTGCGGACGCGTACGGCAAGCTCGCCACGCAACTTCACATCCCCGAGCAGGGGCTGTGGGAGATGGTGCCTGGCGTGACGCCGGACAAGGCGAAGAAGTGGGCGGAGATGCGCGCCGCGGATCCGCTCGCGCAGATGGGCCGCCTGATTCAGGCCGATGTCGCTCAATGATCAGTACCGCCGGGAGCAGAGGGAGCTGAACCGTGAGGCGCTGCTGCGCCTCGCGGCCCTGTTCCCGGCGCTCGATCTGAACGCGATCGATGCGACCGGTCCGGGATGGGTGCTCGCCGCCGAGCAGATCACCGCCGGACACTATGCGGCGTCACAGTCGCTTGCACAGCGGGCTTATGAGGCGCAGCGCAGCGCGGCGGGGCTGATCGATCATGTGTCGTTCGTCCTGCCGGGCATGGATGGTGCGAAGCTCCGCGCCTCGCTGACGTTCAAGGGGCCGTACGCCGCGAAGAAGCTCCTCTCGCAGGGCGTCCCGCCGGCAGAGGTGAGGCGGTTGCTGTTCGGGGCCACGACCGGGCGCGCGCTGCGCACGGGGTTGGACGGCGGACGCGACACCTTCCGGGCCGGTGCCGATCAGGATCCGAAATGCGTCGGATGGAAGCGGATCACCTCAGCGGGGGCTTGCCGATTCTGCCGGTTTCTCGCTGATCGCGGGGCCGTCTACATGGAATCAACCGCGATCTTCGCCGCGCATGACAACTGCATGTGCACCGCGGCGGCCGTGTTCAAGGGCGGCGAGATCGGCCCCGAAGCATCGGTCGAGCAGTACCTCGGTTCCCGCAAGACCCGCACCCCGAAAGACCGCGAGCGTCTGCTCGACGCGCTCGAGGCATTCGAGCCACGACTTCCCGTCCGAGCTGGACGGGCTTAACCCCAGGAGGGCACATGCTGCAGGACAGCACCAACGAAAACCGGATGATGCTCACCGCTCGCCGCGGGCCTGATGGCCTCGCGCAGATCGGCGCATCCCGGTTTGACATCACCGGCATCCGCTTCGTGACGGACGACGAGGGCGCAGAGGGCGTCACCGGCGACGACCAGGAGCAGGACGCGGGAGAAGACGAAGACGGCGCGGCCGACGAGCAGGACTCGGCGGACGAGGGCGACGGCTTCGAAGGTGAGTTCGACGCGAAGCGCGCGCGAACGCTGATCACCAAGCTCCGAGGCGAGCGGGACAAGGCGCGCCAGGCTGCCGCCGACGCCGCCAAGGGCGGCAAGGAGGATCCGAAGCTGCAGGGCGAGAACCTGCGACTCCGGATCGCCCTTCGCGCCGGCCTGGACGAAGACCTCGCCGACCGGCTCCGCGGATCCACCGAGGACGAGCTGCTGGAAGACGCGCAGAAGCTCGTCGAACGCCTCTCGCCCAAGACCAACAAGCTCGAGGATCGCACGCCGAAGCCCAGGCTGCGTGGCGGGACGAGCCCCGAGAAGGAGCCTGAGATCTCTTCGGCGGATGTCGCCAAGCAGATCCTGGGCCGCTGAACCCCCTGATCGAAAGGAAGCCACATGGCTAACATCTTCCAGAAGGGCCAGAAGTTCGCATCGAACGCTCTGGCACTGCTGCAGCGCCAGATCAAGACCCCGGCGCTGTTCGTCCACAAGTACGGGATCGCCGACTTCACCGGCGCCGAGGGCGACGTGCTCAACTTCCGCCGACCCCCGATCCTCCGCGCCCGCAAGAAGAACTGGCGCGGCAATGACGCGATCGTGGTCGACGACATCGTGAAGACCAAGATCCAGATCGCCCTGAACGAGCACCCCTACTCGGCGGTGTTCCTGTCGCCCGAGGAGGCCACGCTCGATGAGGTCGAGTACGGCCGCGACATCCAGCAGCCGCAGGTGCGGGCCGTCCTCGAGGACTTCGAGGAGACGACCGTGAACGCGCTCCGCAACGCAAATTACGTTCTCGGGGTCGTCTACAACCCGGCCAGCGGCAACGCCAAGGAGAGCGATCCCCGCAAGGTCGCCGTCTGGGCGCGCAAGCTGTTCCAGGACAAGTACGTGCCCACCTCGGGCCGGTACTGGTTCGTCGGATCGAGCGTCTCGGCGGAGATCGCCAGCTACGACAAGCTGCAGGACGTGGACGTGTCGGGCCTGCCCGAGGCGCTGCGCGATGGCGTGGTGGGCAAGCTCGGCGGGTTCATCATCGTGGAGATCGACGCGCTCGGCGAGAGCGAGTCGTTCTTCGTTCACGAGTCCGCGCTCGCGGTCGCCGCAGTCGCTCCGGTCGTGCCCCAGGGTGCAGCTAAGGGTGGCGGTGTCGCCGCTGGCCAGGGGCTCGCGGTCACTCAGGTGTGGGACTACGACGGCACGCAGCTCAAGGATCGGTCGGTGGTTCACGCCTTCACGGGCGCAACGCCGATCACGGACCCCGAGATCGGCGCGGACGGTCGCCTGAAGCTCGATGAGAACGGCGCCCCGCAGATGGAGTTCGTGCGAGCGATCAAGGTCACGTTCGGTCCGGCGTCCGGATCCGCGAAGTACACCGTGAGCGGCCTGCCGGGCAGTGGCACCTTCACCCTGACGGTGGACGGTTCGACCACGGACCCGATCCCGTTCAACGCCACCAACCAGGTGATCGCGGACGAGATCAACGAGCTGCAGGGCGTCTCTGGTGCGAAGGTCACCGGTTCGGCGTCCAAGACGGTCGTGTTCACGGAGAACGTGACCATGACCGGCACGGGCGTCACCGTCGCCGCGGCGTAACCCGAAGCTGTGCCCCGGCCGTGATCCGGCCGGGGCACAGCACGGATCCCAGGAGGTGAAGCATGGGCGCACCGCTCACGGAGCCTGATCGGCTCGCCGGCTGGCTGGGGATGACGTTCACGGCCGACTCGGCTGACTACATGCGTGCTGCTGCGGTCATCACGACGATCTCGGATCTGGTGCGCGGCGAGGCGCGTCGCCTCGAGTGGACTGCGGAGGATGTGCCCGCGAACGTCGCCGCGATCGTTCTGATGGTGTCGGTTGAGTGCTGGGTGAACCCGGACGGCAAGACTTCGGTGACGGTCGAAGAGGTCACGCGCCGTTGGGAACGGGGCGACCTGTTCAGCAATGCGCAGCTCGCCACGATCCGATCCTTCCGACCGAACGCGTCGTCCGGGCTGAGTACGGCGCAGTTCTCCCGCGGGCTCGATTCCCCGTCTATCCGTGTCCCGGTGTCCGGTTACGCCCCGATCGCTCTCTATGACGGCCGCGGGTATTGACCTGGCCCTGTCTCGGTGGGAAGCCGAGCAGGAGATGCGCGAGACGTGCAGGATCACTCGCCCGTCCGGCGGGAAGGTGTGGTCGGAGGAGTTGCTGCAGTACGTGAAGGCGCCGCCGGATCTCGTCTACGAGGGGCGGTGCAAGCTCCGGTTCTCCGGTGCGCGCACGCGTCGCAGTAAGGCGGCGGATCAGGCTTTCACTGAGCAGGGGCCGACGCTCTCTCTCCCGGTGCTGGCCTCGCTCGGAGTCCACAAGGATGACCGTGTGGACATCACCGGGTCAGAGGATGACCCTGATCTTGTCGGCGTGGTCGTGTTCATCGACGCCGACCGGGCGCAGACGAACGCCACCTCGCGGCGGATCCCTGTGAGGGAGACGCAGTGACCGGCATCGAGTTCGACTTCTCCGAGGTCAACGACTTTGCCGCGGTTCTAGACCAGGCGACCCCGAAGGTTGTCGACAACCTTCGGGTTGCCGTTGAGCGCAGCGCGTTCGTCGGGAAAGAAGCCTGGCGACTCGAGGCTCACCGCAAGTCGGATCGCCATCTGCCGGGGTATCCGGCTGGGATCGACTACACCATGCACGAGTACAGCGGCTTCGGAGGCGGAGAGATCTTCGCGGAGGTCGGCCCGAGTCCAGGTCGGGCGCAGGGTTCGCTCGGCATCGTCGAGGAAGCGCCAGGCGGCGTGAACGCGAAGCCGCAGAGAAACTACCTCGTCGCCGAGGAGAAGATGCAGGAAGACCTGGTGAGGGGCGTCCTCATCGCCGTTGAAGACGGATTGGGGGGGACGTGAATCGTCAAGCCCATTTCGAAACGATCCTGACCCGGGCGCGTGCGCGGCCGAACCTGATCGTGCATGACTCGACCGCGCCTCTCAACGGTGACGGAACGGTGGTGCGCGCGTCGTATGTCGTGCTGCACGACCACGGACCCGACGAGATCTCTGATCGTCGCTACACCGGCAGTCGGGATGGCGACGAGGGGCGCACGATGCGCGTCATTGGGCGCTGCGTCGGCGAGGATCCAGCAGCAGCGCGCCGCGTCGCGAGCGCTCTGATCGGACAGCTCACCAACGGTTGGACGCCGATAGTGCCCGGCCGGATTTGCTGGCCGCTGCTCATCGACGACGAATCCGAGGCGATCGAAGACGACAAGGTGTCTCCGTCGCTCTGGTACGTCGATGTCGATTTCACCTATCGATCCAACCGAGGAGGTTGAGATGAGTTTCATTCGTGTGCGTTCGGCCGGTGGGCCGGATCACGAGTACGACGTGCCCGAGGCGACGCTGTACGCGGACCCTGACGCGTACGTGGTCGTGGATGGTGTGGAGCCGTCCGACGTGGCACGCCCACCGAGCTACGTCGAGGCACAGTCCATCGAGCCCGACCCGCAGCCGACCCCGGGCCCGCCCGCGGATCCTCCGGCGAAGCCGAAGAAGTAACCCTAGTCGTTTGAAAGCCCTCACCACGGTGGGGGCTTTTTCTATGCCCGGATGCCGGGCAGGAAGGGGGCGCAATGCCTCTCGAAGCAACTCAGAACGGAGTCGCGGCCGATGGTAACGGTCGCGTGCTGTGGGTGCCTGCAATCGCCGACCCCGGCAATCCCAAGCTGTCGGAGCTGACCGCCGCTGGCGTGAAGCCGCTGACCTATGGTCTGACGGCGGACGGCTTCAACCACACGATCACGGAGAACGCGATCACCACGGGTCGGTACACGCTGGCGCAGATCATCGAGCTTGCGGGCACGGTGCAGGATGCGCTCGAGCTGAAGTACGTCTACAACCGGACGAGCCCGACGCCGACCGAGACTGCGCTCGGAACGGCGGGCACCGCGGGATTCGTCGTGCACCAGCTCGGCTACCCGAACGCGACAGCGCTCGCGGCTGCGCAGAAGATCAATGCGGTGATCCCGTGCAAGACCGGCATCGCGCGGGACAACCCGCCGACTGCGAACAGCGAGCTGTCCAAGTCGGTGAAGATGTACGTCACCGACACGGTTCGGCGCGAGGTCACGATCGCCGCCGGCTGATCCCTGGGGATCTATCAGCGGGGCGGGTGGGTCACCGCCGTGCCCGCCCCGCTGTTCGTCGTGCTCGGTGGTGAAGTGAGGGGCAACATGCTTTCTGATCTGGATGACCTGATCGCTGCGGCGAAGCAGGAGCTGGCAGAGACGGAGCCCGTCGAGCAGGAAGTGCTGCTTGGCGGGAAGATCGTCACCGTGCGGGTGTCGCCGGTTGACGGCACGACCTGGGAGGGCATCACATCGAAGTGTCCGCCGCGGGCAGGAGCAAACCGAGACATGCAGCTCGGGTACAGCCTTCCTGATGTGGTGCAGGCTTACCGCGCAATCGTCCTCGTCGATGGCGACGAGATAGACGACATGGTGCGCACCGACGAGGACGGGAAAAGCGAGTCCCGCTGGCCCGCGGTGTACGCCGCGCTGTCGGCGCCGGATCGCAAGAACGTCGAGCTGGTTGTGTGGGGGCTCAACGAGTACGACCACGTGCAGAAGATGCTCGCAGCGGGAAAAGCCTCGAAGGGCAGCGCCTCCAAGAAGAAGCAGCGCTAGCCCGCGAGCTGGGCGTGACCGTGCGGGAACTCAACGGATGGGTTCCCGCGACGGTCACGGTAGATCGAAACGGCGAGGTCGTGTCGGTCTCCGTCACGGAGTCTCGGTTCACGCGCGAGCAGACAGAGCTGCTGCTGCAGTCGCGCCGGCTCGAGCGGATCCCTCGGAACTCGCTGGGCATCCCGCTGTCTGAAGCGACGGATCCGGCGAACGATCCCAGTTCGTGGGAGGCGACGGGGCGCTACGTGGTGCCCACGCCGTCTGTCGACTTCGCGGCGGAAGCGGTGCGGCGCGAGAAGGAAACGCGGCGGCAGAAGTACCCCGACGAGAAGACCGAACTTGTGTGGTCGGTCGAGCATCAGAAGCGAGAGACCTAGGCCTTCTCGAAGATGAGCGTCCTCGGGCCGTACTGCGTATCGGCCTGATGGACGAGGCGATACCCGCGCTGCTTGGCGCCGAGGATGACGGTCTCGTACTTCACGGTCGTCATGTTGATGGTGAAGGTCACATCTGGCGAGCCATCGAAAGCGTCGTCGAGGATCTGCTCCGCGTTCAACTCTGCGTTGCGCTGCCGCCTCGAGGTGGATCCGAGGATCCAGAAGCCGAAGAACCCGAATAGGCCAAGGCCGATCACCAGGAACGCGAGCAGGAGCAACATGCGCCGAGTATAGCGGCGACGTGCACCGCCCGTTCAAGCAGTAACGGAGGTGCGATGTCTGAACGCGTCGTGAAGGTCAGGCTGTCGGCTCAGGTGGCCGAGTACACGAAGGGCATGGAGGAGGCCTCGCGGAAGACCCGTGAGGTTGGTTCCGAGGCAGAGAAGCTGGCGCAGAAGCGGGAGGCGTTCAACACGCTCGGTGCCGCGGGCGTCGCCGCCGGCACGGCAATGCTTGCAGGGGCCGGCCTGGCGGCGAAGGCTGCGGTGGACTGGCAGACGGCCTGGACGGGTGTCACGAAGACCGTGAACGGCACGCCGGCACAGCTCGCCGAACTCGAGCAGAGCTTGCGTGGTCTGACGAGCATTCTCCCGGCATCGCATGAGGAGATCGCGGCGGTTGCCGAAGCAGCCGGGCAGCTCGGAATCGAGACGCCGAACGTCACGGCCTTCACCAAGACGATGATCGACATGGGAGAGTCGACGAACCTCTCTGCTGAGACGGCGGCGACGTCGCTCGCTCGGTTCATGAACATCATGGGCACCGGGCAGGACAAGGTGTCGAACCTCGGATCCGCGATTGTCGGGCTGGGCAATAACTTCGCCACTACTGAGTCCGAGATCATGGACATGGCGATGCGCCTCGCGGGCGCCGGTAAGCAGGTTGGCCTCACCGAGGGCCAGGTGCTCGGACTCGCCACCTCGCTGTCGTCGGTAGGCATCGAAGCCGAAGCCGGCGGTTCGGCGGTCTCGAAGGTGCTGATCGACATCGCCGCGTCGGCAGAGTCTGGCGGCGCGAAGCTCGACAAATACGCCTCTGCAGCGGGGATGACCTCCGAGAAGTTCAAGGAGCTGTGGAAGTCGAACCCGGCCGAGGCGCTGTCTGCGTTCGTGAAGGGTCTTGCTAACGCGGAGGCGCAGGGCTCTTCGACGCTCGGCATCCTGTCGGATCTCGGCATCACCGAGGTGCGCATGCGCGATGCGCTGCTGCGCTCGTCGTCTGCTGCGGATCAGTTTGCCGGCGCGATGGAGATGGGCAACAAGGAGTTCGAGAAGGGCAACGCGCTCACCGACGAGGCGGCGAAGCGGTATGCGACCGCGGAGTCAAAGATCCGGATCGCGGGCAATGCTGTGCGAGACGCGGCGATTGACTTCGGGAACGTGCTGCTCCCCGCACTCGCGGGGACCGCGGATGCGGTGAAGAACCTCGCGGACTTCATGGGTGACTTGCCGGATCCGGTCAAGGGTCTGATCATGATCGGTGGCTCTCTAGCTGGCGTGCTGTTGCTGATCGGCGGGGCCGCGCTTATCGCCGTTCCGAAGATCGTCGCGTTCAAGGTCGCGATGGCGGAACTAGGCATCACGGGCACGGGAGTTCGTGGCGGTCTTGGTCGAGTGGCATCGTTCCTCGGCGGACCTTGGGGTATCGCGATGCTCGCGGCAGTCGTCGCCGTGCAGGGGCTCCGGGCTGCAAACGAAGCCGGAACCGCGTCGGCCGAAGACCTGAGGAACGCGCTTCTGACGGCGACAGATGCGGCCGACGTGTTCGCCACCGCAACGCAGGGTCACTCTGTGGAGAAGTTCCTTAACGGTGACGGTTCAGGGCTGCTGAAGAACCTTCCGGCGTTGATGGATCAGGTGCGGGAGGCACACAAGAGCAGCGGCATCATCGTCGGAGACGCCGCGGATGCGCTGCTTCGGATCAACGATGTCGGTAAGGCGCTAGCGGAGACCGCGGACCAGGATCTGCCTCGCGCGTCGGCAGCGTTCCAGATGCTCGCGAAGGGCATGAACTCGGCACAGGCGGCCGAGTTGCTGAAGAACATGGGGCCAGAGTTTCACGACGCGTTGGTGCGGGCGGCGTCCGGGGCTGGAATGGCCGCAGACGACACGAAGCTTCTTGACATCGTGATGGGGCGGACTGCTCTGACCGCGAAGACGGCGGCTGACGCGTACATGGACGAGGCGAAGACGGTCGAAGATCTGTCGTCGCAGATGTCGAAGCTCATCGATCAGATCAATGAGGCGAACGGCGTCAATCAGGATGCGGTCACCGCGAACGCGCAGTATCAGGAGGCGTTGGCTGGGATCTCGGATGAGGTGCAGCGGCAGCGGGATGAGTACGAGAAGCTGAACGGGACCACGGATGGTTTCGTGGCATCGCTCGACGAGTCCACGGCGGCCGGCGCGTCAAACGCGGCCATGCTGTCGGATGTCGCCCGGTCGGCTCAGGATGCCGCGAAGGCGCAGTACGAGGTCGACAAGACGACGATGTCGGCGAAGGACGCGACGGACAAGTATGCGGGCACGCTCGCGGCGCAGCGTCAGGCGTTCATCGACTCTGCGATAGAGGCCGGATTCAACGCGGATCAGGTGCAGACACTGGCCGACAAGGTGTTCGCGCTGCCGTCCGAGAAGGAGCTGAAGATCCTCGCGGAGACGGCGACGGCGCAGAGCGCGATCGATCAGTTCATAACCCTGAACGACGGAAAGCGTGTGCGCGTGTTCGTTGACGCTGAGGGTGGGCAGTCCTACAGGGTCGGCAGCACAACGGTGTCTCCTAACGCGAACGGTGGGGTCTACGACCTCGGCGTGAAGGCGTTCGCAGATGGTGGGTTTGAGCCTGGCATCTACGGCTACAGGCCCGGCGGGATTCACAAGTTCGCCGAGAAGTTCTCTGAGGCATACATGTCGATGGATCCGGCACGCCTGCCGCGCTCGCGCGAGGTTTGGTACGAGGCAGGTAGCCGGCTCGGTCTGATAAGGCAACAGGGCAGCGGGGAGCAGCTCAGCCTTGAGGGGCTGGCGATCACGGGAACGCTCGAGATCGGCGGCGACGGGCTGGGCCGAATCGTGGACGGGAAGATCACCGCGTATGACACGGCTGTGTCGCGTGGTGTGGGGAGGCGGCGATAGATGGCTGGTCCGACTCTGACAGCGTTCACGGACGCGTCGCCGTGCCCCCGCGTGGAAGTGTTCTTCGCTTCGTTCGCGGCGGGCACGGCGACGGTGACCGTGTATCGGCTTGCCGGCGGGCGGGAGCATCGGGTGCGGGGCGCTGTGCGCGCGCCTGTGTCTGGGGCGCTCTCCCGGATCGATTTCGAGGTGCCTTTCGGCGTCCCGGTGACGTACCGGGCGGAGCAGTTCAATGCCGCGGGGATCTCTCTCGGGTTCACGGATTCGTCATCGGTCACGATCGATTCCGCGGACTCCTGGATGCATAACCCGTTGGATCCTGCGGGCGCCGCGCGCGTGATCATCGGCGACGAGACAGCGAAGACGATCACGCGCCCCACGCCGGGAGTCGTGTCGCGTCCCAAGGGGCGTGTTGTTGGCGTGGTGCTTTCGGAGCCGCGGCAGGGGGTCACGGGGCTACAGGTTCTGGTACGGACATCGGCGGATGCGGATGCGGACCGGGTGCAGGGCATGGTCGGCGACGACAACATGCCGCCCGTCGTGTGTATCCGGCTGGGTGGTGACGACAGGCGGATGCGTGTCCCGCAGCCGCTGTTCCTGTCGGCGTTGTCGGTGGCGGAGATCGACGTCAACCACAGGTGGGGCGGGTCTGAGCTGGCGCACTCCTTCGAGGGTGACGAGGTAGATCCGCCGACGCCGGGCCTGTATGTGCCGCTGCTGCGTCGGAAGGATCTGGACGCGTTCTTCGTGACCCGTGCGGCCATGGACGCATCGGCAATGAAGAGGTCGGATCTGGATCGCAGGTATGACCTGGCCGGGTTCGGCGGATAGGGGGAACCGTGCGGCAGCACAGTGCGCAGCTTCTGGAAGTTCTGAAGTCCGGGTTCACTCGGGATGTGACCGTGGATGTCTTCCACGGGCCGTTGCGGGTACTGACCGGGCTCCGGTTCGAGGGGTGGTCGCTGGATGCTGACCTGGGCCGCGAGGTCGGGTCGGAAGGATCCGGGGTCATCGTGCACGCCTCTGACGATGGGGCTTCCCTCGTGCCGGTCGGCACGGACGGGATCCTGTCGCCATTCCGGGCGAACGTCGAGATCCTGATGACGATCCGGGCGGGGGACTTCGCCGAGCGTGTGTCGTTGGGCACGTTCCGGGCGATGGCCGTCCCGTCGACTTCGGAGACGGTCGCCACAGTCCTTGGGTCTCAGGTGTCGGTCGCGTCTCGAGTGGAGATCAAGTTCGTCTCGTTGGACGAGGCGACGAAGCGGGACTCGTTCCTGTTCCCGGAGCGCTCGCTGCAGGGGGCGTCCGTGTATGCGGAGCTGCGGCGCCTGTCGGGGCTTCCGGTCGAGGTCACGGTGCCTGACCGGCTGATCGCGGCTGAGAAGGCTTGGGAGGCCGCGCAGGGCGGCCGACTGAAGGCCGTGCACGAACTGGGGCGTCTGCTGGACGCTGACATGATTGTGAACTCCCGTGGCGCGTGGGTGCCGATTCCCGACGAGATCGGCGATCCGGTCGGCGTGCTGACGGTGGGGGCGGACGGGACGATCACCGACATTGGGTCGGAGATCACGACGGACTCCGTCTACAACGTCGTGGTCGGGAGCTTCGAGGACGAGAACCGGGTGCCGTTCTACTGCGTCGCGCAGGTCACCGAGGGTCCGCTCGCGGTGGACGGCCTCTACGGCAGGAATGTCCGCTATTACTCGTCGGATCTGGTGAAGACGAAGGAACAGGGCGACGCGGCCGTGGCGGCTGTGCTTGCGCAGTCGGTCGGATCGCAGATGTACGACGTGGAAGTGCAGTGCCACGTGAACCCGCTCGTTGAGATCGGTGACGTGTGGGAAGCGCGGGGGCAGGACCGGGCCGTGGTCGGCCGCGTCAGGAAGGTCTCCATGTCGGGATCGCACCTGATGAACGTGACGATCCGAGCCTCGAGGCGGCTGGCATGAGCGCCGCGGAGACGATCGCGGCCCAATTCTCGGGGCAGACTCAGATGCGGTCGGAGACGGCCGTGTTCGTGCGGATGGAGGGGCCGCTCGCGGTCGTCAACATCGGCGTCTCGACGATCAAGATCCCCTGCGTGGGGTTCTTCCCTCCCGTCACCGGGATGCCTGTCCGGGTCGATTGGGTCGACGGATCTCCGTCTGTGACCGGCCCGACACGGCCCCTGTCGCCGCTGGGGCAGATCACCGGCACCGGAACCCCGAAAGCGACCGTCACCGTCGATGGTGTCTCCTACAGCCTGTACTTTCGGGCGGGGTACACGCCCGCGGTCGGAGACACCGTTGAGGTGAACTGGTCGACCGGCATCATTCAAGGCAAGGTCACCGGCTTCCAGACGGCGGAGAAGCCCGCGGAGCAGGCACCGCCCGGCGGCGCGTACGACATCACGATCCGCGCGAAGGACTCCGGGCGATACCAGTCCGACTGGTGGGGTAACGACCCCTGGGCGTCGGACAACAACAGCGGGATCTGGGTCTACGGGACGGCGATCAGCGACGCGGTCGGCGCCGGCACGGTCGATTCCGCGCAGATCTTCCTGCCGCTCGTGCAGGAAGCCGGGAACGCGTCGATCGGGTCTCACGCGCACTCGTCGATCCCCAGCGGCGCACCGTCCCTCGCGAACCTTACGGCGCTGCCCGTGGGAGGTCGCGGCGGCTGGGTAGATCTGCCGCTCATCATCGGCCAGTACCTCGCAGGCGGTGGCCGCGGGGTCGGGGTCACGGCGCCCGGCGCGGGCGGATACAACATCTGGCGCGGCACCAACAGCGACCCGCTGTCCGGTGCCGTGCGCCTCACAGGAAGCAGGTAACCAATGGTCGCGAACTCGAACGACTCCGTGACCGGCCGTCCGATCTTCGACGCGAACGGTGCGGCGGACACGGCAGGAGATCCGAACGCGGTCGCCACCTACGCGGCTGAGGTCGGGAACCGGATCGTCAAGGCGAACAAGGCCGCCCTGGACGCCTACGCGTACAAGAGGGCGGGGCTCGCAGGGTTCGCCCTGGACACGAAGACCGAGTACGTGCACAACGGCTCCGGCTGGGTGCGCACCAACACCGGCCTGACCGGCTTCGCGTTCTACGAGCCCGCGTCGGCGCCCGTCCTTGCAACCGCCCTGACCACGATCAGCGGTATCGCACTCACAGGCATGCCTACCGGCTCGCCGATGCTCATGGACTGCACGCTCGTCGCATCGAACGGGCAATCGGGCGGCGAGCGGTACATCGACGTTCAGGTGATGAACGGGACGACCGCGGTCGGGCCGAACCGGCGGTACGCGCTCCCGAACACGGGCGGCACCGCGAACTACACGATCGTGCAGCTCGTGCCGGTCACCCCGACATCGCCGGACTGGTCGCTGAAGCTCGGATGCGACCAGGCGTCGTCCGTCCTGCTCCGAAACGCCGCCTTCCGGCTCTCGTTCACACCGTAAGAACTTCGGAACGGAACAGTGCCTCGCCTGCATGGGCGGGGCACTTTGTCGTTCCCTCTGAAAGGACACGCGATGTCTCCTGATGATGTGGTCCCGCTCGGCAAGACCCCATACTTCGCGCGGCGTGCCGTCGCGGAGGCGTGGGCCGCAGCCGGATATCCGCCGATCAACTCAGCTACCCGCCTCTACTCGGAGCAGAAGAAACTCTTCGACGGATGGCAGGCGGGCTGGGCCGGTTACTCCCCGGCGGACAACCCCGATGACACCAGTCAGGCTCTCGCGCACGTGCGGGGCGTGGCGCTCGACATCACGGCGACTGACTCACGGGTTGAGGCGCTATCCGCGGCGGGTCTCGTCCGCCCCTATTCGTATGAGCCCTGGCACTGGCAACTCCCAGGCGACGTGCGCCGGTTCCCGCTCATCACAGCTTTCCCCAACACTCCCGCGGCTCCCGCGGTCGAAAGGTCCGAGGAGGACACTATGGCACGACTCATTCGCAACACGGACGGGACGATCTTCCTCGCCGACGAGTACGGCGTCGTTGATCCGCGCAAGCTGCTCGACGCGGGCGCGGGCCTGTCGGAGACGGTCGGCGCGCTCGATACCACGCTGGGGGCGAAGCAGCTCAGCAACCGCGAGTTCGACCTCGTGGGCATGGCCCTTACGAACCGTTGGCAGCAGCAGCGCAAGCAGCTTGTCGCGGACATCTCCAAGGCGGTCGTGGAGGCACTGGGAAAAGCGTGAACCCGGCCCCTGTGCCGGGGACACCTGACCCTGAACCGCCGAAGCCGCAGCCGCTGCCCCTGTTCTTCCCGGACATCTCGCATTGGCAGCCGGGCGTGACTGCGGACATCGTGCAGTCGTGGAAGAGTGCTGGTGCCACCAGGATCATGATCAAGGCCGGCGGCGGCAACAACGGCCGGTATGAGTCCGACAAGCACAGAGAACAGGTCGCTGCCGCGCACGCCTGCGGGCTTCCCGCGGATCGCTACTGGTTCAACGGGCAGGATGCGAGCGTGTCGGATCAGGTCAATTTCCTGGTGGACATGCTCAAGGCGACTCCGCTGCAGGCTGGCGAGCTGGTGATGTGGGATGCGGAGCCGGAGGAGTCGAACGGCGTCGTGTACACGCGCGCCTGGACTCCCGCCGAGGTCGTCACCGCCGCGCAGCGAGCAGTCGCCCGTGGAGTGCCGTTCTCGCAGCAGCTCATCTACCTGAACTCGGCACAGACCACAGGCAGTGTCGACTGGTCGCCGGTCGTGGATCTCGGGATTCGGCTCGTCGTGGCCGACTACTGGGCCAACGACGGCACGCCGGGAGGGATGCCCCTGGTCGGCTTCTGGCCGCGCGAGCAGATCCACGCATGGCAGTTCACGTCGCAGGGGAAGCTCGGCACCTACTCGGGCGATCTCGACCTGAACACGGGCGACCTTCGCCGCGTGTGGACGGTCGCTGACCTGCAGGCCGCGCTGAACATCGCGAACGGTGCGGCGCTCGTCGTCGACAACCGCAAGGGCGCGAAGACGAATGCCGAGATCATCGTGTTCCAGAAGTCGCAGAACCTGAAGCCGGACGGCATTGCCGGGCCGGCGACGCTCACCAAACTGGCGGAGGTTGCTGGGTGATCTCAGGGCCGATCGCGGATTGGCTCGCGGACCTCACGGGCCTGCAGATCCTGCTGTGGATCCTCGCCGTGGCGGCGGTGCTCGGGTTCGTCTGGAAGGCGTGGCCGATCATCCGCCGGGCGGTGAAACTCATTGACGCTCTCGGCGAGCTGCCGGAGTACATGGAACGGATCCGCCACCAGGTCGAGAACGACCACGACACGAATCTGCGCGACGAGGTGACGCAACTTCTCGAGCTGGTGACTGACATCGCTCGGAAGGTGGCGCAGGTCTTCGACTGGCAGAAGAAGCACGAGCGACGGTCCGATGCCCTGGTGGCGCGGATCGTCGCGCTCGAGAAGAAGGAGAAGGCGGATGGCTGATCAAATCATTCCCGCCGCGGTGAAGCTCGCCGCAAAGCGTGCAGCGCTGAAGACCGCGGCGCAGGCCGCTCGAGGCGCAGGCGCCGCTGTTGTTGCCGCGATCGGAGCCTCGGTTCTCGGAGTCGATTGGGTGCTCGTGGCGGGCACTGCTGGCGCCGGGCTGGTCACGGTCGTGTGGGCCGGTGTCGATGCCTATCTCGACAAGGTGAACAACGGTATCCCGGTCGAATACGCGGATGCCGCGGCTGCAGTGCAGGAGCTGCGCCGCGATCAGGTCTGACGGGAGGGGGTCTCATGGCTGATTACGGTCAGGTGGTGGCGCGGTTCGTGGACTCCGAGGGGGTTCCGACCGCGCCGCACACGAAGCCGGTCGACGGGGTGGTGACCTTCAAGCCTCTCGGCAAGAAGGTGATCACGTCGATTCCCGCGACCGTCGCGAAGTCTTCGGTGCGAGCCGAGATCGTGGATGGTGTGCTGCAGGGTGAGGGCGGCGGCGAGGTGTGGCTCGCGGTCGGGCGCTGGCGGGTGACTGACTATGTGATCGACGGTGCTTGGCTCAAAGAGTTCGACATCGTCGTGACCGAAGAGCACGAGGCGGTGCCGCTGGATCTCACTCTCGCGGCGCCGGCTGAATCTGCGCCCGGCGAGCCCCTGCCGCCATCTGAGGAGACGAGGATTCGTGCGGAGGCGGCGGCGGCGGCGGCAGAGCGGTCTGCCGATGATGCGGCCGAAGCGGCGCTCGCCGCGGACTTCTCCGCTCAGCAGGCCGCGGGGCACGCGACCGCGGCACAGCAGGCTGCGACCCAGGCGGGAGCCTCAGCGTTCAACGCCGGGTCGTCCGCTGCTGCAGCACAGTCGTCCGAGGACGACGCGCGCGCCGCCGCGACCGCAGCAGCCGGATCCGCGAGTGCCGCCGCAGGGTCCGCATCGGCGGCTTCCGGATCGGCGACCGCCGCGGCAACGTCGGCAGGGTCCGCCGCGTCAGCCGTCACCGCGGCACAGGCGGCGCGTACGGGCGCGGAGATGGCGCGCACTGGTGCAGAGGCGGCGCGGACGGGCGCTGAGGCCGCGCAGGCGGGCATGGTCACGGGCGGGACGATCGACGGGGCAGGGCACCTGATCCTGTCGAAGCTCGGCGGCGGGACCATCGACGCGGGCAACGCGACCGGACCCGCCGGAGCGGACTCGACCGTTCCCGGCCCTCCCGGGAACCCCACCGCGTACGAGATGCGCGGCACCGGCTTCCCCGAGGGAGCCGTCACTGCCAACCCCGGAACGTACTACACAGACACGGCAGGGACCAACGGCGCGTGGCGGTGGCTCAAGGTGAGCGGCACCGGGAACACCGGATGGAAGGTGCTCTTCGGTGACACGGGCTGGAGGGATGTCTCCTCGCTCTGCGACCCGACCGTCCTCGGGTCCGGAAAGGTGCATGTCTTCAAGACCCCGGGCCGGGTCACCTGGAGGCTGATCGGACCCGTGCTGAAAGCGGGAACGCTCATGACATCCCTACCGACCGGGTATCGCGTTGACGCCCCGAACTGGCTTGCCCCAGCCGTCACGGTCTACCGGTCCGGAGCCCCCACATCCGGAGTGTTCGGGCTCGGCGGGTCGGGGTCGGGGTTGGAAGTGTCGGGAGCCTTCGTGCCCGACACCTCCTCTACCGCCTACCTCGACTACGCCTCACTACTGCCCTGGCCCGCGACGCTCCCCGGAACGCCAGCCTGACCGAAAGGACTCCCCTCGTGGACCTCACCGACATGACCGATGACGACCTCGACGCACTGCGCGTCGCCGTCGCCGTGGAACAGGAACGCCGCCAGGCCCTCGCCACGATCCCCGCCCAGGTCGCGCAGCTCGCGGCCCGATTCGTGGACGGCGGCGGCGACCCCGCCGACATCATCGCCGCGGCCGGGGGTGCGTGACCGCACCTCGTCACCCTCGCCTGATATGACATCGCCCCCGCTTCTTCGACTTCGGTCTGAAGAGGCGGGGGCGGTTTCGTCGTTCCCTGGCTCAGGTGGTCCGGTACTTCGCGGTGATCTCTTCTATCCAGGGTGTCCGCGATGGCCTGGTGACGTATTCGTTCGGTCCGCCTCCGGGGAGCAGTGATCGTAGCTCTGCGCTGTGGACGCGTTCGACGGCGGCGCGCAGGGTAGTCGCGTATCCGAGCAGGTTGCCGACGTGCTCGGCGCGGAACCGCACGCGACCGTCGACTCGCACGATCGTCACGACCCCGTACGGTTTCTGCAGAGTGTCGATCAGCACCCAGACGCCGGGCTCGGGTTCGACGGCCGCGAGCAGCGGATGCCACCGGGGCTGATCTTCTCTCGGCATGCGGTGAGCGTACGCTTCGTCGCCGACATGCGCCCCGCTGTTGGGGTCGGATGGGCGCCGCGCTTACGCCGCGCTTTGGGGCAAAACGCGGCGTTGAACGAGGCTCGCGGCGCAGGCTGGGATCGAAGGTGGATCAAGCGATTCTTGCGCGGAATTACGCGGAAACCGAGGGGCGAATCATGGAGCAGAATGGACCAGGATTTACAGGAATTCGTGATGCAGAAGTTCTGCCATTGAACTACAGCCCCGTGCGTCGGTGACGCCTGGCCAGCATAACAAACGTCCGCGACTCCGCGATCCGCGGGGTGCGGCCCGCCGCGTCCCCGCAGCCCCGCTCGCCATTCGGGTTTCCCGGAGTCATCCACGGGGATACCCCGAGTCATCCTTCAGACGGATGCGGCGAGGCGGCGGGCTCGCCTAGCGTCGAAGGCATGATCACCGCAGAGGGCCTCACCAAGAGATACGGACCCAAGACCGCCGTCGACGACGTCTCGTTCACCGTGCGTCCGGGGACGGTCACGGGCTTCCTCGGCCCGAACGGCGCAGGCAAGTCGACCACGATGCGCATGATCGTGGGCCTCGACCGCCCCAGCGCGGGCCGGGTCAGCGTGAACGGTCAGGAGTACCGCGGGCTGCGCGCCCCGCTCACCGAGGTGGGCGTGCTGCTCGACGCGAAGGCCGTGCACACCGGCCGTTCCGCGCGCAACCACCTGCGCGCGATGGCGGCGACGCACGGGATCCCCGCGTCGCGCGTCGACGAGGTGATCGAGATCACCGGCATCGGATCCGTGGCGCGCAAGCGCGCGGGCGGATTCTCGCTCGGCATGGGTCAGCGGCTCGGCATCGCCGCGGCGCTGCTCGGCGACCCGCACACGCTCATCCTCGACGAGCCGGTCAACGGACTCGACCCCGAGGGCGTGCTGTGGGTGCGCAACTTCGTGCGCCACGCGGCCTCGGAGGGGCGCACGGTGCTGCTCTCCAGTCACCTCATGAGCGAGATGGCGCAGACCGCCGACCACATCATCGTGCTCGGTCGCGGCCGCGTGCTCGCCGATGCGCCCCTGTCGCAGCTGGTGCAGGAATGGACGACCGCCCAGGTGCGCGTGCGCAGCCCCCGCGTCGTCGAGCTCGGCGAGCTGCTCGTCGCCGCCGGCGCCGTGGTCACCGGCACCGCCCACGACATCATCGAGGTCAGCGGCCCCGAGGCGTGGTGGATCGGGGATCTCGCCGCCGAGCGCGGCATCCCGCTGCATGAGCTCACCCCCACCAGCGGCTCGCTGGAGGACGCCTACCTCGCCCTCACCGGCGACGCCGTCGAATACCGCACCCGCGCCGTGCCCGAGGCCGGCGCCCCGATCCCGGAGGTGGTCGCATGAGCGCCGTCGCCCCCACCGCATCCGTCCGCTCGGGCGGCTACCGGCTGACCCTGCCGCGCACGCTGCGCAGCGAAGGGATCAAGCTCGCCACGCTGCGGTCCACCTGGTGGTCCATCGCGATCACCGCGGTCCTGACGATCGGCATCGCCGCTCTGATCGCCTTCGCCATGTCGTCATCCGCAGGTCCGCAGACCGGAGCGATCAACGGCATCACGGCCGTGGTCATGCCGATCCAGTTCACGGCGCTGCTGGCCGGGATCCTCGGCGCGATCGCGGTCACCGGCGAGTACTCCACGGGCATGATCCGCTCGACGCTCACCGCGGATCCGCGGCGCGGACGGGTGCTGGTCGCGAAGGCGGTCGTGCTCGCGGTGTTCCTCTTCCTCGCGTCGCTCGTGATGTTCGTCGTCGCCGCCGTGATCGTCTCGGCGATCCTCGGCGCCCACGGCGGGGGCCTCGAGTGGGGCACGCCGGACAAGGTGATCCTGCCGTTGCTCTCCGCCGCCCTGACCATGTCGGTGTGCGCGCTCATCGGCGTCTCGTTCGGCTTCCTGCTGCGTTCGGGAGCCGGGGCGATCGCCGCGACGGTTGGCCTGCTGTTCGTGCTGCCGATCATGTCGAACTTCTTCGCCTTCGGCGGGGAGTCCTGGAAGTGGGTGCTGGACGCGGCGAACTACCTGCCGCTGTCTGCCGCGCAGAGCGCGATCCTGCCCAGCGACACGGCCGCGCTCTCGGCGGGCGTCGCGTTCCTCACCCTCGGCGCCTGGGTCGCGGCGGGGCTGCTCGGATCCTGGGTGGTGCTGCGCTCCCGCGACGCCTGATCCGCGGGTTCCGCCGACGGCGCCCCTTCCGCACCGCGCGGAGGGGGCGCCGTCGTCCGTGGAGGGTGGTCCCGGCGCGCAATTCAGGCTGGGGTCGCGGGTCGAGGGCTGATCCGGCCCTTCCAGCACCGGGTGCTCGGGTCTGGCCTGAATTGTGCGGGCAGGGCGGGTATGCGGATGCCGGGGGCAGAGCGGGGGCCGGCCGGGCCGGGGCGCGGAGCGGGGGCGGCGGGACCGGTACCCGATGTGGGGCCGGAGCTGCGGATGTGGTACCTGAGGACGACCCCGGGACGGGGTGGATCCTCCCCGAAGCGGATGCGGCGGACCGCCCGTGACGGGTTTGCTGAAGGTACGGCTCGTCGCAGCCCGCGGCAGTTGTGGTGCCCTGCGCCCGCCCGTGATCGCCTGGAGGATCCGTGACCCTGCTGACCCGTCTCAGCCTCGCCAACCGTGCCGTCGTCGCGCTGTTCACCGTGCTCATCGTCGGCATCGGCCTCTGGGCGACCGGGAGCATGAAACAGGAGCTGCTGCCGTCGATGTCGCAGCCCGCGGCGATGGTCATGGTGACCAAGCCCGGTGCGTCGGCCGAGACGCTCGATCACGATGTGGTCGCCCCGCTGTCCGGGGCCCTGGGCGCCGTGGCCGGGATCGACGAGGTGCGGGCGAGCACCTCGAGCGGCAGCGGGCAGGTGACGGTGACCTGGGCGTTCGGTCGCGACGACGCCAAGATCCTCGCGGACCTGAAGTCCGCGACGACCGCGGCCCTCGCGACGGCGGGCGACGGCGTGCATTCGGAGGTCTACGCCGGAAGCTCGGCCGACATCCCCGTGCAGAGCCTCGCGATCACCGGCGACGGCGACCTCGAGGCGTTCGCCGACCGGGTCGACAAGACGCTCGTGCCCGCGATCGAGCACGTGCCGGGGGTGCGCGCGGTGCAGGTGTCGGGCCGCACGCCGCAGCGCGTGCTCGTGACGCTGGATCCCGCCCAGCTCTCCGCGCGTTCGATCGACGCGGCCGCGGTCTCCGGGTTGCTGCGCACCGCGGGCGTCGTGGTGCCCGCGGGCACCAGCACCGACGGGAAGCGGACCATGGCGATCGAGGTCGGTCAGGAGGGCACGTCGGTCGAGCAGATCGCGGCGATCCCGATCCCGACGCTGCAGGGTCCGGTGGCACTGTCGGCCGTGGCGAAGGTCGAGCTCGCCCCGGTCCCGCAGAGCACGATCTCCCGCGCGGACGGACGGCCGGCGCTCAGCCTGACGATCACCAAGACCCCCGAGGCGAACGCCGTGCAGGTCTCGCACGCGGTCACCGCCGCCGTGGCGAAGGCCCTCCCGACGCTCGGAGGCGCGGCGAAGAGCTCGGTGCTGTTCGACCAGTCCACGATGATCGAGAAGTCGACGCACGACCTCGCGGTCGAGGGCGGTCTCGGCCTCGTCTTCGCGGTGCTCATCATCCTCGTGTTCCTGCTCTCGCCCAAGGCGACCGTGATCACGGCGGTGTCGATCCCGCTCTCCCTCCTCATCGCGGTGATCGGGCTGCGCGTGGGCGGGTTCTCCTTCAACGTGTTCACGCTCGCGGCACTCACCGTCGCGGTCGGCCGCGTGGTGGACGACTCGATCGTCGTGATCGAGAACATCGCGCGCCGGCGCGGATCCACGGGGCTCACGCCCGCCGACGTGCTGGCGGCGGTGCGGCAGGTCGCCGGAGCGGTGACGGCGTCGACCCTCACCACCGTCGCGGTGTTCCTTCCGGTGGCCCTCGTCGGCGGCGTGGCGGGCGAGCTGTTCCGTCCGTTCGCGCTGACGGTGACGATCGCGCTGCTGGCCTCGCTGCTCGTCTCGCTGACGATCGTCCCGGTGCTGGCCTACTGGTTCATGCGCAAGCCCGCCCGGAGGGCGGAGGGAGCGCCCGCGGAAGGCGTCGCGGCGGAGGACGGCACTGCAGAGAGCGGCGCCCGAGACGGCGCCGCGGAGGATCTCCACACGGCGGACGACGCGCGAGACGCCACCGAAGGGCCGGGGGGCGCCGGCAGGGCCGCCTTCGGCGCGGGGGCGATGGCCGCGGAGGGCGAGGCGGCCGGCGCGGGGGCGCTGACCGCGGAGGCGTCGATGCCCGCCGACGGCGCCGAGCGCGTGACCCGGATGCAGCGCGCCTATCTGCCGTCGCTGCGGTTCGCGCTGCGCCGCCCGGTGACCGTCGTGCTCGTCTCGGTGCTGGTGTTCGCCGGCACGCTCATCTCGGCCGGGTTCCTGAAGACCGACATGCTCGGCAGCTTCGCCGACGAGCGTGCGGTGACCGTCACCCAGAAGATGCCGCTGGACACCACGCTCACGGTCGCGGACGACGCGGCGACCGCGCTGGAGAAGAAGGTGGGCGGGCTCGACGGCGTCGCGTCCTACCGCACCACGGCGGGCGAGCAGGGCGCGCCGGTGACCGTCGACCTCGTGATCGCTCAGGATGCGGATCCGAAGGTGGTGCTGAAGCGGATCCGGTCCGCGGTCGCCGGCCTTCCCGGATCCGATCGCATCACGGTCTCGACCCAGGCGACGGAGGCTACGTCCTCCTCGATCGACGTGATCGTGAAGAGCCCGGACGAGAAGGCGCTCGCCGCGGCCGCCGATGCGCTCACGAAGTCGCTCGGCAAGGTCGACGGGATCGGCACCGTCTCGAGCGACCTTGCCGCCGACCTCCCGGTGCTCAAGGTCGCGGTCGACCCCGCACGGGCCGCCGCGCAGGGGTTCACGTCCGCCGACGTGGGCTCGGCGATCTCGGCCGCGGTGCAGGGTGAGCGGCTCGGCTCCGTCTCGATCGACGGGGCGAGCAGGGACCTGGTGCTGCGGGCGCAGTCGTCGGCGACCGACCCGGCGGCGATCGCCGCGCTGCCGCTGCCGGTCTCGGCGCTGCAGGCGCAGAAGACGCAGAAGGATGCCACCGACGCGCTGCAGCGCGAGCAGGAGGCGATGTCCGCCGACGCGCGCCGCGAGGCGGAGGCCAAGGCCGACCAGCAGCTCTCCGAGCTGTACGACGCGCGCTCCTCGGGAGCGGGGCAGCTCGCCGATCTGCGGGAGCAGCTCGCCGCGCTCCTCGCCTCGCCGCCGCCCGCCGACTCGCAGCCCGCCACGCAGGGTCAGCTCAGCGCGCTCGAGTACCAGAAGCTCGTGCAGCAGCTCACCCAGGCGGTCGCCGGGGCGGAATCGAGTCTCACCGGACTCGACGAGCAGATCTCCGCCGCGCGCTCGGCGATCGCCGACGGGGCCCGGCAGCAGGCCGAGACCGATCGGATGACGCAGGCGCAGCGCGATCTCGAGCATCTGCGGGCGACGCCGATCCGGGTGGGCGACATCGCCACCGTCGAGGTCGTCGCCGCGCCGGCGACGATCACCAGGATCGACGGTGCGCGGGCCGTGACGATCTCGGCGACGCCCGCCGAGGGCGCCGACCTGTCCACCGCCGCGTACGGCGTGCAGACGGCGGTCGCGAAGGCCGACCTGCCCGCGGGCGTCACGCTCGACGAGGGCGGCGCGGCGACCGAGCAGGCGCAGTCGTTCGGCGAGCTGGGGGTGGCGATGCTCGCGGCGATCGCGCTCGTCTACATCGTGCTCGTCGCCACGTTCCGGTCGCTCGTGCAGCCGCTCCTGCTGCTCGTCTCGGTGCCGTTCGCCGCGACGGGCGCGATCGCGGGTCTGCTGCTGACGGGCACGCCCCTCGGGATCCCCGCGCTCATCGGCATGCTGATGCTGATCGGCATCGTGGTGACCAACGCCATCGTGCTCATCGACCTCATCAACGAGTACCGGCGCGACGGGGCCGATCTCGACGACGCGGTGGTGCACGGAGCCCGCTTGCGGCTGCGGCCCATCATCATGACGGCCTGCGCCACGATCTTCGCCCTCATCCCGATGGCGCTCGGCGTCACCGGCGGCGGGGCGTTCATCTCGAAGTCCCTGGCGATCGTCGTGATCGGCGGACTGGTGTCCTCCACGGTGCTGACGCTGCTGCTGGTTCCCGCGCTCGTCGTGCTGTACGAGCGCCGCGGGGACCGGCGGCGCCGCAGGAGGAAGCGCCGCGAGGAGCGCCGGACGCGCCGCGAGGGCGGCGTCGAGGTGTTCGAGTCCGCCGTCGCCGAGGAGGCGCCGACGACCGCCGCGGCGCCGGACGCGGCCGAGGTGCCGACCGCGCGCGATGCGGATCGGGGCTTCGGCGGGTCAGGGGACCGTGGGAGACTGGCGACGTGACCGACGGCTCCGCGCGCGCCCTGGACCGGGCCGCGTCGCGCTGGCAGCGCCATCCTCGTGCGGCGGACGCGCTGACGACGGCGAGCTGGATGGTGCTCACCGTGGTGCCGATGCTCAGCGCCGCCCCCGGAGGTTCGGACGCGGCCACGGCGCCGCGGACGACCACGCCCTTCGGCCTCGGGCTGGGGCTGGTCGTCGTCGTGGTCATCGCGACGCTCATGATGCTGTTCCGGCGGCGCAACCCGGTCCTGGTGTTCGCCGTCGCGGTGACGCTGCCGCTGGTGCTCCTGCCGTTCTCGCTGGACGTGGGGCGGTTCGCGACCGCCTACGCGGTGTTCGCGATCGCCGTCTACGACACGGTCGCGCGGGCTTGGATCGCCGGTGCGGTCGCCTACGCCGTCAGCCTCGCCCTCGGTGTGCTGCACCTGTTCACCGGCTTCGGCCTCCTGCCGGTGAGCCGCTCGGAGAGCCGCCTGGAGACGGCTCTCACCTATGTCGCCTTCGACCTGCTGGTGCTGCTCGTGGCGCTGCTGTGGGGGCAGAACGCCGGCAACCGCCGCCGCTACGTCGCGGCGCTCGTCGAGCGGGCCAGGATCCTCGAGCACGAGCGCGATCAGGAGGCGCAGCTGGCGGCGCTCGCCGAGCGGTCGCGGATCGCGCGGGACGTGCACGACATCGTGTCGCACTCGCTCAGCGTCATCGTGCGGCTCGCCGACGGCGCCCGGGTCGTCCTCGACGCGGATCCGGATCGGGCCCGCGAGGCCGTCGGGCAGATCGGTGGGGTTGCGCGCTCGTCGCTCGACGAGATGCGGCGGGTGCTCGGGGTGCTCGAACGGCCGAGCGGACGCGAGCCCTCGCGCAGCGGCACGGGGCTGGAGGATCTGCCCCGGCTCGCCGAGGTGTACCGGGGGATCGGGCTGCCGGTGCGGCTGGACGTGGTCGTCGCACCGCGGTCCGTCGAGGGAGCCTCGGGCGGCGGTGAGGCCGAGGAGATCCCGGCGGGGCTGCAGATGACCGTGTTCCGGGTCGTTCAGGAGTCGCTCACGAACGCACTGCGCCACGCGGACGCCCCGACCGAGGTGACCGTGGCGGTGAGCATCGACGCCGCGGCGGTCCGCGCCGAGATCCGCGACGACGGGCGGGCGGGCACCGAACGCACGGGCGCTGCTGCGCAGACGGTGCGCGTCGGCCGCGGGCTGCTCGGGATGCGCGAGCGGGCCGCGCTCTACGGCGGCACGCTCGAGACCGGCCCGCGGGACGGCCGTGGCTGGACGGTGCGGCTCGACCTGCCCCGGAGCGCCTCATGACAACCGTGCGGGTGCTCATCGCCGACGACCAGACCCTCATCCGCGCGGGGCTCGCGATGGTGCTCGCGGCGCAGCCCGACATCGAGGTCGTCGGGGAGGCCCAGGACGGCATCGAGGCGGTCGCCCTGGCCGGGGTGCACCGGCCGGACGTGGTGCTGATGGACGTGCAGATGCCCCGCATGGACGGCCTCGACGCCACGCGGGAACTCGTCCGCGCGGGGAACGGGACCCGGGTGCTCGTGCTCACGACCTTCGATCTCGACGCCTATGCGTTCGGTGCCATCGACGCCGGCGCCAGCGGGTTCCTCCTCAAGGACTCGGACGCCGACGACATCGTCGCCGCGGTCCGGGCCGTCGCCGCGGGGGACGCGGTGCTCGCCCCGCGCGTCACCTCGGAGCTGCTGCGCCGTTTCACCGACCTCGCCCGCGCCGCGGAGGATCCCGCTCTCCGCGCCCGCTCCGAGAATCGACGCGTCGCCGCCGCCCGGCTGGAAGTCCTCACCGACCGGGAGCACGAGGTCTTCGACGCCCTGGTGCAGGGTCTGTCGAACGCGGAGATCGCGGAGGCGCTGTGGCTGAGCGAGTCGACGGTCAAGACGCACGTCGGCCGGGTGCTGCAGAAGCTCGGCATGCGCGATCGCGTGCAGGCGGTGGTCTACGCGTTCCGCAACGGCCTGACCGATCCGCCCGATGCGCAGCGGCTACGCTGAGACCGTGCTGCTGAGCGATAGGGACATCAGGGCGGGGCTGGACGCGGGGCGGATCGGACTGGAGCCGCTCGAACCGTCGATGATCCAGCCGTCGAGCATCGACGTGCGGCTGGACCGCTACTTCCGCCTTTTCGACAACCACAAGTATCCGTTCATCGACCCGGCGGAGGACCAGCCCGAGCTGACCCGGCTGATCGAGGTGGACCCGGACGAGCCGTTCGTGCTGCATCCGGGCGAGTTCGCGCTCGGCGCGACCTTCGAGCAGGTGTCGCTCTCGGACGACATCGCCGCGCGCCTCGAAGGCAAGTCCTCGCTGGGGCGCCTCGGCCTCATCACGCACTCCACGGCCGGCTTCATCGACCCGGGCTTCACCGGTCACGTCACGCTCGAGCTGGCGAACGTCGCGACCCTGCCGATCAAGCTCTGGCCGGGCATGAAGATCGGGCAGCTGTGCTTCTTCCAGCTGTCGTCCCCCGCGGAGAACCCCTACGGATCCGGGCCGTACGGCAACCGCTACCAGGGGCAGCGCGGGCCCACGGCATCGCGCTCCTTCCAGAACTTCCACCGCACCGACGTCGGCGTCACCGACGCGGGGTCCACGGGGGCCTGACGTGTCCGGCGAGGAGACGGATCCGCTCGCGTCGCACCCGGGCGCGTCGGCCGCGCCGGATCCGCTCGCACCTGACGCTCCGGATCCGCTCGCGTCGGACGCGCCGGATCCGCTCGCATCGGACGCTCCGGAGCCGCTTGCGTCGCACCCCGGCCCGTCGTCCGCGCCCGATCCCGACGCGCCCGCGGCCGAGAGCGCCGGCCTCGCCGGCCTCCTGGCCGACCCGGAGATCGCCCCCGCGGAGGAGAGCGCCGCGCTCGCCGACCTGCTCGCGACCCCGGAGGAGGCGGCCCCCGCCGAGGAGACCCCGGGTCTCGCCGCGATCCTCGCGGATCCGGATCCCGCCCTGTTCGGCGAGTCGGCTCCCGGACCGGAGGAGCCGGCTCCCGGGCCCACGGCGCCGCCCCCCGCGGTCGTAGCCATCGCGCCCCCGGCGCCTCACTCCGCTCCCGCGCCTGCCGCCTCGGACGGGCTGTCTCCGCTCCCCGCGCTGCCGCCCGAGCGTCCCGGGCCGCCGCCTGCTCCGGAACGAGGCGGCGGCGGATACTTCGGCCTCGTCGCGCTCGTCTTCCTCTTCCTGGCGGTGCTGCTCATCGGCGCGATCGTGCTGATCGCCGTGCTCGTCGCGAACGGCGCCTGGCCGTTCCCGGTGGCCGCAGCCTCGTTCCCGGCCCTGGTTCCGCTCTTCTGACCGCGGCACAGGGACCGCGATCCGGACGATCGGTCGGATCGGCCGGACGCATGATCGGGCGCGGACGTCGCGCGCACGGAAGGCTGGAAGCATGACCACGACCGCACCCGTGCCTCTCGCCTCCGGCGTCGGCCCGCAGCCGATGCGCTACGGCGCGCTGCTCGTCATGATGGCGACGAGCTTCCTGCTCGTCACCGCCGAATTCCTCCCCGGAGGTCTGCTCACCGACATCGCCGCGGAGATCGGCGTGACCCCGGGGCAGGCCGGACAGATGGTGACCGTGACCGCCCTCGCAGGACTCATCGTCGCCCCGACCATCGGGCTCATGCTGCCGCGTCTGGACCGGCGCTCGCTGCTCGTGTGGATGGCGGTCGGCGCGACGGTGTCGAACGTCATCGTGGCGGTCGCTCCGAGCCTGCCGCTGCTGCTGCTCGCCCGGGTGCTGCTCGGCGGCGCGCTCAGCGGGTTCTGGTCGATGTCGGTGACGGTCGCCGCGCGGATCGCCGGCCCCGAGCGCCTGGGCCGCGCGGTCATGTTCACCACGGCCGGCACGACGCTGGCGACCGTGGCGGGCATTCCGCTGGGTGTGCTGCTCAGCCAGGCGGTCGACTGGCGCGGCGTCTTCGGGATCGCCGCGGGCGCGACCGCCGTGCTCGCGGTCGCGCTGCGGATCCTGCTGCCGTCGGTGCCGGCTGAGGGCGCCGCGCGCCTGTCCGCCCTCGTGGAGACGGTTCGTCGTCCGGGGATCGGGCTCGGCATCGTCGGGCACGTGCTCGTGGTGCTCGGCCACTTCCTGGCCTACACGTACATCCGCCTGGCGCTGGAGCGCGTGCAGGACGGAGGCGCCGTGATCGGCGAGAGCACCGTCATCGTGCTGCTCGCCCTGTTCGGCGTCGGCGGCTTCGTCGGCAACATCGTGTTCGGGATGTTCGTCGACCGCGCGTACCGCGTGCTCGCCGTGATCGCGCCGCTCGCGATGGCGGCGACCGTGCTGCTGCTGATCCTGCTGTCGGGATCCCTGTTCGCGATCGGTGCGATCGTGCTGCTCTGGGGCTTCTTCTTCGCCTCCTGGCTGCTCATCGTGAACACCTGGATCGGACACCGGATGCCCGACCGTCTCGAGGCGGGCGGGAGCCTGGTCGTCATGGGTTTCCAGGCGGCGATCATGACGGCGGCGGCCGTCGGCGGGGCGCTGGTGGACGGGATCGGCATCGCCCAGGTGTACACGATCGGTGCCGTCGTGCTCGTCGTCGGCGCCGTGCTCTTCGGGCTCGCCGGCCGC
Source organism: Microbacterium sp. MMO-10 (assembly GCF_037148715.1). Classification (NCBI taxonomy): domain Bacteria; kingdom Bacillati; phylum Actinomycetota; class Actinomycetes; order Micrococcales; family Microbacteriaceae; genus Microbacterium; species Microbacterium sp. MMO-10. The sequence continues at coordinate 423,800 of NZ_JBBCSV010000001.1, read as the reverse complement.
GCCCGCTGACCCGGGCGGCGGTCCCTCAGTTCCGAAGGACGATGCCAATTCTGAAGGAGGACCCGGGCGGATCCATCCTCAGAAGTTGCCATCGTCCTTCAGAGTCGACGGCGGGGAGGCCGCGGCCTCAGGCCGTGCGGGCCTCGCGCCAGGCGGTGGGCGTCTGCCCGGTGCGCCGGCGGAACGCGCGGCTGAAGCCCTCATCCGAGCTGTAGCCCAGGTCGCGGGAGATCTCGCTGACCAGGCACCCCAGCACCAGCCGGTCCTGGGCGGCGCGGATCCGCACCTCGGTCACGTAGCTGGCCGGAGAGACGCCGAAGGCTGCGCGGAACCGCTCGGCGAAGACCGTGCGGGACATGGCGCCGACGCTGGCGAGCCCCTCGACGCTCCAGTCGTTGCCCGGGGCCGCGTGGATCGCCTCGATCACCCTCTCCAGGAACGGGTCGCTGGTGCGCGCGGGCCAGCCGGCGGGGGCGCAGCCGTGCGCGGCCCAGGCGCGGATCACCGAGACGAGCACGGTGTTCGCCATCATGCGGCAGACCACCGCATCGCCGTCGCGGCTCGCCTCCTGGATCGCCGAGGGATCGACGGGCAGCGTCGTCATGTCGAGCCCGGCCTGCGAGGCGAGAGCCGCCGCGGCGGGCTCGTGGTGGGCGAAATCGCGCACCAGGGCCACATCGGGCAGCGCGTCGGCGATGTGCCTCGCGTGCGGGACGAGCGTGAGGGTCGACACCAGGATCCGCGTCCCCGGGTCGGTCTTGACCGACATCGGCACGCGGCCCGGGGTGAGCAGGGCATCGCCCTGGGCGAGCGACAGCGGCTTGTCGCCGCAGCGGGTGTGCACCGCGCCGTCGATGACGTAGACGATCGACAGCGCGTCCCGGTCGAGCGCGATGGTCTCGGCCGGATCCGGTGCGATCCGCACCTGCCGGCGCAACTGCACGTCGATCGCGGAGAGGAGGGCTTCGACCGCGCCCCCGGACGGCGCAGCCGCACCCGGGACGGCCGCGGGCGACGGGCCGGGCGCGAGAAGGGTCATGCCAGGGGGCAACAGCGTACGCGGCAAGCGTATTCCTCGCGCTGAGGAAGGCGGTCGGGCTCGCCGGCGCTCGACGGGAGAACGGAGACGGCCCCCGCGCCGGTGAGGGCGCGGGGGCCGCAGGGGATGCGATCAGCCGTTGTGGCGGCCGTCGTGCAGGTGGATGTGGAGGTGCGCGGGGGCGTGGCGGTGGTGTCCGCCGCGCGGCCCCCTGCCGCCGGCGTGCTCGCCGAAGCCGTGCTCGCGGCGCAGCCACTCGCGGCCGAAGCCGGGCTGCTCGGCGAACCGGCCGAAGCCGGGCTGCTCGGCGAACCGGCCGAAGCCGGGCTGCTCGGCGAACCGGCCGAAAGCCGCCCGCTCGTCGTGCGCCGTGCGCTCGCCGTGGCGGCGTTCGCCGTGGCCGTGACGCCCGTGGTGGCCGGCGTGCTCGCACGGAGCGGAGTGCTCGCCGTGCCCGTGACGCCCGTCGTGGTCGCGGTGCTCGCCGTGGGCGGAGCGCCCGTGCCGGTGCTGCCCATGCCCGCGCCGGTGGTCGCGGTCGCCGTCGCGACGCGTGCCGCGGCGACGGGGGAGGCGCATGCCCTCCTCGTAGCCGAGCCCGCGGGCGAGCTTCTCGAGGGAGGCCGCCATCGTGGCGAACTCCTCCGGGTCGAGGAGCGCGGCGACCTCGTCGCGGATCTCCTCGACGGCGGTGCTGAGCCGAGCACGGGCGGCGGAGCCGTCGGCCGTGAGCGCCCATCCGTCGGCGGTGCGCTCGATCCAGCCGAGATCGAGGAGCGGGCGCAGGGCGCGGTCCGGGAGCTCGCGGCCGATCGGGACCGTGCCGTCGACGACGTTGAGGACCCGCCACTCGCGGCGGGTGATCCCCTCGTCCTCGAAGGCGGTGCCGAACCGGGCCGCCAGCAGGCGGTCGGTGGCGGTGATCCAGAAGCCGAACGGGCGGCTCTGGTCGGAGGATGCGTTCTCGGGTGTGTTCTCTGAGGTGTTCATGGTGTTCCTGTTCTGGTCTGAGGATGACGTCGGCTCACGCCCTCGGGCGGCGGCAGGGCCCCGAGCCCCCCGGTGTTACCGACGGGAACGACGTGAGCGGAGGAAGGATCCTGTCAATGCTTGTCATCTGGCATGTACATGCAGTGTGACATGCAATTGGGATCCATGTCAAGTCGCATGTAAAATCAGCTCGTGCCTCAAGACGCTGAGAACCCGGATCCCCTCGACGCGATCGTCGCCGCGCTCGGCCTGTTGCGCGGGCGCGGGCCCCGGCCGCCGCGCGCGCACGATCGCTTCGGGGATCCGCACGCCGCAGGCGCGCACGACGGGCTCCACGGGCACGGCGGTCCGTACGGCGCGCACGGGGATCACGAGGGGATGCACCGCGGGCCGCACGGGCGGCGGCGCGAGGGCGGATCCGAGGGTGTCGGAGTCTGGAGTGGAGTGCGAGGGGAGGCCCCCGCGCGCGTCCGCATGCTCGAGGCGCTGGCGTCGGGTCCGCTCAGCGTGAGCGCGCTCGGCGAGGCGATCGGCGTGGATCAGCCGCGGGCGTCCCGCCTGGTGCAGCAGGGCGTCGAGCGCGGCTGGCTGCGTCGGGAGGCCGATCCGGACGACGCCCGGCGCACCCGCATCGTGCTCACCGATGAGGGGCGGCGTCTCGGCAGGGGCGTCCGGGGGGACCGGCGGGAGATGCTGCGTCGCGCGATGTCGGCGCTGACGGCGGAGGAGCAGGCGGAGTTCGCCCGCCTGCTCGCCAAAGTCGCGGCGAACTGGAGCTGAGCGCCCTCGTTCCTGCCCGCGCTCAGCGCGCGGTCGCCGGGTGCGGTGCTCCGCTCGCATGCGCGGCGGCACCGCGGAGGTGCGGGATCGGCGGGACGGTGCGCCCTGTCCGCAGACGCGGCGATGGCGACGGTGACGGATCGGCATCGGCGCGGGCGAGGTCGAGCACGGCGTCCAGCACGGCGTCGGCCTGCAGGATCCGGTTGTGCCCGAGGCCGTCCGTGCGCAGCAGCGTGGACCGGTCGCCGTGGGCCGCATGCAGACGCAGCGCATCGGCGTCGGGCATCCGGCGATCGGCGCGATCGTGGGCCACGAGCAGCGCGGTCTCCGCGGGGAGCGGATCCCGCGCCGCGTCGTAGGCGGCGGCCACCCCGGCGGCGTCGAGCCCGAAGCGCGCCGCGAACCGGCGCTCGAACCGCTCCGCGACCGCAGGGCTCAGCTGCAGCGTCCGGGAGAACTCCGCCAGGAACGCCGCCGGCGACGCGGCGCCCGCGATCACGGCGACCCGGGGTGCGGGGGTGCTCGTACGCGCCGCGGTGAGGGCGGCGAGTCCGCCGAACGAGTGACCCACGATCGCGTGGAAAGGCCCGTCGGTGCGTTCGAGCAGCGACGCGACCTCCACCCAGTCGCGGAGGTCGGTGTCGCTGCCGCTCGACGCGCCGTGCGCCGGGGCGTCGAACGCCGTCACGCGGAACCCCTCGGCGACGAGCTCGCGCACGAGCGGGGCGAACTGGGAGGCGCGCCCCTGCCAGCCGTGCAGGAGCAGGACGGTGCGCTCGCCGCGACCCCAGCGGTAGGCGACGACCTCGGATCCGCGGAGCAGGATCCGCTGGCGGCGTGCCTCTCGATGCGTGGCCAGGTCGGCATCGCGCACGGCCATGCGGGGCGCGGTCGTGAAGAACAGGCGCAGCGCGAGCCGGGCCGACAGTGCGGGCAGGAGCGGGCCGGAGGCGCGGACGCCGGCGGCGAGGAGTCGGGCGGTGGCGAGCATCGGGTCTCCTTCGGCGAGCGAAAAGTATACGTACGTTCATACGTAGATTACGCGAACGATCGTACGTACACTAGGGGCATGTCGAAGCCCGCCGGTCAGGATCCGCGTGAGAGCGTGACGGTCCCGTCGCGCCCCGCCGCGGATGGGCGGCGCACGCGCGGCGACGCCTCCCGGCGCACGGTGCTGCACAGCGCCACCGACCTCGCCTCGGTCGACGGCCTCGACGGGCTCACGATCGGGCGGCTGGCCACGGCGTCCGGCCGCGGCAAGAGCAGCATCGCGACCCTGTTCCAGAGCAAGGAGGGGCTGCAGCTGGCCACCGTCGCGGCGGCGAGGGACGTCTTCACCGCGCTCATCGTCGAGCGGGCACGCACCGCCCCGCGGGGCGCGCAGAGGCTCTCGGCGCTGCTGCGCAACGCGCTGGACTACTCCCGCGACCGGGTGTTCACGGGCGGCTGCTTCTTCGCCGCGACGGCCGCCGACGTCGACTCCAAGCCCGGTCCGGTGCGCGACGCGGTTCGCTCCGCGCTCGTGGACTGGTACGGCTACCTCGAAGCCCAGGCGCGCTTCGCGATCGCCGCGGGGGAGCTCGCCGAAGGCACGGATCCCGAGCTGCTCGCGTTCGAGCTCGCGGCGCTCAACGAGGAGGCGAACTCGAGGTCGCTGCTGCTGCAGGACGAGCGTCCTTATCTGCTCGCGGCGCGAGCGATGCGGGACCGCCTGCGCGCGGCGGGCGCGGAGCCGGCGCTCCTGGTGCCGCTGGACGAGTAGCCGGATCCGTCGCCGGATCCGCGGACGGGCCCGGGATCTGCTTCAGGTCGCACTATCTGCTCTTCAGAGCCGTCGTTCGGCGCAGAAAGTGCGACCTGAGCGTCGAAAACCGGCTCTAGTGCGAGAGGCGGACGCTGCTCCGCGCCTCCTTGACCGGCAGCAGCAGAAGGAGCCCGGCGAGCAGCACGGCGACGATCCCGAGGATCCCGAACTTCGTGTTGCCGGTCAGGATGATCAGCAGCGTCCACGCGCCCTGGGCGATCCAGCTCGCGGCGCGGCCCGTCGTGGCGTAGAGGCCGAAGACCTCGCCTTCGCGGCCCGCCGGGGTGACCCGGGCCAGGAACGACCGCCCTGCGGACTGCGCGGGACCGACGAATGCGCACAGGATCAGGCCGCCGATCCAGTAGGCGATCGGCCCGGTGTCGACCAGGGCGAACACCGCGATGCCCGCGACGCACATGCTGGCGAGTGAGATGAGGATCAGCCGCTTCGGACCCCAGCGGTCATCGAGACGCCCGGCCAGGATCGTGGACACGCCGGCGATGAGGTTCGCCGCGACGCCGAAGATCACGAGGTCGAGGAACGTGAAATGGAAGACCGTGCTCGCGATCACGGCGCCGAAGGTGAAGACCGCTCCCAGGCCGTCGCGGAACACGGCGCTCGCGACCAGGAACCAGAACGTGGTGCGCGTGCTCGGGTTGCGGTAGAGCCCGATCACGTCCTTCACGAGCAGCGCGTACGACGCGAAGAAGCCGACCTTCCGGTCCGCCCGGCCCAGCGACGGCTCCGGCACGTTCAGGAAGATCGGGATCGAGAATGCGATCGCCCACACCGCGCATCCCACCGCGATGATGCGGAACGGCAGCCCGCCGTCCGCGGAGAGTCCGAACCAGTCCGCCATGTAGAACACGATCACCAGCACGAGCGCGACGATGCCGCCGAGGTAGCCGAAGCCCCAGCCGAGGCCCGAGATCCGTCCGACCGTCTTCGCGTTCGCGATCGAGATGAGCATCGCGTTCGAGTTCACGGAGGCGATCTCGCTGAAGACCACGCCGGCGGAGATCAGCGCGACCCCCAGCCAGAACAGCGACGGACTCGGCGTGACGAACCAGAGCCCGAGCATGCACAGGATCAGGGCGCCGGTGCCGATCCCGAGCCACAACTTCTGGCGGCCGGCCGCATCGGCGCGTTGTCCGAGCACGGGGGCGAGCAGCAGGATCGCGAAGCCGGCGATGGTGCCGCCGAGCCCGAGGCCGCTCGTGAGCTCGGCGATCCCGGCGACCTTCGCCGGGTCCTTGTCGGGGAGCGAGGCGAGCCCGGCAGGCAGGAACGCGTCGGACGTCAGATACAGCGCCGTGAAGATGAAGGTCAGGATCACCGAGTGGAACGGCTGCGTCGCCCAGTCCCAGAGCGCCCAGGAGTAGACCTGCTTCTTGGGCGCCGGCTCGTCCCCGCGCAGCTCGAGACCCACCACAGCGACGGCTCCGCTGTTCGCGGCCGCCTGGGGTTCGGGATGATCGCCGTTGCTCATGCAGGAAGTCTCGTGGGTGGGGGTGAACGGAGGGTAGCGGCGCGCCGGAATCAGGAGCGCGGTCGGGGGCGGGGCGGGCCCGCTCGCGACGGCTGCGCCCGGGCTTCGTCGGGGTGGGGCGGCGTGCGCGTGCGGTCGGGTTGTCGAGATGCACGGCGTGGCACGATGAACCCATGACGGGTCGAGTGGTCGCGGTTCATTCCAGCCCCGTGCACGGGTTCAGCAAAGCCCCGCGCGGCGAGATCGCGCTGGTCGAGGGCGTGGGGGTCGTCGGCGATGCGCATGCCGGTCCGACGGTGCAGCACCGCTCCCGGGTCGCGGCGGATCCGTCGCAGCCGAACCTCCGCCAGGTGCACCTGATCCACGAAGAGCTCTTCGCCGACCTCCGCGCGGCGGGACACGAGGTCGCCCCCGGGAGCCTCGGCGAGAACATCACGACCGGCGACGTGGATCTGCTCGCGCTCCCGGTCGGGACCCGGCTGCGCATCGGATCCCAGGCCGTGGTCACCGTGACCGGGCTGCGCAACCCCTGCCAGCAGATCAACGACTTCCAGCCGGGGCTGCTGAAGCAGGTCGTGCGCACCGATGATGAGGGCCGGGTCGTCCGTCTCGCCGGCGTCATGGGCATCGTCTCGCGCAGCGGATCCGTGGCTCCCGGAGACCCGATCCAGGTGAAGCTCCCGCCCCCTCCGCACTTTCCGCTGACCCGGGTCTGACCGCTCGTGCCGCCCGTGGTCCTGGTCGAAGGGGAGAGCGACCGGCTCGCCCTGATCGCGGCGGCGCGCGTGCGCGGGGAGGAGCTCCGTGCGGACGTGGTCTCGCTCGGCGGCATCACGAACCTGCGTTCCTGGCTGGAGCGACGGGATCCGGCGGTGCCGGTGCTCGGGCTCTATGACGCGGCCGAGCTGCGCTACGTGGTCGGCGCTCTCGTCGCCGGCCGCCTGCTGCCCGCCGGCGAAGCCGACCCGGCGGCGGTCGCCCGATGCGGGTTCTTCGGATGCGAGCAGGATCTGGAGGACGAGGTGATCCGGGCCGCCGGCCCCGAGCTGGTGCTGCAGACCCTCGATGCCCGCGGGGAGCTCGCGCTGTTCCGGGTGTTCCAGGGGCAGCCCGCGCAGCGCGTGCGCTCCGTCGACGCGCAGCTGCACCGGTTCGCGGGCACGGCGAGCGGACGCAAGACGGTCTTCGCGGCCGATGTGATCGCGGCGCTGCCCGCCGCCCGGATCCCGCGGCCGCTGGTGGCGCTGCTGGAGGCCGTGCGGGCGGCGGAGGGCTAGGTGGCGTCCCGCGGCGGGGATCCCCCGGCCGCATCCGCTCTCCGCGTGAGCGTCCCGCGGGCGCTTCGTTCGGAACTGTGCGGCAACCTCGGACGAAAAGCGGGAATCTCTCCGAGTCAAGCGCACATCTCCGCGCGAGACGCACGTCTCCGAGCCAAGCGCAAATCTCCGAGCCGAGCGCGCCTCTCCGCGCTGAGCGCACTTCTCCGCGTGAAGTGCGGCACGCCGGCGCTCGCTGTGGGATCGACGGGAACGAGTTGGGGAATCGCCGATGCCGGACGGCTCCGCGGCTCGTTAGCGTGCCCGCACGGCACTGTTCGTGCCGGTCAACCCGAGCCCGGAGATTCACATGTCAACGTCGACTGCACGACCTCGGATCCGTCTCGCCCTGTTCATCCTGATGCTGGCCATGGTCGCCGAGGGACTCGACCTCGTCGTGGCAAGCTTCGTCTTCCCGCGCGTCATGGAGGAGTGGGGGACGAGCATCGAGGACATCACTCTCCTCGTCACCCTCAGCGTCGTCGCCGGCGCGATCGGCGGCTACCTCGCGGGCCCGCTCGCCGACCGCTTCGGCTGCCGGCCCGTGATCGTCGTCTGCGCGCTGGAGTTCTCGCTGCTGACGGTCGCGACCGCGGCGGTCCCCGGGATGGCCGGGCTGATGATCGTGCGGCTGGCCGCGTGTGTCGGACTCGGCGCTCTCGTGCCGGTCGTCATCGCTCAGGTGGCGGAGCTCGCCTCCGAGCGCAGCAGATCGCACATGGTGAGCCTGGTCTGGTCGGGCGGAGCGTTCGGCTTCATCCTGGGCAGTGTGCTCGCTGCGGTGGTCATCCCCACAGCGGGCTGGCGGGCCCTGGTGATCATCAGCGGCGCTCTCTCGCTCGTGCTGGTGCCGTTCCTGCTGCGCGTGCTGCCGCGTCGACCGGAACGGTTCGACGATCTCGCGCCGGTGGCGGCCGCCGATGACCGCAGCGCCGTCGGGACGCTGTTCGCCCGCCGGTATCTCGTGTCCACCATCCTCACCTGGATCTGCTTCGCCGTCGGTCTCGGCGTCGCCTACCTCATCGCGACCTATCTGCCGCTCATGGTCGAGCGTTACGGTCTGGGCGCGGGGAGCTCGGCGCTCGTCACCGGCCTGTTCGGCCTGTGCGGTCTGCTGGGGCAGCTCGGACTCGGCTTCGCGCTGCGACGCTGGGACCCGCGCTCCGTGCTGGCCGCGGTCTGGGGCGTCGGCACCGTGGGGATCATCCTGCTCGCCGTGGTCGATCTCGGAATCGGGGGCTTCCTCGCGGCGATCTGCGCGATCGCCTTCACGATCGCCGGATCCAACGCCGTGCTTCCCACTCTTGCTACCGCGCTGTATCCCGCGCGGGCGAACGCGACCGGCGTCTCCTGGGCGAATGGGGCAGGGCAGATCGGTCGCCTCGGCGGCGGCTGGGCCGGAGGCGCCATGCTCGCCGCGGGGTTCAGCACGACCCAGCTCTTCCTCGGCATCGCGGTGCCCACCGTCGCCGGGATCGTCGCCGCGGTGCTGCTCCGGCGTGCTCGGCCCACCGCAGAGGCGATCGAGGACGTGGTGCTCCCCGCCACGGTGCCGGCAGGGTCCGCTGCGGCCGCTTCGAAGGCCCGCCCGTGACGGGCGGGCGGGGCGCGACGGACGCATCGTCCGAGTTCGCCGTCGACGCCGGAGGCCTCCGATTCCACGCCGTCTCCTGGGGGCCCGCGGACGGCGTCCCGCTCCTCGCCCTGCACGGCTTCCCGCAGCACGCGGGGAGCTGGGACCGCGTCGCCCCGCTGCTCGCGGAGCAGGGGATCCGCACGGTCGCCTTCGATCAGCGCGGCTACTCGCCGGAGGCGAGGGTGCCGCTGGACCAGTACTCGCTCGATGCGGTGGTCGCCGACGCGGTCGGCGTCGCAGATGCGCTCGGATGGGATCGTGTGCACCTCGCCGGCTTCGGTCAGGGCGCGCTGCAGAGCTGGTCGACCGCCGCGGCGCATCCGGACCGGATCGCATCACTCACCGCGCTGCGTTTCCCCCACCCTGCGGCCTTCGCCGAAGGGGTGCGCACCGACCCGGCGCAGCGCCGAGCGTGGGACGAGCTGGAGAGCATGAGCCCTCCGCTCCCGGCGGCGGAGCAGTTGCTGCGCGACGACGCCGCCGGACTCAGGGCATTCCTCGCCGCATCGGGGATGCGTCCGGAACTGGTCCGCGAGACGGTCGCGCGGCTGCGGGATCCGGAGGTGCTCGAGGCAGCAGTAGCCTGGCACCTCATCCCCGTCGAGGCGATGGCCGAAGTCCCGCCGGTCGCCGTGCCGGCGCTCTACGTCTTCAGTCAGGGCCCGGCGCTGCTGCCGGCCACGGCCGCGCTCTGCGCACGGTTCGCGCGCGGCCCGTTCCGGATGGTGGAGCTCGACGAGGGCGGGCACTGGCTGCTCGACACCGCGGCCGTGCGGATCTCCGCGCTGATCGGCGAGCACATCCGGGCCGCAGAAGCCGGGGCCGCGCGTGCCTGAGCTCCTCCTGTCCACGCCCTCGGGACGTCTCGCCGGCCACCGGGACGGCGGCCTGCTCCGTTTTCATCGGGTGCCCTACGCCCTGGCCCCGGTGGACGAGAGGCGGTTCGCCCCGCCGGTGCCGATGCCGCCGTGGACGGGGGTCCGCGGATCCGCGTCGCCGGGGCCGATCGCGCCTCAGCCCGCGAGCCCGCTGGCCGACGCCGGGCGCGGCATGAGCGAGGACTGCCTCTTCCTCGACGTCGTCACGCCGTCCGTGCACGGCCTTCGCCCCGTCGTCGTCTGGCTGCACGGCGGAGGTTACTTCGCCGGTTCCTCGCTCGAACCCGACAGCGACGGGGCGCGACTGAGCGCCGAACACGACCTGGTCGTCGTCTCCGTGACGCACCGGCTCGGCGTGCTCGGGTTCCTGGATCTGGAGCCCCTCGGCGTCCCCGCATCCGGTCTCGCCGGTCACCTCGACCTCATCGCGGCGCTGCACTGGATCCAGGGGAACATCGCCGCCTTCGGCGGCGACCCGGACCGCGTCACGGTCGTGGGGCACTCGGGCGGCGGAGGCAAGACGTCGATGCTGCTGAGCACGCCGGCGGCGGAGGGGCTCATGCACGGCGCGGTGATCATGGCCGGCCCGGAGTTCGACCTCAACGACCCCGCGCGCGCGGGCGACACCCGAGCCGCCGCAGTCGACGCGCTGGCGCTCACCGGTGACGCCGACCGTCTCGTGTCCGGCCTCCGCGGGGTGCCGACCGAGGTGCTCCTGCAGATGCAGGAGCACCTCGGCGCGGGCGCCGTCCCCGGTCCGCACAGCATGCGCTTCTCGCCCGTCGTCGGCCGCGCCCCGCTTCCGCTCGCCCCCACGGCGGCGGCCGGAGCCGGCATCGGCGCCCGCATCCCGCTCATCGTCGGCACCGCCCGCGACGAGTCCCACATCGTGCTCGGGATGGATCCGGACGCCGCATCCCGCGACCTGTCGCCCCAGGAGCTGCAGCGTCTCGTCGCGGACGGGCTGGATCATCCGCAGGACGCGGATGCGCTGCTGCGCACCTACCGCGGGCTCCTCCCCGCCGCCCCGCCGGGCGAGCTCTGGCTGACGATCGCCTCCGACCAGTTCCGCATCCGCAGTCTCCGTCTCGCAGAGGCGCGCCTGGCCGGAGGCGCCACGGCGACCTACGTGTACCGGTACGACCTGCCGGGGGCGACAGGATCGGCCGCCCACGGCGCGGAGGTGCCGGCGTTCTTCGGCATGACCCCGGATCGGACCGCAGACCGATGCCTGAGCGGGTTCGCGCGCACCGGGATCCCCGATCCGGCCTGGCGCGCCTATTCGGAGACGGAGCGGCACGAGTTCCGCTTCGGAGAGGCGGGCGCCGGATGCGTTCCCGATCCGGATCCGGCTCGCCGCACGGCCTGGGACGGCATCGGCACCGGACCCGCCTCGCACCCCTGGGCGCGGCTGCTCGAAACCGCGGAGTAGCCTGCATTCCACGAGGGACGGCCGGCCGCCCGGGGAGAGGCATGACGACGAGGAAGAGGACCGCGGCGCACCGCGCGTGCGCACAGGTCGAGGAAGGGCTCGACGCGCTCGCCGCCGAGACGACCGACCATGTGCGCGCCGAGATCGCCGGATACGCCCTGGTGCCGCTCGAGACGCACCGTGCAACCGTGCGCGACACGATCAGGGCGCTCCTGCACGCGCTCGCCGCAGACGGATCCCTCTCGGCGGAGGACGCCAGGGCGATCCGCTACGCGGCGCTGCGCCGGGAGGCCGCCGGCATACCCGTGCAGGACGTGCTCGCCGCGTTCCACGTGGTCGGGCGGGATGTGTGGGACGCGTTGTCGCACGTCGACGGGATCGCGCCGAGCACTCTGGTGCAGCTGGCGGATCCCCTGTGGTCGTGGATCCAGAAGACGAGCGCGCACGTCGCCGAGGCGTTCGCGGGGGGCGGGGGCGCGCACGGGCGGCAGGTCGTGCTTCGTCAGCGCCTGCTGGAATCCGTCCGCGCGGGCGACGCGGCGGAGGGCGATGCGGTCGAGAACGCGCGGCGGCTCGGATTCGTGCCCGGTGGCCTCTTCCGCGCGGTCTGCACCGAGGCGGGGCCCTGGGTGGAGGGAGACCTCGAGTTGCTGCAGAAGGGGCTGTCGCGGCTGCCCGGCACGAATCACGCGGGGCTTCACGGCACCCTGATGATCGTGCTCTGCCAGGGCGCCTCCCCGGAGGCGGTGTCCGAGGAGGTGCACCGCCAGCTGCCCGGTCGCGGGAGCGTCGGAGTCGGGCTGGAGCGGCCTGGTGTCTCCGGGGCCGAGACGAGCATCGGCGACGCCGAGCGGGCGTTGCGCGTCGCATGGCCGGACTCGGTGTCGTTCTTCGAACGCGCGTGGCTGCACTCGGGGCTCGTCGACGCGCGCACCCGGCTCACCCCGCTGTACGGCGATGCGAAGGCGGTGGCGGCGGAGCATCCCGGTCTCGCCGAGGCGGTGCGCGCCTTCGCCGACGAGGGGTTCAGCTTGGCCGCGGCCGCCGCCGCGCTGCAGTTGCACCCCAACACGGTCGCCTACCGTCTGGATCGGTGGCAGGAACTGACCGGCCACGACCCGCGGCGCTTCGACGGCCTCGCGCTGTCGATGCTGTCGATCGGGCCGCCGCGCTGAGACTCCGCCCGTCGCCTGCGGGCGAGGGTGCCCCCGATCGAGGTGATCGGTCCCTCGGGGAATCCACCAAGAACCGGTCCTGAATCGCAGTGATCCGCCGACGAAGTCGGGGGGACCCTGCTCCTAGTGTCGTCGAAACGACAGCACGAGGGAGCAGTCATGGTCGATGAGGACGGGGGCCGCGCATGCGGCTGCTGAGCGCGGGGCCTGTCGGCGCCGAGGAGCCGTTCGCCCTGCTCGACGACGACGGATCAGACGGCGTGCCGTCGCCCGAGGCGGTCGTCGTCCCGCTGCGCGCCCTGGCCGCGCGGTACGGCGTGCGGATCCGTCACCTGAGCGACCTGGTGAGCAGGCGCGCGGATCTCGCGGAGTGGCTGGCCGGCCCGGCCGCGCAGCGGCTTCGGGAGAGGCTCGGGACGCGCCGGATCGGTGCGCCGATCCCGAAGCCGCGCCTCGTCGTCGGAGTCGGCATGAACTATCCGTCGCACGCGGCCGGCCTCGACACCCGCGCCGGGGATCCGGTCCTGTTTCTCAAGCCGCCGTCCGCGGTGTGCGGCCCGTACGACGAGATCGTCCGCCCGCCCGAGACCGCCGCTCTGGACCACGAGGTCGAGCTCGGCATCGTGATCGGCGCGGCCGCTCATCGGGTCCCTCCGGAGCGCGCCCTCGCCCACGTGGCCGGCTTCGTCGTGGCCGACGACGTGTCCGCCCGTGACATCGCCCTCGGGGCGGGTCTTGCGCATCCCCTCTCCCTGCAGCTCACCCGGGCGAAGGGCTTTCCGACGTTCTGCCCGCTCGGACCCTGGCTGCTCACCGCCGACGAGGTGGCCGCGCCCGTCGATCTGATCCTGCGTCTGAGCGTGAACGGATCCGCGCGGCAGCACGCGCGCGCGACCGACATGATCACCGGGGTCGCGGAGCTGATCTCCTTCGTGAGTGCCGGCCTCCCGCTCGAACCGGGTGACGTGATCCTCTCCGGATCCCCGTCCGGGTGCGGTTTCGAACAGGACCCGCCGGTCTTCCTGCAGCCGGGGGACGTCGTCGAAGCCGAGATCACCGGTCTCGGCCGTATGCGCACGCCCGTCGTCGACGAGGCCGGTCCGCTCCCCTCCGCCCACCCGATCACGCCCCCGAGGAGGCAACCGTGATGATGCCCGCTGACCGCCCGTTCATCGAGGCGATCAACCCGTCGGACCTCGCCCCGCCCGCCGGGCACTTCGACCGCGCGATGCGGATCGGTCCGTGGCTCACCGTGTCCGGAACCTCGGCGCTGACGAACCTGACCGGCCCGGTCGAGGACCGGCGCCTGCCCGCGGGCTTCCGTGCGCAGGCGGACCTGGCGTTCGACAACATCGCCATCGTGCTGGCTGCGGTGGACGCCGGCTTCGAGCACGTCTACGAGGTGCACGCGACCCTGGCCCGTGCCGAGGACTTCGGCACCCTGAACGAGATCTTCCGGGAGCGGATCCCGCAGCGGGGCTTCGTCGGCAGCGGCTACGTCGCCGAGTTCCTCGGCCCGGGAATGCTCATCGAGGTCGAAGTCAGGGCGTACCTCCCGCACTTCGCCGGCGATGCCCCGGCTCCCCATCCGACACACCCGAACGGAGACAACTCATGACCAGCCCGACCCCCTTCCTCGGCGCGCGCATCGTCGACCTGACGACGCCGCTGAGCCCGACCACGCCCGTGGTGCCGGTGCCCGCGCCCTTCGCGCCGACCGCCGGCCTGACGTTCACCCCGGTCAGCGACTTCGATGAGCACGGGCCGGGCTGGTCGTGGAGCGACATCACGCTCGGGGAGCACGCCGGTACGCACGTCGACGCCCCTCGACATTGGATCAGCGGCCGCGACGGGCGTTCCGTCGACCAGATCCCGCCGGACCGGCTCGTCGGACCCGTTGCCGTCCTCGACCGCACGGCGGCGGTGGACGAGAACCCCGGCTATCTCGTGACGGTGGCCGACCTGGAGGACTGGGAGGCGGAGCACGGGCGGATGCAGCCGGGGACTTGGCTCCTCGTGCGGACGGGCTGGAGCGCGCGCGGCGAGGATCCGGAACGCTTCCTGAACGACAACGTCTGGCCCGGTCTCACCCTGAAGGCGGCCAAATGGCTCGCCGCGCACCCGCATCTGTCCGGCCTCGGCGTCGAGGCCATCGGCATCGACGGCCTGGGAGCCGGTCCGGAGGCGGACGATGCCGAGGACGACCCCGGTGCGTTCGGTCCCGGCCACTACTACCTGCTCGGATCCGACAAGTACGGGCTGACCTCGTTGCGCAACCTCGACGCGCTGCCGGCGGCGGGAGCCTGGATCGTCGTCGCGCCGCTGCCGCTCGTGGGCGGGACCGCAGGGCCTGCCCGGGTGTTCGCGTTCGTGCCGGACGGGGGTGAGCCGGAATGAGCGCCGAGGAAGGGGCCGCGCCCGTCGACCTGCTCGTCGTCGGCTGCGGCGCCGGCGGCTTGAGCGTCGCGCTGTCGTTCCTGGAGGAGGCCGAGCGTTCGGGCCGCACCCCGCGGGTGACCCTCGTGGAGCGTGCCCCGCGCGCCGAGCGCGGGGGAGCGACGCGATGGTCCTGGGTCAACGTGACCGTCGATAGAGAGGGCGTCGTCGACGCCGGAGTCATCGAACGGATCCTGGCGTCGCATACCGATGTGGACGAGCCGTACTTCCGGGTGATCGAGCAGGAGGGCGCCGCGACCGTGGCGTGGCTCGAGGATCACGGCGTGCAGATCACGCATCAGCGCCCGCCGTTCGCGATGGCGAACGACTACGGCGCGATGGTGGGCGGGGGAGCCAGCCTCGTCGAGGCGTTCTGCTCGCGTCTCGAGGAGATCCCGGGCGTGGAGATCCGCTATGACACCGAGGCGCTGCAGCTGCTGACGGACGAGGACGGCCGGGTGGACGGCGTGACCGCGCGCGGCCCGGACGGGCTCACCCGCCGGATCGCCGCCGACGCGGTGGTCCTGGCCACCGGGGGCTTCGAAGGCAGTCTGGAAGCGGTCACCCGGTACGTCGGCCCGCGCGCCGGGCGCATCCGTCCGGTCGTCCCCGGACTCCGCTTCAACACCGGCGACGGACTGCGCATGGCGACCGAGCTCGGCGCGGCGACCGCGGGCCAGTTCGACCGGCTGCACGTCCAGCTCGTCGACGAACGGACGTCCAAGCCGGACGCCGGGATCTTCGGGATACCCTTCGGAGTGATCGTGGACGGCCGCGGTCGCCGATTCGTCGATGAGGGGTCCGCGACGCCCGAGGCGCTCAACGCTCCGCTCGCGTGGTCGGTGTGGCGCGACCACGATGCGACCGCGTCCTTCGTCTTCGATGCGCGCGCCGCCCGGATCCCGGGCTGGGGGTTCCTCAACCAGAGCGACATTGAGCCGTACCGCGCCGACACGCTGGCCGAGCTGGCCGGGCTGATCGGGGTCCCGCCGAACGCCCTCGAAGAGGAGATCGCGCGCTTCAACGACGCCGTCGTCGACGGCGAGTTCGACCCCGCTGTCCTCGACGGCAAGCACACGCGCGGGCTGGAGTTCGACAAGACGAACTGGGCGCTTCCGATCGCCGAGGCGCCCTTCTTCGCGTATCCGCTCGCGACGGCATCGACGTTCAGCTACGGCGGCATCCGCATCGACCTGCAGGGGCGCGTGGTCACGCCCCGCGGCACGGCGATCCCGGGCCTGTACGGCGCAGGGGTCGTCACCGGCGTCTGGTACGGCGAGTACCCGGGCGCCATGTCCGTGCTGCGCACCGTGACCTTCGCACGACGCACCGGCAGCGAGATCGCCTCGGCGTTCTCCCGCACGGGCTGAGTGACGGACTCGGCTCCGCACCGCACTGACGCGCCCGGGTTTCCCGGGTGCGTCAGTGCGCCGTCGCGACGCCGATCGAGTCGTGGATCATGACCGCGGCGACCCGGGCGCCGGCGCCCGCGGCGACGATGAGCTGCTGCGGTCCGGGCGAGGCCACGTCGCCCGCGGCGTACAGCCCGGGCACGCTGGTGCGGCCGGCGCGGTCGGCGGCGAGGTGGCCGTGGGCGTCGAGATCGGGCGCGAGCGCGGGCAGGAACGACAGGTCGGTCTCCCACTCGGGGCGCACGAAGCCGCCCTCGACCGCGTGCTGGGATCCGTCGGCGAGGCTGATGGCGGTGAGGGCTCCTCGCTCGCCGTGCAGCTCGGTGATCGGGCTGCGTTCGACGGCGATGCCGGCGGCCGCGAGCTCGGCCTCCTCCGTGGTGTCGGCCGCATCGGAGCCGTTCGTGAAGACCGTGAGCCGGGTCGTCCAGCGCGCGATGAGCCGGGCGCGTGCGGCGAGGTCGGGCGTCTCCCCGATGAGGGCGAGCGGGCGGCCCTGCAGCTCCCAGGCGTCGCAGGCCGCGCAGCTGAACAGGCTCACGCCGTAGAAGCCGCGCAGGTTCGGGACCTCGGGCAAGGTCTCGCGCAGGCCGGTGGCGAGCAGGACGCGGTGCGCGCGGACCGTGGCCTCCGGCGCCCGCCGGCCGACCTCGGCGACGAAGCCGGATCCGTCCGCGGCGAGCTCGAACACGCGTTCGCGGGTGCGGATCGTGACGTTCGGGTAGGCGGCGAGCTCCTCGCGGGCGATGCGCCGCAGCTCATGCGGCGGGATCCCGTCGCGGGTGAGGAAGCCGTGCGAGACGAGGGTCGCGGCGTTGCGCGGCCGGTCCGCGTCGACGACCAGCACGCGCGCGAGCGAGCGGGCGAGGTTCAGCGCGGCGGAGAGCCCGGCGGGCCCTCCGCCGACGATGAGCACGTCGTAGACGTCGTCAGTCATGACCGTCAGCCTGGGGCGGGAGCGCGGCGACCAGCGGGTGGTCGAAGGCGTAGGCGCCGACCTTCGCCGCGCCGCCCGGGGATCCGATCTCGTCGAAGAACGCCACGTTCGCGGTGTAGTAGTCGCTCCACTCGTCGGGCAGGTCGTCCTCGTAATAGATCGCCTCGACCGGGCAGACCGGTTCGCAGGCGCCGCAGTCGACGCACTCGTCGGGGTGGATGTAGAGGGAGCGCTCGCCCTCGTAGATGCAGTCGACCGGGCACTCGTCGATGCACGCGCGGTCCTTCACGTCCACGCAGGGCAGCGCGATCACGTAGGTCATCGGGCGAGCGCCCCGCTGCGCGAGATCTCGACCTGCTCCTCGCGCGGCACGACCTTGACCCGCTCGCGGGTGTGCTCGTGCGCGGCGCCGAGCGCGCGCTCGTGCGCGTCGAGCTCGAGCCAGCCGTCCCACGTGGTCACCTCGACCTCGCGCTCGGCGAGCAGGTCGAGGATGTCCGCCGTCTCGGTCGGGTCGGCGAGACGGCCGGCGTCGGCGTCCTCGAGCAGGTTCGCGATGGTCTCGGTGGCGTCGGACTTGGTGTGGCCGATCAGGCCGACCGGGCCCCGCTTGATCCAGCCGGTCGCGTACACTCCCGGCGTGCCGTCGACACGGCCGCCGTCGTTGGGAACCACGCCGCGCCGGTCGTCGAACGGCACGTCGACGATCGGCGAGCCGAAGTAGCCGACGGCCCGGTACACGGCGGTGATCGGGTACTCGACGAAGGCGCCGGTTCCCGAGACGGATCCGTCCTCGCTCGGCGCCGTGCGCTCGAAACGCACCTTCTCGACGCGGTCGGATCCGAGGATCTCCACCGGCGCGTGCCAGAAGTGCAGGTGCAGGCGGCGGGTCGCCCCCGTGCTCTCGCCGCGGTTCTCCGGACGGTCGCGCCAGGCGTTCAGCGTGCGCAGCATGATCTTCAGCTGGTTGGTCCCCGCCGCGGCCGGATCCACCTCTGCGAAGTCCGCGTCGTCGACGATGATGTCGACGCCCGCGACCTCGCCGAGCTCGCGCAGCTCGATCGGGGTGAACTTGATGTCGGCGGGGCCGCGGCGGCCGAACACGTGCACGTCGGTGACGGCGGAGGCCTCGAGACCGGCGAGCACGTTGTCGGGCACCTCGGTGCTGCGCAGGTCCTGCGGCAGCTTGGCGAGGATGCGGGCGACGTCGAGGGCGACGTTGCCGTTGCCGATCACCGCGACCTGCTCGTCCACGAGCGGCCAGGTGCGGGGCACGTCGGGGTGGCCGTCGAACCACGAGACGAAGTCCGCGGCGCCGTAGGAGCCGGGCAGGTCGACCCCGGGGATGCGCAGCGCGGCGTCGCGGATGGCCCCGGTCGCGAGCACCACGGCGTGGTAGCGGGCCTGCAGCTCGTCGATCGACACGTCGCGTCCCACCTCGATGTTGCCGAGGAAGCGGATGGTGCGACGTTCCGCGTCGACGCCCTGAGCGTCGAGCATCTCGTGCAGCGAGTTCACGATGCCCTTGATGCGCGGGTGGTCGGGGGCGACGCCGTAGCGGATGAGGCCGTAGGGCGCGGGGAGCGACTCGAACAGGTCGATCTCGACCGTGCTGCCGTCGGACCGGGCGGCGATCGCGTTCGACAGGATGTTGCCGGCGTAGATCCCGGCGGGACCGGCGCCGACGATCGCGACGCGGAGCGGGGAGGAGGGGTGGAGGTCGGTCACGGCTGCAGGGTCTTTCGGTCGGATCGGGCGTGTGCAGGGGGTCGTTGAGCGAGCACCGGCGCAGCCGGGATGTCTTGCCGGGGTCGTTGAGCGAGCACCGGCGAAGCCGGAGGGAGACGAAACGCGGTGCTCTTGCGGGGGTGCCGCGTTTCGTCTCGGTCGCCTGCGGCGTCCTCGCTCAACGACCCCGAAAGTGCGGCGTGGGGGCTCAGCCGCACCACGTCGCCCACCACGACGACGGCGGGGTTGCGCACCTGGCGCACGGCGGCGAGCCCGGCGATCGTGCCGAGCGTGCCGATGGTGACGCGCTCGGCGGCGCCGTAGCCGTCCTCGACGATGGCGACGGGGCAGTCGGCGCCGCGCTCGCCGCGGGCGAGGATCCCGGCGGTGTGCGCGAGAGTGCCGATGCCCATGAGCAGCACGACGGTGTGATCGGATCCGCCGGGCAGCTGCTCGATCGGATCGTGCGCGCTCGCGACGGTGAACGCCGTCGCGACGCCGCGGTGCGTCAGCGGGATGCCGGCCACGGCGGGCACGGAGACGGCGCTGGTCACGCCGGGGACGACGCTCACCGCAATGCCCTCGGCCTCGCAGTAGAGCGACTCCTCCCGGCCGCGGCCCAGCACGAACGGATCCCCGCCCTTGAGACGCACGACCTCGCGGCCGGCGCGGGCGTGCCGCACGAGCAGCGCGTTGATCTCCTGCTGCGGCACCGGGTGGTGCCCCGGAGTCTTGCCGACGTCGATCACCTCGGCGGTGAGGACCACGCCCTCGGCGGCGAGCTGGTCGAGCACGGCGCGCGCGCCGAGCCGATCGGCGACGATCACGTCGGCGCGTTCGAGGGCGCGGAGCCCCCGCAGCGTCAGCAGGCCGGCGTCGCCGGGGCCCGCTCCGACCAGAGTCACGGTTCCGTAGGACATCAGGCACCTCCGAGCAGGAGTCCGCGGCGGCGCAGCACGGCCCGCTCGATCGGCGCGAACAGCGCCAGCTCGATGAGGATGCCGATCGCCAGGATCAGGATGATGGTCGCGAGCACGCCGGGAAGATCCGCGAGCTCGCGGGACTGGTCGAGCATCGTCCCGAGACCGAAGCCGATGGATCCACCGGTCGTGATGATCTCGGCGGCCATGAGCGAGCGCCAGGAGAACGCCCAGCCCTGCTTGAGCCCGGCGAGGTAGCCGGGGAGAGCCGCGGGCAGCACGATCGCCGTCGCCGCCTGCAGGCGGCCCGCGCCGAGCACGGTGCCCACCCGGCGCAGCTGCGGCGGCACCTGGTCGATGCCGGCCAGCAGCCCGTTCACGATCGAGGGGATCGCCCCCATCAGGATCACGAAGTACGCGGTCGCATCCGACAGACCGAACCAGATGATCGCCGCGGGCACCCAGGCCACGGACGGCAGCACCTGGAGCCCGGAGATCAGCGGTCCCGCGGCGCGGCGGAGCAGCTTCCACTCCGCCAGGAGCAGGCCGAGCGGGGTGCCGACCGCGATCGCGACCACGAAGCCGATGCCGCCGCGTTCGAGGCTCGTGAGCACCGACTCCTGCAGCCGGCCCGACTGCCAGGCGTCGCCGAGGGCGCCCAGCACCTGCGCGGGGCTCGGCGCCTTGTCGGGGCGCGGCTGGGCGATGACGATGTAGAGCTGCCAGGCGGCGAGCAGCAGCACCAGCAGACCGACCGGCGGCAGCACCGCGCGCAGGCGCTCGCGCGTGCGGGATGCGGATCCGATCTCCACGGTCTGCAGACGGTCCAGGCCCTCGAGCTCTCCATGGGGTCGTTGAGCGAGCCCCGGCGCAGCCGGAGCGAGACGAGACGCGGTGCTCTGGCGAGGGTGCGACGTTCCCTCTCGGCCGCCTGCGAGGGGGCCGCGTTTCGTCTCGGTCTCGCTGCGCTCGTCTTCGCTCAACGACCCCGAGGAGAGGCTGCGCTCGTCCTCGCTCAACGACCCCGAGGGGAGGCTGCGGGCGTCCTCGCTCAACGACCCCGAGGCGGGGACGGCGTTCTCAAGAGGCATTGCGGCGGATCTCCTTCCGCAGCTCGACGGTGATCTCGGCGGCCAGCGCCGACACCTCGGGCGACTCGATGCGCCGGCCGCGGGTGCGCGCCACGCGCCATTCGCGGGAGATCCGGCCGGGACGGCTGCCGAGCAGCACCACGCGCTCGCCGAGGCGGGCGGCCTCGCGCACGTTGTGGGTGACGAACACGATCGTGCGGCCGGTCTCGCGCCACACGTTCTCGAGGACCTCGTGCAGCAGGTCGCGCGTGATGGCGTCGAGCGCCGCGAAGGGCTCATCCATGAGCAGCACCGGGCGGTCCTGGGCGAGGGCGCGGGCCAGCGCCACCCGCTGCCGCATGCCGCCGGAGAGCTCGTGCGGGCGCTTGTCCGCGGCGTCGGCGAGGTTCACGATCCCCAGCAGGCGCAGCGCCTCCGCCCGGCGTTCGGCGCGCGGCACGCCGCGCAGGCGCAGGGCGAGCTCGACGTTGCGGCGCGCGCTCAGCCAGGGCATGAGCGCCGCATCCTGGAACATCACCGCGGCGCCCTCCGGCGGAGCGGTGAGCGTGCCGGCGGAGACGGGCTCGAGGCCCGCGATGAGGTTCAGCAGCGTCGACTTGCCGCAGCCGCTCGCGCCGAGCAGGCAGACGAACTCTCCCGGTGCGATGTCGAGCGAGACGTCGTCCAGCACGACGGGGCCGGATCCGTACAGCTTCGTGACGTGCGCGAGACGCACGGCCGGATCCACCGGATCCGGAGCGGGCAGGACCGGGGTGACCCCGTCGAAGCTCGGCGCGAGCGGGGCGGTCATTTCCTCGCGCCCAGTCCGCCGTCGTCGACGGCCTTCTCGCCGCGCTCCTTCAGCGCCGCGTTGAGCGCCGTGAGGTCGAACAGGCCGTCGATCGAGCCCTTCGTCTGCGTGCCTGCGGTGACGCCGTTCTTCACGAGGGTCGCGAACGCCTGGGCGTTCGGATCCGCCGAGAACGACACGTTCGCGAGCGACGGCGTCAGCACGTCGTCGGCCAGGGGCTTGCCGGTGGCCTTCTGCAGCGCGGCGTTGACGACCGTGCCGACCTCGGTCGGGTTCTTCGCGATCCAGTCGAGCGCATCCAGGTGCCCGGCCACGAGCTCCTTCACGGCGTCGGGGTGCTTGTCCGCGAAGTCCTTGCTGACGAGGAGCACGGTGGTGGGGAACTTCCCGCCGGGCCAGAGGTCGCGCTCGTCCTGCAGCACGTGCGCCCCGGCCTCGACGACCAGGCGAGACGCCCAGGGCTCCGGCAGCCAGGCGCCGTCGAGCTGCCCGTTCTTGAACAGGGCGAGGGTCTGCGCGTTGTCGGTCGGCGTGATGTTCACGTCGCCGCCGCCGGTGATGCTGGTCTTCAGCCCCTTCGAGGAGAGCCAGGTGCGCAGCGCGACGTCCTGGGTGTTGCCGAGCTGCGGCGTCGCCAGCGTCTTGCCCTTCAGATCCGCGGCGCTGGTGATGCCGTCGCGCACCACGAGCGACGCGCCGCCGCTGGTGGCCCCCGCGATGACGCGCACCGAGGCGCCCGCCGACTTGATGTACGAGTTGATGGCCGGGTTCGGGCCGATGTAGGTGGCGTCGATCGCGCCGGCCGAGAGCGCCTCGATGGCCGCGGGGCCCGCGTTGAAGACCTCGGTCTTGAGCGCGGTCTTCCCCAGCTCCTTCTGCAGGAAGCCCTTCTCGACGCCGACGAGCGCCGGGGCGTGCGTGACCGTGGCGAAGTAGCCGACTCGCACGGTGTCGAGCTTCTCGGTCTTGTCGGCCGCCGAGGCCTGACCGGAGGCGCAGCCGGCGAGCATCGCCATCGCGAGTCCGAGGGTGGCCAAAGCCGCACTGTAACGAGCCGTTGCGATACGGGTCTTGCGATTCACTGTCGCCTCCTTAGGCGTTCTTCGGGGTGGGTGGTCTCTGTGGTCGTCGAGCGCGCGGAGGCGAGACGAACGCGGCGCTCTGCGGAAGACGGCGTTTCGTCTCGCTCCGCCGTCCTATGCCGCCGCGACGACCGTCGCGGCGGCGAGGGTCGCTCCGTCGACCGGATGGATGAGCAGCAGGGCGCCGCCCTCCCGATCGTCGGCGTACGGCTCCAGGGGCAGGGGCGACGCGAAGCGGATCCGCACCCGCCCGATCTCGTTCACGGCCAGCTCGGCGGCGTCCTCCAGGGCGAGGGTGTCGAGGTCGCGGCGGGAGAGCACCTCGGCCACGATCGCCTGCACGGTCGCGGTGCCGTGCTTGGCGAGCACCCGCGCCCCCGGCGCGATCGGGCGCGCGTCGAGCTGGAAGATCTCGACCTCGGCCTCCTGGTGACCGCTCGGCACGGTGCCGGCGGTCGCGATGAGCGCACCGCGGGCCGCGT
Organism: Microbacterium sp. MMO-10; assembly: GCF_037148715.1. Lineage (NCBI taxonomy): Bacteria > Bacillati > Actinomycetota > Actinomycetes > Micrococcales > Microbacteriaceae > Microbacterium > Microbacterium sp. MMO-10. Next base: position 400,383 of record NZ_JBBCSV010000001.1, on the reverse strand, counting down.
CCACCTCGTCGGCGAGGGTCACCGCGATGGACTGCGCGGTATGCGCGGCCTCGGCCACGCGACCGGCGACGCGGATTCCGGTGACCGTCGTCTCGTGCCCGCCGGGGAACACCTGCACACGGTCGCCCACCCGCACGGATCCGCTCGCCACGCGTCCGGCGAACCCGCGGTAGTCGCGCAGGTCGTCGGCCTCCGCGTCGTCGACGAGGGCGGAGATCCCGCCCTGCGGACGGATCACGGTCTGCACCGGGAGGCGGAAGGCGGCGTCCTCCTCGGCCTGGCGCGCCGGGAGGGTCTCCAGCAGCTCGCGCAGGGTGGGGCCGTCGTACCAGGGCGTGCGCGCGGACGGATCCACGATGTTGTCGCCCTCCAGCGCCGAGACCGGGATCACATGCGTGTCGATGAGACCCAGCTCCGCCGCGACCGCGAGCGCCTGCTCCTCGACGGCGCGGTAGCGCGCCTCGTCGAAGCCGGTGAGGTCGATCTTGTTGACGGCGACGATCACATGCGGCACGCGCAGCAGCGACACCACCGCGAGGTGCCGCCGGGTCTGCTCCACGACGCCCTTGCGCGCGTCGATGAGCACGACCACGGCGTCGGCGGTCGCGGATCCGGTGACCATGTTGCGGGTGTACTGCACGTGCCCGGGGCAGTCGGCGAGGATGAAGCTGCGCGCATCGGTCGCGAAGTACCGGTACGCGACGTCGATCGTGATTCCCTGCTCGCGCTCGGCGCGCAGGCCGTCGGTGAGCAGTGCGAAGTCGAACTCGCCGTGCGCGAAGCCGCGGTCGGCGGAGGTGCGCGCCACCTGCTCGAGCTGATCCGCGAGGATCGCCTTCGCGTCGTGCAGCAGCCGGCCCACGAGGGTGGACTTGCCGTCGTCGACGGATCCGGCCGTGGCGAACCGGAACAGGGTCGTGTCGCCGAGGTCGACGATGGGGTCGTTGAGCGAGGACGGCGAAGCCGACCGAGACGAAACGCGGTTCCCCGCGGGCTGCCGCGTTTCGTCTCGCTGCGCTCGCTCAACGACCCCGGCGGGGGCGGGCTCTATCGTGCTCATCAGAAGTATCCGTTCTTCTTGCGGTCCTCCATGGCGGCCTCGCTGATCCGGTCGTCGGCGCGGGTGGCGCCGCGCTCGGTGAGCGTGGAGCGGGCGACCTCGGAGACCACCTGGTCGACGGTGGACGCGTCGGACTCGACGGCGCCCGTGCAGCTCGCGTCGCCGACCGTGCGGTAGCGGACCGTGCGTCGCTCGACCTGCTCGCCCTCGCGGGGCTGCGCGTGCTCGTTGACCGCCCACCACATCCCGTCGCGGCGGAAGACCTCGCGCTCGTGCGCCAGGTACAGCGGGGGGAGCGGGATCCGCTCGCGGGCGATGTAGCGCCAGACGTCCAGCTCGGTCCAGTTCGAGATCGGGAACGCGCGCACGTGCTTGCCCGGGGTGTGCCGGCCGTTGTACAGGCTCCACAGTTCCGGGCGCTGGTTGCGCGGATCCCACTGCCCGAACTCGTCGCGCAGCGAGATGATGCGCTCCTTGGCGCGCGCCTTGTCCTCGTCGCGGCGGGCGCCGCCGAACACGGCGTCGTGCTTGCCCGCGGCGATCGCGTCGAGCAGCGGCTGGGTCTGCAGCACGTTGCGGGTGCCGTCCGGACGCTCGGCGAGGCGGCCGTCGTCGATGTAGTCCTGCACGCGCGCGACCTCGAGCTTCAGCCCGAGCCGCTCGACGGTCTCGTCGCGGAAGCGGATGACCTCGTCGAAGTTGTGCCCGGTGTCGACGTGCAGCACGGGGAACGGGATCCGGCCCGGCGCGAAGGCGCGGGCGGCGAGGTGCAGCACCAGCACGGAGTCCTTGCCGCCGGAGAACAGCAGCACGGGGCGCTCGAACTCGGCCACGACCTCGCGGATGATGTGGATCGCCTCGGCCTCGAGCAGGTCGAGCCCGGTGAGGGAACCGGCGTCGGGCCCGGCGAGGGTCTCGGCGGGAGCGGGCAGGGTGTCGATGATGCTCATACGTGGAGTCCGCATTCGGTCTTGGCGAGCCCGGCCCAGCGGCCCGAGCGGGGGTCTTCGCCCGCGGCGACGGGCTTGGTGCACGGCGCGCAGCCGATCGAGGGATAGCCGTTCGCGACCAGGGGATTCACGACGACCTCGTGCGCGGTCGCGTAGGCGATGAGGTCGTCGAACGACCAGCTCGCGACGGGGTTGACCTTGATCAGGCCGTTGCGCTCGTCGAACGTGATCAGCGGCGTGTTCGCCCGGGTGGGGGCCTCGTCGCGGCGCACGCCGGTGAACCACACCTCGTAACCGCCGAGGGCCTGGTGCAGCGGGGCGACCTTGCGCATCTCGCAGCACAGCGCCGGATCCCGGGAGAACAGGTCCTTGCCGTACTCCGCATCCTGCTCGCGCACGGTCTGCGCGGGCTTCACGTCGACGATGCGCACGTCGAGCGTGCGGGCGACCTCGTCGCGGGTGAACGTCGTCTCCAGGAAGTGGTAGCCGGTGTCGAGGAACAGCACATCGACGCCCGGGATCGACTCCGCCACCAGGTGCGGCAGGGCGGCGTCGGCCATCGAGCAGGCGACGGCGGCGAGGCGGGGGGAGACGTTCGCGGCGACCCAGGCGACGACCTCCGCGGGGGAGGCCTCGTCGGCGGATCCGCTGCGCAGCTCGGCGGCGCCGCGCTCGGCGAGGGCGCGCAGCTCGTCGAGCGAGCGCCGGGCCGGCCGCACCTCCACGGCGGTGCTCATACCAGCGCCTCCTCGTCGGCGCGGTGCGCCCAGGTGGCGAAGGTCTCGTCGGCGTCGGCGCGATCGGCGAGGTAGCGCCGGATCACGCGCTCCGCGTAGTCGGCGATGCCGTCGGCGGGCACCTTCAGGCCGCGGACCGTGCGGCCCAGGCCCGCCTCCTCGCGGTCGGCGTTCGCGAGCCCGCCGCCGAGGTGCACCTGGTAGCCGGGCACCTGCTCGCCGTCGATGGTGACGAGCTGGCCCTTGAGGCCGATGTCCGCCGTCTGGATCCGGGCGCAGGAGTTCGGGCAGCCGTTCACGTGCAGGGTGATCGGCCGGCCGATCTCGGGCTCGAGCGCGCCCAGGCGCTCCTCGAGCTGCTCGATCGCCTGGGCTGCGTTGACCTTCGTCTCCACGATCGCGAGCTTGCAGAACTCGATCCCGGTGCAGGCGATCGTCGCGCGGCGGAACAGGCTCGGCCGTGCCTCGAGCCCGATCGCGGACAGCCCGGCGATCAGGGACTCGACACGGTCCTCGGCGACGTCCAGCACGAGCACCTTCTGGTACGGCGTGGTGCGGATCCGCGAGGATCCGTGCTCCTCGGCGAGGTCGGCGAGAGCCGTGAGCGCCGTGCCGGAGACCCGGCCGACGGCGGGCGCCGCGCCGACGTAGAACAGGCCGTCCTTCTGACGGTGCACGCCGACGTGGTCGCCGCGTCCCACGGGCTTCGGGGCGGCGGGGCCGTCGGGCAGCGGGGAGTCGAGGTACTCGGTCTCGAGCACCTCGCGGAAGCGCTCGACGCCCCAGTCGGCCAGCAGGAACTTCAGCCGCGCCTTGTTGCGCAGCCGGCGGTAACCGTAGTCGCGGAAGATCCGCGTGACCGCGTGCCAGACCTCCGCGACGCGCTCGGGTGCGACGAACGCGCCGAGGCGCTCGCCGAGGCGCGGCACGGTCGACAGCGCGCCGCCGACCCACAGGTCGTAGCCGATGCCGAGCTCGGGGTGCTCGTACGCGACGAACGCGCAGTCGTTGATCTCGTGCACCACATCCTGACTGGGGTGCCCGGTGATCGCGGTCTTGTACTTGCGGGGCAGGTTCGCGAGAGTCTCGTCGCCGATGAAGCGGTCGACGATCTCGCGGATCTGCGGCGTCGGATCGATGATCTCGTCGGCGGCGATCCCGGCCACGGGGGATCCGAGGATCACCCGGGGGACGTCGCCGCAGGCCTCGGTGGTGCTGAGGTCGACGTCTTCCAGGCGGCGCCAGACCTCGGGGACGTCCTCGATGCGGATCCAGTGCAGCTGGATGTTCTGCCGGTCGGTGAAGTCGGCGGTGTCGCGCGCGAACTCCGTCGAGATGCCGCCGATCACGCGCAGCTGCTCGGTGGTCAGCTGGCCGCCGTCGATGCGGACCCGCAGCATGAAGTACTCGTCCTCGAGCTCCTCCGGGGTCAGCGTCGCGGTGCGGCCGCCGTCGATGCCGGGCTTGCGCTGCGTGTACAGGCCCCACCAGCGGAACCGCCCGTGCAGATCGGTCGGGTCGATCGACGCGAAGCCGCCCTGCGCGTACTCGCCCTCGATCCGCTCGCGCACGTTCAGGCCGTTGTCGGCGAGCTTGAACTCCTCGTTGCCGTTCAGGGGCTCCGTGCCGTCGACGGCCCACTGACCGTGCGGCTTGGTGGGCACGCGGGCGGTGCGGGTGCGAGCGCCGCGGACGGGCGCGGCGGGCACGGCGGTGGTCGGTTCGGGAGACATGCCGACACGCTACGTGCGCACCCGCCGGATCCGCCCGTCTGTGTCATCGCCTCCGACACGGAGCGTCATTGTTCGACATGGTCCAGTTTCCTCCGGGGTGGATGCGGTTCAATGGAGCGCCCGCCGTGCGGATCCGGCCCGTGCATCCGACGGCGATCCCAGTCGTGGCTCCCGGCCGTGGAGCGCGGGTGGACGGCGCCACGACTGCCATCACGCCGTCTCAGGCGCGCGCGGCGAGCTGCGCGACGCCTTCGCGATAGCGGTCGACCACGAGGTCGACGAGCGGCTGCGGGGGCTCGCCGTCGTCCAGCAGGGGTTCGGTCAGCAGGCCGGATCCCGTGATGCGCCCCGCCACGTCGAAGAAGTAGCCGTGCGCGAGGAGGTACGTCGCGACGGGGGAGCCGGGGTGCGCGTCCAGCGCGTCGGCGAGGCGCGGCTCGCGCGCGGCGAGGTACGCGGGCACCACCGCGCTCCCGAGCCGCGCGGCCAGCAGGCGTGCCGACTCCTCCGCGTCGGGAAGGGAGCGCGGATCGCGGGATCCGGCGACCGCCAGCACGACCGGCGCCGCGGGGTCCTCGGCGGCGCCGGCTTCGGCGAGCCGCTGGGCGAGCACCTCCGCGAGGCGCGCATCGGGGCCGAGCGGATCCGTCACCACCGCGTCCGCGCGGGCGGCCACGGCGCGCCCCAGATCGACCCGTACGTGGAAGCCCTGGGACAGCAGCAGCGGCACCACCACGACCGGCCCGTCGACCGCGGCGAGGGCGGTCGGGGCGTCGGGCTGCTGCACGTCGACGAAACCGGAGCGCACCTCGACCCGCGACGGATCCGACGCCGAGTGCGGCCCGCCCGCACCGTTCAGCCGCTCGGAGACGCGCTGCACGAGCAGGGCGATCGCGGCAGCGCCGGCCGCGTCGTCGGTGCCGTGCGAGACGGCGAGCAGAGCGGGGCGGGTCATGGTCGGAGTGTATGCGGATCCGCCCGCCGCGGTCCGCTCGGCGGTTCACACGTCGAAATCTGGCCCCCTCACCCGAACGACTCCGCGACCAGTTCGCCGAACAGGGCCTCGGCGTCGACGTCGAGGCGCTGCCGGGCGAACCAGTCGCACACGTTGACGCAGTCGCGATGCAGCAGGTCCAGGCCCTGCGGGTTCGCCACGGTGTCCACGATCTGCGGCAGGTCGATCACCACCACGCGGCCGTCGTGCACGAGCAGGTTGTACGGCGAGAGGTCGCCGTGGGCCAGCCCGGCACGTGCGAACACGCGCATGAGGTCGCCGACCTGCGCGAACAGCTCGGCGAGCAGGTCGGGGTCGTGCCGCACCTGCGCGAGCCGGGGCGCGCCGACACCGTCGGCGGATCCGATGAACTCCATGAGCACTTCGGTGCCGGTCACCTGCACCGGGTAGGGCACGGGCGCCCCGAGCTCGTGCATCCGGCGCAGCGCCTCGAACTCCGCGAACGACCACTGCGCCGCGGCGACCTCGCGGCCGTGCTCGCTCTTGCGCGCGAGCGCCCTGGCGTCCCGCGAGTTCCGGGTGCGTCGCCCCTCGGTGTAGACGGCGGAGCGGTGGAAGGCGCGGTGATCGGGGCTGCGGTAGCGCTTGGCGGCGAGCAGGGTGCGCTGAGCAGGATCGCCGGGCACCGCCCGTTCGAGCAGGAAGACATCGGCCTCCTTGCCGGTCTTGAGGATGCCGAGCTCGGTGTCGACGGCGCCCGCCGAGGTCACCACCCAGCCTGGGCGCGGCTCCGGCCCGCGCTCGGTGGGCGTCGCGGTCGGCCAGGTGGTCCAGCGCTGCCCGTCGGCCAGGTCGACATCGGCGAAGGAGAGACCGAGATCGTCGTCGTCGGCGGCGGAGAGGAAGAAAGAAGCAGAGGCATCCGGGGATGCGGAGGAAGGGATCACGAGGGGCTCCGGGTCGGGGCCGCTCGCGGAAGCGTCGGGCGGGCGGCCTCAGGGAAGAAGGGGGGCGAAGGGCGCGACAACAGAGACGTTCATCGTCAGCTCCTTCCCTCGGATCCCGGGCGGGTCCCGGCGCCCGCCGAGTCTACGGGCCGGGGTCGCCTCCTGTCGAGGGCGGCCGGAAACCGTCCGAAAGGTGGAGGCCCCGGGCAGGCGGCGCCCTGGGGCCGCTGCATACGCTGGAAGCACCCGACCCGAGGAGAGCCGTGTTCACCACTCCCGCCCGCCTGTTCCGCGTGCTCGCGATCGCCGAGGCCATCACCTGGACCCTGCTGATCGGCGCGCTCGTCGGCCGCGCCACGGGCCTGCCTCCGGTGCTCGTCACGATCGCCGGATCCATCCACGGCTTCGTGTTCCTCTCCTACGCCGCGACCGCGGTGCTGCTGGCGTTCCACCAGCGCTGGGGCGTCGGCGTCGCGGTCGTCGCGATCGCGAGCGCGATCGTCCCCTACGCCACGATCCCCGCCGAGATCTGGCTGCACCGCACGGGACGTCTCGCCGGCGCCTGGCGTCTGGAGCAGACCGACGACCCGCGCGACGCGGCCTGGTACGACCGCACCATGCGCTGGTTCCTGCACCGGCCGTGGGTGCTCGCGCTGCTCATCGTCGCCGCGGTCGCCGCCCTCTTCGCCGTGCTGCTGCTGATCGGCCCTCCCGGAGGGTCGCACTGAGACGCGGAAGCGCCGCTCAGTACACCAGCACCCGGTTCTTCTCCACGATCTCGTCGGCGACCGTCGAGGCGCTTCCGTCCGTGCAGTCCAGGATGAAGTACAGCCCGGATCCGGCCTTCTCGAACACCCTCGCCTGGATGACCCAGGTCGCGGCGTCGTTGTGCCCCTGGACCGCGCGCGAGTCGATCTCGTAGCCGCCGTCGGAGGCGCTCTCGAGTGCGAGGTCGCGCGCGGCCGCGGTCACGTCCGCGACGGTCGCCTCGGTCAGCGCGGCCAGCATGAGATCGCTCGCCTCGCGGTCGTCCTTCGCGCCCGTCGACGAGGAGGTGCCCTGCCAGAACTGAGCGACGCAGATGCCGTCGACCGTGGCGTACGACCAGCCGCCGTTACCGTCATCGGGCTTGTCGACCGTCCAGCGGGAGTCGGCGATCAGTCCGTCCGACCACTCCACGTGGCTGCCCGCGGGCAGGGACGGGTCGTCGAAGCGCAGCGATCGGGTGCTGGAGGAGGTGGGGTCGTCGGCGGAGGGCTCATCGGTCGACGCGGGGGCGGACGTGGCGTCGAGGTTCTTCGCGCCGCCGGCGTACGGGGTGAACGGGAAGCCGCAGGCGCTCAGCGGAAGGGCGGCGGCGAGCAGCAGGCCGACGGCGCCGAGACGGAGCGCGGCTGACGCAGTGCGCGAGTGAGTCGTCATGACGCCGATCTTAGGGATCAGCTGAATGCCGCGTCGATGGGCAGTCCGGTCCGGCGGTTCCCCCCACGGGGATCCCCGCGGGGACGGCGTTCCGAGACCTTCGTAAAAGTTGAGTTGAGTCATATCAAGTTTGTTGACATCCCTTGACGGTCGGCGTATCGTTGAGCCATCGCGACTCAGGTTTCCGGGTTCCTTCTCGGGGGCTGCGGCCGCGCAGACTTTTCCGCACTTCCGACTGAAGGAGAAAACAAATGGCACGTGCTGTCGGTATCGACCTCGGTACGACGAACTCCGTCGTCAGCGTCCTCGAGGGCGGCGAGCCCAAGGTCATCGCCAACGCAGAAGGCTTCCGCACCACCCCGTCGGTGGTCGCCTTCACCAAGGACGGGGAGGTGCTCGTCGGCGAGACCGCGAAGCGCCAGGCCGTCACCAACGTCGACCGCACGATCGCATCGGTCAAGCGCCACATGGGCACCGACTGGTCCTTCGACGTCGACGGCAAGAAGTGGACGCCGCAGGAGATCTCCTCGCGCATCCTCATGAAGCTCAAGCGCGACGCCGAGGCCTACCTGGGCGACACGGTCACCGACGCGGTCATCACCGTCCCGGCGTACTTCAACGACGCCGAGCGTCAGGCCACGAAGGAGGCCGGCGAGATCAGCGGCCTCAACGTGCTGCGCATCATCAACGAGCCCACCGCGGCCGCCCTGGCCTACGGCCTCGACAAGGGCAAGGAGGACGAGCTCATCCTCGTCTTCGACCTGGGTGGCGGCACGTTCGACGTGTCCCTGCTCGAGGTGGGCAAGGACGACGACTTCTCCACGATCCAGGTGCGCGCCACCGCGGGTGACAACCGCCTCGGCGGCGACGACTGGGACCAGCGCCTCGTCGACTACCTGATCAAGCAGTTCAAGGACTCGACCGGCGTCGACGTCTCCGGCGACAAGATCGCGCTGCAGCGCCTCAAGGAGGCCGCGGAGCAGGCGAAGAAGGAGCTCAGCTCCTCGACGTCGACCAGCGTCAACCTGCCGTACCTGTCGCTCACCGAGAACGGCCCCGTGTCGCTTTCCGAGACGATCACCCGCGCCAAGTTCGAGGACCTCACCAAGGACCTCCTCGACCGCACCAAGAAGCCCTTCGAGGACGTCATCCGCGAGGCCGGCATCAAGGTCGGCGACATCGCGCACGTCGTGCTCGTCGGCGGTTCCACCCGTATGCCCGCCGTGGCCGAGCTCGTCAAGCGCGAGACCGGCAAGGAGGCCAACAAGGGCGTGAACCCGGACGAGGTCGTCGCCGTCGGCGCCGCCCTCCAGGCCGGCGTCCTGAAGGGCGAGCGCAAGGACGTCCTGCTCATCGACGTCACCCCGCTGAGCCTCGGCATCGAGACCAAGGGCGGCATGATGACCAAGCTCATCGAGCGCAACACGGCCATCCCGACCAAGCGGAGCGAGACCTTCACCACCGCCGACGACAACCAGCCGTCGGTCGCGATCCAGGTCTTCCAGGGCGAGCGCGAGTTCACCCGCGACAACAAGCCGCTGGGCACCTTCGAGCTGACCGGCATCGCGCCGGCTCCGCGCGGCATCCCGCAGATCGAGGTCACCTTCGACATCGACGCGAACGGCATCGTGCACGTGTCCGCCAAGGACAAGGGCACGGGCAAGGAGCAGTCGATGACCATCACGGGCGGATCCTCGCTCTCGAAGGATGACATCGACCGCATGGTGCGCGAGGCCGAGGAGCACGCCGCCGAGGACAAGAAGCGCCGCGAGTCGGCCGAGGTCCGCAACCAGGCCGAGACGCTGTCCTACTCGATCGAGAAGCTCATCTCGGAGAACGAGGACAAGCTCCCCGAGGACGTGAAGACCGAGGTCAAGGCCGACGTCGACGCGCTCAAGACCGCACTGGCGGGCGAGGACGACGAGGCCGTGAAGACCGCGTTCGAGAAGCTGAACCAGTCGCAGACGAAGCTCGGCGAGGCGATCTACGCGCAGTCCCAGGCCGACGCGGCCTCCGCCCCGCAGGGCGAGCCGGCGGCCGAGGGCGCCGCGTCCGATGAGGACGTCGTGGACGCCGAGGTCGTGGACGACGAGGACGAGAAGAAGTAATGACGGATCCCAAGGACTTCGAAGAGCCCGAAGAGGGCCGTGAGGTCGGCGGCCAGGGGTCGGGCGCGAACGCGTCCGGCCCCGCGGCCGGGGCCGGTGACGCGCAGGACGCCGACGAGCTCACGGTCGACGACATCCTGAACACGGCGCCGAGCGACGACGCGCTCGCCGAGGACGCCGCGGAGGACGCGGCGCTCGCCGACGCCGAGCACACCCTGCTCGTCGACCTCAAGCGCCTCCAGGCCGAGTACGCGAACTACCGCCGCCGCACCGAGGAGCAGCGCGGCGTCGAGATCCAGCGCGCGAAGGGCGAGGCCGCCAAGGGCCTGCTCCCCGTGCTCGACGATCTCGACCGCGCCGCCCAGCACGGCGATCTGCAGGAGGGCACGCCCTTCGCCGCGATCGCCGAGAAGGTCCGTTCGGTCGCCGAGCGTCTCGGCGTGGTCTCCTACGGCGAGAAGGGCGACGAGTTCGACCCGCAGCAGCACGAGGCGATCTTCCAGCAGCCCACCCCGGGCGTCGAGAAGACCGTCGTGCTGGAGGTCGTCGAGGTGGGCTACCGCCTGGGCGACGTCGAGTTGCGTCCTGCCAAGGTCGTCGTCGCCGTTCCTGCTGAGTAGGGGGGTGGTCGATGGCTAGCCAGGACTGGTTCGACAAGGACTTCTACAAGACCCTCGGCGTCTCGAAGGACATCTCCGAGGCGGACCTGAAGAAGACCTACCGCAAGCTCGCACGCAAGTACCACCCCGACTCCAACCCCGGCGACGCCGCGGCGGAGGCGAAGTTCAAGGAGATCAGCGAGGCGTACTCGGTGCTCTCCGACACCGAGCAGCGCGCCGAGTACGACCAGATCCGCGCGATGGGCGCCGGCGGGGCGCGGTTCACCGCGCCCGGCAGCGCCGGCAACGGCGGCTTCGACGACGTGTTCAGCGCGTTCAACCGGGGCCGCGGCAGCCAGACCGCCGACTTCGACGACATCTTCGCGATGTTCAACCAGGGCGGCGGAGGGTCGTTCGGATCCGGTCGGTTCGGACAGCCGTCCGGCGGCTTCCGCGGCTTCGGCGGGCCCCAGAAGGGCGCCGACGTCACGGCCCGCACGACGCTGTCGTTCGCGACCGCGGTGCAGGGCGAGACCGTCACGCTGCAGGGCGAGGACGGCCGTCCGCTCAAGGTGAAGATCCCCGCGGGCGTGAAGGACGGGCAGAAGATCCGTCTGCGCGGTCGCGGGCGGCCTTCGCCCGACGGCGGCGAGAACGGCGACATCGTGGTGCAGGTCTCCGTGAAGCCCCATCCGGTGTTCACCCGTGACGGGCTGAACCTGCGGGTGACCGTGCCGGTGACGTTCACGGAGGCGGCCCTCGGCGCCACCATCGAGGTGCCGACGCTCGGCGGGGATCCGGTCAAGCTCAAGGTCGCGGCGGGAACGCCGTCCGGCCGGGTGCTGCGGGTCAAGGGACGCGGCGTCACCACGTCCAAGGGCTCGGGGGACCTGCTCGCCGAGGTCCAGGTCGCCGTGCCGGCGCATCTGGACGAGGCCGCACGCGAGGCGCTCGAGCGCTTCCGCGCCGCCGAGCCCGCGGAGAACCCGCGCGCCGAGCTTCTGGCGAAGGCGCGGGCGTGATGAGCGCCTCCGCTCGGGCTCTCTCCGTGCCGGGAACGGGCGAACTGACCGAGATCAGGTGGATCCCTGTGGATTCTCCTGATCTCGGTCAGTCGACCTTGTGCCGGCAGAGCCGAAATGCGGTGCGCCATGGGCGATGAGCGCATGAGCGCCGACACCCCGATCTTCGCGATCGCGGTCGCCGCCGAACTGGCCGGCATGCACCCGCAGACCCTCCGCCAGTACGACCGGATCGGACTGGTCGTGCCCGGCCGCACGCGGGGCGGATCCCGCCGCTACTCCCAGCGCGACATCGCCCAGCTGCGCGAGGTCGCCCAGCTGTCCAGCGAGGGCATGAGCCTGCCGGCGATCGCGAAGCTGCTCGACCTCGAGGATGAGGTGCGCACGCTCCGCCGCCGCGTGGTCGAGCTCGAGCATTCCCTGCGCGAAGAGCGCGCCTCCCGCCCCGGCGTGCGGGTCTTCGCCGCCGGTGCGACCGGATCCATCATGGCCGTGCCGTCGGGACGGCGGATCCGTCGGTCGACCGAGGTCGTGCTGTGGCGCCCCTGGGGGAGCCGCACCGAGGCGTCGGACGAGGAACTCGCCGACGACCCGGACGACAGCCGGCGCTGAGGCGCCTCCGGTGCAGGGCCGCGCGCGATCGCGCCGCCCCGATCCGGTGCCGTGCGACCGCTGTGGTCTCGATCCGGGGCATGAAATCGATTTCCTGCCTCATGCGCCCTGAGGCGCTGCGGGCATCGAGACCTGTTTCCCTGTGTGCCGTAGAGCGCCACCACGACACCCGAGTAGGGGGCGCGCCCGGGATCATCCACGAGTGTCTTGTATCTGAAATCGATTTCGCCTACCCTGGGTGCAGCCCGGTCGATGCCGACTCAGCGCGACCGCGGACCCGGACCCCTGTGCCGGACCCAGCACCGAATCGACGAGGAAGTCGTGTTCCCGAGGAGGAACCCATGAAGACGGACACACAGCGCACGCGCCGGGTCGTGATGGCCACGCTCGGCGGCATCACGGCGGTTGGACTGCTCGCGGGCTGCGGCTCGAGCACTCCGGGGCAGGCCGCCGGGGACGGAGGCGACTCCAGCGGCAAGACCACCATCGAGTTCTGGCACCGCACGTTCACCCCGCCCGAGAACGCCTGGTACAAGGACATCGTCAAGAAGTTCAACGCCTCCCAGGACAAGATCGTCGTCAAGGACACCGAGATCCCCGCCGACGCGTGGGACCAGAAGATGAAGGCGGCCCAGGCCGCGGGCAAGGCGCCCGACATCTACACCCACTCCGGCAGCATCCAGGACGCGGTCAACGCCGGTCAGCTGTACGACCTCGGCAAGGTCGTCGACACCTCCAAGCTGGACGAGATCATCGACTCGGCGAAGTCGGTGTCCGAGATCGGCGGCACCTACTACGCCTACCCCCTCCTGCAGGAGGCCCAGACCGTGCTGTTCTGGAACAAGGACATGCTCTCCAAGGCCGGTGTGGACACGGACAAGGGCCCCGCGACCTGGGACGACCTGCTCGCCGACTGCGCCAAGATCCAGCCGACGCTCGCCCAGGGGCAGTACTGCATCTCGCCCGCGTCCGACGCCATCACGTTCGCCTGGTCGACCGTCGGCCAGCAGTACAACTTCGCCGGGCACACGGCGCTCACCGACGACTGGAAGTCCCCGGACATCGACAACGCCGCGTACCGCGACCTGATGTCGAAGTACAAGGAGCTCTGGGACAAGGGATACATGCCCAAGCAGGCGCTCGCCGCCTACGTCGAGGGCAAGGACTTCGGCCAGAAGAAGGTCGCCTTCAAGGTCTCCGGCTCCTGGATGATGTCGGAGATCGGATCCGACTACCCGGACCTGCTCACCAAGACGGGCATCGGCGCCTTCCCGAACGCCTCCAACGCCGACGGCCGCACCGCCACCACGCTCGGCAACTTCAAGTGGGTCATCGACGCGAAGAGCAAGCACGCCGACGCCGCCGGGAAGTTCCTGGAGTGGTCGCTCGCCGGTGATCCGCAGAACCTCGTGCCGTTCTTCGTGAACACCCAGTTCACCAAGGTCCCCGTGCGCAAATCGGTGCAGGAGGCCGTCGCCAAGGACGAGGCCGCCGCGAAGGCGCCGTGGTCGAGCGTGATCACGAACGACATCGCGCCCGACGCGATCCCCGAGCCGACCTACCCGTGGGACGTCTCGCTCGCGGTCGGCACCGCGATGGAGTCGGTCATGAAGGGCGCGGCTTCGCCGGACGACGCCATCAAGACCGCGGACGCCGCGATCCAGAAGGTGATCCAGTCGCAGGATCTGCCGAGCAAGGCTCCGAAGAAGTGAGCGCGGCGCGGTCGGGGACCGCTGTGCGGCCGTCCCCGACCGCGCAGCCCGGCCCCGCACCATCCCCCCGACGGAGAGCACCGATGACCACGCAAGCGATCGACGACCGGCGCGCAGCCAAGCGCAGAGCGGACCGGCACCGGTACCGCGACACGAAGCTCGCCTACCTGCTGCTCGCCCCCGTGGTGATCCTGCTCGGGATCTTCGTCGCCTGGCCGGCGGTGTACGCGGCGTTCCTCTCGTTCCAGGACTGGAGCTTCTACAAGGACCCGCAGTTCGTCGGCGGGAAGAACTACGTCGACGTGCTGACGGATCCGCTGTTCGTCGCGACGATCGGCCGCGGATTCCTGTTCGTCCTGATGACGGTGCCGCCGATGCTCGTGCTGGCGTTCCTGTTCGCGAGCCTCGTCGTGAGCGTCTCCCGGCGGTTCGCGACCGTGCTCAAGGTCAGCATCTACATCCCGACGATCATCTCGTCCGTGATCGCGTCGATCGTGTTCGTGCTGATCTACACCTACGACGGCGGCATCCTGAACGCCGTGCTCGCCGTGTTCCACATCGACCCCGTGGCGTGGATCGGGGATCCCGCGTGGGCGCTGCTCTCCGTGGCGGTGCCCGCGGTGTGGCTCGGCATGGGCATCACCTCGCTCATCATGGTCGCCGCCATGGTGGACATCCCGACGGAGTACTACGAGGCCGCGGCGATGGAGGGCGCCGGCTGGTGGCAGAAGACCTTCTACATCACGATGCCCCAGATGAAGAACGTGTTCCTCTACCTGCTGATCACCGGCTTCGTCGCCGCGATCCAGCAGTTCGAGCTGCCCCTCGTCATGACGCAGGGCGGACCGCTGGACTCGACCACGCTGCCGAACCTGTTCATCTTCAACCACTTCCGCAACGACGTGAACGTGGGCTACTCGATCGCCGCGGCCCTGCTGCTCTTCGTCGTGCTGGGATCCGTCTCGGCGCTCGTCTTCAAGTTCATCAACTCCGAAAGGCTCGTCGACTGATGAGTGCGACCTCCCCGACCACCGCCCTGGAGACCACTCGGATCGTCCTGGCCGGAAAGGACCACCGCCGGTTCACGGCGCCGCACGGCGTCACCGGCTGGGCGATCCTCGTCGGCAAGGCGTTCGTCGGCCTGCTTTTCCTGGTCGCGGCGCTGTTCCCTCTCGCCTGGATGGTGATCGCCGGCTTCAAGGCGAAGACCGAGGTGCTGAGCACGCCGTTCCAGTTCTTCCCCGAGGTGTGGCACTGGGACAACTACACCAAGATCCTCGGTGACGCGACGTTCTTGCGCACCCTGGGCTGGACGTTCCTCGGCGCCATCCTGTTCACGGTGCTGAGCCTCACGGTGAACTCGCTCGCCGCCTATGCGTTCGCGCGGTTGCAGTTCCGGTTCCAGCGCACGCTGTGGGTCGCCGTCATCACGACGATGTTCATCCCGGGCATGACGATCCTGCTCACGAGCTTCATCGTGGTGACGAAGCTCGCGATGCTGGACACACTCGCCGTGCTGGTGATCCCGGGGGCTGCAAGCGCGGCGTCGGTCTTCTTCATCCGGCAGTTCTACCTGAACATCCCGGCCAGCCTCGAGGAGGCCGCGATGCTGGACGGCTGCGGCCGCTTCGGGATCTTCGTGCGCATCTTCCTGCCGCTGTCGAAGCCGCCGTTCGTGGTGATGGGGATCACGGCGTTCCTCGCCTACTGGAACTCCTACGTCTGGCCGATCATGACGATCACGTCGCCGGAGAAGTTCGTGCTGCAGCAGTACCTGGCGGAGTTCCGCACCGGACGCGGCTCGAGCGAGCTCGGGCTGCTGATGGCCGGATCCGTGCTGGCGGCGGCTCCGGTCGTGATCCTGTTCCTCATCTTCCAGCGCCAGATCATCGGCAACATCAAGATGGCCGGCCTCAAGTAGGCGGCCGTGTTCTCGAAGGGGAGAATGCCATGTCCGAACGACCGACCCGTCCCGCCCACGCACTGACCCGCCGGGGTCTCCTGCAGGGAGCCCTCGCCGCGGGAGCCGCGCTCGGCGTCTCCGCACTGGGGGCCGGCCCCGCGGCCGCGGCCGGGCTCACCGTCACGAGGCTCAAGGTGCTCGCCGGCACCCAGGCCGGAGTGCAGTACGGAGTGGGGGCCACCGATCTCGGGATCCCCGCGCGCACGCCCGACGGCCGTCTGCTCTTCGTCTTCGGGGACACCTGGGCCGACGCCGTGGGCGGCACCGACTGGCGCTCGCCGGTCGCGCTGTACTCGTCGACGAGCGACCTCGCCACCGGCGTCGTGTTCAGCGGGGCGGCAGGCGCGGGCGCGAACACGCAGGTCACCGCCCCCCAGCTCTGGTACTACCCGCACGACGCCTATTACGAGACCGTGATCCCCTCGGATGTGATCACGATCGGAACCCGCATGTACCTGCACGCGATCGTGAACGGGCCCACTTTCGGGGCGGTGCGCTGGACCGAGCTGTGGCAGTCCGACGACTCCGGTGCGACCTGGCAGCACACCGGCCTCAAGTTCCCCGCGGACATGGCCGGCGGCCGCTTCCAGTGCATCACGTGGGGACAGGGCAACGACGGCTACGTGTACATCTACGGCACCGGCTTCCAGCGCGACAAGGGCATCGTGCTCTACCGGGTGCCGCAGAACAGCATGACCGCGCTGTCGGCCTACCAGCCCTGGGGCTATGCGAACGGCGCCTGGAGCTGGGGCAACCCGGCGACCGAGGTGCTGCCGGGGAAGTTCGGCGAGATGTGCCTGCGGCCCCTCGGCGGGAAGTGGATCCTCACCTGGTTCAACGCCGGCGCCTACCGGATCGACGCGATGGTGCTGAACACCCCGACCGACAACCTCTACACGGCCGCGAAGACCACGCTGCTCACGGGGTGCGAGTGGGGCGCGGAGGACGCCAGTCACGTCGCGCAGCTCTACGGCGGGTACATCATCCCCGGCTCCACCCTGTCGGATCTGCACCTCGGCGTGAGCCAGTGGAACACCGGGAACAACAGCGTCTACCACGTGGAGCAGTTCCGGATCCAGGGGCTCGTCTGAGGCTCCGACCGGTCGCGCCGCTCAGCCCGCGGTGCCCACGCGGACGACGGTGGACTGCCAGCCGGTCGATCCGTTCGGCGCGATCGGGGTGCGCTCCTGCTCCTGCATCCGGCCGTTCCGATCGGTGGCGCGGACGACGAGGGTGTGGCTGCCGCTGGTCGCGTTCCAGTCCAGGAACCACTGCACCCAGGTGTCGGCGCTGACCGGGGCGGACAGCGTCGCGGTCTGCCAGGCCCCGCCGTCGATCTGCACCTCGACTCGCGCGATCCCCACCGTCTGCGCCCAGGCGACCCCGGCGATCCGGGCGGCTCCCGGAGGGATCTCCTTGTCGATGCGCGGCGTGTCGATCCGGCTCGACAGCTTGATCGGCGCCTGTGCGCTGTACCCGCGAGGCGTCCAGTAGGCCTGGTCCTTCTCGAACGTCGTGACCGTCATCCGGGTGAGCCACTTCGTCGCCGAGACATAGCCGTAGAGCCCCGGCACGACCATCCGCACCGGGAAGCCGTGCTCCGGCGGCAGGGGCTCGCCGTTCATCGCGACGGCGAGGATGGCATCCCTGCTCGGATCCGTGAGCGCGTCCAGCGGCGTGCTCGCGGTGAAGCCGTCGACGCTGCGGGAGAGCACCATGTCGGCGCCCTGCTCGGGCTTGGCGCGGGCGAGCACCTCGCGGACGGGGACGCCCAGCCACCGTGCGGTGCCGACGAGGTCGCCGCCGACCTGGTTCGACACGCAGGTCAGCGTCACGGCGTACTCCCGCAGCCCCATCCGCAGCAGCTCGTCGAAGCTCAGCTCCACCTTCTCGCCGACCATGCCGTCGACCGTCAGCCGCCAGTCCGCCGGGGCCAGGGACGGCACCGTCAGGGCGGTGTCGACGCGGTAGAAGTCCGCGTTCGGGGTGAACAGCGGGGAGAGCCCCGGGATGTCGAGCTCGGCGCCGGCGGGCACGGTGATCCGGGACAGCGGCTCTGGTAGGCGGAGCGCCTTGCGCACGGAGGCGACGGAGGTCGTCGCCATCGTCCCGATCCGGGCTCCCGTGCCCACGACGATCGCGGTGACCCCGCCCACCGCGGTCAGGAGGAGGAAGCGCCGGCGGTCCGGCCCCGACGCCCCGTCGCCGGCGGCCCCGGGTGCGCGCCATCGGCGCAGCGCCGCGATCGACATCGTCAGGAAGACGCAGCCCGCGATCGTGCCGGCGAGCGAGGGCAGGGCGGACAACGGCGTCGCCCCCGTGCGCGTCAGGGCCGCCGCCAGCCCGGCGGCACCGGCGACGGCGAACACCGCGACGCCGGCGGGGCGGCGGCGGCGCTCGAGGAGGCCGGCCGCCGCGGCGGCCAGCAGCACTCCGACGCCGAGGGTCAGCAGGAGGAAGAGCTTGTCGTTCGCGCCGAAGAGGTCGATCGCGAGCTCCTTGGCCCACTGCGGCACGATGTCGATGACGAACGAGCCGGCCGCCAGCAGCGGGCTCGCGTCGCGGGCGGCGGCGAAGGCCGTGATCTCGGCGACGGCGACGAACACCGCGCCGCTGACGACGCCGGCGAGCGCCGCCCAGCCGCGCCCGCCGTGACTTCCTGTCTTGTGTTCCATGTCCTGGGTTCGGTGCGGGCGGCCGAACGGATGGTGCATCGATCCGGATCCAATCCGCTGGGTGCACGGCTCCGAACGCATCGTGTCGGCCGATGAACGGTCGCGATGCACCAGTCAAAGGAGAAGATCATGCGATCCACCGCTCGCCTGCACACCAAGGTCTCGCTCGTCACCGCCGGCCTGCTGGCCGCCACGGCGCTCGCCCTCACGGGATGCTCGTCGTCGTCCGGCTCGTCGTCCGGCTCGTCGTCGGCCCCGCCCGTCAGCTCGCCGGAGGCGTCCCCGTCGCAGACGATGGATCCGGCGGCCGATCTGGTCGGCCCCGGGTGCGGCGCGTACGCGCAGCAGGTCCCCTCCGGCGCGGGTTCGGTCGCCGGGATGGCTCAGGACCCGGTGGCGACGGCCGCCAGCAACAACCCGCTGCTGACCACGCTGGTCGCGGCGGTCTCCGGCAAGCTCAACCCGAAGGTGAACCTGGTCGACACGCTCAACGGAAGCGAGTTCACCGTGTTCGCACCCGTCGATGACGCGTTCAAGAAGATCGACCCCGCCACCATCGACACGCTGAAGACCGACGCCGGGGCCGACACGCTCAGCAAGATCCTGACCTACCACGTCGTCGCCGGTCAGATCTCGCCGAAGGACATCGTCGGGACCCACAAGACCGTCGAGGGCGGCGAGGTGACGGTGACCGGATCGGGCGACAGCCTCAAGGTCAACGACGCGAACGTGATCTGCGGCGGCGTCCACACCGCGAACGCGACCGTGTACCTCATCGACTCCGTCCTGATGCCGCCGGCCCAGTAAGGATCTGCGCCCTCGCGACACAGACCGGACCGCATGATCGACGGCACCGCCCGAACATGCGGTCCGGTCCGGCGCGGAGGGGCGGCAGACCCGGGGACGCGGCAGTGCTCATCAGCGACGCATTGCCGGGACGGGGTGGGGAGGTGAGGCATGCTGGAAGCCATGGTGATCGACGATCGGGAGCACGCCGAGCAGGACGGCGGCGACGACCCCGCCTCCGCGCTGCTGGTGCGGGTGGCGCAGGGCGATCAGCCGGCGTTCGCCGAACTCTACGACATGCTGTCGCCGCGCGTCTTCGGTCTCATCCTCCGCGTGCTGGTGAATCGCTCGCAGAGCGAGGAGGTGCTGCAGGAGGTCTTCCTGGAGATCTGGCAGACCGCTTCGCGCTTCGCCTCGGATCGAGGCCGGGGGCGGACCTGGATCCTGACGATCGCGCATCGTCGGGCGGTGGACCGCGTGCGGGCCTCGCAGGCCAGCGCCGACCGCGACGTGCGGGTCGGGGCGCGCGACCTCGACGTCGCCCATGACAGCGTCGCCGAGCAGGCCGAGCTGTCGATCGATGCGGACCGGGTGGTCGGCGCCCTCTCCGCCCTGCCGGATGCGCAACGCGAGGCGCTCGTGCTCGCGTACTACGGCGGATACTCGCAGAGCGAGATCGCCACCATCACGGGATCACCGCTGGGAACGGTGAAGACCCGCATGAGAGATGGACTCACGCGTCTTCGGACGCACTGGGGGGTGAACGCATGAACGAGCCGGAGTTCGCCGAGCTGGCCGCCGGCCACAGCCTGGGGGCGCTGTCGGCGGAGGACGAGCGACGCTATCGGGCCGCGCTCGCCGCGCACCCCGAGTGGTCGGCGATCGCCGAGGACGATGCCGACACCGCCGCGCTCCTCGCCGAGGGGGCGACCTCCGTCGCACCTCCGCCGGCCCTTCGCGACGCCCTCCTCGCCCGCATCGCGGTGACGTCGCAGAGCGCTGATCCCGAGGACGCGCCCTCGGTGGCGGCAGAGGATGCGCTCGCGCCGGAACCGGCCTCAGAGCCGGTGCCGGCCGATGCCCCCGTCGCCGGCGCGGCCCCCGGTCCCGTCGCTCCGGAGGACTCGCGCAGCGCATCCGACGCGGGAGCCGCGGACGTGTCGCGTCGACCGCGACGGCTGATGTTCGCCCTCGCCGCCTGCCTCGTGCTGATCCTCGGTCTCGGCGTGGGCGCCGCGGTCGTCATCCCGCAGCTGCTGCGCCCCGCGGCCGTCGTCGCGCTCGACCGGATCGAGAACGCGCCCGATGCGGCGCAGAAGACCGTGTCGCTGCCCTCGGGCGGTCATGCGACGGCGCACTGGTCGGCGTCGATCGGCACGGCGGTGCTCGTGTCGGACGGCCTCGAGCCGCTCGGCGGAAAGCAGACCTACGAGCTGTGGTTCGTCCGCGGCGACGGCCCGGTGTCCGCCGGCGTCTTCGCCGCCGAGCCGGGAACGACGACGGCGCAGCTGAGCGGGAGCATGCATGCGGGCGACGCGATCGCCGTGACGGTGGAGCAGGCCGGCGGATCCCCCACGGGGAAGCCGACGAGTCAGCCCATCATCGTCATCCCCACGTCCTGAGGCGTTCGAGTCTTCCGACGGCGCCCGCCCGGACGGCGCCGTCACCGGATATTGAGCCTGCGTTCAGAAACATGACAGGGGCGGCTCCGTAGCGTGGAGGGCCGGGGCGGCTGCCCCGAGCCGCGCTCGCCGCGGTGTCCTGCCACGAAGGAGCTGTCCGGAATGACGAACACCACGAAGCCCGCCGCCTCTCTCGGACTCCTCGTCCTGCGCCTCGTCGTGGGCGGCGTCTTCGCCGCGCACGGCGCGCAGAAGGTCTTCGAGTACACCCTGCCCGGCACGGTCCAGGCCTTCGCGGGCATGGGCGCGCCGCTGCCCGAGATCGCCGGACCCGTGATCGCCTTCCTCGAGCTCGTCGGAGGGATCCTGCTCATCGCCGGCCTGTTCACACGTCCGGTGGGCGTGCTGCTGGCGGCCGACATGATCGGCGCCATCGTGCTCGTGCACCTCGGCAACGGCATCTGGGTCGGTGACGGAGGCTGGGAGTTCGCGGCCGTGCTCGGCGCGGGGGCGCTCGCCCTCGCCTTCACCGGCGCCGGGCGCTACGGCCTCGACCGCGCCGTGCTGCGCGGCCCGGTGCGTGCACTGGCCTGAGCTCCGGCCGACCCGGCGCGGAGAAGAAGACCGCGCGGCGCATGCGCGACTCGCTCGCGACTCGTTCGTGCGACGGCGTCAGCTGCGCGGTTCGCGCGGGGGAGTGGATCCCAGGTCCGGCACGGGGGCCGTTCCTAGGTGCACCTCCATGTCGTCTGCGCTGGGCGCCTTCGGGCGGCGGGCCGTCGGCCGGTCCAGGTAGAACATCGCGGTGGAGGCGATGTCGTCGCGCAGGGGCAGGTAGCGCCAGCCGCTGCGCCACCCGAGCGCCTGGATGTCGACCTTCGGGATCCCGGTGGAGAAGTGGATCGGATCCGCGAGGTGCCAGCGGTACATGCCGAAGCGCTGTTGCGAGAGGTAGAGCCCGTCGGGACGGATCACCTGGGGCATGCCGAGATAGGGCGTCGAGAACGTCGTGTACCCCTGACCCGGGATGTCGAAGTTCCACGCGCCGCCGAAGTAGTCCTCGGTTCCCGTGCCGCAGATCGTGGGGTGGTCGGTGTCGTCGTCGAGGTAGAACTTGATCTCGCCCTCGCCCCACCAGCCGTTGGAGTTCACGCCCCACGCGATGTAGGTGCCGACGTACTGCCCCCGGCCCTCGACGCCCTCGAGGATCGTGTGCGGCACGAGCTCCTCGAGCGGGTTCGAGCGGCGCCACTGCGCGTGGAAGTACCCGTCGGCGGAGTAGTCGCCGCCGATCTCGTAGGTCACCTGGTAGTAGACGCGCACGTCGACCGCCGAGGTGTTCTCGATCGTGAGGCGTGCGCCGTCGCGGAACGGCATCGGCCAGTAGGAGTTGAAGCCGCCGTGCGGGTTCGCGGCGATCACCTGCGAGTTCACCTGCGCGAACACGCCCCAGCCGTTGCAGAAGAAGTCGCCGTAGGGCACCTCGACGGCGGGTTCGTCGGCGCCGTCCCAGTAGGCGCGCAGGATGAGCGTGCGCCAGTTGTCGGTGTGCGTGGTGATCCAGATGTGGGTGATCCGGCCCGCCCCCTCGATCGAGGCGAGGTCGAACGTCGCGCCCGCGGCGATGTCGACGCTCGGGGAGATCTTCCATCCGGGCCCGAGGTCGCGCGCGCAATCGGCGCCGGTGCCCTCGGTCGCCCTGGCTCCGCCGCCGACGGCGCCGTCGAAGTTCTCCGGGGAGATGGACCGGGTCTGCACGGTCCTCAGGGCGGACAGGGACGACAGGTCGGTAAGAGTCATGGCGGGGCACGTCCTCGGGTCGTGGTGGGGTGGATCCGCGCGTGGCGTCCGCGACGGCGCGTGCGGCCACCCTACCGATTCCCACTCACTGTTGCAATCGATTTCATCACGGTAATGTGTCCTGACGGACAACAGAAGGCAGGACCGGATGGCGACCATCTACGACGTAGCGCGTCTCGCCGGCGTGTCTCCTGCGACGGTGTCGCGCGTGTTCAACGGCGCGGGCGTCTCGGATGAGAAGGTCGCGGCGGTGCGTCAGGCGGCCGCCCAGCTGAAGTTCTTCCCGAATCGCACGGCCCGGACGCTGCGGCGGCAGAGCTCCGAGGTGATCGCGCTCGTCATCCCCGACATCGAGAACCCGTACTTCACCGAGATGGCGCGCGGTGTCGAGGATGTCGCCTCCGAGGCCGGCTATTCGGTCGTGCTCTGCAACTCCGACGCCCAGGTGGAGAAGGAGCAGACCTACCTGCGCATCGCGATCGCCGAGCACATGTCCGGCGTGATCCTCGCCGCGGCGTCCGACCACACCTCTCTCGACGAGCTGCTGGAGACGGGTCGGCCGGTGGTCGCGGTCGATCGCAGCACGGGCTACGACATCGACGGGGTCGTCATGGCGAACCGGGACGCCGGCCGCAGCGCGACCGAGCAGCTGATCGAGGCCGGATACACGCGCATCGCGCACATCGCGGGCCCGGAGCACATCGAGACCGCGGTCGAGCGCGCCGACGGCTGGCGTGCCGCGCTGAAGGCGCACGGCCTCCCCGCGGATCCCGAGCTGCTGCGGTTCTCGTCGTTCCGGGTGGACGGCGGGCGCGAGACGATGGCGGAGCTGCTGGCGTTGCCCGAGCCGCCCGACGCCGTCGTCGCCGGCAACAACCTCATCGGCGTCGGCGCGATCCAGGTGCTCACCGAGCGCGGTCTCACCCCGCCCGCGATGGGCGTCGCGGTCGTCGGCTCGCTGCCGTTCACGACGCTGTCGCCGAGCGTGGTCACCGTCGTACGCCTGCCCGCGCGCCACATGGGCGTGACCGCCGCCCGGATGCTCCTCGATCGGATCGGCGGCGACGATCAGCCCGCCCGCACCGTCGTGCTGCGCAACGAGATCCAGGCGGCGACCGTCTCGCGCTGACCCCCGCTCAGGAGTGCCAGAGGCGGTCGGCCAGCGCCGCCACATCCTTGTCGAGCGCCGAGACCTTGACGTCCACCGCGTCGAAGCGGGCGCTCATCTCGGCACGGAGTCCGGTGATCCTGCCGTCCATCGCCTCGAAGCGGGCGTCCATGGCTTCGAAGCGGGCGTTCATCTCGCCGCGGAGGCCCTCGAACTTGCCGTCGATGGTCTCGAATCTGCCGTCGAACCGGCCCTCGAGGGCCTCGAATCTGCCGTCGAACCGGCCCACGAGGGCATCGAACCTGCCGTCGAACCGGCCCTCGAGGGCTTCGAGCCGTCCGTTGATCGCCTTCGTGAGAAGCGTCGTCATGAGCGTCATGCCGCCGAGCATGATCGCGGCGAAGAGTCCGATCAGGGTCCACACCTGCGGTTCGGTCATGTCCATGCCTCCAGTGTCTTCGGTCGTTCCGAGCCTGTCATCAGCCAAAGGTCTCGAAGTCGGTTTCACAGAATCAGGGGAGAAGGCGCGCTCATCGGGCGCTGTGGAGGACGGTCTCGGGCCGATTGCGCTTGAAATCGATTTCGCGTAGTGTGATCGCCGTCCGGCCAGGACGAGCGATCGAGGAGGATGCGCGTGCGGTGCACCATCGGTGTCGACATCGGCACCTCCAGCAGCAAGGGCGTCCTCGTGGATGCCGACGGCGCGATCCTCGCCCAGGCGACCCGGACGCACGAGGTGAGCCGCCCGCGCACCGGCTGGGTCGAGATGGACGGCGGGATCTGGTGGGACGAGTTCGTCTCCCTCGCCCGGGAGCTGCGCGCCGCCGTGCCGGACGCCGAGATCGCCGCGGTCGGGGTGAGCGGCATGGGGCCGTGCATCCTGCTGGTCGACGCGGCGGGTGAGCCGGTCCGCCCGGCCGTCCTCTACGGCGTCGACACGCGCGCCGGGGAGCAGATCGCACGGATGACGGCCGACCTGGGCGTCGCCGAGATCACGCGCGTGGGCGGATCCGTCCTCACCTCGCAGGCCGCAGGCCCGAAGATCCTCTGGATCCATGACGAGGATCCGGGAGCGTGGGAGCGGGCCCGGCGGCTCTTCATGCCGGCCTCGTGGCTCGCGCACCGGCTCACCGGCGCCTACGTGCTGGACCATCAGTCCGCCAGCCAGGTCTCGCCCCTGTACGACATCGAGCACGAGCGCTGGCACGACGAATGGTGGCAGCGCTATGCGGCGCCGCTCGAGCAGCCCGCGCTGCTCTGGGCGGGGGATGTCGCGGGCCTGGTGACCGCCGAGGCGGCCCTCGTCACCGGGATCCCCGAGGGCACACCGGTCATCGCCGGCACGATCGACGCCTGGACCGAAGCGGTCAGCGTCGGTGCGCACGGCGTCGGCGACCTCATGCTCATGTACGGCACCACGATGTTCCTCGTCGCCACGGGGGAGGAGACGCTGCGGACGCCCTCCCTGTGGACGACGGCGGGCGCGTTCGCAGGCACCCGCAACCTCGCCGGCGGCCTCTCGACCTCGGGCGCGCTCACCGCCTGGCTGAAGGACCTGACGGGATCCGACTACCCCGAACTGCTCGCCGAGGCCGAGGCGTCCGGCCCGGGCGCGCGCGGGCTCGTGATGCTGCCGTACTTCGCGGGCGAGCGGACGCCGATCCAGGATCCGGATGCGCGCGGCGTGATCGCGGGTCTCACCCTGGACCACGGCCGGGGCGACCTGTACCGGGCGGCGCTGGAGGCGACCGCGCTCGGCGTGCGGCACAACGTGCAGACGATGCGCGACGCGGGCGCGGACATCCGCCGGATCGTCGCGGTCGGCGGAGGCACCCAGGGGCGGCTCTGGCTGCAGATCGTGTCCGATGCGACCGGGCTCGCGCAGGAAGTGCCGCAGATCACGATCGGCGCGAGCTACGGCGCGGCCTTCCTCGCCGCGGGCGCCGTGACCGACCCCGCACCGGCGATCGCGGACTGGAACCCGGTCGTGACGACGATCGCTCCCGATCCCGCCCTGGCCTCCGCGTACGACGCGCTCTTCGACCGCTACCTGCGGCTGTACGCGGGCACCGCGGAGGTCGTGCACGAACTCGCGGAGCAGCAGCGCGCCGATGACGAGCGGGAGGTGCCGGCATGACGCGCCGGGCCCGTCCCGTCCCGCACACCGCGGAGCGCGCGGCGTTCCCCCTCGGCGGCATCGGCACGGGCAACGTCTCGCTCGGAGCGCGCGGCGAACTGCGCGACTGGGAGCTCGAGAACCACCCCGACAAGGATCGCCGCAATCCGCGCACGTTCTTCGCGATCCACGCGGCACCGGAGGGGGCCGAGCCCGTCACCCGCGTTCTCGAGGCGCGCATGACGGGGCGACGCGACCTCGACGCCGGCTTCTCGTTCGACGATCTCGTCGGCCTCCCTCGCCTCGAGGCGGCGACGATGCACGGGGAGTACCCCGTGGTCGACATCGACTTCGCCGACCGCACGCTGCCCGTCGACGTGACGCTGCACGCCTTCACGCCGCTCGTCCCGCTCGACGCCGACGCCTCGGGCATCCCCGCGGCCGTGCTGCGCTACCGGGTTTCGAATCCCGGCGACGCGCCCGTCGCGGTCACGGTCGCCGGCAGCGTCTCGCACACGGCGGGCCGCGGCGAACCGGGCCCCGACGCCCCCTGGGGCATGCGCGGCACGCAGAGCGTCCGCTGGCGCGATGACGGGGAGGTGCGCGGCCTCGACTTCGGCATCGACCTCCCCGGTGACGACCCCGGTTACGGCACCCTCGCCCTCACCACCGCCGACGCCTCCACCACGGTCAAGCCGCAATGGGTCACGAGTTACTGGCCCGACGGCGCCCGGATGTTCTGGAGCGACCTCACCGCCGACGGGCTGCTCGACGCCGAGTCGCGGCTCACGCTCGAAGACCGCCCGCGCGGGCTGTTCGCCGAGAAGGACGCGGATCCGGATGCCCCGCCGCTCACCGAGGAGCAGATGCTCGCGAAGCTGCCGCGGCTGCGCACCGGATCCCTCGGCATCGTCCACACGCTCGTCCCCGGCGAGACGCGCGACTTCGAGTTCGTGCTGAGCTGGTCGTTCCCGAACCGGCGGCGCGGCTGGCACGGGCACATCGTCTTCGACGACGCCCCCGTGGATCCGTCCCTGCCGCCTGTCGTGCGCAACCACTACGCCGCGCTCTGGCCCGATGCCTGGTCCGCGGCGACGCACCTGCACCGGGAGCTCCCCGCGCTCGAGGCCGCGACGGACGCCTTCGTCGAGGCGCTCTACGGCGGCACGCTCGACCCGGTGCTCGCCGACGCGATCGGCGCGAACATCGCCGCGGTGCGGTCCACGACCTGCTTCGTGCTGGAGTCGCCGAACCCCGCCCTGGGCGAGGGGCCGGTGTTCGCGGCTTGGGAGGGGTCCTTCGACCACGGCGGGTCGTGCGAGGGGACCTGCACGCACGTCTGGTCCTACGCGCAGACCGTCGCCTGGCTGTTCCCGGCGCTCGAGCGCAGCGCGCGCCGCCCGGAGTTCCTGCTCGAGACCGATGCGGACGGTGCGCAGAGGTTCCGCGGCAACCGCGTGTTCGGATCCGCTCCGTGGTTCATCGGGCCCGCCGTCGACGGGCAGCTCGGCACCTTCCTCCGGCTGCATCGCGAATGGCGGTTCTCGGGCGACGACGCGTTCCTGCGCGAGCTCTGGCCCGCGGCGGTGCGGACCCTCGAGCACGCGACCCGCGAGTGGGACCGCGACGGCGACGGGCTGCTGGACGGAGAGCTGCACAACACCTACGACATCGAGTTCCACGGGATCGATCCGCTCGCCAACGGCGTGTACCTCGCCGCCCTCCGCGCCGGAGCGCGCCTGGCCGCCCACCTGGGGGAGACGGAGCGGGCCAGGAACTGGTCCGCGAGAGCCGATCACGTGGCCGCGGCGATGGACGACGTGCTCTTCACCGGCGAGTACTACCGGCAGGTGATCGACGACGTCGACGCGCACCGCTACCAGTACGGCGACGGGGTGCTCTCGGACCAGCTGCTCGGTCAGTTCCATGCGTATCTGAACGGACTCGACCCGCTGCTGCCGCCCGCGCACCTCGACAGCGCGCTCGCCGCGATCGTCGCGCACAACCACCGGGCCGACCTCTCTGCGCACGAGAGCACTCAGCGGGTCTACGCGCTGAACGACGAGGGCGGCCTGCTGCTCGCCTCCTGGCCGCGCGGCGGGCGTCCCGCCATCCCGTTCGTCTACTCCGACGAGGTGTGGACGGGAGTCGAGCACCAGGTCGCGGCCACGCTGCTCTACGCGGGGCGCGTCGACGACGCGCTGCGCGTCGAGCGCGCGCTGCGTTCGCGCTACGACGGGACGCATCGCAACCCCTGGAACGAGATCGAGTGCGGCAACCACTACGCGCGCTCGCTCGCGTCCTGGGCGCTGCTGCTGGGGGCGAGCGGCGCGCAGTGGGACGCCCCGGCCCGCACGCTGTCGTTCGCGCCCGCGGCCGGCGCGTTCGCCGAGGGCGCCCCCGTGCGGTTCCTCTTCACCACGGGCACCGGCTGGGGATGCGCCGAGATCGACGGGGGCGCGCTGACCCTGCGGCTCGACGGCGGAGCGCTCGACCTCGCCGAGCTGCGGCTGCACGGCGCCCTGCTCGCGCACGACGTGCGACTCGTCCCGGGCGAACCCCGTACCTTCCCGCCGCCCGCCTGAGCGGCTACCACCGACGTGACCACCATCCAGCAACCGGAGAATCCCATGAGCTACGCCCTCCCCGCGCCGATCGAGCGCCGCGCATCCGCGCCGAAGACCGCCTACCTGATCACCTCCGGCGACCTCCGCGAGTCGGCCAACGTCGCGGGCTGGCCGGTGCAGGCCGCGACCGAGGCCGCGGTCACCGCCGCCTTCGAGGACCTGGGCTGGACGGTGATCCGCCCGTTCGGTGTGGATCCGGCCACCGGCCACGGCTACATCTCGAGCCAGCGCATGGGGATGGAGGTGTTCACGCGCATCCCCGAGGACGCGCCGCTGATCGTCGCCACCGCCAACTGGCAGTACTCCCACCACGTGCTGGCGGGGCTGCGCACGCACCGCGGTCCGATCCTCACCACCGCCAACTTCGCACCGGACTGGCCCGGCCTCGTCGGGCTGCTCGGGCTCAACGCGGGCCTCACGAAGATGGGCAAGCCGTACTCCACCATCTGGTCGGTGGACTTCACCGACCCCTGGTTCCGCGAGGGTCTTGCGGAGTGGACCGAGACCGGGCGCATCACGCACGACGCCTCGCACGTGCGCGCCCTGCCGGAGCTCCCGGACTCGCCCGAGAAGCAGCTCGGCGAGGCGCTCGCCGCGCAGCTGCGCGCCGACAAGGCCATCATCGGCGTCTTCGACGAGGGCTGCATGGGCATGTACAACGCGATCTTCGACGACGAGCTGCTCAACCGCACCGGCATCTACAAGGAGCGCCTCTCGCAGTCGGCGCTCTACGCCGAGATGCTGACCGTGACGGACGCCGAGGCGGACGCCGCGTACGACTGGCTCATCACGCACGGCATGACCTTCCGCTACGGCGAGGACGGGGCCACCGAACTCACCCGCGAGCAGGTGCAATGGCAGCTCAAGATGTACGTCGCCGCCCTCCGCATCGCCGACGACTTCGGCCTCGACGCGGTCGGGATCCAGTACCAGCAGGGACTGAAGGACCTCGTGCCCGCCTCGGATCTCGCCGAGGGGATCCTGAACTCCACCGAGCGCCCGCCGGTGACCTCGCGCGACGGATCCCGGATCCTGCACGAGGGGCGGGCGTTCCCGCACTTCAACGAGGCGGACGAGGGCGTCGCGGTCGACGCGCTCGTGACCGACCGGGTGTGGCGGGCGATGGGCCTCGTGCCCGACAACACGCTGCACGACGTGCGCTGGGGCGAGCAGTTCGGCGACGACTTCGTCTGGGTCTACGAGATCTCCGGATCCGTCCCCGCCTCGCACCTGGGCGGCTGGGACCAGGCCGAGGGCTGGCGGCAGGGGCACGTGTTCTTCCCGGCGGGAGGAGCCACGATCAACGGCGTCTCGAAGCCAGGGGAGGTCGTGCTCTCCCGCATCTTCATCGCCGACGGCGTGCTGCAGGCGGACGTGTTCCGCGGGACCGTCGTCGAGCTCCCTGCCGAGGAGACCCAGCGCCGCAAGGATGCCACGAACCCGGAGTGGCCGATCGCGCACGTCGTGCTGCACGGCCAGAGCCGCGACCAGTTCATGGCGCGCCACAAGGCCAACCACGCCCAGCTCGTCTACGCGCCCGATGCGGAGACCGCGGACAAGGCGCTCGTGGCGAAGGCCGCGATGCTGGACGGCATGGGGATCCGCGTGAACCTCGTGGGGGACGTGAACGTCTGACGCCTCTCCGCCCTGTCGCTCGGCGGCGGGTCAGGCCTGCGGCAGCAGCCCCGCGACCAGGGCGTCCACGACGTCGTCGGTCGGCGTCCCCGGGTCGATCGGGGAGGTGAGCCGGTCGAAGACGAGGCCTTCGACCGCGTAGTGGAACAGCGCGATCTCCGCACGCCCGCCCGGCAGCCCCGCCGCGGTGTTGAAGGCGACGTCGGCGTCGAGGGACGCCTGCTGCCACTGCGCGAGCGCCGCCGCGAGGGCGGGTCGGCGGGTGGCCTCGAGCCGCAGCTCGAACAGGGCGAGGGTGGCGGCGCGATCGGCGGTGAGCCGTCGCACGATGTCGCGTGTGTAGTCGGCGAACAGCGCGCGGCTCGGCTCCCGGGGCGCGCGCAGCGCGAGATCCTCGGCGGTGGCGCCGAGGCGGATCCAGATGCGCTCCAGGAGTGCCGAGACCAGCGCGTCCCGGGTGCGGAAGTAATTCGAGGCGGTGCCGGTCGGCACTTGGGCCTCGTCGTCGACGGCGCGGTGCGTGAGCCCACGCGAGCCCTCCCGGGCGAGCACGGCGATGCCGGCATCGGCCAGGGCGCTTCTGCGCGCTTCGTTCTTCGCCATGTCCTCAGAGTAGCGCAACCACAACATCTGTTGTAGTCTCCAATCACTGCACCTGTCGTGGATGGTGCCGAGGATCGGAGGACCTGTGCGAGAGCTCACGTACTACATCGCCGTCACGCTGGACGGCTTCATCGCCGGTCCCGACGGGCAGTTCGACGCCTTCCTCTACGGGGGCGACCACATGGCGGCGCTCGGCGCGCGTTTCCCCGATGCGTTCCCCACCGCCTATGCCGAGGCGATCGGCCTCACGCAGGACCGTGCCCTGTTCGACACCGTGCTCATGGGCTGGAACACGTACGCGGTCGGGCTCCCGACCCTGACGAGCCCCTACCGCCACCTGCGCCAGGTCGTCTTCACGCACCGCGAGGCGGAGCCGGTCGAGGGCGTGGAGTTCGCCGACGAGGATCCGGTCCCGGTCGTCCGCCGACTCAAGGCCGAGGCCGGCAGCGGCATCTGGCTCTGCGGCGGCGGGGCGCTCGCCGCGCAGCTCGCCGGGGAGATCGACCGCCTGGTGCTGAAGGTGCACCCCGTGCTCTTCGGCGACGGGATCCCGCTGTTCGGGCGGAGCGGCTACGCCCCGGAGGCGTTCACGCGCACCGCGTCGACGGCATTCGACTCCGGCGTGACGCTCTTGGAGTTCCGCCGATCGTCCTCCGTGCGGCTCAGGACCCCCACACCCGCTTCGCGAGACCGCTGACCTCGTCGTCGAGGCGGTCGACCGTGTGCTCGATCTTCTCGAGTCGGGAGTTCACCGAGTCGAAGCGGGCGTTCATCTCGCCGCGCAGCCCGGTCATCTCGCCGCGCAGCCCGTCGAAGCGCGCCTCGATCGTCTTCGTCAGCAGGGTCGTCATCAGGGTCATGCCGCCGAGCATGATCGCAGTGAAGACGCCGATGAGGGTCCACACCTGCGGTTCGGTCATGTCCATGCCTCCATTCTGCGCCGTTCGGGCCAGTGTGTCAGCGGTGCGGACGGGATCGTCGGCCGATTGTGCGAGCTGTGCAGAACGGGAGGACGCCGTCGGCTGTGCAGGGCGAGTAGAAGATCAGAAGGGTTGAGCCATCCCCCAGGGACGGGGAGGATCGGATCCATGGCCACGATCGACGACGTCCGCACCCTCGCCCTCGCGCTTCCCGGCGTCGAGGAGCGCGTCGGCGGCCACACGGGCGCCCCCGGCTGGCGCTGCAACGGCGGCCAGATCGCCTGGATGCGCGGGCCGTCGCAGACCGACCTGCGCCAGCTCGCCGAGCTGGGCCGCGCCTGGCCGGACGGGCCGGTGCTCGCGGTGCGCACCGAGTCGGTGGCTCTCGCCGCCGAGCTCGTCGCGGCGGACCCGCGGATCTTCTTCACCATCCCGCACTTCGCAGGCTATCCGGCGGTGCTGCTGCGGCTCGACGAGATCGCGCCCGATCAGCTCGGGGAGGTCATCGCCGACGCCTGGCTTCTGCGGGCGCCGAAGGCCGTCGCCCGGCAGTGGTTGGACGAACGCGGCCTCGCCTGAGCGTGCGGACAGGGCGGTGTGTGCGCGGCCGGCGGGCTCAGGCCGGTCAGGCCGGCGGCAGCCGCAGCACGGGTCCGGACTCGCCGACGGAGAGCTCGTCCTGGGAGCGCAGCGTGCGCGCGATCTCGTCCACCGCGCCGATCACGGTGCCGAAGCGCTCCCGGTCGGCGCACACCGCTTGCAGCGTGATGAGGTGCGTGCCCGTGTCCCACGTGTAGGTCGCGAACGGCGGTGCGCCGGGCTCGACCGGCAGCGGCACCACGAGCTTCTCACCCACGCCCAGGTAGGGGTTGCGGAACGCCTCGGTGTCGTCGTACTCCATCGGCATCATGGCGCGGGCGGTGCGCACCTGCGGCGTGAGCTCCTGGGCGCTCGCCATCGCGACGATCAGCTCGGGCTCCGCCTTCCACGTCCATACGAGCACGCGCCCGTCGGCCTTGCGCATGAGGAACGGCGCCGCCTGGCTGAGCGCCCAGGCGCCGAAGCCGGACCCGGGGCGCTGCGTCGCGCCCGCCGCACCGTTCAGCTGGCCCAGCAGCATGCCGATCGCAGCCTTGCGGTGCCGGCGACCACGCAGGCCGAGGGATCCGGTCACGGGGATCCAGCGTTCGGGGTCGGCGTCGGCGAGCAGGCGCATGCTCAGAGCGTAGGGGGCGAAGGTGGGGGTCCGCCGTGCGTCCAGGGCGCGATGAAATATGTACACCGCCTCTACTATTTGGTTGGGAAAGCGCATACCATGGTCCGCGAATCCTTCCCCGAACGACCCGGAGGCCGATGATGTCCCCCCTCGAAATGAACCGCCGCGCCCTGCTCGGACTGCTCGGAGCCGGTGCTCTCGTCGCCGTCGCCGGCGGATCGGCGAGCGCCCGTACGCTTCCCGGCGGAGTCCGGACCGCCGCCGACGACCCGCTCGCGCTGCTCGTCCAGCGCCGCGCCGTCATGCTCGCCGGCGACGGCAGTGCGGCGTCCGTGCCCGAGCTCGCCGGTGTGCTGAGCGGGATGAGCGACGCGGCGACCGCGTCGTGGAACGCCATGGTGCGCCCGGCGGCGTCCCCCGGCATCTGGAGCGACCTGCCTCTCACGGGAGTGACCGGCACGGTCCTGTCCGGGAACATGGGCGTCACCTTCAATCGCATCTTCGACCTCGCGCTCGCCTACGCGACCGCGGGATGCGCGCAGTACGGCGACGCCGCGCTCGCGGCCGATCTCGTGGATGCGCTGACCTGGCTCAGCGCGAACATCTACAAGGCGGGCAAGTCTCCGGTCGGCAACTGGTGGTTCTGGGAGATCGGCGTGCCCCGCAAGGCGGCCGACATCTGCGTCCTGCTGCACGAGGAGGTCCCGGCCGACGTGCGCACCGCGCTTCTGGCCGCCGCGCGGTACTTCACGCCCGATCCGAACTGGCGCGGGCGGGCGACGAGCCTCGCCGAGACCGGCGCCAACCGCACCGACAAGGCGCTGTCCTGCGCGCTGCGCGGGATCCTCGACGGCCGTCCGGACGAGATCGCGCTGGCCCGCGACGCCCTCAGCGACACGGTGCGCGCCGGCAAGAACAGCGTGTTCGGCTACGTCACGAGCGGCGACGGCTTCTATGTCGACGGATCCTTCGTGCAGCACACCTACCTGCCCTACGTCGGCACCTACGGTGTGGTGACGCTCGGCGGCATCGCCGAGATCCTCGGGCTCCTCGGCGGGAGCGACTGGGACGTGACGGATCCGAAGAAGTCGGTGATCCTCGATGCGGTCGAGGCCTCCTATGCTCCGTTCATCTGGAATGGCCGCATGATGGAGGCCGTCCGCGGGCGCGCGGTGTCGCGGCAGGCGGAGCCGGACTACGTCGACGGCGCCGCGGCGATCACCGCGATCCTGCTGCTGGCCCAGGGAGCAGGCGAGCCGTACCGCGGCCGCTACCTCTCGCTCGTGAAGGGCTGGCTGCAGCGCTGCACCGACGAGAAGCTCTACGGCCTGCCCACGCAGACGGTGGCGAAGTCGCTGCTCGTGACCTCGATCCTCGCCGACGGCTCGGTCACCCCGGCCGACGCCCCGGTCTCCACGAGGGCGTTCGGCGACCAGGACCGGCTCGTGCATCACCGGCCGGGCTTCAGCGCCGTCGTCAACGTCTCGTCGAAGCGGATCGGTCGCTACGAGTGGGGCAACAAGGAGAACAACCTCGGCTGGTATCAGGGCGACGGAATGACGTTCTTCTACAGCTCGGCGGATCCGGCTCAGTACAGCGCCGACTTCTGGCCCACGGTCGACCCGTACCGGCTGCCGGGCACGACGGTGACGGCGGCGCCGCGGGCGAACGGCGCGACCGACGGCACAGGCATCCCGCGCGCGTTCCAGGCGTTCGGCGGCGGTCTCGCGCTCGATGAGCGCTGGGGCATCCAGGGCATGGACCACCTGAACTTCGACAAGTCGCTCAGCGCGCGCAAGTCGTGGTTCTTCCTCGACGACAAAGTGGTGTGCCTGGGGGCGGCGATCACGTCGGCGTCGGGGTTCGACGTGTTCACCACGATCGACAACCGTTCGTTCGCGCCGGGAACCGTGCCGAACGTGCGCACCGACAACCGCAACCGGGCCCTCGCCGCGGCGGACGGGGCGATCACCGTCAAGCGCAACGTGCACATCATGGGTCACGGCGGCTACGTCTTCCTCAAGGGCGAGAACGTCTCCGGGACGATCGACGTGCAGGTCGTTCCGCGCTCGGGCGACTGGCAGACGATCAACTCCGGATCCGACACCGGCGGCACGACCGACGTCAAGAACCGCGACTACGTCACGGTCACCCATCACCACGGCACGAACCCGTCCGGCGGGGGCTATGCCTACATGGTGCTGCCGAACGTCGCGCACTCGGTCACGTTCGCGGAGTCGGGCGCGCCGAGCGTCGAGGTGCTGGCGAACAACGCGCAGGCGCAGGCGATCCGCGTGGCGGGTCAGGGCCTCGTCCTCGCGAACTTCTTCCAGGCGACGCCCGCCGGCGCGGCGCCGGCGTACGGCGTGACCGTCGGAGGGCCCTGCTCGCTCGCCGTGCGCACCGACGCGGGCCGCACCACGGTCGTGCTGTCCGACCCGAGTCGCACGCAGACGACCGCACGGGTCGTGCTCGCCGGCGTCGCGCAGTCGACCGTGGTCGAGGGCGACGACGGGGTGCGGGTCGTCGGCACGGCGCCGCTCACCCTCGAGTTCGACCTGGACGGACACGGGCACGCCAAGAGGATCGTCCTCGGCGCCTGATCGCGGCCGCGGCCGGCCGGCGATCCGCCGGGCGGCCGCGGTCCCACGCGGGTGACACCGGGCCGCGAGCTCCGGTCATCCGTCCGACGTCGACACAACTCAGGCTGGATCCTCGGATCCGTGCAGTTCCGGCCGGAAAACCGCCAGGGACACGGATCCAGCCTGAATACGGAACCCGGGGGCGGGGCGCCGAACCCTGCCGGGCCGGGCGCCGAACCCTGCCGGGCGGGCGCCGAACCCTGCCGGGCTGGGCGCCGAACCCTGCCGGGCCGGGCGCCGAACCCTGCCGGGCCGGCGCGGGACCGCGGCAGGGCCGTGCCGGCCCGACCGCGGCAGGCCCGTGCCGGCCTCCGTCGGATCCCCAGGCCCCTCGGGTAGAGTGGCCAGCGCCCGATCCAGGCCATCTCCGCGGGGTTCGAGCGGCCGATGAGGCGCTCGCCGGCGCCGCGGCCCAGCAAAAGGCAGCAATCACGTGACTTCCCCCGGCGACCATCGCCCGCAGGCCACCTCCGACACCGCCGCGTCCGCCCCGGCCGAGCCGCGCCCGCTGCGGATCCTCATCGGTGCCGACACCTTCTCGCCCGACGTGAACGGCGCGGCCCGGTTCACGGAGCGCCTCGCGGCCGGCCTCGTGCAGCGCGGCCACGACGTGCACGTCGTGGCTCCGAACCAGGCCTACCGCACGGCCAAGCCCCGCACCGAGGTGATCGAGGGCGAGGCGATGACCCTGCACCGGCTGCCGTCGGTGCGCTGGGCTCCGCACGACTGGCTGCGGTTCGTCTGGCCGTGGCGTTCGAAGCACTATGCGCGCCAGGTGCTCGACGCCGTGCAGCCCGACGTCGTGCACATCCAGTCGCACATCGTGATCGGGCGGGGTCTGTCGCGGATCGCGCACGAGCGCGGCATCCCGGTGATCGCCACCAACCACGTCATGGCCGAGAACATCCTCGACCACACGACGATGCCGAAGTTCATCGACGACATCGTGCTGCGCCTCGCCTGGGCCGACGCGAGCCGGACGTTCGCGCTCACTCGCGCTGTGACCACCCCGACCCGCCGCGCCGCCGACTTCCTCGAGCGCACGATCGACGTCGAGGGCGTCATCCCGGTCAGCTGCGGCATCGACCGCACGCAGTACACGCCGGTCATCGGCCCGCGCGAGAAGAACCGCATCGTGTTCGTCGGCCGGCTCACCGCCGAGAAGCAGGTCGAGGTCATCCTGAAGGCGATGACCAAGCTGGATCCGGCTCTCGACGTGACGTTCGACATCGTCGGCGGCGGCGACCAGCGCAAGCAGCTCGAGGCGCTCACGCAGCAGCTCGGCCTGCAGGACCACGTCACCTTCCACGGCCGCACCACCGACGCCGAGCTGCGCGCGCTGCTGAGCCGCGCCTCGCTGTTCGTGATCGCCTCGATCGCCGAGCTGCAGTCCATCGCTACCATGGAGGCGATGGCCTCGGCGCTGCCGATCGTCGCGGCCGACGCCGTGGCCCTGCCGCACCTCGTGCAGGACGGCGTGAACGGCTACCTGTTCGAGCCGGGCAATGTGAACGAGCTCGCGGCGCGTCTCACCGACGTGCTCACCGCGGATCCGGCCGAGTACGAGCGGATGCAGCGGGCATCGCTCGACGGCGTCGCCGTGCACGACATCAACCGCACGCTGGACACCTTCGAGGCGCTGTACCGCGACGAGCCGCTGCCGGAGTAGACCGGATGCACATCGTCTTCTTCGCCGACCAGCACGCCGAGTCGCTGGGTGGCGCGCAGGTCTCGATGCGGCTGCAGCGCACCTATTTGGAGCGGGCGGGGCACACGGTCACGATCGTCGCACCGCGGATGCACTCGGCACGGGGCGGGGACGCGGCGGGGGATCCCGGCTACATCGACCTTCCTTCGATCCCGATCACGGCCGACCGCGAGTACTCGCTGACCTGGCCGGGGCGGCGCACCGACCGCTTCCTCGACCGCGCGATGACCCGGCGGCCCCCGGTCGACCTGCTGCACGTGCAGGCCGACTTCTGGGGCGCGTTCATCGGGCATCGCTTCGCGCATCGGCACGGCATCCCCGCCGTGCACACGATGCACAACCGGGTGGATGTGGGCATCGCCGCGGTGACCCCGCTGCACCGGCCCGTGCTGGGTGCGCTGAACCTGTGGCGGCGCACGGCGCTGCGGGGAATCGGGCCGCAGCCCCGCGGTGCCGACGGGTGGGCGTATCTCGCCGGGGTCGCCGCGGAGTCGCGGGCCGTGACCGCCCCGTCGGGGCACTTCGCCCGCCGGCTAGAGCAGCACGGCGTCTTCGGATCCGTGGACGTGATCTGGAACGGCATCGACGACGAGGTGCGCGAGCAGGTGCTCGCGGCGGCGCCGGCGGAGCGCGTGCCGGGCCGGCCGCGGTTCATCTGGCTCGGCCGGATGAGCCCCGAGAAGCGCCTGCTGCCATTCTTGGAGGCCGTCGTCGCGAGCGACGTCGACGCCGACATCGAGATCGTGGGCGGCGGGGCGCAGCTCCGCGCCGCCGAGCGGATCGCGGCCCGCGCCATCCGACCCCGCATCCACTTCGCCGGACGGATCGGCTACGCCGACGTGCTCGCCCGGATCGCCGCCGCCGACGCCGTCGTGCAGACGTCCATCGGCTTCGAGACCCAGGGCATGACCCCGTTCGAGGCGGCCACCCTCGGCACCCCGACGATCGTGAGCGACCCCGACATCGCCGGCGAGCTGGGCGGCGGGCTCTGGGCCGTGCCCGATGCCCGGGACGAGCCGGGGCGGGTGGCCGCGCTCGCCGAGACCCTGCGTCTTGCCGCGGACGACATCGCAGGCGGCCGTGCCCCCGAGCCGGATCCGCAGGTCTCCGCCGACTTCCGGCAGTCGTCGCGGACCGCGGCGATGCTCGAGGTGTACGAGCGCGTGCTCGCCCGCGCCGGACGCTGAGGCCGGTCCGCCCGGCGCTCAGAAGCGCATCAGCGTGGAGTACAGCGCGGGCAGCGTCAGGCTGAACAGCAGGCCGAGCAGGCCCACGATCGCGACGCCGATCGCGATGCCTGCCCTGACCCCGCCGCCGCGACGCGCGGCGATGATGCCGAACACGAGCGCGAGCGCGTCGAAGACCGCGATAGTGAGCCCGCCGAGCAGCGAGAAGATCCACGGGGGCAGGTTGAGGCGGTAGGAGAGGAACGCTCCCAGCGTGTTCGCCCAGCCGGTGATCACGGCGAGGCCGGCGAACACGAGAGCGAGCATGACCATGCCGCCCGCCGTGCTCGGCCGCGGGCCGGCGATCGGCGCCGCGTATCCCGGTGCGGCGTGGACGGCTCCGTAGCCCGGGGCGGGGTACGCGGGCGCCCCGTACATCTGTCCCGCCGGGCTCTGACCCGTTGCCGCGGCGGGGCCGCCGATGGTGCCAGGACCGGGAGCGGTCGGGGGCTGCGGGGCGGGGACGTTCTGGTGCGGATCCGTCATGTCCCGAACGTACCGGTCCCGATGGCCGTGCGGTATGGGCAGTGCTGCCCATACCGGGGGCTCAGCCCCAGTGCGCGGGTGCGGGCAGCGTGTGGTCGAGCACCTCGACGCCGTCCTTGTCGACGGCGGCGGTCGCGTAGAGGAGGGACTGCGTCGGGTAGCCGTGCGAGCGGTTGTCGCGGATGATCGCCCGGTCGTCGGAGGGGTCCAGCTCGGCGGTCGACGCCAGGAGCCGGATCCAGGAGTCGGGCCAGGCGGCGTCCCTCGTCGGACGCGCCTGGAACTCGGGCAGCCAGCGGGCGATCCGCGCGGTGCCGGGGTCGTCGAGGTCGTCGTGCGCGATCATGTGCACGCCGGCGGGCACCGGTGTCTCGCGCAGGACGGATCCGTCCCAGGACAGCACGCGGGCGCCGGCGGGGGAGACCTCGAGCAGGTTGAAGCCGTGCATGCGTGCCGAGCCGACCTCGCCCCCGTCCTCGAGGCTCGCGAAGGCGCCCGCGACCGAGGCGAGGGCGAGCGTGCCGCGGGAGACCGCCTGGTCCGCGGGGAGGTCGAGCACGTCGGCGCGGTTGAGCAGCACCGCGAGCCGCCGTTCCGCCGGATCCGCGGCGAGCCAGGCGCCGCCCGCCCGACGGTCCCGGATCCCGACGACGCCGGGCTGGGCGGGCCACCACGCTCCGAGCGCGTCCCACTCCCGCTGCGGATCCTCATCGCGCACGGCCAGCAGCCGCACCCCTGCCTCGTCGACCTCGATCACGACCGTGCACACGCGCCTCAGTCTATGGACGCGAGCAGCGGCGAGGTCTTTCCGCCGAACCTCAGGCCGTTATGCAGGGACCCTGCGTCGTTCTGCAGGGAGGTCCGGACGTTGTGCAGGGAGGCTTCGTCGTTGTGCAGGGAGCCCGAGCCGTTCTGCAGGGCCACACGGGGAGAAGTGCCGGTTTCGGGGGTGAAACGGGCGGATCCGCGACGGCGGGTTCTGGCGCAACAGCGGCGGGCCCCTGCACAACAGCGGTAAGTCCCTGCAGAACGCCCCGGGGTCCCTGCAGAACGACCGGGGGTCCCTGCACAACGGCGGGGGCCGCCCGCGTCCCGGGGCAGCCCGCCGCCGCTCTCCGCCGCTGGCTGCCGTGCCTGGCCGCCGACCCCGGCCCCGGCGGGCCGCCGCGCCGGGCCGGATGGCAGAATCGGGGGATGGACATCGTGGTGGGGGTCTCCGGCGGCATCGCGGCCTACAAGTCGGTGCAGCTCGTTCGACTCCTGGTGAAGGCCGGCCACGATGTGACCGTCATCCCCACGGAGGACGCCCTGCGCTTCGTGGGTGCGCCGACCTGGGAGGCGATCAGCCGCAATCCGGTCACCACGAGCGTGCACGACGACGTGGCGAAGGTGCGCCATGTCGCGCTGGGCCAGGGCGCCGACCTCGTCGTCGTCGCGCCCGCGACCGCGAACACCCTCGCGCGCATGGCGGCCGGGATCGCCGACAACCTGCTGGGCACGACCCTGCTCGCCACGACCGCGCCGGTGCTCGTCGCGCCCGCGATGCACGCCGAGATGTGGGCGCATCCCGCGACGCAGGCCAACATCCGCATCCTCGTCGGGCGCGGGGTGCATGTGATCGGGCCCGACGACGGCGAGCTCGCGGGCGGCGACAGCGGACCCGGCCGGATGAGCGAGCCCGAGGCGATCGCCGAGGCAGCGCTCCGCCTGCTCGCCCCGCAGGATCTGGACGGCCTGCGGGTCGCGGTCTCCGCCGGGGGCACCCGCGAGCCGATCGATCCGGTGCGCTACCTCGGCAACCGTTCCAGCGGGCGGCAGGGGGTCGCCCTCGCCGTCGAGGCCGCGATGCGCGGCGCCGAGGTCGACCTCGTCGCGGCGAACCTGGCCGGCGACGTGCTGGCCGCTGCGGCGCATCCGCGGATCCGGATCCGCCCGGTCGCGACCGCGGCGGAACTCGCGACGGTCATGAAGGATGCGGCCGCCGTCGCCGATGCCGTGGTCATGGCCGCCGCCGTCGCCGACTACCGCCCGGCGCAGGCCGCGACGCACAAGCTCACCAAGGAGGACGGGATCCTCGAGCGGATCGAGCTCGTCGAGAACGAGGACGTGCTCGCGGCGCTCGGTGCGGCCCGCCGAGAGGGCGCGGCGCCCGAGGGCCAGATCATCGTGGGGTTCGCCGCCGAGACCTCGACGGATCCCGACGCCCGGCGCGAGCGCGCGCGACGCAAGCGCGAGCGCAAGGGCGCCGATCTGCTCGCGGTGAACCTCGCCGACGCCGAGCACGGCTTCGAGGCGGAGGACAACGCGATCGAGCTCATCGGGCGGGAGGGCGAGGTGGTCGCGGTGACGGCCGGCTCCAAGCGCCGTGTCGCCGCGGTCCTGTGGGACGCGGTGGTTGCGCTGCGGGGATGAGTCGCGCGGGCGTCGGCAGGCTGAGGCTGGCGTCGCAACACCACACGAGGTAATCTTTTCATATTGCAAAATTCGAGTTTCATAGAATGGAATGAAATGAACGCTCCGCTTCCCACGTCCGGTCCGCGCGAGATCGCGCCGGAGCTGGCGCGCTCGTGGCTCCTCGTCGCCGCGACGAAGCCGGAGACGTTCGACGAAGCCGCGCGTTCGCACGCCGACGCGGTGGTGCTCGACGTGGAGGACGCGGTCGACGCGAGTCACAAGGACTCCGCCCGTGACGACGTGGTGCGCTGGCTGCACGGATCCGCCGCCGACGGCAGGCCGAACCGCGCCTGGGTGCGCATCAACGATGCGACGAGCGAGCACTGGTCGCCCGACCTGGACGGGCTGCGCGACGCCCCGGGCCTGCAGGGCGTGATGCTGGCCAAGACCGAGTTCGGCGGTCAGGTCATGGACACGTTCAACCGCCTCGGCGCGCGGGTCCCCGTGGTCGCGCTCGTGGAGTCCGCGGTCGGCATCGAGAACGCGACCGAGATCGCCCGGGCGAAGGGCGCCTTCCGGCTCGCGTTCGGCAGCGGCGACTTCCGCCGCGACACCGGCATGTCGGCCGACCGCGAGGCCATGGCCTACCCCCGGGCGCGCCTGGTGATCTCCAGCCGCGCCGGCGGCCTGCCCGGACCCATCGACGGCCCGACGGTCGGATCCAGCCATCCCATCCTGCGCGAGCAGTCGGCCATCACGGTGTCGATGGGCATGACGGGCAAGCTCTGCCTGCAGGCCGACCAGACCCCCGTCGTGAACGAGGTCATCAGCCCCACCCGCACCGACGTCGAGTGGGCCTACGAGTTCCTCGAGGACTTCGACGCGCGCGGGCGCATCGTCCGCGACGGCAGCGACCTGCCGCGCCTCGGCCGCGCCCGCAAGATCATGCAGCTCGCCGAGGCCTTCGGCGTGCTGCCCGTCACCCACTGATCCATCCGAACGGAGACATCATGACCACTCGCCTCGCCGCCGGCGACACCGCGCCCGCCTTCGCCCTCGAGGACGCCGAGGGCGCCCGGGTCTCGCTCGAGGACTACCGCGGACGCAACGTCGTCGTGTACTTCTACCCGAAGGCGGCCACTCCGGGCTGCACGACCGAGGCCTGCGACTTCCGCGACAACCTCTCCTCGCTCGACGCCGCCGGCTACTCGGTGCTCGGCGTCTCGCCCGACGAGGTCGCCGACATCCGCGCCTTCTCCGAGGCGGAGGGCCTGACCTTCCCGCTGCTCGCCGACACCGACGCCGCCGTGGCGCAGGCATGGGGCGTGTGGGGGGAGAAGACCGTCGGCGACCGCACGTTCGACGGCGTCATCCGCTCGACCTTCGTGCTCGACGGCGACGGGGTCGTGCAGCGCGCCGAGTACGGCGTCGAGGCGACGGGTCACGTCGCGCGCCTGCGCACCGAGCTCGGCGTCTGAACCGCGGCGCAGAACGCACCACCGGGATCCCCGGGGGTGCGTTCTGCGCGTCCGGGATGCGACCCGGGCGTCCGGCGAGCGTCCGTCATGCGACGATCAGCACACCATGCGCCGATCGGCACACGGATCCACGTCTACACGTGTGCTGATCGTCGCATGGTGTGCTGATCGTGACACCCCGCCCGGATCCGATCGTCCAAGTCGGGGCCCGAGGCGGGGGGAAGTTCCCCGAGGGGGTTGACATCCGCGGATCCGATCCGCACAATAGTTACACATGCTGAAATAACAGTTCCGGACTACGGAAACTATCTCTTCGATAGGATCGGATCCCGCACGCGGATCCCCCGTAAGCACGACACGCCGGATGCCAGCATGGCTTGAGGATCGAAGATGTTGCTCGAGGAGTTCAACTCCGCAGATCGCGCCGCCGCCGCGATCGCCGTGAAGCCCGCACTGGACATCGCCCGCTGGATCGATGAGATCGTGGACGGCCGTCCCTACGCCTCGGTCGACGCGCTCGCCGATGCCGCGCTCTCCGTCGCCGCCCCGCTCAGCGATGCCGAGCTCGACGGCGCGCTGGCGCACCACCCGCGGATCGGCGCGAAGGTGGACGGCACGAGCGCCGAGGCCGCGCACTCGCGCCGCGAGCAGCCGAGCGTCGACGAGGTGACGGCCGCCGCACTCGTCGAGGGCAACCGCGCCTACGAGGAGCGGTTCGACCGCGTCTTCCTCG
This sequence comes from Microbacterium sp. MMO-10, assembly GCF_037148715.1. Lineage (NCBI taxonomy): Bacteria > Bacillati > Actinomycetota > Actinomycetes > Micrococcales > Microbacteriaceae > Microbacterium > Microbacterium sp. MMO-10. The sequence continues at coordinate 356,788 of NZ_JBBCSV010000001.1, read as the reverse complement.
TGCGGGCCGCGGGCCGTTCGGCCCAGGAGATCCTCGCCCTGCTGCACGAGCGGCTCGGCAACACCGACGAGCAGGAACTCGCCGTCGTCGACCGGCAGCTGCGCGAGATCGCCGCTCTGCGTCTGACGGCGGCCATCGAGACCGAAGGAGCGAGCGCATGAGCGTCTCCCACGTGACCACCCACATCCTGGACACCACACTCGGGCGCCCCGCGCCCGGCGTCGCCGTCGTGCTCGAAGCCCGCGACGGCGACGCGTGGACCGGGATCGGTTCGGGCTTCACCGATGCTGACGGGCGGGTGAAAGAGCTGGGTCCGGAGAGGCTGGAGAGCGGTGCGTACCGCCTCCGGTTCGACACCGCGGCCTACTTCGCCGGCATCATGACGGACACCTTCTTCCCGGAGGTGGTGCTGACCTTCCAGGTCGACGCCGAGCAGGCGCACTATCACGTGCCGCTCCTGCTCAGTCCGTTCGCCTATTCCACCTATCGAGGAAGCTAAGAGGAATCCGACATGACCAGCATCATCCTGGGCAAGAACCAGTACGGCAAGGCGGAGAACCGCGTCGTCCGCATCACGCGCGACACCGACCGCCACGAGATCGAGGACCTGAACGTCACGTCGCAGCTGCGCGGCGACTTCGCCTCGGCGCACTTCGACGGCAACAACGAGAACGTCGTCGCCACCGACACGCAGAAGAACACGGTCTTCGCCTTCGCCAAGGACGGCGTCGGCAGCCCGGAGGAGTTCCTCCTCCGCCTCGGCCGGCACTTCACCGGTGAGTTCGACTGGGTGACCGGCGGTCGCTGGGCGGCCGAGCAGTACACCTGGCTGCGCATCGAGGGCGACGCCGGCGAGCACGACCACGCCTTCGTCCGCGGCGGCACCGAGACCCGCACCGCGGTCGTGCAGATCGACGGCGACGACACCACCGTCATCGCGGGTCTGCAGGACCTCACGGTGCTGAAGTCGACCGCGAGCGGCTTCGTCGGCTACCCGCGGGACAAGTACACGACGCTCCCCGAGACCGAGGACCGGATCCTCGCCACCTCGGTCACCGCGAAGTGGCGCTACAACCGCATCGACCTCGACTTCAACGAGGTCTACGCCGACGTTCGCCGCCTGCTCCTGGCGGGCTTCTCGCGCAACTACTCGTACGCCCTGCAGCACACGCTGAAGGAGATGGCCGAGGCGGTGCTCGACGCGCACCCCGAGATCGACGAGATCCGCTTCTCGACCCCGAACAAGCACCACTTCGTCGTGGACCTGTCGCCGTTCGGCCTGGAGAACCCCAACGAGGTCTTCTACGCCGCCGATCGCCCTTATGGGCTCATCGAGGCGTCGTTCCTGCGCGACGGCGCCGACGCCGACCACTGGTCCTGGGACGGCATCGCCGGCTTCTGCTGAGCGCCCGACCACGACCGTCACACGAATGCGGGGCCCGGTTCACCGGGCCCCGCATTCGCGTCTCCCGGCGTCTGCGAAGGTCCGGAACCTTGACAAGGACCCCCTCGTCGGAGGAAACTAGTTACGCAATCTGAAATTAATCTTCCACGATCTGAAATCAACTGGATCCGGAACCGAGCAAGACCCCGTCGTCTCAGCAGAGAGCGGGAGGCGACGAGGAGGTCCGCCGATGATCGCGAACCCCCGCGATCCCTCAGCCGCGCCCGCCGAACGGCATCCCGCTCGCGGTGATCGTGAGCGCCCCGATGTTGGCCTCGAGCGGCAGATCCGCCATGAACAGCACGGTGCGGGCGGCCTCGTCGACGGAGAACGTGGGCTCGACCTTGCGGGAGCCGTCGGCCTGCAGCGCGCCGGATCCGACCCCGAGCTCGTCCATGATCTCGGTGCGGGTGTTGCCGATGTCGATCTGACCGCACGAGATGCGGAACGGCCGGCCGTCCAGATCGATGGAGCGGGTGAGTCCCGTGAGGGCGTGCTTGCTCACGGCGTACGCCACCGACAGCGGTCGCGGTGCCTGCGCCGAGATGGAGCCGTTGTTGATGATGCGTCCGCCCTGCGGCGACTGCGCCCGCATCGTCCGCATCGCCGCCCGCGCGCAGAGCAGCGCGCCGGTGAGGTTCACCGCGAGCGTCTGCTCCCAGTCGGCGAGCTCGATGTCCGCCGCCGAGACGGCGGGGCCGAAGGCGCCGGCGTTGTTGAACAGCACGTCCACGCGGCCCCACTCGCGCACCACCCGGTCGAACAGGGCGTCCACCTCGGCCTCGACCGTCACGTCTGTCGGGACCACCAGCGCGTCCGGATGCCCGGCCGCCGTCTCCGCCAGCGCAGCCTCGCGCCGCCCGGCGAGCGCGACGCGGTATCCGGCGGCCAGCATGGTGCGCGCCACGGCGCGCCCGATCCCGGATCCCGCCCCCGTCACCACAGCGATGCGTGCGTGCATCCTCACTCCTCACGACTCGACTCCGCTGCCGAACCGGCAGCCCCCTACATCTAACAGGTCACCCCGACTTCTCACAGAAAGGCCGAAGATGCACGAACAGAGCAGCTCCGCCGCCCTCGGATCCGAGACCCTGGATCACGACCCCGAAGAGACCGCCGAATGGCTCGAGTCGCTGGATGCGCTCGTCGCCCAGCGCGGAGCCGAGCGCGGCGAGCACATCGTGCGTACGCTGGCGGCCCGCGCCGGCGTGGTCGACGAGCCGAACGCGACCACGGACTACGTCAACACGATCTCCGCCGACGACGAGCCGGCCTACCCGGGCGACGAGGAGCTCGAGCGCCGCTACCGCGCCTGGATGCGCTGGAACGCCGCGATCCTCGTGCACCGCGCGCAGCGCCCCGGTATCGGCGTCGGCGGCCACATCTCCACCTACGCGGGGGCCGCGACCCTGTACGAGGTGGGCTTCAACCACTTCTTCCGCGGCAAGGACCACCCCGGCGGCGGCGACCAGATCTACTTCCAGGGCCACGCGTCGCCCGGCATGTACGCCCGCGCCTTCATGGAGGGCCGCCTCAGCGAGGAGGACCTCGACGGCTTCCGCCAGGAGAAGTCGCGTGAGGGGCACGCGCTGAGCTCCTACCCGCACCCGCGGCTCATGCCGGAGTTCTGGGAGTTCCCGACCGTGTCGATGGGCATCGGCCCGATGAACGCGATCTACCAGGCCCAGTCCAACCGCTACCTGCACAACCGCGGGCTCAAGGACACCAGCGACCAGCACGTCTGGGCGTTCCTCGGCGACGGCGAGATGGACGAGCCGGAGAGCCGCGGCCTGCTGCAGCTCGCCGCCAACGACAAGCTCGACAACCTCACCTTCGTCGTGAACTGCAACCTGCAGCGCCTGGACGGGCCGGTGCGCGGCAACGGCAAGATCATCCAGGAGCTCGAGGGCTTCTTCCGCGGCGCCGGCTGGAACGTCATCAAGGTCGTCTGGGGCCGGGAGTGGGATGCGCTCCTCGAAGCCGACACCGAGGGCGCCCTGCTGAACGTGATGAACACGACCGTGGACGGCGACTACCAGACCTACAAGGGCGAGTCCGGCGCGTTCATCCGGGAGAACTTCTTCGGACGCGACCCGCGCGCGCTCAAGCTCGCCGAGCACCTCAGCGACGACGAGATCTGGGGCCTCAAGCGCGGCGGCCACGACTACCGCAAGGTGTTCGCGGCGTACCAGCAGTCGATGGAGCACAACGGCAAGCCCACCGTGATCCTCGTCAAGACGGTCAAGGGATACGGCCTCGGCCCGCGGTTCGAGGCGCGCAACGCCACGCACCAGATGAAGAAGATGACGCTGCAGGACCTCAAGGACTTCCGCGACCACCTGCGCGTGCCGATCAGCGACGAGCAGCTCGAGGCGAACCCCTACGAGCCGCCGTACTACCACCCCGGCGCCGACGCTCCGGAGATCCGGTACATGCAGGAGCGGCGCCAGGCGCTCGGCGGATACCTGCCCGAGCGGCGCCCGCACGCCTCCGGCGAGATCGCGCTGCCCGATGCGAAGGCGTATGAGGTCGCGGCGCGCGGATCCGGCAAGCAGCAGGCCGCGACGACGATGGCGTTCGTGCGGGTGCTCAAGGACCTCATGCGCGACCCCGAGTTCGGCAAGCGGATCGTCCCGATCATCCCCGACGAGGCGCGCACCTTCGGCATGGACGCGTTCTTCCCGACGGCGAAGATCTACAACCCGAACGGGCAGAACTACCTCGCGGTCGACCGCGACATCGTGCTCTCGTACAAGGAGTCCACGGCCGGGCAGATCGTGCACGTCGGCATCAACGAGGCCGGATCCATCGCCGCGTTCACCGCCGCGGGCACCGCCTATGCGACCCACGGCGTGCCGCTCGTGCCGGTGTACGTGTTCTACTCGATGTTCGGCTTCCAGCGCACCGGGGACTCCCTCTGGGCGGCCGCCGACCAGATGACGCGCGGCTTCCTGATCTCGGCGACCGCCGGGCGCACCACCCTGACCGGCGAGGGGCTGCAGCACGCCGACGGGCACTCGCCGCTGCTCGCGGCGACGAACGCCGCGGTGATCACCTACGACCCGGCGTTCGGCTACGAGATCGGCCACATCATGCGCGCGGGCATCGAGCGCATGTACGGCGCGGACTCGACCGATCGCAACTACATCTACAACCTCATGGTCTACAACGAGCCGATCGTGCAGCCGGCCGAGCCCGAGGACGCCGACGTGGCGGGGATCCTGGGCGGCATCCACCGGATCGCCCCCGTCGATGCCCCGCGTGCGCACCTGCTCGCCTCGGGCATCGGCGTGACCTGGGCGCAGGAGGCGCAGCAGCTGCTCCGCGACGACTGGGGCGTGGAGTCCGACGTCTGGTCGGTCACCAGCTGGACCGAGCTGCGTCGCGACGCCGTCGCCGCCGAGGAGGACGAGTTCCTCGGACGCGGCGCCCGGGAGCCGTTCCTCCGGCAGCAGCTCGCCGACGCGCACGGCCCGATCGTCGCGGTCAGCGACTACGCGAAGGACCTGCCGGACCAGATCCGCCAGTTCGTCCCGAACGACTGGGCGACGCTGGGCGCCGACGGCTTCGGCTTCTCGGACACCCGCGCCGCCGCCCGCCGGTACTTCAAGATCGACGGCCCGTCGGTCGTGGTCCGCACGCTGCAGCTGCTCGCCAAGCGCGGCGAGATCGACGCCTCGATCCCGCAGCAGGCCGCCGAGAAGTACCGCCTGCTCGACGTGAACGCCGGCACCAGCGGCACCGACGCGGAGTGACGGGCCGGGGTCGTCGAGCGCGCTCGCTCGGCGACCCCGACCGTGGCCACGAACGAAGGACGGATGCAATTCCACAGGACGGGATCCGTGGATCCGTCCTTCGGAGTTGCATCCGCCCTTCGGAGTTGCGGGGGCGGTGCCCCCGGTGGGGCTCAGGCCTCCAGGTCGGCGGCGATCGCCGTGGCGGCTTCGCGCAGGAGCGGCACCGCGCGGTGCGCGAACTCCTCGGTCACGCGGGCGATCGGACCCGAGACCGAGACCGCGGTCGGGGTCGGGGCGCCGGGCACGGCCATGGCGTAGCAGCGCACGCCGATCTCCTGCTCCTGCTCGTCGATCGAGTAGCCGCGCTCGCGGATGAGGTCGAGCTCCTTCAGCAGCGCGTCCACGGTGCCGATGCTGTACTCGGTCGGGGTGCTCATGCCGGTGCGGCCGACGATGCCGCGCACGGTGTCGTCGTCGAGCTGGGCGAGGATCGCCTTGCCCACGCCGGTGTCGTGCACGTTGGCGCGCCGGCCGACCTCCGTGAACATGCGCATCGAGTGCTGCGAGGGCACCTGGGCGACGTAGACGACCATGTCCCCGTCGAGCACGGCCATGTTGGCGCTCTCGCCCAGGGCGTCGACGAGGGTCTTCAGCTGCGGACGTGCGAGCGCGCCGAACTGTCGGGAGGCCCCTTCGCCGATGCGGATGAGACGCGGGCCGAGGGCGTAGCGGCGGTTGGGCAGCTGTCGCGCGTATCCCAGCGAGACGAGGGTGCGCAGCAGCCGGTGGATGGTGGGCAGCGGCAGGTCCGTCGACGCCGAGAGCTCGCTGAGCGTCACGTCGCCACCGGCGTCGGTGACGAGATCGAGGAGCTCGAACACGCGCTCGACCGACTGCACACCGGATCCCGAGCTCTTGCCCGCCTTCGGATCCGCCTTCTTCGCGTTCGAAATGTCCGTCATTCTCGCTCCCGTCGTCGTGATTATTCCATCATGCGAGAGTCGCGCGCCGGAAATCCGAGTGCGTTCGTAACGCACCTTGCGCAAAACTTCCACGATGGAGATAATAGTGTCCACAATACGAAAGTTGTAAAGAGTTTCATCACCGTAACCGGCGCCCGAGCCCTCTGCCCGGACGTCTCGATGAGGAGGAATCATGGCGAACCCGGGTCCCGGCAATTCGATCACGCTGCGCATCGACGCGCCGTCCAACTTCACTGTCACGAGCGAGCTCGCCGCCGCGGCCGCGGACGCGGGCGCTGTCGTCACCGCGCTCGACGTCGTCGAGTCGCACCCGACCACGATCGTCGTCGACCTCACGTGCAACACGACCGGCGAGGAGCACGCCGAGCAGGTGCGCGACGCGATCGACGCGCTCGACGACGTCACCGTCCGCCAGGTCAGCGACCGCACCTTCCTGATGCACCTCGGCGGCAAGCTCGAGGTCGTGCCCAGCGTGCCGCTGCGCAACCGTGACGACCTGTCCCGCGCCTACACGCCGGGTGTCGCCCGCGTCTGCATGGCGATCGCCGAGGACAAGAGCAAGGCCCGCAACCTCACCGTCAAGCGCAACACGATCGCCGTGGTCACCGACGGCACCGCCGTGCTCGGCCTCGGCGACATCGGCCCGGAGGCCGCGCTGCCGGTCATGGAGGGCAAGGCCGCCCTGTTCAAGCAGTTCGCCAACGTCGACGCCTGGCCGGTCTGCCTGGACACCAAGGACACCGAGGAGATCATCAAGATCGTGAAGGCGATCGCCCCGGTCTACGGCGGCGTGAACCTCGAGGACATCGCCGCCCCCCGCTGCTTCGAGATCGAGGCGCGCCTGCGCGACGAGCTCGACATCCCGGTCTTCCACGACGACCAGCACGGCACCGCGATCGTCACCCTGGCCGCCCTCCGCAACGCGCTCAAGGTCGTCGGCAAGACGATCGGCGAGGTGCGGATCGTGGTCTCCGGCGTCGGGGCCGCGGGCAACGCGATCGTGCAGCTGCTGCTCGCCGAGGGGGCCGTCGACATCGTCGCCTGCGGCCGCAACGGCGCGATCCACCGCGGCGAGGAGTACGCCGACGCGCACCGCAAGGAGCTCGCCGCGACCACCAACCCGCGCGACTTCCGCGGCACGCTCAAGGAGGCCGTGGTCGACGCCGACGTGTTCATCGGCGTGAGCGCCCCGAACATCCTGGACGAGGCCGACATCGCGGCCATGGCCGACGACGCGATCGTGTTCGCGATGGCGAACCCGACGCCCGAGGTCGACCCGATCGTCGCCTCCAAGCACGCCGCGGTCGTGGCCACGGGCCGCAGCGACTTCCCCAACCAGATCAACAACGTCCTCGCGTTCCCCGGCTTCTTCCGCGGCCTGCTCGACGCCGGCGTGTCGGACATCACGCCGCCTATGCTGGTCGCAGCCGCGGGCGCCATCGCCGAGCGCATCGGCGATGACGAGCTCAACGCGAGCTTCATCATCCCGAGCGTCTTCGACCCGCTCGTGGCCGGCGCCGTCGCCGAGGCGATCGTGCGCGTCGTCGAGTCGTCGAAGGAGTGACGGGTATGTCCGCAGGCACCCTCGGCGAGGGCGATCTCGCCGACGTCGACGCCCGCCTCTCCGGCACCGACACGCTGCTGGCGACCGAGTACCCCGGTGACGACGGATCCCGTCAGCCCGTGCACACGCTGTACGTGCCCGCCGACCGGTACCGGCCCGAGCTGCCGGCCGCCTTCGGGCAGGTCGCGGCGCAGGCCGTCGCCGACTTCGGCGGCGCGGTCGCCCTCGCGCAGGCCGTGGGACTCGGCGCGCTCGCCGACGAGCTGGCCCCGCTCGTGGACGCCAAGCTGCAGCGCGAGCCGATCGAGGACCTCCGTCTCGACTTCGAGGACGGCTACGGCGCCCGCCCCGACGACGAGGAGGACGCGGATGCGGTCCTCGCCGCCGAACGGGTGTCCGCCGCCGTCGCGGCCGGCGTCGCCCCGCCGTTCATCGGCATCCGGTTCAAGTGCTTCGAGGCGCCCACGCGCCGGCGCGGGATCCGCACGCTCGACCTGTTCCTGACGACGCTGGTCCGCACCGGCGGACTCCCGGACGGGCTCGTGCTGACGCTGCCGAAGGTCACCACGGTCGAGCAGGTCGAGGCCATGGTCGCGCTCTGCGAGCTGTTCGAGCAGCGTCTCGGGCTGCCGGCGGGACGGCTGCGCTTCGAGGTGCAGATGGAGACGCCGCAGCTCATCGTCGCGGCCGACGGATCCGTCCCCGTCGCCACGCTCCTGCACCGCGCCGACGGCCGGGTCTCCGCCCTGCACTACGGCACCTACGACTACAGCGCCTCGCTGCAGATCGCGGCCGCCTACCAGTCGATGGAGCACCCGGCGGCCGACTTCGCCAAGCAGGTGATGCAGGTCGCCGTCGCCGAGACCGGCGTGCGGATCTCCGACGGATCCACCAACGTGATCCCCGTCGGTGATCCGGAGCACGTCATCGAGGCATGGAAGCTGCACGCGCGCCTGGTGCGGCGCTCGCTCGAGCGCGGCTACTACCAGGGCTGGGACCTGCACGCCGCGCAGCTGCCGACCCGGTACCTCGCGACCTACGCGTTCTACCGCGAGGGGTTCGTCGCGGCCGCCAAGCGCCTGGACAACTACCTGCACGGCAGCGACGCCACGATCATGGACGAGCCGGCGACGGCCCGGGCCCTCGCGCGGTTCGTCGTGCGCGGCCTCGAGTGCGGCGCGCTCACAGCCGAGGAGGTCCGCGCGGCGACCGGCTCCGAGCCGGAGGCGCTCGTCCGCCTCGCCCATCCGAAGCTCACGACCAAGGAGGCCGTCTCTTGAGCACCCGCACCTACTACACCCCGGCCGGCGGCCTGCCCCCGCAGTCCGACCTGCTCACCGACCGCGCGGTCGTCAAGCTCGCCTACTCGTTCATCCCGAAGGGCGTGCTGCGCGACATCGTCACCTCGAGCCTGCCCGGCTTCACCGACACCCGCGCCTGGATCCTCGCCCGGCCCACGCCGAGCTCGGCGCAGACGTTCTCGCAGCTCATCGTCGAGATCGCGCCGGGCGGCGGCGCCGCCAAGCCCGAGCCCGAGGCCGGCGTGGAGAGCGTGCTGTTCGTCACGACCGGCGAGCTCACCCTCACTCTCGAGGGCGAGCGGCACGTGCTCGAGGCCGGCGGCTATGCGTTCATCACCCCGAACGCGCAGTGGTCGCTCGCGAACGAGGGTTCCGAGCCGACCAGCTTCCACTGGATCCGCAAGGCCTACGAGTACCTCGACGGGATCGATGCGCCCGCGTCGTTCGTCACGAGCGACAACGACATCGAGCCGGTCTCGATGCCCGACACCGACGACGTGTGGTCGACCACGCGCTTCTCGGACGCGAGCGACATGGCGCACGACATGCAGGTCAACATCGTGACCTTCAAGCCGGGCGGATCCATCCCGTTCGCCGAGACGCACATCATGGAGCACGGCCTGTTCGTGCTGCAGGGCAAGGCCGTCTACCGCCTCAACGACGACTGGGTGGAGTGCGAGGCCGGCGACTACATGCTGCTGCGCGCGTTCTGCCCGCAGGCCTGCTACGCCGGCGGTCCGGAGGACTTCCGCTACCTGCTCTACAAGGACATGAACCGCCAGATCCGCCTGACCTGACGACGGTCCCCGAGCCCGTCGAAGGCCCGCGCGAACGCCGCTCCCTCCAGGGGGCGGCGTTCGTCGTCCGGGCCGCCTCCGTCCGGGGCCGTCGAGCGAGCGGAGCGAGACGGAACGCCGCACCCGCGCGAGGGCGTCGCGTCTCGTGTCGGTCGCCTGCGGCGTCCTCGCTCAACGACCCCGTGGGGGAGGACCCGTTGACAACTCCGAGTGCCTCGGCCTAAACTTTCATCAATCAAGATTTTCTTTCCATAATTCGGAATTAGATCTCGCATCATCACTGAATCAAGGACGATCCCATGACCTACACCGTCAACGCCTCCATCCTTCTGACCGAGCTGCCGATCCTCGAGCGCCCGGCCGCCGCGAAGGCCGCCGGCTTCGACGCCGTGGAGTACTGGTGGCCGTTCTCCGTCGCCGTTCCCGCGCCGGAGGAGGTCGACGCGTTCGTCGCCGCCATCCAGGACGCGGGCGTGCAGCTGACGGGACTGAACTTCTTTGCCGGCGACATGCCGGGCGGCGACCGCGGCCTGGTGTCGTGGGTCGGCCGCGAGGACGAGTTCGCCGCCAACATCGACGTCGTCGTCGAGATCGGCCGCCGCCTCGGCACCACCGCGTTCAACGCGCTCTACGGGAACCGCCTCGAGGGCGTCGAGCCGCAGGCGCAGGACGACCTGGCCGTGAAGAACCTCGCCGCCGCGGGCCGTGCGGTCGCCGAGCTCGGCGGCATCGTGCTGCTCGAGCCGGTCTCCGGCATGGACACCTACCCGCTGAAGACCGCCGCCGACGCGCTGGCGATCATCGACCGGGTCAAGGCCGAGGAGGGCGTCGACAACGTCCGCCTGCTCGCCGACTTCTACCACCTCGCCGTCAACGGCGACGACGTGCCCGCGGTGATCGCCGAGCACGCCGCCGAGTTCGGTCACATCCAGATCGCCGACGCCCCCGGCCGCGGCGAGCCCGGCACCGGCGACCTCCCGCTCGAGCAGTGGATCGCCGACGCCCAGGCCGGCGGCTACGCCGGCGTCATCGGCCTCGAGTACAAGGCCACCCAGGCGGATCCCTTCGCCTGGATCACCACCTCGGCCGCTCAGGCCTGAACTCACCAGAACGTCCGCGAAGGAGCGAAGACATGACCCGCATCGCATTCATCGGCCTCGGCATCATGGGCCTGCCCATGGCGAAGAACCTCGTCGCCGCCGGCTACGACGTCGCCGGCTTCAACCGCAGCCAGGAGGCGATCGACAAGCTCGCCGCCGCGGGCGGCACCGCCGCCACCAGCATCGCCGACGCGGTCAAGGACGCCGACGTCGTCATCACCATGGTCCCGGACTCCCCGGATGTGGCCGGCGTCGTGCAGGGCCCGGACGGGGTGTTCGCGAACGCCAAGGCCGGCGCGCTGTGGATCGACAACTCGTCGATCCGCCCGGACGTCGCCAAGGAGCTCGCCGAGGAGGCCGTGGCCGCCGGCTTCGGCGCCGTCGACGCCCCCGTGTCGGGCGGCGAGCAGGGCGCGATCGATGCCGTCCTGTCGATCATGGTCGGCGGATCCCCCGAGGACTTCGCGAAGGCCGAGCCGGTGCTCAACGCGATCGGCAAGACCATCGTGCATGTCGGCCCCGCCGGCGCCGGGCAGACCGTGAAGGCGGCCAACCAGCTCATCGTCGCGGTCAACATCCAGGCGCTCGCCGAGGCGGTCGTCTTCCTCGAGGCGTTCGGCGTCGACACCGACGCGGCGCTCACCGTGCTCGGCGGCGGTCTCGCCGGATCCAAGGTCCTCGACCAGAAGGGCCAGAAGATGCTGAACCGCGACTTCGCGCCCGGCTTCCGCCTCGCCCTCCACAACAAGGATCTGGGCATCGTCACGTCGGCTGCGCGCTCGGTCGGGGTCACCGTCCCGCTCGGCGCCGCCGTCGCTCAGCTCGTGAACGCGCTCGTCGCCCGCGGCGACGGCGGGCTGGACCACTCCGGCCTGTTCAAGCTCACCAACGAGCTCTCCGGCAACTGACCCATTCTTCGGGGTCGTTGAGCGAGGACGCCGAAGGCGACCAAGACGAAACGGCGTCTCCGGCAGAGCACTGCGTTTCGTCTCGCTTCGCTCGCTCAACGACCACAAACCAGACCTAAGGAACTTCTCATGACCCGCATGCGCGCAGTCGACGCGATCGTCCAGATCCTGATCAAGGAAGGCGCGGACGAGGCCTTCGGCCTCCCCGGTGCCGCCATCAACCCGCTCTACTCCGCGATGCGCGCCAACGGCGGCATCCGGCACACCCTGGCCCGCCACGTCGAGGGCGCGAGCCACATGGCCGACGGCTACAGCCGCACGGGCGACGGCCGCATCGGCGTGTGCCTCGGCACCTCGGGCCCCGCCGGCACCGACATGATCACCGGTCTCTACGCCGCGATCGCCGACTCCATCCCGATGCTCTGCATCACCGGCCAGGCTCCGGTGGCGAAGCTCGACAAGGAGGACTTCCAGGCCGTCGACATCGCGTCGATCGCGAAGCCCGTCACGAAGTTCGCCAAGACGGTCCTCGAGGGTGCGCAGGTGCCCGGCGTCTTCCAGTCCGCGTTCCAGATCATGCGCTCCGGCCGTCCCGGTCCGGTGCTCATCGACCTGCCGTTCGACGTGCAGATGACCGAGATCGAGTTCGACATCGACACCTACGAGCCGCTTCCGGTGGCGAAGCCGGCGGCGACCCGCGCGCAGGCAGAGAAGGTGCTCGACATGCTCGTCGCCTCGAAGCACCCGGCGATCATCGCCGGTGGCGGCATCGTGAACTCCGGCGCCTCCGAGAAGCTCGTCGAGCTCGCCGAGACCCTGGGCGTGCCGGTCTTCCCGACCCTGATGGGCTGGGGCGTGCTGCCCGACGACCACGCGCTCGCCGCGGGCCTGGTCGGTATCCAGACGTCGCAGCGCTACGGCAACGCGAGCTTCCTCGAGTCCGACTTCGTGCTGGGCATCGGCAATCGCTGGGCGAACCGTCACACGGGCGGCCTCGACACCTACCGCAAGGGCCGCACCTTCGTGCACGTCGACATCGAGCCCACGCAGATCGGCCGCGTCTTCGCGCCCGACTACGGTGTGGTCTCGGATGCGGGCGCCTTCATCGACGCGCTGCTCGAGGCCGCGCGGGAGCGCGTCGCCGAGCTGCCCGACTACAACGGCTGGGCCCAGGAGTGCCGCGACCGCAAGGCGCGCCTGCAGCGCAAGACCAACTTCGACAACGTGCCGATGAAGCCGCACCGCGTGTACCAGGAGATGCTGTCGGCGTTCGACAGGGACACCACGTTCGTCACCACGATCGGGCTGTCCCAGATCGCCGGGGCGCAGCTGCTGCATGTCTACGGCCCGCGCAAGTGGATCAACGCCGGCCAGGCGGGCCCCCTGGGCTGGACCGGCCCCGCCGCCCTCGGCGTCGTGCGCGGCAAGCCGGGCGAGCAGGTCGTCGCGCTCTCGGGCGACTACGACTTCCAGTTCATGATCGAGGAGCTCGCGGTCGGTGCGCAGCACAAGCTGCCGTACATCCACGTCGTCGTGAACAACAGCTACCTGGGCCTCATCCGCCAGTCGCAGCGCGGCTTCGAGATGGACTACGAGGTGTCGCTCGCGTTCGACAACGTGAACACCCCGCAGGACTCGTCCTCGATCGCCACCGGCTACGGCGTGGACCACGTGAAGGTGGCCGAGGGCCTGGGCGCCAAGGCGCTGCGCGTCGAGCGCCCCGAGGACCTCGCCGCGGGCTTCGCGGAGGCGCAGCGTCTGCGCGACGAGTTCCAGGTGCCGGTGGTCGTCGAGGTGATCCTCGAGCGCGTCACGAACATCGCGATGGGCGCCGACCTCGACACCATGAACGAGTTCGAGGACCTCGCGACGTCGCCCGCCGACGCCCCCGAGGCCATCTACGCGCTGCTCGACTGAGCGCGACCCGACCGCGAGACTCCGTTCTCGGCACGAGACCCCACGCCTGACGTGCCGTCTCACCCCGAGGAGGGAGTCTCGCGGAGCGGACCCCGTCATCTGCGACCCTGGCGTGGCGCAGGCACGCTCAAAGACTGGAAGGGTAGACGCATGCGCATCCTGATCGCCTCGGACAAGTTCAAGGGCTCGGCCACGGGCCCGCAGGTGGCCTCCGCACTCGCGGAGGGGATCCTCGCCGTCGCGCCGGACGTCGCCATCGACGCGGTGCCGGTCGCCGACGGCGGAGAGGGCACGGTCGACGCGGCCCTCGCCGCCGGGTTCGAGGAGGTCACGGCGACGGTGACCGGCCCCACGGGGCAGCCGGTGCAGGCGCGGTTCGGGGTGCGCGGCACGCAGGCGATCATCGAGATGGCGGCCGCAAGCGGACTGGACCAGCTTCCGGGCGGCGTCAAGGACGCGCTCGGAGCCACCAGCCGCGGCACCGGCGAGCTGATCGCCGCGGCGCTCGATCACGGTGCGACGAGCATCGTGCTCGGCATCGGCGGCAGTGCCAACACGGACGGCGGAGCGGGGATGCTCCAGGCGCTCGGCGTCTCTCTGCGCGACGCCGAAGGGCAGGAGCTGCCCGGGGGAGGCGGCGCGCTGAGCCGCATCGCCGAGGCCGACGTCTCTGGCCTGGATCCGCGTCTCGCCGATGTGGAGATCGTGCTGGCGAGCGACGTCGACAACCCGCTGCTCGGCGAGCGGGGGGCGCCGGCGGTGTTCGGCCCGCAGAAGGGCGCGAGCCCGGACGACGTGGCCGCCCTCGACGCCGCGCTGGCCCGCTACTCCGCGCTGCTCGAGCGCCAGCCCGGCATCCGCGCCGCGACCGAGCTGCCGGGGGCAGGAGGCGCCGGCGGCGTCGGCTATGCCGCGCTCGCGGCCCTCGGCGCCCGGCGCGAACCCGGCGTCGAGGTCGTTCAGCGCCTCACGGGCCTCGCCGAGGCCCTGGTCGGCGCCGATCTCGTGATCACCGGCGAGGGCAGCCTCGACGACCAGAGTCTCGGCGGCAAGACGCCGCTCGGGGTCGCGGCGGCGTCGCGCGCGGCGGGGATCGGGGTCATCGCGGTGTGCGGTCGCTCGACGCTCAGCGCCGAGGCGGCCCGCGCCGCCGGGTTCGAGCGGGTCTACGCGCTCGCGGAACTGGAGCCGGATCCGGCCCGCAGCATGGCCGAGGCGGTCGCTCTGCTCACCGAGGTCGGGCGCCGCATCGGCGCCGAGCTCGGCGAGCTCGTGCCGCAGCGCTGAGCGTCCGCCGGCCCCGGTGCTCTCGCCTGGGGGCGGTGAGCGAGGACGCGCGTCGGACGACCGAGACGAAACGCGGCGTCCTCGCGAGTGCGCCGCGTTTCGTCTCGCTCCGGCTGCGCCGGCGCTCGCTCAACGACCCCGGGGACGCTCCCGTCGTCGCCGGCGCGTAGGATCGGAGGCCGGTGAACGATCCCGAGGATGTGGTGAACGGTCTCGAAGACGAGGTGGACACATGACGGAGCGCCCGCGTCTGCGTGACGTCGCCGCCCTGGCCGGTGTCTCGCCGACGACGGCCTCGCACGCGTTCAGCGGGCACCGTCCGGTGTCGCCCGCGACCAAGGCCGCGGTGCTCAAGGCCGCGTTCGACCTCGGCTTCGTGATGGAGCGCGACGCCGGCCAGCGCACCGTCGGCCTGCTGCTGCGCCCGCCGGAGGCCATCCCCGGATTCGCATCCGGATCCGACGCGTTCACGTCCGTCGCCGGCGCCGTGCTCGTGGCCCTGCTGGGCGCGGGCTTCTCCGTCTCCTCGTTCCTCACACTCGACGACATCGGCGCCCAGGTCGGCCGCCTCGACGCCTTCGTGCTGCTGCATCCCCGCCGGGGGGACGAGGTGCTCCGCGCGCTCGTGCAGCGGGGCATCCCGACCGTGACGCTGGACCGGGATCCGGACGACGAGGAGTTCGCGTGGTGGATCAGCGCCGATCACGTCGCCAACGCGCGCACCCTGCTCGAGCACCTGCTGGAGCGCGGCGCTCGCCGCCCGGCGCTGATCGTGGGCTCGACGCAGAACACGTACCTGGAGTCGATCGCCGGCGTCTACATCCAGGAGATGCGCTCGCGCGGGCTGCCGGTGCTGGTGAGGGAGCTGGAGCCGGTGCGGGGCCAGCAGGGGGGTGCCGCGGCGGCGGAGTCGCTGCTGCGCACGCCGACGCCGCCGGATGCCTTCCTCATCTCGTCGGACGTTTTCGCGGTGGGGGCGATCGAGGCGGTCCAGGCGCGCGGGCTCCGGGTGCCCGACGACGTGCTCGTCGCGAACATGATGGACAGCGTCATCGCCGAGCGCGCCGTGGTGCCGATCACGGCGATGAAGGCGAACCTGCAGGTCTGGGCATCGCAGCTGACGCGGCTGCTGGAGCGCCGGCTGAACAGCGCCGCGCCGCTCACCTCGCATCTGCGGCTCGAGTTCGACCTGGTCGAGCGCGCGTCGACCGGACGGCGGCGACCGGGGTCCGAGCCGGCCTCGTGATCCCGGAGCGGCGGTCGTCGACCGCGCCGCGCACCGGAAGTCGTCCAAATTATGCAAACGATGTTGCAACCTCCGCGTCCGAGAGCGACTGTATCTCTATCCGAAATCAGTCTTCCGGATTGTAAAATCGAGTGTCGACGGCACTGTCGCCGTCGAGAGGGGTTCAAATCACAATGACGTCCAACGACCACATCCACGTTCCGAGTCGGGCCTCCGAGGGCCTCGACGAGGCGCCGTCCAGCGTCTTCGCGGTGCAGGCGGGCATCAGCCCGCGCCTGTACAACAGCGACCTGGCGCCGACCGACCGCGAGAGCCGGCACTGGAGCGCGTACAGCATCTTCACCCTCTGGGCCAACGATGTGCACAGCCTCGGCAACTACGCGTTCGCGATCGGCCTGTTCTCGCTCGGCCTGACCGGCGGCCAGATCCTCGGTGCGCTCGGGTTCGGCGCACTGTTCCTGTTCCTGCTGTTGAGCCTGTCCGGCTTCATGGGCGAGAAGACAGGTGTTCCGTTCCCGGTCATGTGCCGCATCGCGTTCGGCATCCACGGCGCTCAGATCCCGGCGCTGCTGCGCGGAATCGTCGCGATCGCCTGGTTCGGGATCCAGACCTACCTCGCCTCCCAGGTGCTGCAGGTCGTGCTGATCGCGATCTTCCCCGGTCTGCAGACGATGCAGTCCGGATCCTTCCTCGGCCTTTCGGCCCTCGGCTGGATCACGTTCATCGTGCTGTGGATCATCCAGGTCGTCATCGTCAGCTACGGCATGGAGATGATCCGCAAGTACGAGGCCTTCGCCGGCCCGATCATCCTCGCCACGTTCGTGATCCTGGCGGTCTGGGTGCTCGTGCAGTCCGGATTCCAGGTCAACTGGGCGCCGACCGAGACGGCCACCGGCTCCGACGTGTGGATCAAGATGCTCGGCGCCGCCTCCCTGTGGGTCTCGATCTACGGCACGTTCGTGCTGAACTTCTGCGACTTCACCCGCGGGGCGAAGTCCCGCAGGGCCATCGTCAAGGGCAACTTCTGGGGCATCCCGATCAACATGCTGTTCTTCGGCGTGATCGTGGTCGTGCTCACCGGCGGCAGCTTCAGCATCAACGGCCGTCTCATCACGTCGCCGTCCGAGGTCGTCGCCGCGATCCCGAACACGTTCCTGCTCGTGCTCGCCTCGCTCGCGCTCATCGCGCTGACCATCGCGGTCAACCTCATGGCCAACTTCGTGGCCCCCACGTACGCGCTGAACAACCTGTTCCCGCGGCACCTGAACTTCCGCCGCGCGGCGCTCATCTCCGCCGTCATCGGCCTCGTGATCACGCCGTGGAACATGTACAACTCGCCGGTCGTGATCGGCGTCTTCCTCGGCGGCCTCGGCGCGCTGCTCGGCCCGCTGTTCGGCATCATCATGGTCGACTACTGGCTGATCAAGAAGCAGCGCATCAACGTGCCGCAGCTCTACTCCGACTCCCCGATCGGCGAGTACGCATACGCGAAGGGCTTCAACCCTCGTGCGGTCATCGCCCTGGTGATCTCGGGCGCGATCGCGCTGCTGTTCACCTTCCTGCCGGTCTTCCACTCGGTCAGCGACTTCTCCTGGTTCGTCGCGGCCGGATCCGCCGCGATCATCTATGCGATCATCGCGGACCGCAGGGGACCCTTCCACGACGTCGACGGCGCGGCGATCGCCGTCAAGGCCGGCCACTGAGATCCGACGAGGACACCGAACATGCGCATTCTGATCGCGAACGTCAACACCACCGAGGCGATGACCGACGCCATCGCCGAGGCGGCGCGGGCCGCCGCGTCGCCGGGCACGGAGATCATCGGCCTGACGCCCGACTTCGGCGCCGAGAGCTGCGAGGGCAACTTCGAGAGCTACCTGGCCGCGATCGCGGTCATGGACAAGGTCGTCCGCTACGAGGGCGAGTACGACGCGGTCATCCAGGCCGGATACGGCGAGCACGGACGGGAGGGGCTCCAGGAGCTGCTCACCGTGCCGGTGGTCGACATCACCGAGGCGGCGGCCTCGACCGCCATGTTCCTCGGCCGCTCGTACTCGGTGGTCACCACGCTCGACCGCACGGTGCCGCTCATCGAGGACCGGCTGATCCTCGGCGGCCTCCACGACCGCTGCGCGTCGGTGCGCTCGTCGGGGATGAGCGTGCTCGAGCTCGAGTCCGATCCGGAGCGCGCGGTCGAGGCGATCGCCGCCGAGGCGCAGAAGGCGGTCGAGATCGACCGTGCCGAGGTCATCGTGCTCGGCTGCGGCGGGATGGCCGAGCTCAAGGACCGCGTGGTCGAGCTCTGCGGCGTCCCGGTCGTGGACGGCGTCCAGGCCGCGGTCGCCGTCGCGGAGGGCCTGGTGAACCTGGGCCTTTCCACCTCCAAGGTGCGCACCTACGCGCAGCCCCGACCGAAGCGGATCACCGGATTCCCGGCGACGGCCCGCTGACGCGGAGCACAATCGAACCAGCCTCACCCACCACGCCACAAGGCCGGCGACGTCGCCGGCAGAAGGGAATCCGCGGACATGTCCCAGGAGACCGAAGAACACGCCTCGCTCGACCCGACGGGCGAGCACTATGATCTGGTGATCCGCGGCGAGCGGGTCCTCACCAGCTCGGGGATCCGACCCCGCGAGGTGGGGGTGCGGCACGGCGTGATCGTCGCGATGCAGCCCCTCGGCAACAACCTCGCGGGCGACGAGATCATCGAGCTCCAAGACGACGAGACCCTGATCCCGGGTCTGGTGGACACGCACGTGCACGTCAACGAGCCGGGTCGCACCGAGTGGGAGGGCTTCTCCTCGGCGACCAAGGCGGCGGCCGCGGGCGGTGTGACCACGATCCTGGACATGCCCCTGAACAGCATCCCGCCGACGATCGACGTCGAAGCGCTGGACATCAAGCGCGACGTCGCGCGCGACCAGGTGCACGTCGACGTGGGCTTCTGGGGCGGTGCCGTTCCGGGCAACATCGACAAGCTGCGGGGACTGCACGATGCCGGGGCCTTCGGCTTCAAGTGCTTCCTGCTGCACAGCGGGGTGGACGAGTTCCCGCCGCTGGATCCCGACGAGCTCGAGGAGGACATGCGCGAGCTCGTGACCTTCGACTCGGTCATGATCGTGCACGCCGAGGACTCCCGGGCCATCGACCGCGCACCCAAGCCCGACGGCGACGACTACTCCAAGTTCCTCGCCTCGCGTCCGCGCGGCGCGGAGAACCTCGCGATCGCGGAGGTCATCGAGCGCGCCCGCTGGACGGGAGCCCGCGCGCACATCCTGCACCTGTCCTCCTCGGACGCACTGCCGATGCTGCGCTCCGCCAAGCACGACGGCATCCGGCTCACGGTCGAGACCTGCCCGCACTACCTCACGCTCACCGCGGAGGAGGTCCCGCTGGGGGCGACCGCGTTCAAGTGCTGCCCGCCGATCCGCGAGGCCGGCAACCGCGAGCTGCTCTGGCAGGGGCTCGAGGACGGCACGATCGACTTCATCGTGTCGGACCACTCGCCCTCGACCCTCGACCTCAAGGATCTGGAGAACGGCGACTTCGCCGTGGCCTGGGGCGGCGTCGCGTCGCTGCAGCTCGGCCTGTCGCTGATCTGGACCGAGGCGCGTCAGCGGGGCCTGTCGCTCGAGACCGTCGTGGGATGGATGAGCGAGAAGCCGGCGCAGTTCGCGGGCCTCACGGGCAAGGGGCGCATCGCCCCCGGCTACGACGCGGACTTCTCGATCTTCGCCGCGGACGACGCCTATGTGGTGGACGTGACCAAGCTGCACCACAAGAACCCGCTCACCCCGTACAACGGCAAGGCGCTCGCCGGACGCGTGCGCAAGACCTACCTGCACGGCACCCCGATCGACTTCGAGAACCCGCGCGGGCGTCTGCTCCGTCGCGGCATGGTCGAGGAGGACTGACCCTCCACCACCCCGAGTCGTCCCCCTCAGCACCACTCCACGGTCGTGCTGAGGGGGACGACTCTGTGTTTCCGGGCCTTGCCCTGAAGCGGGCCGTCCGTTAAACTTGAGTCTTATCAACTCAACTTTGAGGAGTCGGCGGATCCGGCTCTTCCGCAACATCGCAAGGAGACTCCAGGAGGACGAATGGCCACCCCGCAGCAGGCACCGCAGGAAGAACAGCAGTCGGCACTCGAGCAGTTCGGGATCAACCTGACCGACCGCGCACGTCAGGGAAAGCTCGATCCGGTGATCGGGCGCGACTCCGAGATCCGTCGCGTGAGCCAGGTGCTCACCCGGCGCACGAAGAACAACCCGGTGCTCATCGGAGAGCCGGGCGTCGGCAAGACCGCGGTCGTCGAGGGGCTCGCCCAGCGCATCGTCGCCGGTGACGTGGCCGAATCGCTCAAGGACAAGGAGCTCGTCTCCCTGGACATCTCCGCCCTCGTGGCCGGGGCCATGTACCGCGGCCAGTTCGAGGAGCGCCTGAAGAGCGTGCTCAAGGAGATCACCGAGTCCGACGGCCGGGTCATCACCTTCATCGACGAGCTGCACGTGCTCATGGGCGCGGGCGGGGGAGAGGGATCCGTCGCCGCCTCCAACATGCTCAAGCCCATGCTCGCCCGCGGCGAGCTGCGCCTCATCGGCGCGACCACGCTCAACGAGTACCGCGAGTTCATCGAGAAGGACGCGGCCCTCGAGCGCCGGTTCCAGCAGGTGTACGTGGGCGAGCCCTCCGTCGAGGACACGATCGCGATCCTGCGCGGGCTCAAGGGGCGCTACGAGGCGCACCACGGCGTCACGATCAGCGACTCCGCGCTCGTCGCGGCGGCCGCGCTGTCGAACCGCTACCTGCCCAGCCGCCAGCTGCCGGACAAGGCCATCGACCTCATCGACGAGGCCATGAGCCGGCTCAAGATGGAGATCGACTCCAGTCCGGTCGAGATCGACCAGCTGAAGAGGTCGGTCGACCGGATGCGGCTCGAGGAGCTCGCACTGAAGAAGGAGAAGGACGCGGCCTCCAAGGAGCGTCTCGCGAAGCTGCGTGATCAGATGCGCGAGTCCGAGGCGGAGCTGGCGGGCCTCGAGGCCCGCTGGGAGCGCGAGCGCGGCGGCCTCAACCGGGTCGGCGACCTGAAGAAGCGTCTCGACGAGGCGTTCACCGAGCGCGACCGGGCGCTGCGCGACGCCGACTACGTGAAGGCGTCGAAGCTCGAGTACGAGACCATCAAGCAGCTGCAGGCGCAGCTCGCCGATGCCGAGCGGCAGGCGGACGCGCAGAGCGACGAGCCCCGCATGGTCAACGAGCAGGTCACCGACGAGGACATCGCGGCCGTGATCGCGGCCTGGACGGGGATCCCCGTGGGCCGGCTGCTGCAGGGCGAGAGCGAGAAGCTCCTGCACCTGGAGCGCGAGCTGGGCCGGCGCCTGATCGGGCAGAAGGAGGCCGTCACCGCGGTCTCCGACGCGGTGCGGCGTTCGCGCGCCGGGATCAGCGATCCGGGGCGCCCCACGGGCTCGTTCCTCTTCGTCGGTCCCACGGGCGTCGGCAAGACCGAGCTCGCCAAGGCTCTCGCGGAGTTCCTCTTCGACGACGAGCACGCCATGGTGCGCATCGACATGTCGGAGTACGGCGAGAAGCACTCGGTCTCGCGACTCGTCGGTGCCCCTCCGGGGTACGTCGGCTACGAGCAGGGCGGCCAGCTCACCGAGGCCGTGCGGCGGCGCCCCTACAGCGTCGTGCTGCTGGACGAGGTCGAGAAGGCCCACCCCGAGGTGTTCGACGTGCTGCTGCAGGTCATGGACGACGGCCGGCTCACCGACGGCCAGGGGCGCACGGTCGACTTCTCGAACGTCATCCTGATCCTCACGAGCAACATCGGATCCCCGATCCTCATCGACCCCACGCTCTCGTCCGACGAGAAGCGCGAGGCCGTGATGGCGCTCGTGCGGCAGGCGTTCAAGCCCGAGTTCATCAACCGTCTCGACGACATCGTGATGTTCTCCGCGCTCACCGAGGACGACCTGGCGCAGATCGTGGAGCTCACGATCGACCAGCTGCAGCGCCGTCTCGCCGATCGCCGGCTCACGCTCGCGGTCACGCCGGACGCGCGTGCGTGGCTCGCCGAGCGCGGCTACGACCCGGTGTTCGGTGCGAGGCCGCTGCGCCGTCTCATCCAGAACGAGGTGCAGAACCGGCTGGCGTCGGCGCTGCTGTCCGGCCGGGTGCACGACGGCGACCTCGTGCGGGTCGACGTCGCCGCGGACGGATCCTCCCTCGTGCTCACCATTGACGGGCCGACGGCCCCGCAGCCGGTGGACGACGAGCCCGAGGACGACACCATCGAGGCCGAGCTGCTCGACGACTGACGCCGCTCGCGCTTTGCTCGAAGGGGCCCGGATCTCCCTGATCCGGGCCCCTTTCTTGCGCAGGGCGCGAAACGACGAGCAATCCCGAATATCCGCATAGCGGAAAGGACAATCCGAGATTCGGAAAAAATGCTTGACTCTCGAAGGGGGCCGCCGCTAGCCTGAGGGAGTCTCCAGAGCCGGAGACGCACCAGGACCCACAGCAGTCCGCCCCGTATCGCGAGGCGGACGGAGCGCCCGCACCGTATCGCCGCACAGGCGCTGCATGCCGGCCGGCGCTCGGCTCACCCGGTGCC
Source organism: Microbacterium sp. MMO-10 (assembly GCF_037148715.1). NCBI lineage: Bacteria > Bacillati > Actinomycetota > Actinomycetes > Micrococcales > Microbacteriaceae > Microbacterium > Microbacterium sp. MMO-10. The sequence goes on along the minus strand of NZ_JBBCSV010000001.1, from coordinate 333,882 downwards.
TGCCCCACGACGAAGAGGTCGAATTGACTACCAAGCAGAAGAAGGAGTTCGTCCGCCCCGAGGACGAACGACTGCCGATCGGCGCGACCATCGGCTACGGCATCCAGCACGTGCTCACGATGTACGGCGGCATCATCGCCCCGCCGCTCATCATCGGGCAGATCGCGGGCCTCAAGCCCGCCGAGATCGGTGTCCTCATCGCCGCGTGCCTGTTCATGGGCGGACTCGCCACGATCCTGCAGACCGTCGGCATCCCGTTCTTCGGATCGCAGCTGCCGCTCGTGCAGGGCGTCTCGTTCGCCGGTGTCGCCACGATGGGCGCGATCGTCACGAGCGGCGGCGGGCTGCCGTCGGTCTTCGGATCCGTCATCGCCGCCTCGGTGATCGGCCTGCTCATCGCCCCGATCTTCGCGACGATCATCCGGTTCTTCCCCCCGGTCGTGACGGGAACGGTGATCACCACGATCGGTCTCAGCCTGCTGCCCGTCGCGGCCGGCTGGATCTACGGCCCCGGCGCGAACCCGGCGGACGGCGCGCTGCCGGAGAACCTGCTGCTGGCGGCGATCACCCTCGTGATCGTGCTCGTGCTCAGCAAGATCCCGGTGGGGGCGATCTCGCGGCTCGCGATCCTGCTCGCGATCGTGCTCGGCACGATCATCGCGGTCTTCCTCGGCAAGGCGGACTTCAGCAAGGTGGGGCAGGGGGAGATCTTCGCCCTCCCGCAGATCTTCGGGTTCGGCATGCCGACCTTCGAGATCGCGGCCATCATCTCGATGTTCATCGTGATCCTGGTGACGCTGACCGAGACCACCGCCGACATCCTCGCCGTGGCCGACATCGTCGGCACCAAGGTCGATTCCAAGCGCATCGCCGCGGGCCTGCGCGCCGACATGCTCTCCAGCGCGGTCTCGCCGATCTTCGGCACGTTCACGCAGTCGGCCTTCGCGCAGAACGTCGGCCTGGTCGCCATCACCGGAGTCAAGAGCCGCTTCGTGGTCACCGCCGGCGGTGGCGTGCTCGTCATCCTGGGTCTGCTGCCCGTGCTCGGCCGCGTCGTCGGCGCCATCCCTCAGCCCGTCCTCGGCGGCGCCGGCCTGGTGCTGTTCGGGTCGGTCGCGGCCTCGGGCATCCGGACGCTCGCGAAGGTCGAGTACAAGGACAACATGAACCTGGTGATCGTCGCGACGTCGCTCGCCGTGGGCATGCTGCCGATCGCGAAGCCGGACATCTACCACGCGATGCCCGCCTGGTTCGTGACGATCTTCCACTCCGGCATCAGCTCGGCCGCGGTCACCGCGATCCTGCTCAACCTGCTGTGCAACCACCTCGGCAGCGCCAAGCGCAAGAACGCCTTCGTCTCGGCGCCGACGCGCAGCATCCCGGTCGCGTACCTGGACGCCTTCGAAGACGGCGATTCGATCATCGACGGCAAGATCGTCGACCGCGAGGGCAACGAGGTCGCCATCACGCGCTCGGATCACTGACGCTCCCTGCGTGCGTGAGCGCCCCTCGTCCCGCCTCGGGGTGAGGGGCGCTTGCATTCGCATCACGGAAAGTCTCATCCGTCATCTGGAAAAACTGTTGACCTCTTCGTCGGGGTCGTGATAGATCTTGAGTGCCTCCGCCGACGGAGGCGCACCTGGATCAGCAGACAGGTCACACACTGAGCTGGCCCCTTCGGGGCCGGGCCCCGGCTCCGCACCACTCACAGGGAGTCTGCTCAATGTCCGAATCCGCTCGCACCGTCTGGCTGAAGAACCCGCTCGGCATCCACACCGGAGACGCCGCCGATGCGCGCGGCGGCCTCGTCGTCTCGGGGTCGCGCATCCTCGAAGCCGTGCCCGCCGGGGGATCCCCGACCGTGCCCGTCGACGAGACCGTAGACGCGTCGCGCCACGTGATCATCCCCGGCCTCATCAACACGCACCACCACTTCTACCAGACGCTCACGCGGGCCTGGACGCCGGTCGTCAGCGCCGAGCTGTTCCCCTGGCTGAAGGGCCTCTACGGCGTCTGGGCCGGACTCACGCCGCGCGATCTCGAGCTCGCGACCACCGCGGCGCTCGCCGAGCTGCTGCTCAGCGGCTGCACCACCGCGGCCGACCACCACTACCTCTTCCCCGCCGGGCTCGAGGACGGCATCGACGTGCAGGTCGACGTCGTCAAGCGCCTCGGCATGCGCGCGACCCTGACCCGCGGATCCATGTCGCTCGGGGAGAAGGACGGCGGACTGCCGCCGCAGTCGACGGTGCAGGATCCCGACGTGATCCTCGCCGACAGCGAGCGCCTCATCGGCGCCTACCATGAGCGCGGCGAGGGCGCCTTCGTGCAGATCGGACTCGCCCCGTGCTCGCCGTTCTCGGTGACCACCGGCATGATGCGCGACACGGCCGCGCTCGCCGAGCGGCTCGACGTGCGCATGCACACCCACCTCGCGGAGACGATCGATGAGGAGGACTTCTGCCGGGAGATGTTCGGCCTGCGCACGGTCGACTATCTCGACAGCGTCGGCTGGCTCGGCGATCGCACCTGGCTCGCGCACGGGATCCACTTCGACGACGCCGAGATCGCGCGCCTCGGCGCGGCGGGCACGGCGGTCTCGCACTGCGCGACCTCGAACATGCGCCTCGCCTCGGGCATCGCGCGGGCGGTCGAGCTCGAGGCCGCGGGCGTCCCCGTCGGGCTCGGCGTCGACGGATCCGCATCGAACGACGGCTCGAACATGATGATGGAGGTGCGCCAGGCCCTCTACCTGCAGCGCCTGCGCTACGGCGCCGCCGCGGTGACCCCCGAGCACGCCCTGAACTGGGCGACCCAGGGGTCGGCGCGCGCCCTCGGCCGCAGCGACATCGGCGTGCTGGCCCCGGGCAAGCAGGCCGACCTCGCGATGTTCACCCTCGACGAGCTGCGCTTCTCGGGCAGCCACGACCCGCTCGCGGCCCTGCTGCTGTGCGGCGCGGAGCGCGCCGACCGGGTGATGGTCGGAGGATCCTGGCGCGTGCTCGACGGGCAGATCGTCGGCCTCGACGTGCCCCAGCTCATCGCCGACCACAGCGCGGCGGCGCGCCGCCTGCTCGCCCGCCACGGCTGAGCTGCCGGCTCTTTCGGGGCCGTTGAGCGAGGACGGCGGAGCCGCCCGCTCCCTCAGGGGTCGTTGAGCGAGGACGGCGGAGCCGCCCGAGACGAAACGCGGTGCCCTCGCCGGGTGACCGCGTTTCGTCTCGCTCCTCGCTGCGTTCGGTGCTCGCTCAACGAACCCGGGGGAACGGGGTTGCTCAGTGATCGGGGTATCCCCTTGGGGAGCGTGGTGGCGTCGATCCCCCCAGGGGTCGTTGAGCGAGGACGGCGGAGCCGCCCGTTCCCTTCGGGGTCGTTGAGCGAGGACGGCGGAGCCGCCCGAGACGAAACGCGGTGCCCTCGCCGGGTGGCGGCGTTTCGTCTCGCTCCTCGCTGCGCTCGGTGCTCGCTCAACGACCTCGGGGGCTTGCTCGCCGGACGCGTCAGTCCCGGAAGCGCTCCGCGATCCATGCGGCGACGTGCGGCGGGGCGTGCTGCGGACGCATCGTGCCGGAGTGGTGGGACGGCCACCAGCGTGCCGTGAGGTCGACGCCGGCCCGCCGGTACGCGCGCAGCAGCCGGGCGCTCAGCGGCGCCGGGGCGACCTCGTCGAACCGTGCGGCGTCGATCCGCACGGGGGAGCGGAAACCCGAGAGCGCGGCGACCTCGTTCTCCCGGAACGAGGCGTACAGGCGCGCGAAAAGCGCGGATCCGTCGGCCCCGCCGATGCGGCCCGGCGGGATGCCGCCCCACGAGTCGCGCGCGGCGAGCTCGGTGAGGAAGAGACGGTCGAGGTCGCGCCGGGCCGCGCGCGCGGCGGGGCTGAGGCCCTCTCCCTCCAGGAGCGCCGCCAGGGCGGGATCCGCGGTGGCCGCCCCGCGCAGCATGAGCCCGATGAGCGCTGAGACGACGCCGGATCCGGGCATCGCGCCCGGCATGCCCAGCGACCAGCGGATGCTGAGGTCCATCCGGGTCACCGGGGTCACGGCCGCGACACCGCGCAGCCGGCTGCGGTCGTCCGGCTCCGGTGCGGTGCCGGCGAACAGCGCCGCGACCGCGCCCTCGGAGTGCCCCGCGGCGACCCAGTCGTCGCCGAGCCGGTCGTCCAGGGTGCGCCGAGCGCGCACCATCGCGCGCAGCGAACCGCCGAGGGGACGGCCGAGCAGGTACGGATGCACGCCGGGGCCGCCGATTCCGGGGTAGTCCGGTCGCAGCACGGCGATCCCGCGCCGCAGCAGGTGGTCGCACAGCGCGTCGCCCTGCGACATGCGCCGCCACTCCGGGTGGCCGGGGTGACCGAGACTCGGGGCGGAGCGCGGCGACCCTCCGGTCGTCATGTGCCCGAACACGACGACCGGGTAGCCCCCGGCCGGAGCAGCGGTGTGCGGCAGGTGCAGGATCCCGGTCTCCGGTGCCTCCTCCCCGTCGAAGCGCACGATGCGGGTCGACCCGTGCCGGATGCCGGAGCCGGGACCGGGACCGCCGGCACCCGGTCCGGATCCGCCCTCGGCCCGTTCGCCGTTCACCATCGTCCCCGGGGCAGCAGCCGGCGCAGGCCCGCGGGCATCGTGCCGAGAAGTGCGCCGCGGTGCCGATCGGCGTCCTCCACGACGTCGGCGAAGAACCGCGCCACCGGCTCGAGCTGGGCGACGTCGATGCGATCGATCGTGTCGGCGTCGTCGTACAGGTAGAGCGGACCCGAGATGAGGCTGACGGTGGGCACGCCGGAGACGAAGGTGAACGACGCGTCGGTCGGGATCCCGCTCGCGAAGAACTCGAGCAGACCCGCACCGAGGATGCTGGTGGCGTGCATCCGATGACGGCGGATCAGCCCCGCGATGCGCGCCGTGAACGCCGGATTGACGTTGAGGAAGATGCCGCGCGGCTCGGTCTCGCCGGTGTTCTCGAACCCGCCGTCGGATCCCTCCACGGCCCTCAGGCCGATGTGCTCGATCGTGGCGTTCAGCACGATCCGCCAGCGGGCATACGGTGCGAGCACGTGCCGGCGGGCGAACTCGCGATGGGCCTGGTAGCCGGTGAAGTGCGTGTCGAAGGTCGTGAACAGCAGCGTCTTGCGGGGCGGTCGCCCCGCGCGGGACAGCGCGGTGAAGTGCTCGGCGAGGGCGATCACCTCGGCCGCCCCCGAGGCGTCCTCGACGGCGCCGTCGCCCGCCGAGTCGTGGTGCGACTGGATCATGATGGCGTCGCCGCGCGGAGTGCCGGTCCTCGACGCGCGGGAGCTGCCGGGGTGGTCCTGCGCGACGCCGTCCGGGCCGTCGGCACCCGGCAGCACCCCGATCACGGTGCGGGAGACGACCTCGGAGCGCTCGACGCCGAGGGTGAGCGTCGCGCGTGGCGTGAGGCGGAGCGCGGCCCGCAGCCGCGCTCCGCCGGCGCGGGTCACCCAGGCGCCGGGCAGGCGGAACAGGGTCCGCCGGTAGTACTCGTTGTGGTAGCCGAGGGAGTCGGGGTAGTCGCGCAGCACGCCGATGACGCCGACGGCGCCTGCCGCCGCCGCGTCGCGCATCGTGCGGGCGAGCGAGGTGACGTAGGGGTTGCGGCTGCGCAGCACGTCGCGTCGCAGCACGCGTCGGCCGGGGTCGTGCAGGAAGAGCGTGAGCGGCAGGGTGTGCGCGAGCGTCATGTCGAAGGTGAGGTCGAAGAGCACGATCGCGCCGCGCACGTCGTGGCGGCGCACGCGGTCGGCGCCGATGTCGACGACGGGGGCGTCGATGAGGTGCCGCGCCTCGCCCGTCCAGTCATGAGCCGGCAGGGCGGAGTGCAGGATCGGCGAGCTCGGCACTTCGAGCTCCTCCGTGCCGTCGGCCCCGGTCGTCACACGGCACTCCGTCGCCCGCCACGCGAACGACGGCACCTCGAGGACCTCGGTCGCAAGGCCCGCGCGGGCGAATCGGCCCTCGACGTACTCCGCCGCGGCGGCGCCCCCGGGGGTTCCCGTGGCGCGAGGGGCGAGCGCGACGAGATCCTCGATGGTGGCCAGGATCCGATCCGTCGTCAAGCTCATGAGGTGAGCGTAGGATTCCGACTCGATTCTGGATCCTGTTGACTCGAAACCTTCATTACTGCGCTCTTCATGCGTAGTCTTCGTCACATGGAGACGACGGATCCGCGCGGGCTGGACGAGATCGACCTCGCCCTCGTCCACGCCCTCCAGGTCGACGCGAGGGCGCCCTGGACGCGCATCGCCGCGGCGATCGGGGTGGACGCCGCCACCGTGGTGCGGCACTGGAGCGCACTGCGCGAGGAGGGGCTGGCCTGGCTGACCGCCTGGCCCACGGCGGAGCGCTGGTCCTCGACCACCGATCTCGCGCTCGTGCTGCTGCACCCGGGCATCACAGACGAATCGCGCACGGCGGCCGTGCGGCGGCCGTGGGTGCTGGGCGTCGACGAGACCTCGGCCGGTCTGCTGCTGCTCGTCGCCGCGTCCGAGGGGCTCCCCCAGCTGGGCGAGCGCGTGCGCGCGCTCGAGACGGGCGCGACCGTGCTGCGGATGGACGTCGCCGCGAGCGTCTCGGCGGAGGACTCCACCTGGCGGCTGCCCGTGCTCTCGGCCGCGCAGCAGCGCGTCGTGCGTCCGTCGCGCGAGGCCGGGGGCAGGCCGTCCGCCGAGGCGGTCCGCCTGCCGAAGCCGCAGACGGTCGCCGAGATCGCCGACGTGCTGGACGAGGATCCGCGCATGCCGTCGGCCGTGCTCGGCGCGCGCCTGGGCGTCTCGGAGGCGACGGCGCGGCGTGCGGTCGATCGCGCGACCTCGGCCGGGCTCCTGCGCTTCGGCTGCGACCTCGCGATGCCTGCGGCGGGCTACCGCCGGGGCGCCGTGCTGTGGGCGCGTTCCGCGGATCCCGAGGCGGCGTCGATCCGCGCGGCCCGGCTGCCCGAGGTGCATCGCGCCGGGGTCGCCGTGGGGCCGGCGCCGCTCTTCGCGTGCGTACGGGCCCGGTCGCTCACGGCGCTGCCCGCGATCGAGCGGGCGTGGGGCGGAGACGTCGAGATCGTCGACCGCTGGACGGTGCTGCGCCCGGTCAAGCGCAACGGGCACGAGCTCGACGCATCGGGGCGGTCGATCGCGCGCATCCCGCCCCGCTGGTGACGGATCCTCGTGCGCCAGGACCCGGCCGCGCCGGTGCCCCTGACGCGGCAGTCTCAGCGGCTGCTCGGGGCGGTCGGATCCGCTCGCCCCGGCGGCGCACCTCGCTCGGAGATGTGCAGGATCTTCGGAGAGATGCGCCGGATCCGTCCGAAGATCCTGCACAACTCCGAGGAAGGCGCGCAGAGACAGCCCTGCCTCGCCGGGACGCGCAGAGACAGCCCTGCCTCGCCGGGAGAGGCACACCCCGGCCGCGCCGGTGCCCCTGACGCGTCAGGCTCAGCGGCTGCGCGCGGCGACCGGATCCGCGGCCGCACGCAGCCTGTCGTCGAGGCGGTACCGGGAGAGCGGGATCAGGCTGAGCAGGCACAGTGCGGCCGGGACGAGCGATACGCCGAGCACGATCGCCCACTGCGCGCTGTCGGGCTGCGGCCCCGCGTCCCCGGTCGATGCCCGGTAGTCGCCGAGCGTGAGCACGAGTCCGAGCAGCGCCGGACCCAGCGCATAGCCGAGGAGCTCGAACCCCGACCACACGCCGGAGATCATCCCGATGCGGTTGGCGCCGCTGCGGCGGGCGTCCTCGGCGGCGAGGTCGGGCAGCATCGCCAGGGGGAACAACTGCGCCCCGGCGTAGCCGATGCCGACGATGCCCGATGCGGCGAGCAGCGGGACGGCCTCCCCGGTGCGCGCCGCGAGCAGCGCGACCAGGCCGACCGCCATGGTGGCGGTCGCCACCGCGAATCCGCGTCTCTTGCCGAGGCGGGATCCGAGGCGGCTCCACATCGGGGTGAGCACGATCGCGGGAGCGACGAAGCACACGAAGCTGTAGGTCGCGATCGCGGGGTCGTGCACGACATGCCGGGCGACGTACACGACCCCGCCGAGCACCATGCCGATCGCGACGGCCTGCAGCACGAACGCGATGATCAGCATCCGCGCGTCCGCGTCCCGCAGCACGATCGCGAGCTGCGAGAACAGCCTCCCTTCCGCTTCCTCTCCCCGCGTGAGCGGGACCGATCGGGTGCCGAGCCACACGCCCGCGGTGCCGACGAGGATGAGCACGGCCATCGACGCCGCCATGATCCGGTAGCCGGTCACGCCGCCGAAGGCCTCCACGAGCGCCGGCGCCGCCGCCCCGGACGCGAGGATCGCCAGGGTGAACACGATCACGCGCCAGCTGATCATCCGGGTGCGCTCGGCGTAGTCGTCGGTGATCTCGGCCGACATCGCCAGATACGGCACCTGGAAGAAGGCGTACACGGTCGCCGACGCCAGGAACGCCACGAGCACCCACAGGGCTGCCGCGACCGGCGGGGCCGTGGGGCCGAAGAACATGGCCGCGAACGCGAGCGCGAGCAGGATCCCCGCGCGCAGGATGAACGGTCGCCGTCGGTCGCTTGCGTTGCGCGAGCGGTCGCTGATGCGCCCGGCGATCGGGTTGAGGAAGAAGTCCCAGGCCTTCGGGGCGAACACGATCATGCCGGCGAGCGCCGCCTGCACGCCGAGCAGATCGGTGAGGAACGGCATCAGGATGAGGCCCGGGACGGTGCCGTAGGTGCCGGAGGCGATGCCGCCCAGGGCGTAGCCGACCCTGACGCGGCGGGGGAGCGCGGTCATGGGCCGATCGTAGGGGTGCTCGTGCGGATCCGGCGGCCCGATGCGGGGGATCCGTCATGCGGGCCGGCGGGATGCGTCGGATCCGCCGCGCTCCGCCCGATGCCGAACGGACGGACCCGGGACGGCGGGGATCCCGGAATCAGCGCGTGGTCGCCCAGTCCTCCGGGCCCCTGGATCCGGCCGGGTACTCCTGCATCGGCACCGCGCCGGCGCGCCAGGCGTCCAGGGCGGGCTGGATGATCCGCCAGCACTGCTCGGCCGCGTCGCCGCGGACGGAGAGGGCCACATCCCCGTCGAGGATCTCGCTGAGCACCTCGGTGTAGGCCAGCAGGGTGCCCTTGCCGAGCTCGGTGGAGAGCACGTCGCGGCGCAGCGCGAACGGGTCGTCGCCGCCGTTCACGTTGAGCTCCAGCTCGATCCGGTCGGGGCCGAGGGAGAAGCGCAGCACGCCGCCGTCCGCGGGCGTCCCGGTGAGGCCGCCGGGGATGTGCCGCACGGGGCGGAAGGTGACGACGATCTCGGCGCAGCGCTCGCCGAGCGCCTTGCCGCTGCGCAGGGTGAAGGGAACTCCGGCCCAGCGCGCCGTGTCCACCTCGCAGGTGATCTCGGCGAGCGTCTCGGTGTCGCGGGAGGGATCGACGCCCTGTTCGTCCGTGTAGGCCGGCACGGGACGGTCGCCGCTCGTGCCGGCCGTGTAGCGGGCGCGGCGGGTCGAGCGTGCGGGGTCGTCGCCGACGATGCGGGTGGCGCGCAGGGCGGCGGCCATCGCGTCGCGCAGATCGATCTCGTCCAGATCCGCCGGCTGCTCCATGGCGAGGATCGCGAGCACCTGGAGGAGGTGGCTCTGGATCATGTCGACGAGGGCGCCCGCCTTGTCGTAGTAGCGCGCGCGGTTCTCCAGGGCGAGGGCCTCGTCGTAGCGGATCAGGACCTTCTCGACGTGATCGGCCGACCACACCGGCTCCACGAGCCGGTTCGCGAACCGCACGCCCATGATGTTGAGGATCGTGGACCGGCCCAGGAAGTGGTCGACGCGGAAGACCTGGTTCTCCGGGACGATGCGGGTGACGAGGGCGTTCAGCGCCGCCGCGCTCTGCTCGTCGTTCCCGAACGGCTTCTCCAGCGCGAGCACCGTGCCGGCGGGGAGCGGGATGTCGAGGAGCTTCTCGCAGGCGGCGACCGCCACGGCGGGCGGCAGCGCGAAGTAGATCACGAGAGGGCCATCGGCGTCCCCGATGAGCGCCGCGAGCGCGTCGTGGTCGGTGACGTCCGCCTGCGCGTAGGTCGTGCCGGCGACCCGGGCGACCTGGTCGTCGGCGCCGACCGTGGCGAAGGCGGTGCGCACGGCCTCCTGCCAGCGCTCGTCGGACCAGTCGTCGGACCCCGCTCCGCGCAGCACGAGCCTGCGGTCGGGCTGGCGCTGCAGCAGCTGGGCGATCGCGGGCAGGAGGAGCCGGGAGGTGAGGTCTCCGGATGCGCCGAGGATGAGCAGCGTCGTCGGGGTGGTCATGCGCCCACGATACGTTCCGTCTCGCGTGCTTGTCGCCCGGCGCGGCCGGATCATGCTTCTCGGAAGGTCGGGCTCGGACTCGCGGGTCGGGCTCGCGGAATCCGCAGAGCGCCGGGTGGCAGACTGCGCTCATGAGTGCACCGATCGAGGACTACGCGCTGCTCGGTGACGGACGTACGGCGGCGCTGGTCTCCCGAGCCGGAAGCATCGACTGGCTCTGTGCGCCGCGGCTCGACTCGGCGTCGCTGTTCGGATCCCTGCTCGGCGACGTCGAGCAGGGGCACTGGACGCTGCGGCCGGCGGATCCCGACGCCACCGCGACCCGGCGGTACGACGGCGACACGTTCTGCCTGGTGACCCGGTGGGAGAGCGCCGAGGGCGTCGCCGAGGTCACCGAGTGGATGCCGATTCCGCCCCGGGACGACACCACGGGCGCCCCCGCGCCCCAGGGCGGCGACCGCACCGACGTGATCCGGCGGATCGCGGGTGTCAGCGGGAGGATGGCGTTCCGGCAGGAGCTGCGGTTCCGGTTCGACTACGCGCGGGCGCTGCCGTGGGTGCGGCAGACCGGCACCGATCTCGCCCCCGAGCTCACGGCGACGGCGGGGCCCGACGCCGTCGTGGTGCGCGGCGGTGCGCTGTACCCGCACGGGCACAGCCACGTCGGCACGGTCGAGGTCGGGGCGGGGGAGCACGCGGCGCTCACGTTGACCTGGTTCCCGTCCTATCGACCCGCGCCGCCTCCGCTCGACGTGGGTGCGTCCGGACGGGAGACCGCGGCGTGGTGGCGCGACTGGGCCGACGGGATCGCCCACGAGGGCGGTCACCAGGAGGACGTGCGGCGATCGCTGCTCATCCTCCGGGCGCTCACGAACCGCGAGACCGGAGGCATCGCCGCGGCGGCGACCACGTCGCTGCCCGAGGACTTCGGCGGGGAGCGCAATTGGGACTACCGCTACGTCTGGCTCCGCGACGCCGCCCTCACCCTCGAGGCCCTGCTCGGTCACGGCCTCGCCGACGAGGCGCGGGCGTGGCGCGACTGGCTGCTGCGGGCCGTGGCCGGGGATCCGGCCGACCTGCAGATCATGTACGGGCTCGCCGGGGAGCGCGACCTGCGCGAACGCGACATGCCGTCGTTTCCCGGATACGCCGGATCCGTCCCGGTGCGTGTCGGCAACGGCGCGGCGGAGCAGTTCCAGGCCGACGTGTTCGGCGAGGTGCTGATGACCCTCGGTGCCGCGCGGCGCGCCGGTCTCGCGGAGTCGGAGCGGTCGTGGTCGCTGCAGCGGGTGATGCTGCGGCAGGCCGAGAAGCAGCTGGATCGGCCCGACAACGGCATGTGGGAGATCCGCGGGGATCCGCAGTTCTTCACGCACTCGCGAGTGTCGCTGTGGGCGGCGTTCGACCGCGGGGTGAGCGCGGTCGAGACGGACGGCCTGCACGGACCGGCCGACCGCTGGCGCGAGGTGCGCGATCGGCTGCGTGCCGAGATCGACGAGCACGGCGTGCGCGACGGGTGCTTCGTGCAGCACAGCGGCACCGACGAGGTGGATGCGGCGCTGCTGCTCATCCCGCGCACCGGGTACTGCGCGCCGGACGACCCGCGCATGCTCGCCGCCGTGGAGCGGATCGAGCAGACCCTGATGCGCGACGGACTCGTGATGCGGTACCGCACCGCGACGGGCGTGGACGGCCTCGCGGGATCCGAGCATCCGTTCCTCGCGTGCTCGTTCTGGCTCGTCGAGCAGTACGCGGTGACCGGGCGCACCGCCGAGGCCGAGGCGCTCATGGATCGGCTGTGCGGGCTGCGCAACGACGTCGGCCTGCTGAGCGAGGAGTACGACCCGATCGGGCGCCGCCAGGTGGGCAACACCCCGCAGGCGTTCTCGCACCTGTCGCTGATCCGCGCCGCGGACGCGCTCGCCGCGCGCCGCCACCGCAAGCGCTGACGCGACCGACGCCGGGTCAGGCCCGCATCTGGCCCGGGGCCCCCGATCAGCAGTGACCGAGGACCGGTCGATCGACCGAGATGAGGTGGATCCGCCGGGATCCGCCTGCTCCGGGACGATCTGCCTGTTCTCGGGCGGCAGGGCGCGGGGAGGAAGGCGGCGCCCCGGACGACGAACGCCCCCTCCGGCGGGCGGAGGGGGTGTTTCGGATCCCGGGGATCAGTCGTCGACGATGACCGTCTCGGCGATGGGGCGGCGCACGCGCGGCGCGTTCTCGCGCTGCTGCATCTCCTCGCTCGCCGTGCGGATGTCGCCGAGCTCGCCGACGGCCATGACGGAGATCGGGGTGAACTCGGCGCCCAGCTCGAACGCGGCCGAGATGGCGTCGCGGTCGAAGCCGCCCATCTGGTGCGTGGACAGGCCGTTGGCGTGCGCCTGCACGGTGAAGTGCGCGGCGGCCTGGCCGGTGTCGTACAGCGCCCACGGCATGGGCTGGTCGTCACGGGTGGTCTCGGCGACGAACACGACGAGCAGGGCGGCGTCGCCGGCCCAGGCGCTGTTGAAGCCCATCAGGCTGCCGAGCACCTTGCCGTGCGCCGCGGAGCCGCGGCGGGCGACGATCGCGCGCCAGGGCTGGCTGTTCGCGGCCGTCGGCGCCCAGCGGGCGGCCTCCAGCGCGCTGGCCAGGGCCTCCTCGTCGATCGTGGAGGCGGGGTCGAAGATGCGGGTGCTCCAGCGCTCGGCGAGCACGTCGAGGATCGGGGCGTCGGTGACCGCGGTGCGGTCGAGGGCGGGAGTGCTCATGGTGATGAGGCCTTTCGGATCTGTTCTCGGGGCGCCGGACCTCATCGTCCGTACCCTGAGGCTAACGATCCATGCGTGTGAATATTCCCGGAACCGGATCCGACGCGTTCCCGGATCCCCGGTGCCGCCCCGACACGACCGCGAGACCGAACCCGCGTCCCGAGACCGACGTTCTGATCGTCGGTCTCGGGACGGAGGTTCGGTCTCGCGGCCGTTCGGGGAGCGCCGCGGGGCCCAGCCGTCCGGCCGAGCCCCGCGAGCGAGCCCCTCAGCCCTTCAGGGCCTCGGACAGCTTCACGCGGCCGCCCATGCGCAGCAGGGAGTTCTCGTAGATCTTTGCGGCGACGAGGATGGCGACCACGCACGAGACGAGCAGGATCACCAGCGACACCAGCGGCTCCCACCACTGCGCCTCGCCGACGAACAGGCGCACCGGCATCGCGACCGGCGCCGAGAACGGGATGTACGACAGGATCGTCATCGCCACCGGGTTGTCGTTGAGGAAGATCACCAGGAAGTACGGCGCCATGACCAGCATCGTGATCGGCATCGTGGTGGATCCGATGTCCTCCTGGCGGGAGACCATCGCGCCGGCGGCGGCGAAGAGCGAGGCCAGCAGCACGAAGCCGAAGAGGAAGAAGACGGCGAACCAGACGAGCGGCGAGCCGAGACCCTCCAGCACCGCGTTCTGCCCGGTGACGATGAGACCGACCACCGCGATCGCCGCGAGGGCGAGGATCTGCGCCATCGCGAGCACCGTGTTGCCGATGACCTTGCCGGCCAGCAGCACCCGCGCGGGGATCGCCGCGAGCAGCAGCTCCACCACCCGCGTCGACTTCTCCTCCACGACGCTCTGCGCCATGGTCGCGCCGAAGGTCGACGCCGCCATCAGGAACACCACCCCGAACCCGATCGCCACCAGGTACCGCAGCAGCGGGTTCGTCGTGTCGGGCGCGAGCAGGGTGACCTTGGGCGTCTTGGCGAACATGCTCTGGAGGCTGCTGGGGGCGCTCTTCAGCGCGACGATCTCGAAGCCGAACGACGTGTCGCCGGGCGCGGGGATGAGCGCGGCTTCGACCTTCCCCTCCCGGACCAGCTTCTCGGCGGCCGTGGTGTCCGCCACCTCGGTGAGCTTCAGGCCGGGCAGGCCGTGCACCGCCGGGGCGGTCTCGGAGGTCACCGCGACGGCCGTCTCCGTGGTGTTCTTGCTCATGAAACCGCCGATGAGCACGCCGGCGAGGGCGATGAGCAGCAGGATGCCGGTCGAGATCAGGAACGCCTTGCTGCGGAGCTTGGATCCGATCTCGCGCTCGGCGACGAGGAAGACGCCGTTGCCGACGGACAGCCCGCCGGTGCTCGGGGTGGTCGAGGTGCTCACTGGATGACCTCCTTGAAGATCTGGGCGAGGGACGGGCGCTGCGGGGTGAAGGCGTGCACGACCCCGTGCTGGAGCGCGGTGCGGAGCACGCGCTGGGCGTCGTCGGGGGATTCGGCGTCGAAGACGGCGGTGCCGCGTTCGAAGTCGACGACCGTGATGCCCGGCTCGGAGCGGATCCATCCCGCGTCCGCATCCGAGACGAGCTCGTAGCGGGGGGAGGAATGCTGAGCGCGCAGCTCCTCGCGGGACCCCGAGGCGCGGATGGTGCCGCCCGCGATGATGACGAGGTCGTCGCACAGGCGCTCCACCACGTCGAGCTGGTGCGAGGAGAACAGGATCGACGACCCCTGCGCGGCCCGCGTCTGCAGCACCCCGGCCACGACGTCGACGGCGAGCGGATCCAGGCCCGAGAACGGCTCGTCGAGGATGAGCACCTCGGGGTCGTGCACGAGCGCCGCCGCGATCTGCGCCCGCTGCTGGTTGCCCAGGGAGAGCGACTCGATCGTGTCGTGCAGGCGCTCGCCGAGGCCGAGCTCGACCAGCAGCGCCTCGCCGCGGGCGGTGGCGTCCGCCTTGCCGAAGCCGTGCAGGCGCGCCAGGTAGGCGACCTGCTCGAGCACCTTCATCTTCGGATAGAGGCCGCGCTCCTCGGGCATGTAGCCGAAGTGGCGGCGGTCGGCGGCGGCGACGTCGTGCCCGCCCAGGCGGACGCTGCCGCCGTCGGCCCCGAGCACGCCGAGCACGATCCGCATCGTGGTGGTCTTGCCGGCGCCGTTGCCGCCGACGAAGCCCGTGAGCCGGCCCGGCTCGACGCGGAACGAGACGTCGTCGAGCACCCGGCGGGTGCCGTAGCTCTTGGTGAGGCCCTCGAGTTCGAGCAGCCCCGTGGTCGTGGTGCGGGTGAGCACTGTGGTCATGAGAGCAACGGTATTCAGCGGCGCCGGGCGGGGCATCCCCCCTGCGGCGGATTCCGCGGCGTCATCCGGGAGGTGGATCCGGGGGCGCCGGCGCCTCGGGGGAGCGGGGCGATATCGTCTTCGCATGTCTGACGACGTGAGCTCTGCGGGATCCGGGGCCGGGCCCTTCGAGGGTGTGACGACCTGGTTCTTCGTGCCCAGCGCCAGGATTGTGACCTGGGCACGGGGCTTTGCGGCGGTGTCGGCCCTGACATTGATGGCGATGAGCATCGTCGTCGGAGCATTCAGGCTGTCATCGCCGCCGTCTCTGGCGCCGGGCTATCTCGTTCTCGGTCTGACCGGAGGCGCTCTGATCCTCTGTGTATGGCTCGGCCTGTGGATGCCGCTCGTCGCGTCCGCACGGCGTGCATCCGAAGCGCATCCCGGTGCCGATTGGGTCGCCTTCGGGCAGATGGCCCTCAACACGCCCTCGGGAGGGAAGCGCATCGGACGGGGCTGGGGTGTCGCCAACGCTGACGCGCTCGTAATCACTGCGACCCGCGGTTGGTTCTCTCCTCGTGCCAAGGGAACGGCGGTCGTCATCATCCCGTGGGAAGACGTCACGCAGATCCGAAGCTTCCGAGCGGCCCGGTTCATGGCTCCTGTGTTGCGCGTGCGCACCCGAAACGGCGACGTCCTCGATCTCGACCTCGTTCCGCGTTCCGGTTTCTCCGGGCGGTGCATCAGGCCGGGTGAGGTCGCGGACGCCGTCGTGCTGCTCGACGCGCGGAGGAGGCTCTCGGGTTGAGGCGCTCAGCGCACGGTGGAACCGCTCAGCGCCGGCCGAGGTGCAGGGCGCCGCGCACGAGCAGGCCCGCGAGGAGCGCCCAGAACGCGGCGCTGACGCCCCAGAACGCCATCCCGCTCGCGGCGACGAGGAAGGTGACCACCGCGGGGGTGCGCTCGCCGGGGTCGTCGATCGCCTGCTGCACGGCGGATCCGAAGGCGCCGAACAGAGCGAGGCCGGCCACCGCCGGGATCACGGCGGTCGGTGCGAGCGCCACGAGCGCGGCGAAGGCCGCCGAGCAGCCGCCCAGCACCAGGTAGGAGACGCCCGTGGAGACACCGGCGATCCAGCGGCGCTTCGGATCCGGTTCCGCGTCGGGCGCCGCCGCGAGGGCGGCGCTGATCGCGGCGAGGTTGATCGCATGCCCGCCGGCGGGAGCCCCGAGGGCGGTGCCGATGCCGGTCACGAGCATCGCCGGACGCCAGGGCACCTCGTAGCCGAAGCTGCGCATCACGGCCACGCCCGGGACGTTCTGCGACGCCATCGTCACGATGAAGAGGGGCAGCGCGATGCCGACGAGCGCGCCGACCGTGAACGTCGGCGCCGTCAGCTCGACGCGGGGGAGCAGCGCGGCGGGATCCACGGCCGCCCGAGCGCCCGTCGGAGCACCGGTCGCGATCGCGATGACGATGACGACGGTCGCCGTGAGGAACGCCAGCGGCACAGCCCACCGCGGCGCGAGCCGGGCGAACACGAGCCAGGTCAGCACGACGGGGATCACGCCCCACGGGTTCGCGGCGAGTCCGGTGATCGGGGCGAGGCACAGGGGCAGCAGCACGCCGGCGAGCATGGCCTGCGCGATCGACGGCGGGATCGCGGCGATGAGCGCCCCGAGCTGCGGCACCAGGGCCGTGAGCAGGACCAGCCCCGCGACGATGAGGAACGCTCCGACGGCCGCCGGCCAGCCCCCGTCGATCCCGGCGCCCGCCCCGCCCGCCGCCCCGGAAGCGGCGAGCAGTGCGGCGCCCGGGGTCGACCAGGCCGCGGTGATCGGCATGCGGTAGCGCCACGCCAGCACGATGCAGGCGGCGCCCATCGTGAGGCTGAGCGCGAGCAGACCGCTCGCCGCCTGCGCGTGGTTCGCGCCGACCGCCGCGAGGCCGGTGAGCACGACGGCGAAGGAGCTCGTGAACCCGACGAGCGCGGTCACGACGCCGGCCATGATCGGACGGGAGAGCGGGCTGCGCGGGTGGGCGTGCGGAGCGCTCGCGGTGTCGGCCATGGGGAGAGGCTAGCGGGCGGGCGGCTGCGCCAGGCCCAGTCGGTGCGCGAGCACCACCGCCTGCACGCGGTCGCGGGCGCCCAGCTTCTGCAGGATCCGCGACACGTGCGTCTTCACCGTCGCCTCGCCGATGAACAGCTCCGCGGCGATCTCGGCGTTGCTCCATGCCTCGGCGACGAGACGCAGCACGTCGCCCTCGCGCTCGGTGAGCGGCTCCGGAAGGTCGGCGCTGGGCAGGGCGGCCGATCCGGTCGCCGGATCCGAGACCGCCCGGATCGAGGGCGCGGCGGATGGCGTCGGAACCGGGCGGGCGGCGAAGCGCTGCAGCACCCGCCGGGTGACCTCCGGGGCGAGCATGCCGTCGCCGGCGGCCAGCGCCCGCACCGCCGCGACGAGCTCCTCCGGGCCGGCGTTCTTGAGCAGGAATCCGCTCGCGCCGGCGTCCAGCGCGTCGAACAGGTAGTCGTCGCGATCGAAGGTCGTCACGATCGCGATGGAGGCGCGGATCCGCTCGTCGGCGCGGATCCGCCGCGTCGCCTCGATGCCGTCCATGTCGGGCATCTGCACGTCCATGGTGATGACGTCGGGCTGCAGGGATCCGGCCAGCGTCACCGCCTCGGTTCCGCTCGCCGCCTCGCCCACGACGGCGATGTCGGGCTGCAGATCGAGGATGGTGCGGAACCCCGCCCGGAGCATGGCGTGATCGTCGACGAGGAGCACGCGGATCGGCGCTGTCACGCGGCTCCCTCCCGGATGCGCGGTTCCTGTGGTCCGTGCGGCTCGTGCGCTCCGTGGGGCTCGCTCGTTCCGTGGGGTCCCTGCGTTCCGTGGGGCTCGTGCGTTCCGTGCGGCTCGCTCGGGTGCGTTGCGGCTGTCGCCGATGCGTCGTCGGCGCGGGGGGCTGGTACGCCGGATGACCGTGAGACCGAACCTGCGTCGCGAGACCAAGGGAACGATCGTCGGTCTCGAGGCGCAGGTTCGGTCTCACGGTCGGACCGGCCAGCGGGGTCCTCACGGTCGGACCGGCCAGCGGGGTCCTCACGGTCGGACCGGCCAGCGGGGTCCTCACGGTCGGACCGGCCAGCGGGGTCCTCGCGGCTGGGCGACTCGGCGGCCCCGGCGCGATCGGCGGCCCCAGCCTCGGCCCCGGCCAACGGCAGGGTGGCGCGCACGCGGAATCCGCCGGTCGAGCGGGGGACGAGCTCGATCGAGCCCCCCGACGCCGTCGCCCGCTCGCGCATGCCGAGCTGGCCCAGTCCCGGTCGCAGGCCGGTGACGATCCGCCCCGTGTTGACCACCTCGAGCTCGACGGAACCCCGCTCGTAGCGGATCCGCAGGTCCGCCTCGGCATCGGGGCCGGCGTGACGCCGTGCGTTCGTGAGCGACTCCTGCGCGATCCGGTACAGGTTCACCGCCGTCACCCGCGGCACCGGCACGGGGTCGCCGACCACCTGCAGACGGGTGGGGAGCCCTGCGGCGGTCGACGCGACGGCGAGGTCGGCGATGTCGTCCACCTCGACCGTCGAGGCGACGTCCTCGCTGTCGCCGGGGTCGCGGAGCGTGTCCAGCAACTGGTGGAAGTCGCGGATTGCGTCGCGCGCCGCGGTCTCGATTCCGGCGACGATGGCGGTCGCGGCCTGGGGGTCCTGCGGGATCATCATCCGCGCGGCCCCCGCTTGCACGCCCATCACCGAGACGTGGTGGGCGACGACGTCGTGCAGCTCGCGGGCGATGCGCACGCGGTCCAGGGCCACGGCCTGGGCGGCGCTGAGGGCGCGCTCGCGCTCGAGCTCCGCGGTGCGCTGCTCCAGCGCCGCACGCTGCCGGGCGGCGATCCAGCTGCGTTCGCCGAAGTAATAGGCGCCGCCGAAGTACAGCACGTTCAGAAGCACCTGCAGCATGAGGAACGCGACGAGGGGCGAGAACATCCCGGCGACGACATCCGCCTTCGCGGCCTGATCGATCGCCTGCCGGTACATCTCGATCACGAGCCACACGGCCATCACGGTCATGATCCCGGCCCGCACGAGGAACGCGCCGCGGCGGGCGTTCATCCATGCCCCGACCGTGTACAGGGCGATGAACATGGCGATGTTGCCCGCATAGATCTCGGGCACGTGCAGCGAGGTCGCCACGATGAACGCGAGCGAGACGACGACGGCGACGGGAGCGGGCCAGCGGCGGCGGACCGAGAGCGCCGCCGCGATCACGACGACGTACGGGATGGCGGTCCACAGCTCGCCCTGCTCGGCGCCGTACACCTTCGCGATCGACGACAGGCCTGCACTGAGGATCCCGCCCACGAGCAGGACCGCGGCGAGGAGCAGATCCTGCCGGAGCTCACGGGGTGTCGGCGTGCGGGTGAAGGGCATCCCTCCACCGTAGAGCGGGCGCCGCGCCGCGAACATCCCCCGTACGGCGGATCGGGCGAGGCGTGCCGCGGGCGCGGTTCCCCGAGCCGCTGGACCGGACCGAACTTGCTCTTGACAAGTAAGCTTGCAAAAAGCAAGCTAGTCGCATCGGATCCTCTCCGGATCCGCGGACAGAGGAGTCACCATGGCCAGCGTCTTCATCAGCCTGCCCGTCACCGATCTGGAGCGCACCAAGGCGTTCTACACGGCGCTCGGCTGCACCATCAATCCCGAGATGTCGGACGAGAACGGCGTCTGCGTCGTCTGGGACGACAACATCTTCTTCATGATGATCACGCGCGAGTTCTTTGCGACCTTCACCGAGAAGCCGATCGTGGATCCGCGGATCTCACTGCAGACGTCCGCCTCGTTCGCCCTCGACTCCCGCGAGGAGGTCGACGCCGCGCTCGCCAGGGGGCTCGCCGCGGGAGGCACCGAGCCCCAGCCCGCCCAGGACTACGGCTTCATGTACTCGCGCGATCTCGACGACCCGGACGGAAACTCGCTCGGCTTCCTGTACATGGTCCCGGGTGGCGCCGAGCAGGAGGCCGATGCGTCGGCCGCCACGGCGTGATGCGGGGGCGCTGACGTGGCCGCACGCAGCTACGGCCAGTACTGCGGCGTGACGACGGCGGTCGAGCTGATCGGGGAGCGCTGGGCGCTGCTCATCGTGCGCGACCTGCTCGTCGGCCCGCGTCGGTACACGGATCTGAAGCAGGGGCTGCCCCGCATCCCGACGAACATCCTGTCCACCCGGCTCAAGGAGCTGCAGGAGGGCGGCGTGGTGCGCCGCGCGCCGCTGCACGGGAGCGGTCTCGTGTACGAGCTCACGCCGTACGGGCGCGCGCTCGAGCCGATCGTGCTCGCGCTGGGGCGCTGGGGGTTCCAGACGATGGGCGTTCCCGGCGAGGGAGACGTCGTGACCGCCGACTCGCTCACGATGGCGCTGCGCACCGCGTTCCGACCCGAGCGGTCGAGCGACCTCGACATCGCGCTGCACCTGGGCGACGTGGCCCTGCGGGTGATCGTCGACGCGGGCGTGCTGCAGGTGGCGCAGCTCGCTCCGGCCGCACCGCCGGTGGGGGGAGCCCTGCCGCCCGGTGAGCCGGAGGCGGTGGTCGTCGCAGGACCCGGCATCCGGCGCCTCATCGCCGGGGATGTCTCCCCGGAGCAGGCGGTCGCGCAGGATCTCGTCGCCGTCGTGCGCGGCGATCAGCGGATCCTGGACGCCTTCACGAAGACCTTTCACATCGACCCCCTCGCGGCGTAGCGTCGCCCGGGACAGGACCGCGATCAAGGAGAGAGAACATCATGACCGGACGCATCATCATCGACCTGTTCACCACCGTCGACGGCGTCGCCCAGGCGCCGGGCGGCCCCGAGGAGGACACCAGCGGAGGCTTCCGCTTCGGGGGCTGGCAGGCGACGCTGCCGAGCGAGGCCGTCATGCGCAGCGTGATCCAGGGCATGGAGACGCTCGACGCGCTGCTGCTCGGGCGCCGCACCTACGACATCTTCGCCGGCTACTGGCCGGAGCACACCACCGGGCCCGAGGGTTTCATCGGGGAGCTGTTCAACCGGGTGCCCAAGTACGTGGCGTCGCGCGACGCCGGCATCCGGCTCGACTGGGAGGGCAGCAGCCGGATCGGCGCCGATCTTCCGGCCGAGCTCGCCGCTCTGCGGGAGAAGCACGAGGACGTGCACGTGATCGGAAGCGTCGACTTCGTGCAGACGCTCCTGGACGAGCAGCTCTACGACGAGCTGCAGCTGTGGGTGTATCCCATCGTGCTCGGCCAGGGGAAGAAGGTGTTCCCCGACGGGGCATCCGCGCACAACCTGCGTCTCGTCCACGCCGAGTCGGGCGACGGCGGCACTCTGCTGCTGCGCTATGCGCCGCTGCCCGGGGAGCCCACGACCGGCACGATGTGAGTCCCCGCGCTCCGTTTCCCATTCGTGACCGGAATATCGCGATCACCTCTGTCCAGGGAACCGCGCAGAAACTACAGTCCTCATAACGCGTGGGGACGTTGACCCGAACACCCGCACTCTGGGGAGTGCGGGTGTTCCCATGTCCGGGGGCGATCGGGTCACCCGCCGTGTGGCGAAGAGAAACCAGCGAGGTGAGATGAGCGGGGAGTCGGGTCGCCTCAGATGCTGCTTCTGCGGGGACGATGTGCCTTCGGGTGACTATGTAGAGCTTGGACTGACGGTCGCGGACGATATCGGGTTTCAGATCTTCGGAACTCACCGAGAGCACTTTGCCGATTCCCTTGGGCATGGACTCAGCGTCGTCCTGCCTGGACGGACGGGGGCCATGAAGCCTGCTGACAACAGGCGGTGCTGCTTCTGCGGTCAGAGCGTGGCTGATGAGGAGTGCATCCAGATCGACCTGGCCATGCCGAGCGAAGCGCCGGAGCAGTCGTTCGGTGCGCACAGAGATCACCTGGAGCGGCTCCTGCATGCGGGATTCCACATCGAAGTCCCGTTTCCCGCCGGCTATGAAGAAGACCTCGGTTCGCCAGCGCCTGGATGCGAAGCGGGAGCGCCACCCTTGTGAGATGAACACCTCACGCGCCCAGAGAAGATTCCTCCGGCGGATCGACCGCCTCCTGCGCAAAAACGGCAGCGGCCTCCGTCTTCATGAGATCCCACTCGCCACTTCGGCCGGGGAGGTTTCCGTCTGGGGTGCTCTCCTGGGGTCTCCGATTCCGTTGGTGGTCTCTGCGATCTTCACCTACGTGACGGTCATGGTCTCGGCTGTCTCGTCGGCCAGTCGACTGTCGTTGCCGATCTACCAGGTTCTCGGGTTGTCAGCGGTGGGAGCGGCGATGTTCTTCTACCTGATGTTGTTCTATGTGAGCTGGCGTCTGGGGCCGATCGAAGCGCGCGCGACCATCGAGGCGCACCGGTATGAGGAAGTCATCCTCGTGGCGTGCATGAGCAAGCGCGAACGACGTCGCTGGGATGCCTCCGCGCATGAGCGACGGCTATGGAGGGGTTGACGCGCTACGCGGGTCAGTCCGCGAGCACCCGCTCCAGCACAGCGGCCACTCCGTCCTCGGCGTTCGAGAGGGTGACGTCATCGGCGGCGGCCAGGGCTTCGGGTTCCGCGTTCGCCAGGGCGACGCCGCGACCGGACCATCGCAGCATCTCGACGTCGTTGAGGGCGTCGCCGAAGGCGAGCACCTCGGTGCGGTCGATGCCGAGCCGCGTGCACAGTTGCGCGAGGCCGGTGGCCTTGGTGACTCCCTCGGCCATGACCTCCACGAACGGCGCTCCCGACAGGGTCGCCGCGAAGCCGGTCCGGTCCAGGGATCCCAGCACGGCGAAGATCTCCGGCGGGGAGATCGTCGCGTGACGGATCACGAGTTTCAGGCTCGGTGCCGCCAGCACCTCCGCCAGCGGCACGGCGCCCATGGTGCGCGGATCCCGCTTGTGGTCGCTGAGCGTCGCGACCTCGGCGTAGCCCGCCTGCGCGACGAACACCTCGCCCGCCTCGCGCACGCTCGCGAAGAGCAGCCCATCGATCCGCGCGCCCAGCTCGCGGGCGATCCGCTGCTGCACCGGCACCGCGATCTCCGTGGCGAACAGCTGCTCGTGCGATCCGAGATGGATGCCATAGGCGCCGTTGCCGCACAGGGCCCAGCCGTCGAACCCGGCCTCCTCGGCGATCGCGCGCAGTCCGATCGGCTGCCGCGCCGTCACGGGCACGACGACGATGCCGGCGGCCCGCGCCGCGTCGAGCGCCGCCCGGGTGCGGGCGGTGACGTGTCCGGAAGGATCCAGCAGGGTGCCGTCGAGGTCGGTGGCGACGAGCCGGATCGGCCTCGGAGGGACGGCGTCCTCGCGGGCGCGCGCCGTTTCGTCTCGGTCGCCTTCGGCGTCCTCGCTCAACGACCCCGGGGGAGGGTCGCCTTCGGCGTCCTCGCTCGACGATCCCGGGGGAGGGTCGCCTTCGGCGTCCTCGCTCGACGATCCCGGGGGAGGGTCGCCTTCGGCGTCCTCGCTCAACGACCCCGGGGGGCAGGGATCCGCGGAGTTCACGCGAAGATCATCGGCATGTCGTCGTCCTCGTCGGCGGCCGCCAGATCGAGGTCGACGACCACCGGCACGTGGTCGCTGGGCTGCTCGCCCTTGCGCTCCTCGCGGTGGATCGAGGCGCCCTTCACCGCGTCGGCGAAGGCCGTGGATCCGAGCACGAAGTCGATCCGGATCCCCTCGTTGCGCGGGAACTTGAGCCGCTGGTAGTCCCAGTAGGTGTATCCCTCGGGCAGGAGCGGCCGCACGACGTCGTGCACGCCCGCCGACTCCAGTGCGAAGAAGGCGGCGCGCTCCTCGGGGGAGACGTGCGTGGACTTGCCGACCACGATGTCCGGATCCCCGTTGTCGTGGTCGAACGGGATGATGTTGAAGTCGCCGACGAGGGCGAGCGGCAGACCGGGCTTCGCCTCGAGCTCTGCCGCGGTCGAGGTGCGCAGCGCGTCGAGCCAGTGCAGCTTGTAGGCGAGGTGCGGATCGTCGAGCGAGCGTCCGTTGGGGACGTACAGGCTCCACACCCGCACGCCGTTCACGATCGCGCCGAGCGCCCGGGCCTCGAGCGGCGCGTCGGGGCCCTCATGACCCTTCGCGAAGCCGGGCATGCCGTCGAACGCCGTGCGGACGTCGGTCATCGGCTCACGGCTCGCGATCGCGACGCCGTTCCACTGGTTCAGGCCGTGCACCTCGACGTGGTAGCCGGCTTCCTCGAAGGGGGCGTAGGGGAACTGCTCCGGCTTGCACTTGATCTCCTGCATCGCGAGCACGTCGATGTCCTCGCGCACGGCGAACTCGACGGTGCGGGCGACGCGGGTGCGGATGGAGTTGACGTTCCAGGTGGCCAGGCGCATGGATCCAGCCTACGGGCGGGCGCGGACACCGCCGACCGTGCGGGGACCGTGCGGGGTGCTCCTGCATCTCGCGGCGCCGGTCCTGCGTACGGCGGGCTCGGCTGGTCGTGCACCGGGGCGTGCCGGATCCCCGGGAACGCACGGCAATCGCAGGGATCCGGACCGGATCCGTTTGCATTCCGTAGGGATCGGGTCCGTTCCGCGCACCTGGCGCGCACCGTGGATCCATGGTCATCGAACAGCGAACCACGCCCTCGCAGCATGGCGCCTCCCCGCACGCGCTGCACCGCTCCCGCCCGCACTGGGGCTACCTGTCGCGCTCGGTCAGCCGCTACGGCGTGGTCTCGAGCACCCTCGTGATCTACTCCCCGGACGCCCCCGCACCGGAGCGGCGCCGGGCCGAGCTCTCCCGCGGATACGGCGTCTTCGCGTTCGGCGGCGGCCTGCTCGTCTGGATCGGCTGCGCGGCCGCGGGCATCGCGCCGCTGGCCGCGCTCGTGGCGATCGCGGCCGTCACCGTGCCCGTCGGCATCGCCCTGGCGCGCGGCACCCGCGCGGTGCGCCGTACGGCGGCGACCGTGACCGCGTGCTGCTCCGGGCTCCGCGTCGACGGCGAGGACCGGGATGCGCAGCGCCGGCTCGACGCCCTGGCCGACTCGATCCAGGGCGCCAGCGCCGCCTATCGCGCGGGGGCGCTCGACCGTGAGGGCTTCGAGCGCGTGTGGCGAGCGGTCTACACGCACGCGAAGGAGTGACGCGGCCCCCCACGGAGTCGTCCCCCTGAGCACGGCCCATAGACCGTGCTCAGGGGGACGACTCTGCGGCGGAAGGTCAGCCGCGCGCGGCCTGCTCGGCCTTCTTCTCGCGGCGCAGACCGTGCAGCAGCGGCTCGGTGTAGCCGCTCGGCTGGGCGGCGCCCTCGGTGATGAGGCGACGGGCCGCGGTGAACGCGATCCCCGGCTCGGCGCCGTCGGCGAAGGCGAGCGGCTCGTAGTTCGGGTCGCCCGCGTTCTGCGCATCCACGACCCCGGCGAGGCGGCGGAGGCTGTCGTCGACCTGCGCCTCGGTGATCACGCCGTGCTGCAGCCAGTTCGCGAGCAGCTGGCTCGAGATGCGCAGGGTGGCGCGGTCCTCCATGAGGCCCACGTCGTGGATGTCCGGCACCTTCGAGACGCCGATGCCCTGGTCGATCCAGCGCACCACGTAGCCGAGGATCGACTGCACGTTGTTGTCGACCTCGGTGGCGACGATCTCCGGGGTGAGGTCGCCCTCGGCGGCGAGCGGCGGAACCAGCAGCCGGTTCAGCGCCTCGTCGTCTACGGGCGGCAGTGCCGCGCGCGCGGCGAACGCGTCGACCTGGTGATAGTGCAGGGCATGCAGCGTCGCTGCGGTCGGCGACGGCACCCAGGCGGTCGATGCGCCGGAGAGCGGGTGCGCGATCTTCTTCTGCAGCATGTCGTGCATGAGATCGGGCTCGGCCCACATGCCCTTGCCGATCTGGGCGTGCCCGGTCAGTCCGGATGCGACGCCGATCGCCACGTTGCGGTCCTCGTACGCCTGCATGAACGGCTGCGCCTTGATGCCGGCCTTCGGGAGGAACGGGCCGGCGTGCAGCGAGGTGTGGATCTCGTCGCCGGTGCGGTCGAGGAAGCCGGTGTTGATGAAGACGACGCGATCGCTCGCGGCGGCGATCGCGGCGGCGAGGTTCGCCGAGGTGCGACGCTCCTCGTCCATGATGCCGACCTTCATGGTCCCGGCCGGAAGGCCCAGCAGCTCCTCGACGCGGCCGAACAGCTCGGCCGCGAACGCGACCTCCTCGGGGCCGTGCATCTTGGGCTTCACGATGTACATGGATCCGGTGCGCGAGTTGCTGCCCTTGTTGGCGCCCTCGAGTTCGGGGAGGGATCCGAGCGCGGTCATGATCGCATCGACGATGCCCTCGAACACCTCGTCGCCGTTGCGGTCGAGCACGGCCGGGGTGCGCATGAGGTGGCCCACGTTGCGGACGAACAGCGTTGCACGGCCCGGCAGCGTGACCTCTCCGCCGTCTGCGGTGCGGTAGACGCGGTCGGCCGCGAGCGAGCGGGTGAACGTCTTGTCGCCCTTGGTCACGGTCTCGGTGAGGCTGCCGTCCATGAACCCGCGCCAGTTGCGGTAGCCGAGGGCCTTGTCGTCGCCGTCGACGGCGGCGACCGAGTCCTCGAGGTCGAGGATCGCGGTGAGCGCCGACTCCAGGATGATGTCCTGCACACCGGCGTCGTCGGTGCGGCCGATGGCGCCTGCGCGGTCCACGAGGATCTCCGCGTGCAGTCCGTTCTGCACCAGCAGCACGGTGCCGGGCGCGCCGGCGTCGCCGGTGTAGCCGACGAAGCGGGTCGGATCCGCGAGGCGGCGGTCGCCCGTCGCGGTCGACACGACGAGGCCGTCCGCGTCGACGCGGTAGCCGGTGGCGTCGCGGTGCGATCCCTCGGTCAGCGGCGCAATCTCGTCCAGGAACTCGCGGCCGAACGCGACGACCTCGGCCGCGCGCTTCGGGTTGAACTCGCGGCCGGGCGCCAGCTCGCCCTCGCGGGAGATGGCGTCGGTGCCGTAGAGCGCGTCGTACAGGGATCCCCATCGGGCGTTCGCGGCGTTCAGTGCGAAGCGCGCGTTCAGCAGCGGCACGACCAGCTGCGGGCCGGCCATCGTGGCGATCTCGGGGTCGACGTCCGACGTGGTGACGGCGACCTGCTCCGGCACCGGCACGAGGTAGCCGATCTCGGTGAGGAAGGCGCGGTAGGCGGCCGGGTCCGGCTGGCCGGGGTTCTGCCGGTGGAACTCGTCGATCTGCTGCTGCAGCTCATCGCGCCGGGCGAGCAGCGCGGCGTTGCGCGGCACCAGGTCGTGCACGATCGCACTCGCGCCCGCCCAGAACGCTGTGGCGTCGCGGCCGGAATCGGCAAGGGACGCTTCAGCGAACTCGACGATCGGCGCGGCGACCGACAGGTCAGCGCGGGAGAGGTACGAGGTCATAGTTCCATTCCTTCTGTGCGGGCGCCGAGGCGCTTCAGGGTTTCGAGTGCGATCTCCGCGTCGAGCGCGGGCGGACCGCCGGCGATGCCGAGGCCGCCGACGTGGTCGTCGCCGAAGAAGATCGGCACGCCCCCGTCTATGGTGGTCATGGCGCCGCCGGTGCCGAGCGGAAGGGTCGCCGCGAGCGCGTCGGCGATCTGCCCGGTGCGGCGGCGGATCGACGCGCTGCTCTTCGCCTTGCGCTGCGAGGTCTCGGCGCTGTGCGGGGTGGAGCCGTCGGCCATGCCGTAGGCGATGAGCGTCATCGACGGATCCGCGACGGCGGCGACCGTGGGCAGGCCGCGTTCGGCGCCGATCTCGAGGGCGAGCGCCACGGCGCGGGCGGCCGTCTCGTACGTGATCGTGACGGTCTGTCGGTGCGTGGACATCGGCGTCTCCCTCGGCGTGATTTATCTCGATGTCGAGATTACCTCTCGGAAGGAGATTATCACAATGTGAAGCTTAAGTTCCACATCTTGAAAGAAGGTGCCGCGTCGGTCCCGGATCCTCCCCGCCGCTCACCGCTCGGAGGGATCCGCCGTGCCGACGAGGATGCCCCGCGCCAGCACATGGAAGTGCCGGTTGAAGCCGAGATAGGCGGGCGTCTCGTCGCCGTCGAGGTCGATCTCCTCGATGTCGAGCGCGTCGACCGTGATGACGTAGCGGTGCACGCCCGTGCCGGCCGGCGGGGCGGCGCCGATGTAGCGCGGCAGGCGCGCTTCGTTCGGCAACGTGATCGCCTGGGCGGGGAGGGATCCGGGTTCGCCGTCCCCCGCGCCCGCGGGCAGCGAGCGCACGTCGGCCGGGATGTTCGCGACGGCCCAGTGCCAGAAGCCGGATCCGGTCGGCGCGTCCGGGTCGTAGACCGAGAGCGCGAAGCTCTTCGTGCCCGCCGGCGGCTCGCCCCAGACCAGGCCGGGAGACCGGTCGTCCCCGCCGCGCGACTCCGACCACGCCCAGACGGGCAGCGGCCCGTCCGGGTCGAAGTCGGGGCTGGAGAGCTCCAGCGGGGGCACCGGCTTGAGCCGGGCGAGGGCGGCGTACGTGTCGACGTCGAGCATGCGGTCCTCCAGTCGCGGCGGCTCGCATCGCGTCGCTCGCGGTGTCGAGACGGCCACGGCCCATCCTCGCACCGTCGGGGCGGACGCGACCAGGGCGGATCCGCTGTGGTCGTACTCCTGTGGCCGGGGGCTGCCGCCCTAGACTTGAGCCGTGACGCTCAGCACCCCCGAACTCGAAGCAGACCGGCAGGCCCTCATCGGCCTCATCACCGACGAGGCCGTGTTCCACGGAGACTTCACGCTGGCCAGCGGCAAGAAGGCCACGTACTACGTCGACATGCGCCGGCTCACCCTGGACCACCGTGCTGCGCCCGCGATCGGCCGCATCGTGCTCGACCTGATGCAGGGGCTCGAGGGCATCGCGGCCGTGGGCGGCCTGACGCTCGGCGCCGACCCCATCGCCAACGCCGTGATGCACGAGTCGGTGCGCGCCGGATCCCCGGTCGACGCCTTCGTGGTGCGCAAGGAGCCCAAGGACCACGGCCGCGGCCGCCAGATCGAGGGCGCCGACGTCGCCGGCAAGCGCGTCGTCGTCGTCGAGGACACCTCGACCACCGGCGGCTCGCCGCTCAAGGCCGTGGAGGTGCTGCGCGCCGCGGGCGCCGAGCCGGTCGCCGTGATCTCGATCGTCGACCGCAAGACCGGCGCTCAGGCCGCCGTCGAGGCGGCCGGGCTGCAGTGGCTCGCCGCGATCGACCTCGACGACCTCGGGCTCGCGCCGCAGTGACCCGCGATCGTCGTGACATCCGCGGGATCCTGACACGCATGCAGGACGGATCCGCGGATCCGATCCTGCAGGCATCGCCGCATCCTGCCTCCGTCCCCGCCGCGATGAGGAGCGCCGAATGACCGGATCCGAGGACCCCCGCATCGCCCTGGCCGTCGACGTCGGCGGCACCAAGCTCGAGGCCGCGCTCGTGCGCGCCGACGGGACCGTCGTCGACGGCACCCGCAGTCGCCGCCCGACCGGGCCGGAGGCGACACCCGACTCGCTGCGCGCCGCGATCGGCGAAGTCGTCCGCCACGCGCTCGCCGGCCGTGACGCCGACCACGAGCTGATCGGCGCGGGCATCGGCAGCGCCGGCCCCGTCGACCGCGAACAGGGCACCATCGTCCCCGTGAACATGCCCGGCGCGCACGGGTTCGACCTGCGCGGTGCCGTGCGGGACGCCGCCGCGGCCGCGGTCGGCGCACCGGTGCCGACCGTGCTCGCGCACGATGGCGGCTGCCTCGCGCTCGCCGAGTCGTGGCTCGGCGCCACGCAGGGCGCTGCGGCGTCGCTGTCGATCGTCGTGTCGACGGGCGTCGGCGGCGGCTTCGTGGTCGGCGGGCAGTACCTGCCCGGCGCGTCGGGCAACGCCGGCCACCTGGGACAGGTGCACGCCGCCGAGGGGCTCACGGTCGAGCAGGTCGCCTCCGGGCCCGCGAGCGTGGCCTGGGCCCGCACGCAGGGCTGGTCGGGCGAACAGGGCGAGGACCTCGCGCGTGACGCGGCAGCCGGGGACCCGCTCGCACGGGCGGCGATCGAGAGGTCCGCCCGCACCGTCGGCGCGGCGCTCGCCGATGCCTCGACCCTGGTGGATCTGGAGGTGGTCGCGATCGGCGGCGGGTTCTCCCGCGTCTCCGCCGACTACATCGACCTCGTCCAGGCCGCGCTCGTGGCCACAGCCGCGCACGACTACTCCCGGCGCACCCGCGTGGTGCGTTCCGGACTCGGCGACGAGGGGCCGCTCATCGGCGCCGCGGCGCTCGTGCTGCGGTAGCGGGCGGCGCGGGATCGAGCTCCGTTCCCGGGGACGTTGAGCGAGGACGCGCAGCGACCGAGACGAAACGCGGTTCTCTGCAAGGATGCCGCGTTTCGTCTCGCGCGGCCTGCGGCCGTGCTCGCTCAACGACCCCGGGCGCGGGGTGTGGCCGTGCTTGCTCAACGACCCCGGGCGCGGGGTGTGGCCGTGCTTGCTCAACGGCCCCGGGCGCGGGGTGTGGTCGGCCGGGCTCAGCTCTTCCGCGGTGGGTCGTCCTCGTCCCAGGGGCCTTCCCACCAGGCGCCGCGGTCGCGGGCCGAGCCGCCCCGACGGGTGCGAACGAACTGCACGATCCACGCGGCGAGGGTGCCGAGCGCGATCACCAGCGCGACCCAGAGGATCGGGTTCGTGCTCACGGCCGCTTCCCCTCTGCCGCGTCCGCCACGATCTTCGCGATGCGGGCGGCCCTCGTCTCGGGCCGCTTCGCCATCGCGATCTGCGTGAGGCCGAGCTTCTTCACCGACGGCGGGAACGCGTCCCACCCGGCGCGCGCGAGGGGCGCCGCGTCGAGGGCGGCGGCGAGGTCGTCCGGCTCGATGCCGGCTTCCGGGCCGTCGAGCACCGACCAGGCGCCGTTGGCCTTGGCGATCTCGATCGCGCGGATCCCGGCCGCCTCGAGCAGGCCCGCCTCCTCAAGCAGCGCGATCCGGGCCTTGTTCGTCGCGGCCCACCCGCTGGACGCACGGCGCGGCGCGAACCACAGCCCGCCGATGCGCTCGTCGAAGCTGCGCACCGGGCCGTCGATCCATCCGAAGCACAGCGCCTGCAGGATCGCCTCCTCATAGCCGACGTGCACGTCGTCGTTGCCGGGGCGGGGGCGCACGAGCCAGGCGCCGGTCGCCGTCCCGTGGTTCGCGGCGAGCCAGGAGCGCCAGGCGGCCGCGTCCGCGGCGACGACCCGCTCACCCTCGTCGAGTGCGCCCATGCTCAGTCCCGGGAGGCCTTCGGGGCCTTCTGCGGGATCGTGCGGATCGTCTCGGTGATCCGGGGGAGCAGATCCGCCACCGACTGCACGACCTCGTCCGGACGGAACGGGTACTTCTCGATCTCCGCCGTGTCGCTGATCCCGGTCAGCACGAGCACCGTGTGCAGGCCCGCCTCGATGCCCGCCACCACGTCGGTGTCCATGCGGTCGCCGATCATGCCGGTGCGCTTGGAATGGGCGCCGATCTTGTTCAGCGCCGAGCGGAACATCATCGGGTTCGGCTTGCCGACCACATAGGGATCCCGCCCGGTCGCCTTGGTGATGAGGGCGGCGATCGCCCCGGTGGCGGGCAGCGGCCCGTCGGCGCTCGGCCCCGTGGCATCGGGGTTGGTGACGATGAAGCGCGCACCGCCGTCGATCAGGCGGATCGCCTTGGTGATCGCCTCGAACGAGTAGTTGCGCGTCTCACCGACCACGACGAAGTCGGGGTTCGTCTCGGTCATGATGAAGCCCGCGTCGTGGAGGGCCGTGAGGATCCCGGCCTCTCCGATCACGAACGCGGATCCGCCGGGGAGCTGCTGCTTCAGGAAGTCGGCCGTCGCGAGCGCGGAGGTCCAGATCCGCTCCTCCGGCACGTTCAGCCCGCTCGTGCGCAGCCGCGCGGACAGGTCGCGCGCGGTGAAGATCGAGTTGTTCGTGAGCACGAGGTAGGGGATTCCGCTGCTCTCCCAGTTGGCGAGCAGCTCGGACGCACCGGGGATGGCGTCGTTCTCGTGCACGAGCACACCGTCCATGTCGGTGAGCCAGCATTCGATGTCGTCGCGTTGTGCCATGCGCCCAGCCTAGAACCCGCGGGTTACGGGCGGATGACGGCGCCGTCCACCGCCGAACTCAGGTCGGATCTGCGGGGGAGGGCCGGATCCGGCTCCGTTCGCCCCCTCGGACGGGATCCGGCCTGAGTTCGGCGGGCGGAGCTCTGGCGCCGTCGACCCCGAAGCCGGCGTCAGGCCGACAGCCAGACGGCGTCGGCGCCGTCCGTCGGGAGCTCGACCTCGGCGCCGTCGATCTTCAGTCCCTCGGAGGTCACCGTGACCTCGCCGCCGATCATCAGACCGGCCGACTCCAGGGAGCGCAGCAGTTCGGGATCCCGGTCGTCCACCCGCAGCACCCGGCCGGTGTGGCCGGCTGCGGCATCGGCGAGCAGGACGAACGGCTCTCGCTCGATGCGGCCGTCCGCGCCGGGGATCGCGTCGCCGTGCGGGTCGAACCGCGGCCTGCCGAGACGGGCGTCGATGCCCTCCAGCAGCCGGTCGCTGATGGTGTGCTCGAGCACCTCGGCCTCGTCGTGCACCTCGTCCCACGCGTAGCCGAACTCCCGCACGAGCCAGGTCTCGATGAGGCGGTGCCGCCGGATGATCGCGAGAGCCCGCTGCTCCCCGTCGTCGGTGAGGCGCACGGCTCCATAGGGCACGTGCGAGACGAGGCCCGACGCGGCGAGCTTCTTCACCATCTCGGTGACGCTGGACGGGGCGATGCCGAGCTTGGCGGCGAGCTGCGACGGCGTGATCGGCGCCGGCTGCCATTCGGTGTGCGCGAACACCGTCTTGAGGTAGTCGTCGGCCGCGGGGGATGCCACGGATCCAGCCTAACCTCTCCGCCTCGTCGTCCTCCGTGGAGTCGTCCCCCTGAGCACGGTCCATAGGTCGTCCTCAGGGGGACGACTCGGAGAGCGGGGGTCAGTGGCCGAGGGAGGACAGCACGGAGAACGCCGCCTGGCCCGCGAAGAACATCACGATGAAGCCCGCGGCCGCGCCCAGCAGCGAGAGGCGGCCGTCGAATCCCTCGACGCCGCGCATGCCGATCGCCCTGGCGCGGAACGCCAGGATCAGGGTGAGTGCGCCGAGCGCGAGCTGAACCCAGGGGCTGCCGACCGGCATCAGCTTCGGCACGGCGATCAGGAGCACCCCGAGAGCGGCG
This sequence comes from Microbacterium sp. MMO-10, assembly GCF_037148715.1. Taxonomy (NCBI): domain Bacteria; kingdom Bacillati; phylum Actinomycetota; class Actinomycetes; order Micrococcales; family Microbacteriaceae; genus Microbacterium; species Microbacterium sp. MMO-10. The sequence continues at coordinate 300,378 of NZ_JBBCSV010000001.1, read as the reverse complement.
GTGACGAGCGACGCCCAGGTGCAGATCCGCACGGCGCGGCGCGCGGCGGCCTGCGCTTCGGCCTTCTCTGCGGCGCGCTGCGCGGCGGACGGGCGGCGGGATCGGGCCATGCTCCGAGCCTACCCGCGGCGGCTGTGCTCCCCATGCGGGCCGGATCCTCCTTCCGGTGGATCCGGTGGCCGTGCGGCAGCCGGTGGGCGTGCGGGATCCGGTGGGCGTGCGGGATCCGGGGTACTGACCGCGAGACCGAACCCGCGCCCCGAGACCGCGCGATTCATCGTCGGTCTCGGGACGCAGGTTCGGTCTCGCGGGAATCGCGAACCGGCCGGGCGGGGCGGCCGGGCGGGGCGGCCGGGCGCGGCGGCCGGGCGCGGCGGCCGAGCGGGGCGGCCGGGCGGGGCGGCCGGGCGGGGCGGCCGGGCGAGCGGTCCCCGACGAGCCGCGCGCGGGCGGAGCGAGGGGGCGAAACGGGTCAGGATCCGGTCAGCAGCAGCCAGAGCAGCACCGCGTTGAGCGCGATGAGCAGGGTCACCGCCACGATGCCGGCGACGGTGGTCCACGGCCGGTTGGCGTAGGTCCCGAGGATCCGTCGCCGGGCGGTGAGCGCGACGAGCGGGATGAGGGCGAAGGGGATCCCGAACGACAGCGCCACCTGGCTGAGCACGAGGGCGAACGTGGGGTCGACGCCGAGCCCGAGGATGACGAGCGCCGGGATGAGGGTGATCAGGCGGCGCACGGGCATTGCGATGCGCACCCGCAGCAGGCCGTGCATGATCTCCGCGCCCGCATAGGCCCCCACCGCCGTCGAGGCGAGGCCCGAGGCGAGCAGCCCGACGGCGAAGAGCGTGCCGATGAGCGGGCCGAGCTGCGCGCTGATCGCGGCATGGGCGCCCTCGAGCGAGTCGGTGCCCTCGACTCCCGGCAGCGTGGCTGCCGCGAGCAGCAGCATCCCCAGGTTCACGGCGCCGGCGACGACCATCGCGAGGGTGACGTCCCACCGGGTCACGGCGAGAAGCCGCGCGATCGGGGTGCGCGGGGCGGGCGGCGGCGTCGCGACGGACGCGGTTCCGGCGGAGGGGGCGGCCGGCGTGCCGAAGCGATCGCGGGCGAGGGCGGAGTGCGCGTAGATCGCGTGCGGCATGATCGTCGCGCCGAGGATCGAGGCGGCCAGCAGCACGGATCCGGAATCGGTGAACCGCGGCGTCAGACCGCCGAGGGCTGCGGCGGGATCCGGCGGGGCAACCAGGAGGCCGGCGAGGAACCCCACGGTGACCACGGCGAGGAGGCCGATCACGACGAACTCGAAGGGGCGTGCGCCGCGCCGGCCCTGCACCGCGAGCAGCGCCATCGACACGGCGCCGGTGATCAGTCCGCCGAGCAGCAGCGGGAGGCCGAACAGCAGTTGCAGCGCGACGGCGCCGCCGATGACCTCGGCGATGTCGGTCGCCATGGCGACGAGCTCGGCCTGCAGCCAGTACGCACGGCGGGCGAAGCGGTTGCGCAGACCGTCGCCGAGCAGCTCGGGAAGGCTGCGCCCGGTGACGACGCCGAGCTTCGCCGAGAGGTACTGCACGAGCCAGGCGATGACGTTCGCGACGACGACCACCCACACCAGCAGGTAGCCGTAGCCCGCACCCGCCGTCATGTTGCTCGCGACGTTGCCCGGATCCACGTAGGCGACTCCGGCGACGAGTGCCGGTCCGAGCAGGGCCACGCCGCGTGCGGAAGCGGGCGCACCGGCGCGCCCGCTCGGCGGCGCGTCGATCACGGTCGTTTTAGGCACACCGAAAACCTATCTCATATTTAGGCTTACCGAAATATCTGATTCCCCCCGCGGCAACCCCGCGGCGACGGCACCCGCCGCCGCGGATGGCGGGTGCCGTCGCCGGATACGCTGGCGGGATGCAGGATCCCGAGCCCGTCGCCGAACCCGAGCTCGATCCTCCGCACGGCGTCGGGCCGTGGGAGGGGGAGTGGCCCTCGGACGACCGCTTCGATCCCGAGCTGCTGGCGCACGGCGACCGGCGCAATGTCGTCGACGGATACCGGTACTGGCGGATGGAGGCGATCGTCGCCGACCTCGATACGCGCCGGCACGGCTTCCATGTCGCGATCGAGAATTGGCAGCACGACATGAACATCGGGTCGATCGTGCGCAGCGCCAACGCGTTCCTCGCCGACACCGTGCACATCATCGGCCGCCGCCGCTGGAACCGCCGTGGCGCGATGGTGACCGATCGCTACCAGCACGTGGTCCATCACGAGACCGTGGCCGAGTTCGCCGATTGGGCCAAGGCGGCGCGGATCCCGATCATCGCCGTCGACAACCTCGACGGCGCGCTCCCCGTCGATCAGGCGGAACTGCCGGAGCGCTGCGTGCTGCTGTTCGGCGCGGAGGGTCCCGGGCTCTCGCACGAGGCGCTCTCCGCGGCCTCCGGGCACGTCGAGATCACCCAGTACGGGTCCACCCGCTCGATCAACGCCGGAGCTGCGGCGGCGATCATCATGCACGAGTGGTGCCGGAGGCACGCGGGCTGACCGGCACCGCGGTTCAGATCCGGCTCGCGCGAGATTCGACGCCCCGGGGAGACTGTCGCATCAGTGCCGGCGGGAACGGTCGGCGGTCAGTCCCGGTCGATGTTGAACGTGTGCTTCATGAGGGCGTTGACGTCGCGGTCGATGTTGCGGATCTCGCCGACCAGTTCGACCCGCAACGCATGGATCTCCGAGCGCATCACCCGGATGAACATCGTCGACACGATCGTGATCATGCCGAACATCCCGGCTGCGAACACTCCGATCAGTGTCCACACCTGTGGTTCATTCATGGTCAGCACCTCTTCAGTGTCGCTCGGATCGATCCAGATTGGCAACGCGTTCGGGCTGTTGGGTCTCCGACGGCGTGATCGGTGGAAAACGCTGATCGGACCGCACCTGTGCGGATCGGGAGTGCGCTCAGACGGCGAGGGAGAGCCAGCGTCCGGTGCGCACACGGAGGCCGAGCGTGACCAGGCGAGCGCACAGGTAGACGCCGAAGAAGGCGACGGCGAGCCAGATCAGGCCCGCGACGCCCGATACGCCGGTTGCCGCGATGATCGCGAGCGCGGGGAGGAAGGGGACGAGGTTCAGTCCGCCTGCGAGGGCGAGGTACCGCGCGTCGCCCGCTCCCATGAGCACTCCGTCGAGCACGAAGACGACGCCCGCGATCGGCTGGGCGATGGCGAGCACGATCAGCGCCGGCTGGATGAGTGCGGCGAGGCGCGGGTCGCCGGTGAAGGCGAGGCCGATGACGGCGGACAGGGCGGCGATGAGCGCGCCGACGATCACCCCGAACCAGGCGCCCCACGCGACGGTGCGGGCCAGCACGTGCCGTGCGCCGTTCGGATCCAGGGCTCCCAGGCTCTTGCCGATGAGGGCCTGCGCGGCGATCGCGAGAGCGTCGAGGGCGAACGCCGCGGCGGAGAACACCGTGAACACGACCTGCCAGCCGGCGAGCTCGCGCGTGCCGATGCCCGTCGCGACGGCCACGGTCGCGAGCAGCGCGACGCGCAGGCTCACGGTGCGCAGGAACAGCCACCCGCCGGAGCGCGCGGATCCGCGGATCCCGCTCAGCTCGGGGGAGATCGACGCGTCGTGACGGCGGGCGAGGCGGCCGATCACGAGCACGTAGGCGCCGACCATGCCCCACTGGGCGACGACCGTGCCGAACGCGGATCCGGCGATGCCCCAGCCGAAGCCGTAGATGAACAGGGCGTTCAGCAGCGCGTTCGCCGCGAAGCCGACGCCGGCGATCCACAGCGGGGTCATCGTGTCCTGCATCCCGCGCAGCAGCCCGGTCGCGGCATAGACGACGAGCATGGCGGGCAGCCCCCACATCGAGGGCACGAGGTACGCGCTCGCCTGCGCGGCGACAGCGGGACTCGCGCCGAAGAGCGGGATCACGGCGGGGGTCAGCAGAGAGCCGATCACCGCGAGCACCGCGCCGAGGCCCAGGGCGAGCCACATCCCGTCGATGCCGACCGACACCGCATCGCCGTGCTCGCCCGCCCCGAACCGTCGTGCCACCGCGGGGGTCGTCGAGTAGGCGAGGAAGATCATCAGGCCGACGATGGTCTGCAGGATCGCCGAGGCGATGCCGAGTCCGGCGAGCGGCGTCGTGCCCAGGTGTCCGACCAGCGCCGCGTCGACCATGAGGAACGCGGGCTCCGCGACGAGCGCGCCCAGCGCAGGCACCGCGAGCCGGACGATCTCGCGGTTCAGGCTCGGCGCCGCGCTCGGGGTCTCGCTCGGGATCGGGGAGGGCACCGTACGAGCCTAGGGGTGCGTGCGGACATCCCGGCCGTCCGGCGATCTCTCCTCCCGGCCCCCGGCCGCCGCCCGCCGGCCGGCGTTAGGCTGAGAGCACCCGAGGTCCGACGAGAACCGGAGGAACCCATGGCCGACGACGAACAGAGACGCCGCTCGCACGCCGAGCGCCTGCTGAGCGCCACGCCTGCCGAATCGACGGCCCCGCCGTCCACGTTGAACGCGGAGACGATGCCCGCGATCGTCGAGACCGCGATCCAGGTCGCGATCCGGCAGGGGCAGTTCGACGATCTGCCCGGCGCGGGCAAGCCCATCCCCGGACTCGGCGCCCACCACGATCCGGACTGGTGGATCCGGCGGAAGATCGAGCGCGAGAACCTCACCGGCCTCGGCCCGCCTGCGCTCATGCTCCGCGTGGAGGACCGCGAGCTCGATGCCCAGCTTGACGGGCTGCGCCGGGAGGCCGATGTCCGTGCCGTGCTGGAGGACTTCAACCGCAGGGTCATCGAGGCCCGGCGCCAGCTGTTGGGCGGCCCGCCCGTGGTGACGAGGCCGCGCGACGTCGACGCCGAGATCGCCGCGTGGCGGCAGCGCCGAGAGGTCGCGGTGGCCGCCGCGCCCGCCGCCGTCGTGGAGCCGAAGAAGCGCTGGTTCCGCCGCTAGACGACGGGCGGTGTCCTACCGAGCCCCCGCGCCTTGCGCTGGCGTTCCCACAGCCACGCCACCCCGAGCCGCCCCGACCGGGGCAGGGCCAGCACGATGGCCGAGAGCAGCACCATCGCGGGGTACTGCGCGATGAGCTGATCCGACGACCAGTAGAGCATCAGCGTGGCGATGGATCCGAGCGCGGCGATCGTGGTCGTCACCCGGCCGAGCCCGAGCACGAGCAGGATCCCGAGCGCGATCTCGAGGGCCGGGATCGCCAACCCGAACAGACCGGGCGCGGCCTGCATGAGTGCCCCGAGCGGGCGGAAGAAGAACGGGATCCGGGAGTTGCCGGCGGCGCCCTGGGCGACGAGGAGGATGTCGGCGGATCCGAATCCGGCCCGGTACTTCAGCACCCCCTCGCCGAGCCACAGCACCCCCGTCGCCACCCGGGCCAGGGCTCCGGCGAGAGCGACGAGGAGCATCCCGCGGGCGGGGGCGGCGGGTCGCACGGAGGCCCGCGCGGCACGGGCCCCGGCGGCGGTCATGACAGCGCGGCGGCCCCGAACACCGCCTTGGCCTTGTCGCAGTGGATGACGACGTCCTTGTACATCGACGGGTCGACGCCGTTCAGCGGGAACGTCTGCGAGTCCTTGTCGAAGGCCACGGCGTCGATCTGCTTCCCGGCGGAGACCGCCGCCTCATCGGTGCCGTTCGTGAGGTAGACGTGCAGATCGGGGCCCTCGTCGGAGGAGAACCCGCTGAGGACCAGCTCGGATCCCGACACGGTGACCGTGCCCTTCACCGCCTTGCCGTTGAGCCCCATGAAGGTCCCGGTCATCGACGGGTGATCCATCGGCGACGACGATGCCATCGGAGACGAGCTCGACATCGTGTCGGCCGAGGGGGAGGATCCGCCCGGGGTCGAGCTGCAGCCGGCGAGGGTCACTCCGAGGGCGAGGACGGCCACGCCGATCGAGGAGGGGACGAGTGCGGACCTGCGCATGATTGCTCCATTCCTGGGGAAGCGCCGACGACGAGGTCGCCGCCGGTCGTGAACGGATCCGACGCTAGGCACCGAGAACCGAGCGCAGGGGAGTTCTTTCGAGGACGTAAGGATCTCGGATCCGCATCCCGGGGCGGGGATAGCCTCGGTGCATGGAGACGCCGGGAACCTCTGTGCCCCGGGTGGCGCTCGTCGAGGACGATCCCACCGTGCGGGTGGCGGTCGAGCGCTACCTCGGCGCGAACGGCTACCTCGTCGACGCGTTCGGCGACGGGGTGTCGGCGCAGCGCGCGGTGCGCGCGGATCCGCCCGACGTGCTCATCGTCGACCGCATGCTGCCGGGGATCAGCGGGGACGAGCTGGCGCGCGACGCGAGGGCCCGCTCGGCGGTGCCGATCATCATGCTGACCGCGCTCGGCGAGGTCGAGCAGCGCATCGCCGGGCTGGAGAACGGCGCCGACGACTACCTCGTGAAGCCCTTCGCGCTGCGCGAGCTGCTGCTGCGGGTGGACGCGCTGCTGCGCCGCTCCCGTGCCGCGGCAGCCCCGACCCGGGAGATCGTGCGCGGCGCCTTCCGGCTGGATCCCGCCCGCAGACGCGTGCACGTGCGCGGAGACGAGGTGCTGCTCGCCGCGCGCGAGTACGAACTGCTCGCGTACCTCGTGCAGCACGACGGCGAGGTGCTCTCGAGGGACGACATCCTGCGCGAGGTCTGGGGCTGGTCCTTCGGCGAAGGGTCGACGGTCACGGTGCACGTGCGGCGGCTGCGCGAGAAGATCGAGCGCGATCCGCGTCGGCCTGCGCATCTGCTCACCGAGTGGGGTGCGGGGTACCGGTTCTCGGCCGACGGATCCGGAGCATGACGATGATGCCGCTCGGCGCGCTGGATGTGCTGCTCATCGTGCTGACCGCGCTGGGATGCGCCGCGGTCGTGACGCTCGTCGCCGTGCTGGTGCTGCGTCGCGCGCGGGGTGCGGGGCTCACATTCCGGCTGGTCGTGGTCGGAGCCGCCTCGGTGCTCGCCCTCGCGACCGGCGTGCTCGCGATCTCCGCAGAGATGTACCTCTCGGTGCACGACTTCACGGTGCTGGTGTGGGTGCTCGGCGCCGCCCTTCTGTGCGCGCTCGCGACGGCGTGGATCACCGCGAGAGCGGCGCGCAGCTCGGTGCAGGAGCTCACGGCCGCGGTGCGCAGGGTCGGCGACGGCGACGTCGTCGACGGCGGGGCGAGCGGCTGGCGCGAGTTCGACGACCTCTCCGCCGAGCTCGCCGAGGTCTCCGCGAAGCTCAGCGATGCACGCGCCGAACTGGAGCGACTCGACTCCGACCGCCGCCGGTTCCTCGCGTGGATCTCGCACGACCTGCGCACGCCGCTCACCGCGATCCGCGCGCTCGCGGAGTCCGCCGAGGCGGGTCTCGCGGACCCGGGCGCTCTGCCCGGCCAGGTGCGAGCACAGGCCGACACCCTGGGGCGGATGGTGGACGACCTGTTCGAGCTCTCGCGCATCACGTCCGGCAGCCTCCGACTGCGCACGGAGCAGGTCGAACTGCTCGACGTGGTCTCCGACGCGGTCGCCGACGTCAGCGCCGCCGCCGGGCAGCACGGTGTGCGGATCGTGCAGCAGGGGATCGAGGGGCATGTGCTGTGGGCGGATCCGCATCAGCTCACGCGCGTGATCGTCAACCTGCTCACGAACGCGGTGCGTCATGCACCGGACGGATCCGAGATCCTCGTCTTCGCGGAGTCGCCGTCGCCGCACCGGCTCGTGCTCGCCGTGCTCGATCACGGCAGCGGCGTGGCCGTGGAGGATCTGGACCGCATGTTCGAGGTCGGCTGGCGCTCGGATCCGTCCCGCAGCGCCGGCGCCGCGCCCGACGCGGTCGCCTCGGGTGCGGGCCTGGGCCTCGCGATCGCCCGAGGGCTCGCGCGGGCGCACGGCGGAGACGTGGTCGCCGAGCACACGGACGCCGGCTTCTGCCTGAAGGTGACGCTGCCGATGGGGGACGCGGGCGAGGTCTGAGGGTCCGGCCTTCGAGGCGAGTCCCGCCCTTTCCCTGTCCGGCCTGTCTCCTACCCGGGTGGTGCGAGGGCATCGGCGGGCGCCCGATGCAGGGCGTCGGTGAGGCCGCCCCTGGTGCGTGGCCGGAACCAGGTGCGGGCAGGGTCCCACCAGTGCGGTCCGCGTAGCTCGGGGACGCCGCGGCGCATTCGGATCTGCCAGCCGGACGTCTCGAGCGTACGGTGGTGCTGCCAGCAGAGGGCGACGCCGTTGCTGGTATGGGTGGGGCCGCCAGCGGCGTGCTCTTGGACGTGGTGGATCTCGCACCAGGCGGCGGGGGTATGGCAGCCGGGAATGAGGCATTCCCGGTCGCGGAGCACGATCGCACGGCGCTGGAGGGCGGTGAAGACACGAGCGGTGGTGCCGATCGACACGATCTGGCCGTGGTCGTCGAACAGCACCCGTTGGATGCCCCCGGCGCACGCGGTGTGTCGGGCCACGCTGAGGGGGACGTCGATGTCAGAGCCCTCGAGGAACGCCCGCCCCGAGCCGGTCGCGTAGTCCTTCGCGGTTACGGAGACGACCAGGGTGGGTGCGGCGCCGCCGAGGGCGGGCACGCCGGACCGGCCGGCCGCGATGTTCAGGATCGCCGCGAGATTGTCGTGATCGCGTTGCGCACGAGTGCGGGTGTCGGCAGGAGCGGCCGGGCCCCCCGGGAACGGCGATGCGTCGGGCGCCTCGGTGCCGTCGACGAACCGGACCCCGGCGCGCGCCCCGTCGCCGGTGGGGTCGAGGCGGCCGGTGAGGTCGGCGGCGCTCGGGGCGGCCGGGTTGTTGAACGCGTCGAACAGCCGCTCGAGCACGGCCGCGACCTCGGGCAGCAGCCCGCCGCGGACCGGCCGCACTCCGTCGCGGAGCCGGCCGATCGTGATCCCCCGGTTGCGCTCCGCCCTGCGATCCTCGGGTTCCGCCCCGTCCGGATCGAGCGCGAGCATCAGAGCCCGCGCGTGATGCGCGAGCTCGTCCGTCGACGGCGCCGGTCCCGGGCGGCCATGCTCATCGGGCAGGTCTGCTCCGCGGGCCATGGCGGCGAGGATCTCGTCGACCGCGTCCCGCATCTGCCCGTCGATCCTGTTCCCGGACCGCTCGACCGGCCCGACCGCGGCGAGCAGCCCCGTCACCGAGAGGTCCCCGTCCCTAAGGGCCCGCCCCAGCGCCTCGAACCGGGCGGCCGCGTGCTGCCCGGACGAGAGCAGCAGGTCACGCCTCACCGCGTCCGCAGCGTGCAGGTATCGGTGGGCCGTGCCGACATCCACCCGAAGAGCCCGCCGGAGCAGCTCGGTCACGTTCGCGCAGCCGGCCCGCGTGCTGATCCCCGAGGAAGCGGAACCCAGATCCCGCTCGGCTGCGCGAGCAGCGACCGTCGTGATCCCCGCGTCCATCAGTCGCTGCACGCGGCCGCAGGCCTGCAGGATCCGGATCGCCTCCGCATCATCGATCCCCTCGAACTGCCCCACGACCTCGTCGGACGCGCACATGCCCCGCAACAGGTGCTCGACCTGCTCCAGAACCTCACGCGTCGTGGATGCCATACCCCCATGAAACCGCGGACCACCGACATTCCAACCCCAGATCAGGCGCAAGAACTGTTGCTGTGGAGAACTCTCTTGGACAACCTTCTGTGCAGGACGAAGAGCGTCGGCTCCCCGAGTCCAGGAGCCGTGCACCACGGATGCTCGGCCGGCCCCTGCGCCCGGAACGCCGCTCCCGGGATCCTCCTGAGCCGGTGCGCGTTCGCCCACGGCGTCGGGCGATCCGTCGAGCTTGTCGGAGTGCCCGCATAGGCTGATCCCCATGACCGACGTTCTCCCTTCCGGCCTCGCCATCGGCGATTTCGACCCCGCGATCCGCCCCCAGGACGACCTCTACCGGCACGTCAACCACACCTTCCTCGAGAACACCGAGATCCCCGCCGACAAGGCGCGCTGGGGCTCGTTCCACCTGCTCGCGGATCAGGCGGAGAAAGACGTCCGCGCCATCATCGAGGAGGCGCAGACCGCCGACGAGGGCACCGAGGCCCGCAAGATCGGCGACCTGTTCGCGAGCTTCATGGACACCGAGCGCATCGCCGCGCTCGGCACCGCGCCGCTGAAGGAGCCGCTGGCGGCCGTCGATGCCATCACCACGATCGGCGAGTTCCTCGCGACCGTCGGGTCCCTCGACCGACAGGGCATCGCCGCGCTCATCGGGGTCTTCGTGGAGCCCGATCCGGGCAACCCCGAGCGCTACGTGCCGTTCGCCGTGCAGGCGGGCCTCTCCTTGCCCGACGAGAGCTACTACCGCCTCGACAGCTTCGAGGGCACCCGTGCCGCCTACCGGGCGCACCTGGAGCGGATCCTCGCTCTCGCCGGCGTCACCGATGCCGCGGACCAGGCCGAGCGCGCATTCGGGCTCGAGCACGAGATCGCCGGCCACCACTGGGACAACGTCGAGAGCCGCGACGCCGTCAAGACCTACAACCTGAAGACGTGGGACGAGCTGCAGGAGCTCGCCGGGGTCGACCTGGCGCCCTGGCGGGACGCGGTTGCGGGCCCGGCCGGACCCGCGGCCTTCGACGAGGTCGTCGCCTACCAGCCGAGCTTCTTCTCGGGCCTCGGATCCCTGCTCGTCGCGGACCGCCTCGACGACTGGAAGGCCTGGCTGCGGGCCAAGGTCGTGCACGGCCTCGCCGCGTACCTCACGGACGACATCGTGCAGGAGAACTTCTCGTTCTACGGCACCGAGCTCACCGGCGTGCCGACGATCCGCGAGCGCTGGAAGCGCGGCGTCTCGCTCGTCGAGGGCTCGCTCGGCGACGCAGTCGGCAAGGTCTACGTCGAGCGGCACTACCCGCCGTCCGCCCAGGCGGCGATGGACGAGCTCATCGGCAACCTGCTCGAGGCGTACCGCCAGTCGATCACGACGCTCGAGTGGATGAGCCCGGCCACGCGCGAGAAGGCGCTGGCGAAGCTCGACACCTTCACCCCGAAGATCGGCCACCCGAAGACCTGGCGCGACTACTCCGCGGTGGTCATCGACGCGGGCGACCTCGTGGGCAACGCCGGTCGCGCGGGGCGGTTCGAGCACGACCGCCAGCTCGGCAAGGTGGGCAAGCCCATCGACCGCGACGAGTGGTTCATGCCCCCGCAGATGGTGAACGCGTACTACAACCCGCTCATGAACGAGATCGTGTTCCCGGCGGCGATCCTGCAGTACCCGTTCTTCGACGCCGGCCGCGACGCCGCCGCGAACTACGGCGGGATCGGATCCGTGATCGGCCACGAGATCGGCCACGGCTTCGACGACCAGGGCAGCCGCTACGACGGAGACGGCAAGCTGCAGGACTGGTGGACGGACGAGGATCGCGCCGCCTTCGAGGAGCGCACCGCATCGCTCATCGCGCAGTACGACGCCCTCGTGCCCGAGGGGCTGGGCACCGAGCACCACGTGAACGGCGCGCTCACGATCGGTGAGAACATCGGCGACCTCGGCGGCCTCGGCATCGCGCTCAAGGCCTACGAGATCGCGCTCGGCGGTGCCGAGGCCCCGGTCATCGACGGCTACACGGGCGTGCAGCGCCTGCTGCTGAGCTGGGGCCAGGTCTGGCAGCAGAAGAGCCGGGAGGCCGAGACGATCCGCCTGCTCACGATCGACCCGCACTCGCCGAACGAGTTCCGCTGCAACCAGATCCTCCGCAACATCGACGCGTTCTACGACGCGTTCGGGGTGGCGGAAGGCGACCGGCTGTGGCTCGCCCCCGAGGAGCGCGTCACGATCTGGTGACGCGCGCCGTTCGCGATGCCCTCGTGGGGTCATTGAGCGAGGACGCCGCAGGCGACCGAGACGAAACGCGGCGTCCTCGACGGAACCGCGTTTCGTCTCGGTCGACCGCCGCCCGTGGGCGCGGCCCCGGGGGATCGGCGCCGGCGATCGTCCCGCGGGCCCGCCGAGTTAGGCTCGCCCCATGATCCCCGCAGACTGGACCCCGCACCGCCGTGAGGACGGCGAACTGCTCGGGTGGATCCGTCCCGAGGGCGCCGATTGGCTCGCCGTCGACGTGCTCGGGCGCGAGCTCACCGGAGAGATCGACTGGCTCGACGCCGAGGCGGCGCTGGAAGAGCACGGGATCCGCTGGCTGGCTGATCCGTGGATCCTCGAGGGGGAGGGCGAGGGTCCGCTCCGCGTGCAGATCGTGGAGGTCGTTCCGGAGGGCGACGGGCGGATCACCGTCAAGGTCGACGACTTCGGCGACATGCAGCGCCCGCCGACCCGGCGCTATGCCCTGGGCTGGCCGCTGCCGTCGCGGCTGCGTCCGCTCGGCCCCGGGGATCCGGACGGCCGCACGATCGCACGCTGACCGACGCTCCGACGGTGCGCTGACGCGCCGACCGCGCGCCGACCGCTCGCGCCCACCGCCACGGTCGCCCGCGCAGGTCCCGGCCCGTACCGCGCCCCGGGCCGACGGGCACTCGTCGGATCGGGGTGCGAGGATCGCGTGCCGGCGCCCGCGTCACCTCGACGGCCCTGCGTACTCCTTTCCTTTCGGGGACGGTGGCGAATCCCGCCACCGCGAACGAGAACTGGGGAGTAGCAGCATGGAACAGAAGGACAGCGCGCACGTCGCGGGCGCAGGCCTGTCGCGCCGCACGATCGTCAAGGGCGCAGCATGGTCGCTGCCCGTCATCGCGGTCGCGGTCGCCGCACCCGCCTTCGCTGCATCGAACGGCACCGAGATCGACCCGGGCAGCACGCCCGTCCCGACGGGCGTGTGCACACCCGTCGGGAACATCCGCTTCGCCCTGACGAAGAACGGGGCCCCGGTGGCGAACCAGGCGATCATCGTCACCCTGCCGCCCGCGGCGCCCGCGGGGCAGTCCTCGTTCCACTGGAGCGACGGCACCACCGCGCCGAAGACCCTCCTGTCGGATGCCAACGGCATCGTCGACCTCACGAGCCTCATCGTCACCAGCTCCACCCCCGGCACCTACGACGTCGTCGGTCAGATCGCTCCGAACGGCCCGACGGCGAGCATCCCGGTCATGGTCTCGGGGCTGTGGATGGGCGCCCTGACCCAGGGCTACGGCGGTACCGGGATCCACGCGGTCTTCACCAGCACTCCGGCGGATCCCGGCAACCCGGGCACTCCCGACTACTTCTCCTACTGCGTCGAGCACGACGTTCCGGCGAAGTCGGACATGGCGGCGACGGCCGGCGGCCTCGGCACCTACCTGGGCAGCAACTACCTCACGGGTAGTGCCGACATCTACAGCAAGGTGCTCTGGATCATCCAGAACAGCTACCCGGGGATCACCCTCAGCGCGTTCTCCGCGGCCGTGGCGGCATGGGCGCCCGGCGCGGGACACCCGTTCACCGCCCCGCTGAGCGCCGACGACGCGATCGAGGCCACCCAGTACGCGATCTGGCGGTACACCGACCTCACCTTCGACGCGGCGTGGAACTTCGAGACGCCGAACTCGGAGGCCGCTTACTGGTACCTCCTCGCCCAGATCAACGCGGGGCAGCGCGGTACGCAGAGCGGGACGACCGGACTGATCACCTCGGAGGCGAAGTCCGTGTGCAGCACGCCCACGGGCGGCGACCACGCGCAGTCGCAGATCCTGGTCGTGCCGGCCTGATCGCCCACAGGGCCGTCCGTCTCGGCGCCGTCCGAACCATCGCCCCGGGCGGCGCCGAGGGTGCGTCGCTCCGTGCACTCGAGACGCGGACGGCCGCATGATCTCCCGCTGGGGGCGGCCCCGACCCGTCCGCGGCGGGAATAGGATCCGTCACGCCGGGCGTTCGCGAATCGTATGAAGGTTCTTCTCACCGGCGCGACCGGATACATCGGCTCCTCCGTCCTCTCCCGTCTCCTCGCCGAAGGACATGAGGTGACCGCGCTCGTGCGCGACGCCGCCAAGGCCCGCACCGTCGAAGAGGCCGGCGCCATCGGCCTCGTCGGCGACGTGACCGATGCCGCGCTCGTGGCGGAGGCCGCGTCCGCCGCCGACGGCGTCGTGCACACGGCCTCCACCCCCGAGGGCGACGCGGCGTTCATCGACGCCGTGCTCGGCGCGCTCGAGGGCAGCGGCAAGCCGTTCGTGCACACCGGCGGGATCTGGAGCTACGGCGCGGGGAGCGATATCACCGAGGAGAGCCCCCTGGACCGTCCGGCCCTGACGGCCTGGCGCGCGGCAGGCGAGGACCGCGTCCTCGGTGCGACCGGGGTGCGCGGCGTCGTCGTCGCACCGGCGCTGGTGTACGGCCGCGGCGGCGGGCTGATCCGGCTCCTCACCGATGAGACCGACGGGGGAGTGCGTCTGATCGGAGACGGCAGCCAGCACTGGACGACCGTCGACGTCGACGACCTGGCGGCCGTGTACGTGCTCGCGCTGGAGAAGGGGCGCGCCGGAGCGACCTACATCGGCGCCTCGGGCCAGAACCCCACGGTCCGCGAGCTCGGAGAGGCCATCGCCGCCGGATACGACGTGGCCGAGGGCGTCCGGCCCGAGAGCGCCGCAGACACCCGTGCCCGGCTCGGCGAGGCGTTCGCCGACGCGCTGCTGCTCGACGAGCAGGCGTCCGGCGCCACGGCGCGCGCCGAGCTCGGCTGGGAGCCGGTCGCACGGCCTCTCGTCGAGCAGCTCGCCGCCGGCGAGTATCTCGGCGACAGCGTCGCCGCGCGCTGAACCCCGTGGGTTCCCGTCGCAGAAGATGTCGCCGTCACCGGCCCGGAACGACGTCTTCTGCGACGGGAACGGATCCCGCTCGCGTCAGCGCACGCCCTTCATGAGCGCGAGCACCGGCTTCGCGCAGACCAGCAGGCCGACGCCGACGAGGATCGCGATGCCGCCGAGGATCGAGAAGTACGGCACCTCGTTCTTCGGGTCGTAGTAGGTGACCAGCCAGCCCGAGATCGCGGTGCCGAGCGAGACGGACAGGAAGAACAGGGCGACCATCTGCGTGTGGAAGGCCGCGGGTGCGAGCTTCGTCGCCGCCGACAGCCCGATCGGGGAGAGCAACAGCTCCGCCACGGTGAATACGAACAGGATCCCGATGATCGCGAGCAGCGGGGTCGAGTTCGCCGGGCCGTTCGCGAACGGCAGGAACAGCAGGAACGCGGCGCCCATGACCGCCGCGCCCAGGGCGAACTTCACCGGCGTCGACGGCTGGCGGGAGCCGAGCTTCGTCCAGATCGCGGCGAACACACCCGAGAGCACGATGATGAAGATCGGGTTGATCGACTGCACCCACGAGACCGGCATCGTGAAGCCGAACAGGTCGCGGTTCAGGCGGGCGTCGGAGTACACGGTCAGCACGGTGAACTGCTGCTGGTACAGGGACCAGAACGCCACGCTCGTGATGAACAGCGGCAGGAATCCCCACACGCGCGAGCGCTCGGTGGCATCGATGCGGCGACTCGTCAGGATCACGGCGAAGTAGGCGATCGCCGCGACGGTCGCCGCGATGATCACCACGGTGGCGAGGTTGTCGGCGCGGATCACGCCCGTGAGCACCAGCACGACGAGCACGACGATCGCGGCGATCGCGAGGAGCACCGCCGTGACGTACTTGTTCCGCGGCAGCGGGTTCGCGACCCGGCGCGCCGGGGCGGGCAGCGCCCGCCGGCCGAACGAGTACTGCACGAGCCCGGCTGCCATGCCGACCGCCGCGATGCCGAAGCCGACGTGGAAGCCGAGCGTCGACTGCAGCAGACCGGTGACGATCGGGCCGAAGAACCCGCCGAGGTTGATGCCGAGGTAGAACAGGGAGAAGCCGGCGTCGCGGCGCGGATCCTCCGCCGAGTAGAGCGTGCCGACCACCGAGGTGGCGTTCGCCTTGAGCCCGCCGGATCCGATCGCGACGAGGATGAGGCCCACGGCCACGCCGGCGGCACCCGGCAGCAGCGCGAGGGCGATGTGACCGGCCATGATCACGATCGCGCTGTAGAAGAGGGTGCGCTCGGACCCCAGGATCCGATCCGCGACCCAGGCGCCGAGGATCGTCGACAGGTACACCGACCCGCCGTAGGCGCCGACGATGCCGCCGGCGACGGCCTTGTCGAGCCCGAGCCCGCCGTCGGTGACCGAGTAGTACAGGTAGATCAGCAGGATCCCCTGCATGCCGTAGAAGCTGAAGCGCTCCCACATCTCCACGCCGAACAGGTGCGCGAGCGCCCAGGGCTGCCCGAAGAATCGGGTGTCGCGCTCGCGGTGCTCGTCGGTCTCCGGTGCGGTGCTCATCATTCCAGGGTAGGCCGCGCGGGCGCGGACCGCGGAAACGCCCGGGGTCAGCTCTCCGTGCCGAGCACGAACGCCCCGGTCTCGCCGGGGTTCATCGCGATCTCCCAGCGGAAGCCGTCCGGATCGGCGAAGTAGCCCGAATAGCCGCCCCAGTCCCGACGCTGCGCGGGCATGACCGACGCGCCGAGCGCCGCAGCCTCCGCGAGCACCGCGTCGACCTCGGCCTCGGTGGCGAGGTTGTGCGCGAGCGTGAGCGGTGCGATGCCGGGCGCGGGCGGTGCGCCGATCTCGGCCGTGAACCCCTCGACGCTCCAGAGGGAGAGGATCATCCGCTCCGCGACCGGGAGCATGAGCACCTCGTCGGCCTCGAAGATCGGCTGCCAGCCCAGGCCGTCCACGTAGAAGGCCCTGCTGCGGGCCACGTCGGCGACGGCCAGGGTGATGAAGCTCACTCGCTGTTCCATGCCCGTCAGTGTGGCACCGGCCTCCGACGTTCGCGGTGGTGCGGGGCGACCGAGGAGTCCGCCACGAATCCGGTACCGATCGAGATGGTGAGTGGTACCGTCCTCCCATGGCGATGAATCTGAGATTGCGCCCCGAGGCGGCGGCTGCTCTCAAGGCCGAGTCGGCGCGCACCGGTCTCAGTCAGCAGGAGATCCTGCGCGAAGCGGTGGATGAACGGCTGGGAATCGTGAAACCCAGGGCGACGCGCCTGCCCGACTGGGTGGATCCACCCCGCGAGCCGTTTCGCGATGTTCGACCCCGGATCACGTTGCCGGCAGGTGCGACGATCATCGGCCTCCTGGATGAGCTTCGGGAAGACCGATTGTGAGGGTGCTCTACTTCGACAGCAGTGCGCTTCTGAAGCGCGTTCTCGCCGAGGCGGAGTCCGAGCGCCTGGCCGACGCCATGCTGCGGGAGGGGGACGCGGGCTCGACGCTCGTCACATCGAGGCTGGCCGAAGTCGAGGTCGCGCGTGCTCTGCAGGTCTACGAGGGAGACCTCCCGGCAGGGCTCCTGTCGGCGGATGCCTTGTCCGGAGTCGCGATCGCGCCGCTGCACGACGCGGTGCTCGCCTTCGCGCGGACGATCGGACCGCGACGCCTGCGCTCGCTCGACGCCCTCCATCTCGCGACCGCGGTCGCGCTCGGGGCGCATGAACTGTGGACCTACGATGACCGGCTCGCGCGGGGGGCAGAGCAGGTCGGCATCCGCGTTTCCGCCCCCGGCCGCGTGCCGTCCTGACGGTGCGGTCGGGCGCGCAGGCGGGGGTCAGCGGCTCGCGCGTGCTTGCAGGCCCTCACGGGGATCCTGTGCGCCGATAGGATTGAGTCGCGCCTCATCGTGCGCAATTCCCCGCATCATCGCGACCATTGGAGCCACCGTGGCCGAACAGTCCCGTCTTGACAAGGTCATCGCCCTCGCCCGCCACCGCGGGTTCGTCTTCCAAGCGGGTGAGATCTACGGCGGTTCGCGCTCGGCCTGGGACTACGGACCCCTCGGCACCGAGCTCAAGGAGAACATCCGCCGCCAGTGGTGGCAGACGTTCGTGCGCGGACGCGGCGACATGGTCGGCCTGGATTCTTCGATCATCCTGCCGAAGCGCGTGTGGGAGGCCTCGGGTCACGTCGCCACCTTCACGGATCCGCTCGTCGAGTGCCTGCAGTGCCACAAGCGCTTCCGCGCCGACACCCTCATCGAGGACTTCGAGGCCCGCAAGGGGCGCACGGCCGAGAACGGCCTGGCCGACGTGCCGTGCCCGAACTGCGGCACCAAGGGCCAGTACACCGAGCCCAAGGCGTTCTCCGGACTGGTGAAGACCTACCTCGGCGTGGTCGACGACGAGTCGGGCGTCTACTTCCTGCGCCCGGAGACCGCGCAGGGCATCTTCGTGAACTTCTCGAACGTGCTCACCGCGAGCCGCAAGAAGCCGCCGTTCGGCATCGGCCAGGTGGGCAAGGCGTTCCGCAACGAGATCACGCCGGGCAACTTCATCTTCCGCACCCGCGAGTTCGAGCAGATGGAGATCGAGTACTTCGTGCCGCCCGCCGAGGCGCAGGAGTGGTTCGAGCACTGGGTGAAGGAGTGCTGGGACTGGTTCATCGACCTCGGGATCAACCCCGAGAACATGCGCCAGTTCGACGTGCCCGAGGAGGACCGGGCGCACTACTCCGCCGGCACGATCGACGTCGAGTACCGCTTCGGCTTCGCGGGCAAGGAGTGGGGCGAGCTCATGGGCGTCGCCAACCGCACCGACTTCGACCTGTCCAACCACAGCGAGGCCTCCGGCTCGTCGCTGACCTACTTCGACCAGGCCTCGGGCGAGAAGTACACCCCGTACGTGATCGAGCCCTCGTTCGGCCTCACCCGGTCGATGATGGCCTTCCTCGTCGACGCCTACGTCGAGGAGGAGGTGCCCAACGCCAAGGGCGGATCCGACGTGCGCACGGTGCTGAAGCTCGATCCGCGCCTGGCCCCGGTCAAGGTCGCCGTGCTGCCGCTGAGCCGCAACGAGCGCCTCTCGCCGCTCGCCCGCGAGGTCGCCGACACGCTGCGCGGCCACTGGGCGATCGACTTCGACGACGCCGGCGCGATCGGGCGCCGCTACCGTCGCCAGGACGAGATCGGCACCCCGTTCTGCGTCACGATCGACTTCGACTCCCTCGAGGACGACGCCGTGACCGTGCGCGACCGCGACACCATGGCGCAGGAGCGCGTGCCGCTCGCCGAGCTCGACGCCTACCTGTCGGAGCGCCTCAAGGGCGCCTGAGCATGTCGTCGCCGATGCCCTCGCCGGAGCTCCCGGCGGGGGCATCGGCGCACCCGGGGCGTGCCGCCGTCGTCGTCATCGCGGCCGGGGTCGCGCTCGTGCTGGGGTCCGCGATCGCCGCATTCGCCCTGCGCGGCGTGGAAGACCAGCAATCCGCGCGGCTGATGGTCCTCGGCGGCGTCCCCGCCGCGCTCGTCGCCGCGGTCGTGACGGCCCTCGCCCTGACCGGGATGCCCCTGTCGCTCCGCACGGCGTGCGGGGGCGCCGGGGCGGTCATCGCGGCCGCGGGGATCCCGTGCGGGGCGGCTGTCGCCCTTCCCGACGGGCGCGGCGAGGGGCTGGGCTCCGGGCTGCTGATCGGGCTGCTCTTCGTGCCGCTGGCACTGCTTCTCGGGATCCTCGTGGGGATGATCGTGCTGTGGCCGGTGGCGGTGCTGCTGCTGGCGCTGACGCGACGCGGCGATCGTGCGCCGCGCACGATCCTCACCATGGTCCTGCTGCTTCTCGTCGCCGTCTCCGGCGTGACGGCGACCCTCGCACTCGACACGCACGGCTGGGCGCCGAGCCGCGGTTCCGGTGCGGCGATGTTCGCCGTGGTGTTCGGCCTGCCGAGCGACGCCGTCACCGTGAGGTCGGAGCCGATGCTCTGGGTCACCCGTGCCCTCGTCGCGCTCATGGCGGCGTGCGTCGTCGCGTTCTTCCGCGTCGAGCGTCGCGAGGAGCGCGAGGCCCGCGGGCGGACCCGCATGCGCCGTGCCGTCACGCGGAAGGGCCGCGACCCACGCAGGTGAGTCGCGGCCCTTCCGTGCCGGGACGGCGGGGAGTCAGAAGTCCTCGCCCTCGGCCTGCGAGGGGTGCTTCTCGAACCAGACGGGGCGGCCGATGTGCAGCAGTGCGTCGGTGTCGAAGAGATCGGGGTCGCGTTCCATGCGCGTGCTCCTTTGCGTACGAGTGGGGGGCTTGGATCCAGCCTCGCCGACGCCGGCCGGCGCCACTGCGCGATGCGAGGTGAAAGAACCTCTGTTCCTTCGCACTGTGCAAGGAACCGCGGGATCCGGGTGTGCAGCGTGATCCTCCCCCCCGAGAACATCGTCAGCGGCTGAGCGGCGCCTCCGCGTCCAGGCCGGCGAGCTTGCCCGGGTTCGCGACCGAGAACACCCGGGTGATCCGGCCGTCCTCGACGGCGAAGCTCACCGCGGCCGCGAGGTCGCCGCCGACCCGGATCCCCGCGGCGAGCATGCCGTTCACGCGCAGCGGCACCACGCTGTACGCGACGTCGAGCTTCGCGATGCTGCCCCGCAGGAACGCGATCACCCGGTCGGCGCCGTGCAGCGGCCGGCGCGCGGCGTGCCGGACGAGTCCGCCGCTGTCGGTGACCGACACCACGTCGGGCGCCAGCACGTCCATGAGGTCCTGCACGTCGCCCGAGTTCATCACCGCGATGAAGCGCTCCACCACCAGGTCGTGCTCGGTGGCGTCGACGGGCACACGAGGGCGCCGGGCGGCGACGTGGTCGCGCGCGCGGTGCGCGATCTGACGCACCGCCGCCGGGGTCTTGCCGACGGCGTCCGCGATCTCGTCGAACGGCACGTCGAACACCTCGCGCAGCACGAACACCGCCCGCTCGGTCGGGCCGAGAGTCTCGAGCACCGTCAGCATCGCGACCGACACGCTCTCGGCGAGCACCACGTCGTCCGCCACGTCCGCGGTCGTCAGCAGCGGCTCCGGCAACCACGGGCCGACGTACTCCTCGCGCCGCCGGGAGACCGACCGGAGCAGGTTCAGCGCCTGCCGGGTGACGATCCGCACGAGGTACGCCCGCGGATCCTGGATCCGGTCGCGGTCCACCCCGTCCCAGCGCAGCCACGACTCCTGCAGCACGTCCTCGGCATCGGCCGCGGATCCGAGGATCTCGTACGCGACGGTGAAGAGCAGGCCGCGATGGGTGACGAACGGGTCCTCGGGCTCGGCCGCCGGCGCGCTGCTCATGCCTGCGACGCTACGCCGGTCGCGGCAGACGCCAGAGGCGCCAGGCCGCAGGCGTCCGCGAACCCGTCGGAGTGGATGCCGAGAGCGATGTTCGTCCGGGCGGTGGCGTTGAGGTACCCGACCTTGGCGGCGAGCTCGAGCAGCGCGGGGGCGCCGATCTCCGCCAGCAGGGCGTCGGAGAGCTCGTCGGTCACCGCCGGCGGGGTCTGGCTCATCGCCTCGGCGTACTCCATCACCAGGCGCTCCAGGCGGGTGAACCGGGTCGAGTCGCGCCAGATCGGCACCTCGCGGGCCTTGTCCTCGTCGAGTCCCCGGTCGTGCGCCATGAAGTAGTGCAGGTCGAGGCAGAAGCTGCAGCCGACGGTCGCGGCGGCGGCCATGGTCGCCAGCGTCGAAAGGCCGAGGTCGAGCTCGTGCCACTTCTCGGTCTTGCCCCCGAAGCTCATCATGTCCATCATCACGGGCCGGTGCTGCCACATCACCCCGAGCGAGTCGGGCACGAGGCCGAGCTTGCGGCGCGCCACGGCCTTCACCACGGCGCCGAACGGGCCGGTCACCTCGACGGCGGGGATCCTGGTCGTGCTGCTCATGATCTGCTCCTTCTGCGACGCGCGTCTCGCGTCTTCGGACATGGAGACACCGGCCGGGCCCGAAGTGTGACATCCGGTCCGCCGGATCCTTCGTGCCACGATGGATCCGTGGACACGACGACCTTCAGAGCGACCGACGGCTTCCCGCACACGGCCCTGGTCGGCGTCACCGGCCCCGAGCGGACGCTCGCGGTGCAGGGGGATCCGCGGGCCGTCCTTCCGCTCGCCTCGGTGACCAAGCCGCTCATGGCGTGGGGCGCCCTGGTCGCCGTCGATCGCGGCCTGGTGGATCTCGACGAGCCGGCCGGGCCCGCGGGGGCGACCGTGCGGAACCTGCTCGACCACACCAGCGGCCTGCCGATGGAGGGCGAGGGGCCGCTGAAGGCTCCGGGGGAGCGCCGCATCTACTCGAACGCCGGATTCGATGCGCTCGCCGCGCACATCGCCGACGCCGTGGGCATGGAGTTCGCGGACTGGATGCTGCGCGAGGTCACCCTGCCGCTCGGGATGGACCGGACCGACGTGACCGGTCGCCCCTCGGCCGGAGCCCTCGCCTCGATCGAGGATCTGCTGATCTTCGGTCGCGAGGTGCTGCGCCCCACGCTGATCCCCGCGGCGCTGCGCGATCTCGCGCTCACCGTCTCGCACCCCGGGTTGCGGGGGATCGTGCCCGGCTACGGCTCCTACCCGGACAACCAGTGGGGCCTCGGGTTCGAGCTCAAGGATTCCAAGTCGCCGCACTGGATGAGCGACACGCTGCCGCCGGAGACCGCCGGCCACTTCGGGGCGCTGGGCAGCTTCCTGCTCATCGACCGGTCCCGCGATGTCGCGGCGGCCTTCCTCTCCGGCGTGCCCTTCGGGGAGGAGCACAAGCGGATCTGGCCCGCGCTCACCGAGGAGATCGTCGCGCGTTACGGACGCTGATCAGGATCCGCGTCAGGATCCTGCGACGGCCCTGGCGTAGCGCTCTGACAGCAGCCGCAGCCGGGGGATCAGCTCGGGCGGGGACTCGACCGTGAAGTCCATCATCAGCATCCCGATGTACGCGGCAACCGTGTCGAGACTGTCGGCGCCGGTCACCAGGACGCAGTGGTCGGCGTCGATCGGCTCCACCACGCCGACGGTGGGATTGATCCGGTCGAGCACGGCCTGCGCCGGGGCGTCGATGCGCAGCCGCGCGTGCACGGCCCAGCCGCTCGCGGCGATCGTGCGCATCGCGAAAGCCGTGTAGTCGCCGCCGGGGAGCGGCTGCGGATCGAACCTGCGCCGGGTCGGCATGCGGAGCGACATCCAGTCCACCCGGTAGGTGTGCCACGAGCCGGAACCGGGATCGCGGGCGACGAGGTGCCAGCGCCGTTGCCAGCTGAGCAGACGGTAAGGCTCGACGAGCACGGGTGCGTCCCGGTAGTCGAAGCGCAGCCATTCCGTGTCGCGGATCGCCGCGGCAGCGGCGGCGAGCACGGCCGGATCCACTTCGGGATCGGGCGCGTCGGTGTCCACGTTCTCCTGGCCGCGGTCGATCGTCGAACCCAGTGCGTCGACGAGTGGGCGCAGACGCGAGGGCAGCACCTGCTCGATCTTTGCGAGCGCTCTGGCACCCGCCTCCTCGACCCCGGTCACCCCCGCCGCCATCTGCAGGCCGACGGTCACCGCGACCGCCTCCTCGTCGTCCAGCAGCAGCGGGGGCAGCTGCCCTCCGGCGCCGAGGCGGTATCCGCCCACGGATCCGCGGACGGCGTCGACCGGGTAGCCGAGTTCCCGGAGCCGTTCGATGTCGGCGCGCACGGTGCGCGGACTCACGCCGAGTCGGGTCGCGAGCTCGGCGCCGGTGCGGCCGGAGCCCGTCTGCAGCAGCGAGAGCAGGGCGAGGAGGCGTGCAGAGGGGCTTGTCATCGGATCCTCGAAGAAGCGCTTTCATTAGGAACGAATCCATCCTAATCGGCTCATAGTGTCGAAGACATGAACAGCACCGCAGCCTTCGCCCCCCGCCCCTTCACCGTCTCCGTCTCCGATGCCGAGGTCGCCGACCTGCAGGACCGCCTGGCCCGGACCCGCCTGCCGCAGCCGGCGCCCGCCGACGACTGGACCACCGGCACCCCGAACGACTACCTCCGTGAGGCGCTCGCCGCCTGGCGCTCCTTCGACTGGCGCGCCGCCGAGGCGCGCATCAACGCGTTCCCGCACTTCGTCGCCGGGGTCGACGGCCAGGACATCCACTTCATCCACGTCCGCTCCGCGCACGAGGGCGCCACGCCCCTGCTGCTGCTGCACACCTACCCCGGATCCTCGGTCGACTACCTCGACGTGATCGACCGTCTCGTCGACCCGGTCGCGCACGGAGGACGTGCCGAGGACGCCTTCGACGTCGTCATCCCGGACGCGCCCGGTTACGGCTTCTCGCAGCCCGTGGCCGAGAGCGGGTGGACGACCGCGCGTGTCGCCCGGGCCTACGACGCGCTCATGCGGGGCCTCGGCTATGCGAGCTACGGCGTGCACGGATCCGACAACGGCGCGATGGTCGCACGCGAGCTCGGCCTGCTCGACCCGGAGGGCTTCCTCGGCCTGCACGTGCTGCAGCTGTTCTCGTTCCCCTCGGGGGATCCGAGCGAGTTCGAGCGGCTCGAGCCGGCGGACTACGCGGGACTCGAGCACATGCAGTGGTTCCAGTCGGTCGGCGGCTACAACACGATGAACGCCTCCCGTCCGCAGACGGTCGCGGTCGGGCTCAGCGACTCGCCGATCGGCCTGCTGGCCTACAGCGAACTGTTCAACAGCTTCGGCAACGGCACCTCGCTCGTGCCGCTGGAGAAGATCCTGCTCGAGGTCAGCGTGAACTGGTTCGCGAACGCGGCGGCCGGGATGAGCCGCAGCTACTTCGACAACGCGCAGGTGCAGGAGGATCCGCAGGTCAGCCACGCGCGCACGGGCGTCGCGGTCTTCAAGGACGACTTCCAGACCATCCGCGTCTTCGCCGAGCGCGACAACGACAACATCGTGCACTGGAGCCGCTTCGACGAGGGCGGGCACTTCGCGGCGCTCGAGCGCCCCGACCTGCTCGCCGGCGACATCCGCGCGTTCTTCGCCGGGGCCATCGAGGACTGAGCCGGCGGGCTGAGCGTCGCAGAAGGCGTCGCCATCGTCCGCTCGGAACGACATCTTCTGCGACGGGGGCGGATCCGTCATCGTGTTGCGGCCGGCGGCCCCCGCCCGAACCCGGCGGGGTAGCCTCTGATTCGGGCCGGATCCGGTCCGTCCATCCGCCACCCGAAGGAGATCCGTCATGGCCGAGGTCGAGAGCTTCACCCTGGACCACACCGCCGTCAAGGCCCCGTACGTGCGTCTGATCGGCGTCGATCAGGGCCCGCGGGGCGACGAGATCTCCAACTTCGACGTGCGCTTCGTGCAGCCGAACGAGGGCGAGATCCCGACGGCGGCCCTGCACACGATCGAGCACACCCTCGCCTCGCTGCTGCGGGACCGCGTCGACGGCGTCATCGACATCTCGCCGTTCGGCTGCCGCACCGGGTTCCACCTGATCACCTGGGGGCGCCCCGAGATCCCGGCGCTCGTCGAGGCGATCTCGGACAGCCTGCGCTTCATCGCCGAGAAGGCCGAGTGGAGCGATGTTCCCGGCGTGAGCGCGATCGAATGCGGCAACTACCGCGACCACAGCCTGCACGGAGCGCGCGAATGGTCGGCGCGGATCCTCGAGCAGGGGATCAGCCGCGACGCGTTCACCCGCGTGCTGGTCTGAGCCGCTCCGCCGCCGGTTGGGGGCAGCGCCACCGCCGGTCGGGGTCAGCGTCACCGCACAATTCAGGCTGGACCCTCCGCCTCTCCCGTGAATCCGGCCTTCCCGGAGGAGTACGCGACGTCCAGCCTGAATTGTGCGGACGGGGCCCGTCAGGCCCGGGCGATGCGGAGCGTGCGCACCTCGAAGGGGCGCAGCGACAGCGCCTCGCCGGTGCGCGGCGACTCCAGCTCGTCCTCGATGAGCGACACCTCGCGGATCCCGGCGTGCGGGAAGCCGACAGACAGGGATCCGGTCGCGCGCCGGCCGAGCGCCTCGTAGACGCGCACGACGACGTCGCCGGAGCGGTCGTCGGCGAGCTTCACGCTCGACACGACGATGCCCTCGCCGGACACCGCGACCAGCGGCTCGACCTCGTTCGCGCCGCGCACGACGATCGCCGGCGCGTTCAGCGCGATGCCCTCGGCCGTCGCGATCGCGGCGTCGGCGCCGATCACCAGGCCCACCTGGATCTCGTGCCGGCCGTGGTCGGTGTCGGGGTCGGGGAAGCGCGGGGCGCGCAGCAGCGACAGCCGCACCGTCGTGGTGACGTCGTCGCCGTCCACGTCGCGCGCGGTGTCGAAGCCGTAGATCGAGTCGTTCACGAGCGCGGCGCCGAAGCCGCCGTCCTCCTGCACGAGCACGAAGCGGTGCATCGACGTCTCGAACTTCGCGGCCTCCCAGCTCGTGTTCACGTGCGTGACCCGGCGCTGGAAGCCGAACTGCGTCTCGGCGGCCGTCTCCCGGGCGAACACGTCCAGCGGGAACGCGAGCTTGAGCAGCTTCTCCGTCTCGTGCCAGTCGATCTCGTTGCGCAGCAGCACCGTGCGGGATCCGGGGCGCAGCGTGATCGTCTGCCGCAGGGACGACTCCGAGAACGGCCGCTCGACCACGATGGTCGCTGTGCCGTCCTCGACCGACGCCGAGATCGACGACACCGCGGTGAGATCATCCACGCGGTTGCGGTAGTACTTGTCGATGTCCCAGGCGTCCCACATGTTCGGGAAGTCCTGGTGCAGCTGGAACAGGTTGGCCGGCTTCCCCGCGGGGATCGTCTCACGGCCCGAGGCCTTGTCCAGGGCGGAGACGATGAGGCCCTCGGAGGAGACCGTGACGACGACGAGGTCGTTCTCCAGGCGGAAGCCGTCCGCGGACTCGGCGAGTGAGACGGGGGCGCTCTCCTCCGGGGTCGTCGAGCGAGCACCGCCGAAGGCGGCGCGAGACGAGACGCCGCGCTCCGTCGAGGCACCGCGTTCCGTCGCGCTGCGCTCGCTCGACGACCCCGTGGGGACGGACGTCGGGGTGAAGACGAGCTCCACGTCCCCCTCGCCCGCGAGCGCCGTGCGCGCGGCCGCGGACAGGGCGCGGGCCTCGTCGAGCACGCCGGACAGCACCGACACCGCCTCGCGGTGCACCCACGCGATCGACGTCCCCGGCAGGATGTCGTGGAACTCGTGCAGCAGCACGGTCTGCCAGAGCCGGTCCAGCTCGTCGTGCGGGTACGCGGCGCCGAGGCGCACCGCCGCGGTCGACGCCCACAGCTCGGCCTCGATGAGCGCCTGCTCGGCCCAGCGGTGCAGCGCCTTCGTGGCGTGCTGGCTGGTGAGCGTGCCGCGGTGCAGCTCCAGATAGAGCTCGCCGACCCACACGGCCGGGTCAGGAAGCTCCGCCTTGGCGGCGTCGAAGAAGTCGTCGGGATGGATCCACTCGACCTGGGCGGATCCCTCCAGTGAGGCGAGGCGGGCGGCCTTGCCGGTCATCTCGCGGGTCGTCCCGCCGCCGCCGTCGCCCCAGCCGACCGGGGCGATCGACCGGGTCGCGACGCGGTTCTCCTTGAACTGCCGCGAGGCCTTGGCGACCTCCATGCCGCTCAGCTGCGAGTTGTAGGTGTCCATCGGCGGGAAGTGCGTGAAGATCCGCGAGCCGTCGATGCCCTCCCAGTCGAAGCTGTGGTGCGGGAACACGTTGCGCTGGTTCCACGAGATCTTCTGCGTGAAGAACCACTCGAAGCCGGTTCGGCGCAGGAGCTGCGGCAGGGCGGGGGAGTAGCCGAAGCTGTCCGGCAGCCAGACGCCCTTCGAGCGGATCCCGAACTCGCGCTCGAAGAAGCGCTGCCCGTGCGAGAACTGGCGCACCAGCGACTCGCCGGTCGGCATCACGGTGTCGGACTCGACCCACATGCCGCCGAGCGGCAGGAAGCGCCCCTCGGCGACGGCGGCCTTGATCCGCGTGTAGACCTCGGGGCGGTGCTCCTTCATCCAGGCGTACTGCTGGGCGCTGGACATGCCGTAGCGGAACTGCGGCTGCTCCTCGAGCAGGGTCGTCATCGACGACGTCGTGCGGGCGACCTTGCGCACCGTCTCGCGCAGCGGCCACAGCCAGGCCGAGTCGATGTGCGCGTGCCCGATCGCGGCGATGCGGTGCGCGCTCGCATCGGCGGGGGCGGCGAGCACGTCGGCCAGCTGCGCCCTGGCGTCGCCCGCGGTCGCGACGATGCGCTGCAGGTCCAGCACGTCGAGGGCGTCGTCGAGCGCCTGCAGGATCCGCATGCGACGCGGGCTGGTCTCGGGCAGCTCGGCCTGGAGCTCGAGCAGCACCTCGAGGTCGAGCGAGAGCTCGAACACCTCGGGCTCGAAGACCGCGAGGTCCATGTGCCGCACGCGGTAGAGCGGATCCGGAGAGGAGGTGAGGATGTCGCCCTCCTGCGTGGGCAGGAAGGGGTGGTAGTCGAGGAGCACCGGGTTCGAGGCGCCCTCGAGGAACAGCTCGACGGCCTCCTCGCCCTCGGCGCGCTCCGTGATCGGCAGCCACTGATTGCGCGGGTTGAGGCTCTTCACCGGGACCGGCTCGCCCTCGGGGCCGGTGCGGTAGGCGAGCGCCTCGCACTGGAAGCCGGTCATGTTGATGTCGAAGCCGAGGTCGACGAGCGCCTCCACACGACGGCCCGCCCACTCGGCGGGCACGGAGCCGCGGAGGCGGAACCACGTGGTGCCCCAGGCCGGTCCCCACTGCTGTCCGGCGGCGAACGGCGCGTACTCCAGCGCCAGTCCTTCGGCGGCGGTGATCGGCTCCCCCGGAAGGGCGTGCGCGGCGATCTCCAGCGGCACGCGGGCGGAGTGGACGGCGGGGCGCACCCGCTCGGCGAGCACGCGGGTGACGCGGCCGACGGTGAGCGAGGTCTCTTCGTGCACGGGGGTGCTCCTTCGCGGTGCGAGAATGTGGGAACGCCGGGGGAAATCGTGTTCCCCGGGATCCACTAAAACGATCTAGTACGGTGAGTCTATGTCACAGGCGAAGCGCATCACCATCGCCGATATCGCCCGGCTCGCCGGTGTGTCCCCCGGGGCCGTCTCCTTCGCGCTGAACGGCCGACCGGGCGTCAGCGAGCAGACCCGGCAGCGCATCCTCGAGATCGCCGAGCAGCACCAGTGGCAGCCGAGCTCCGCGGCCCGCGCCCTGGTCGGATCCCGTGCCGGCGTCGTCGGCTTCGCCGTGAACCGCCCCGCCCGCACGCTGGGCACCGAGGCGTTCTTCACCGACCTCATCGCCGGCGTGCAGTCGGCGCTCGCGCTGCACGGCATCGCGCTGCAGCTCGTGGTGGTGTCCTCGATCGACGAGGAGATGGCGACCTACCGGCGCTGGCGCAGCGCCAATCAGGTCGACGGTGTGATCGTGATCGACCCGCGCGACGACGACCCCCGCTTGGAGCTGCTGCCCGCTCTCCCGCTGCCGGCCGTGGTGATCGGCAGCGGCGACACCTCGGGGGATCCCCCGGCGATCTGGCTCGACGACGAGGCCGCGGCGCACGCCCTGTTCGACTACCTCGCCGCGCTCGGGCACCGCGAGATCGCGTATGTGTCCGGGCCCGCCGAGTTCCAGCACACCCGCATCCGCTCCGATGTGCTGGCCGCCCTCGCGCAGCGCGAGGTGGTGGGGGAGACCCTCGTCACCGACTTCTCGCCCGCCGCGGCGACGAGCGCGACGCGGACGCTGCTGAGCCGCGCCGCCCGGCCGAGCGCGATCGTGTACGACAACGACGTGATGGCGATCGCGGGACTCCGCGTCGCCCAGGAGATGGGTGTCGCCGTGCCGCAGAGCCTGTCGGTGGCGTCCTTCGACGACTCCGTCGTGACCGGGCTCGTGCACCCGTCGATCACCTGTCTCACCCGCGACACCTTCGCCCTCGGTGAGCAGGCCGCGGCGTTCCTGCTGGAGCGGATCGGATCCACGGAGCCGCTGCCGTCGCGGCGGGGGCCGACGCCGGCGCTCACCATCCGCGAGAGCACCGCCGCGCCGTCGCGCTGAGCGACTCTCACGGGGCGCGGCCCGGCGCGTTCGATAGAGTGCTCTGGGCCGACGAGAGGACTCGCAGATGACGCCGGAGACCGTGAAGAAGCACCAGGACTACAACCCGGGGCCGCGCGTGGGGATCACCTTCTCCACCTTCGACCTGCTGCACGCGGGGCACATCATGATGCTCGCCGAGGCGAAGAGGCAGTGCGACTACCTCATCTGCGGTCTGCAGATGGATCCCACCCTGGACCGGCCGGAGAAGAACGCTCCCACGCAGACCGTGGTGGAGCGCTACATCCAGCTGCGCGGCTGCGAGTACGTCGACGAGATCGTGCCCTACTCGACCGAGCAGGATCTGGAGGACATCCTCCGCTCGTTCAAGCTCGACGTGCGCATCGTCGGCGACGAGTACGAGGACCGCGACTTCACCGGGCGCACCTACTGCGAGGAGGCGGGGATCGAGCTGTACTTCAACAGCCGCGACCACCGCTTCTCCAGCTCCGGACTGCGCAAGATCGTCGCGGCCAAGGAGGCCGAGCGCGAGGCGCGCGCCTGACCCGACGCCGCGGCTGACCCGACGGCGCGGCTGACCCGACGGCGCGCGCCGTTCTGCAGGGAGCACGCGCCGTTCTGCAGGTGCGATCGGCGGGCGGGCACGTCTCAGGCTCGTGATTCCGCGGGATCCGAGTGCCGCGGTGCCCGCTCGTCCTGCATATTGACGGGGCTCCCTGCACAACGGTCGACGTCGGGCGCGCACCGCGCGCACGGGGCGGGCGTTCGGGCGCCCGGCTAGAGCCAGGGAGCCGGATCCCAGTCGAACGTGCGCGCCCAGGCCTCGAGCTCGGCGCGCAGCGCGGCTGCGATCTCGGGATGCTCGGCGGAGAGGTCCGCCGCCTCCGCCGGGTCGTCGTCGAGGTTCGCCAGCACCGTGCTGCCCAGCGTGAACGGGCCGCCCAGATGCTCGCGCGCCGATGTCGTGAGCTTCCACGGGCCGCGCCGGGCCGCGAGCTGCGGGCCGTACTCCCAGAAGAGCGTGCGCTCGTCGGACAACGGGGCCAGCGCGCGCAGGGCGCCCAGCACGCTCGTTCCGTCCGCCTCCGCGGAGGCCGGAGCGCCCGCCGCCTCCAGCACGGTCGGCAGGATGTCCATCATCGCCGCGGGCTCGGCCCATTCGGCGCCCTGCGGCAGCGCGGCCGGCCAGGAGATGATCGCCGGCACCCTGATCCCGCCGTCGAAGAGGGATCCCTTGTTGCCGCGCAGGCCGCCGGTGGATCCGCCCTGGTAATCGATCTCCTCGCCGTCGAGCCAGTTGCGGCTCTCGGTGGAGGGGCCGTTGTCCGAGGAGAAGAACACGATCGTGTCGTCGGCGATCCCTGCGGCCTCGAGCGCGTCCAGGATCCGGCCCACGCCGTCGTCCATCGCGGCGATCATGGCGGCCATGATGCGGCGATCGTCGGGCAGCTCCGGGAAGCGGTCGACGTACTCCTTCGGCGCGTGCATCGGATAGTGCGGGGCGTTGAACGGCACGTAGCAGAGGAAGGGCTCCGCGCCGCCGTCCGCGATGAACGAGGCCGCCTTCTCCGCGAGGACCTCGGTGAGGTAGCGGCCGTTGTCGTAGACCTCGCGCTCGTCGTCCCACAGGTCGTGCACGGGGTTCTGGCCCTGACCCCAGTAGAAGATGTGCGAGTAGTAGTCCACGCAGCCGGCGAGGAATCCGAAGTGCTGCGCGAAGCCCCGATCGAGAGGGCGGTAACCGGATCCGGTGCCGAGGTGCCACTTGCCGAAGATGCCGGTGCGGTAGCCCTCGTCCTGAAGCCGGGAGGCGAGCGTCGGCTGGGCGGGGAGGCCGGCGGTGCCGCGCTTGCCGCCGAGGATCTCCTGCACTCCGGCGTGCACCGGGTGCCGCCCGGTGAGCAGCGCGGCGCGCGACGGCGAGCACACCGGCGAGTTCGAGTACCAGTTCGTCAGGCGCACGCCGCGGGCTGCCAGCCGGTCCAGGTGCGGGGTGCGCACGTCGTCGCCCCCGAAGCAGCCCACGTCGCCGTACCCGAGGTCGTCGGCGTAGATCACGACCACGTTCGGGCGGGTCATGCGGGAACCCCCGCGGCGGGTGCGGCGTGGTCCACGACGGTGTTGTTCGAGGAGTAGGTGCCGGATCCCGTGCTCAGGTCGGGGCAGATCAGGTCGGTGATCCCGCGGGCGGCGAGATCGGCCGGATCCGCCGCCGTGCGCGACGTGACGAAGGTCACGTCGAGCCCGGCCTCGCATGCCTCCACCCAGGCCTGGAAGATCGCGCCTCCGGGACTCATCGCGGCGCGGCTGACGGGGATCTCGTCCTCGTCGACCTCGATCACGATCGCGGTCGTGCGGGCGGGCGCCGGCCGCCGCTCGCGGAGGGACGGAATGATCTCGGCGAACCGGCGCCCGATCGGCTTGGCCTCGCCCGCCTGGTCGATCAGGCCGAGCGAGTACTCCAGTTCCGGGTAGTCCGCGAGCTGGCGGCCCACGTCGTGGGAGCACCACCAGGTCACGCCCCAGAGGTTCTCGGTGCGCACCGCGGCGCGCACCGTCGCCTCGAGGAAGTCCGGCGTCTGCTCGGGGGTCAGGCAGTTCGACGGGGCGCCGACCTCCTGCAGCCAGACCGGACGGTGCGGGTCCGTCGCGAAGGCGCGGGACAGCTCGATCATGTACTCGGCGTGCCGGTCGCTCGCGGCGCTGCGCCCGCCGTAGCGCTGGGCGGTGCCGTTGAAGATCCACGAGTGCACGGTGGTCATGGCGCCGATGCGGCTCGCGTGGGCCGGCACGAACCCGTGGCCGTCCATGTACCAGGCCGCGTCGTACTCGCTGTGCACGTGCGGCAGACCGGGGGTGGAGCGCTCCGCCGCGTCGAGCAGGGCGGTGAGCCAGCCGGTGGCCTCGTCGGGCGTGACCGGCCACGGGTGCGGGTGCACCGCGGCCGAGAACTGGTTCACCTCGTTGCCAAGGGTGAAGCCGAGGAAGTTCGGTGCGTCGGCGAGCGCGGCGCCGAGGCGCTCGACGAGCGCGACCTGGCCGCTCAGCGCCTGCGGGTGCGTGAACATGTTCTTGTCGTGCCAGGTGAACAGCCAGGACGGGATGAAGTCGAAGCTCGACAGGTGCCCCTGGATCACGTCGACGCTCGCGTCCATGCCGAACTCCGCGGCGATGTCGACCACGGCGCGGACGTCGGCGACGGCCTTGTCGCGGATGAGGGTGCGGTTGGGCTGCAGCACCGGCCAGAGCGGGAAGATCCGCACGTGGTCGAGGCCGAGTGCGGCGAGGCCGGCGAAGTCGCGGCGCACCGCGTCGAGATCGAGGTCGAGCCAGGAGTGCATCCAGTCCTTCGACGGCGTGTAGTTCGCGCCGAACCGCAGCGGGGCGGATCCACGCGCACCGGCGGAGTGTGCGGCGTCGGTGTCGGGGGTCATCGAGTACGTCCTTCCGGGACGGGCTGGCGCGGGTGAGGGGTGTCGCCGAGCTCCTGTTGGAGATCCCACAGCTTCAGGGTCAGCTCACGCCGGATGCCGGCGTACGCGGGATCGAGATGCACGCTGGTGAGCTCGTACGGATCCTTCTCGAGGTCGAAGAGCTCCCACTCCGGAGGATAGGACGTGTCACCCGTATTGGGCAGTCCCATTCCGTCGGCGTAGTAGTAGATCAGCTTGTAGCGGTCGGTGCGCACGCCGTAGTGCGCCCAGACGTGGTGCATGTGGTCGTCGTGCTCGTAGAACCGGTAGTAGTGGGCGTCGCGGACGGGGGCCGGATCCGTCGCGGTCACGAGGTCGACGAGGCTGTGCCCCTGCATGCCCTCGGGGGCGGCGACCCCGGCGAAGCCGAGCAGGGTCTGCGCGATGTCGACGTTCGAGACGAGCGCCTCGGTGCTCGCGCCCGCGGGAACCCGCGCCGGATAGCTGAGCACGAGCGGCATCCGCAGCGACTCCTCGTACATGAACCGCTTGTCGAACCACCCGTGCTCGCCGAGGTAGAAGCCCTGGTCCGAGGCGTAGATCGTGACGGTGTCGTCGAACCGGCCCTTCTCGTGCAGGAAGGCGGTGAGGGCCTGCACGCCCTCGTCGACCGCGGCCACGCAGCGCAGGTAGTCCTGCATGTAGCGCTGGTACTTCCACACCGCGCGCTCGGCGTAGCCGAGCTCGGCCGGCGGATACTCCT
Source organism: Microbacterium sp. MMO-10 (assembly GCF_037148715.1). Taxonomy (NCBI): domain Bacteria; kingdom Bacillati; phylum Actinomycetota; class Actinomycetes; order Micrococcales; family Microbacteriaceae; genus Microbacterium; species Microbacterium sp. MMO-10. The sequence goes on along the minus strand of NZ_JBBCSV010000001.1, from coordinate 266,524 downwards.
TGAGGTCGACGTCGGTGAGGTAGTCGGCGATGCGCATCGTGGCGTGGTGGGCGGGCGTGCCGCGGCCGTCGTAGTCGTCGTCGAACGTGGGCGGCAGCGGGATCGGATCCGTGAACAGGTCCGCGTGCCGGGGATGCGGCAGCCAGGGGCGGTGGGGCGCCTTGTGCCACACGAGCACGCAGAAGGGCTCGTCGCCCTGTGCCTCCATCCACGCGAGGGCGTGCTCGGTGATGATGTCGGTGACGTAGCCCTCGTAGCGCACGGGGCCGTCGGGCGTGAAGAACTCCGGGTCGAAGTACTCGCCCTGATCCGGCAGCACCTCCCAGTGGTCGAAGCCCACCGGGTCGTGGTCGGGGCCGTGACCGAGGTGCCACTTGCCGAACATCGCGGTGCGGTAGCCCGCAGCCTTCAGTGCCGTGATGAAGGTCTCGTGGTCGTTCGTCAGGTGCGTGGCGAGCGTGGTGACGGAACTGGTGTGGCTGTAGGTGCCGGTGAGGAACGCGGCGCGGCTCGGCGTGCACAGCGCGTTCTCCACGAGGGCGCGGTCGAAGCGGATCCCGGCGGCCGCGATCGCATCGATGCCGGGGGTGGTGTTCACCACCGATCCGTAGCAGCCGATCGCATTCGCGGCGTGGTCGTCGGTCAGCACGAACACGATGTTCGGGCGACGGGGACTGCTCATCGCGTTCCTCCTTGAGTCGCTGAAGGGATTTGGTTCACCGTGCGCAGAGAACACGGTGATATTGGACGACACCTTGCCCTTATGGCATGCTAGGCACACTATATCGTTTTAGTGATGGGATGCCAGCGCCGGCCGGCGATGCACCCGGGACACTTCGAAGGAGAACACGTCCATGAAGATCCGATCGACTATCGCCGTCGGCATCGCCGCGGTCGCAGCGCTCGCCCTCACCTCCTGCACCGGTTCGGGGGCGGCCTCCGGAGGCGGATCCGCCGACGGCGAGATCACGGGCACGGTCACGTTCCAGACCTGGTCGCTGAAGAACGACAAGTTCTCGCCCTACTTCGAGAACATCGCGAAGAGCTTCGAGAAGGAGCACCCGGGCACGACCGTCAAGTGGATCGATCAGCCCGCCGACGGCTACGAGGACAAGATCCTGCAGCAGGCCGAGTCCAACGAGCTGCCCGACGTCGTGAACCTGCCGCCGGAGTTCGCGCAGGAGCTCGCCAAGGCCGGCCAGCTGGCCGATCTGAAGAAGGACTCCAAGATCATCAGCGACTACGTCGACGGCGGTGTCGCGGCCTACACGTACGACGGGCTCGAAGGCACCTACGCCTTCCCGTGGTACCTCGGCACCGAGCTGAACTACTGGAACATGGATCTGCTGGGCAAGGCCGGTCTCACGGCGCCGCCGAAGACCTTCGACGAGACGCTCGACGCCGCAGCCAAGCTCGGCAAGCTCGGCATCGCGACCCTGTCCGACGTGCCGAGCCCCAAGTCGATGCAGATCGACATCAGCGACCAGGGCAAGACGTTCGACTTCGTCAAGGACGGGAAGTTCGTCTTCGACACCCCCGAGGCCGAGGCCATCGTCGAGCGCTACGCCGAGCTCTACAAGGAGGGCGCGGTCAGCCCCGAGGCGCTGCAGAACGCGGGCACGGCGAACGCCAACGTCGACAACTTCAACAAGGGCAGCGTCGCGTGGACGACCGCCGGCCCGAACTACATCGACAAGAACCTCGCGGTCAACGCGCCCACCCTGCTGCCCTCGGTGAAGGTGACCGGCGGCTTCGGCGAGCCGCCGCTGTTCGTGCAGGGCATCAGCGTCTCCAAGAACGCGAAGAACAAGGCCGCGGCCATCGCGTTCGCCGAGTACGTCACGAACGACGCGAACCAGATCGAGTTCATGAAGCTCGCCGCCGGCTTCTTCCCCGGCACGAAGAAGGCCAACGAGGACCCGTCCGCGTTCGCCGGCAGCGCGCAGAACCCCGAGCAGGCCGAGGCCACGAAGTTCGCCGCCGCGCAGATGGACAAGGCCCGCGTCCCCGGCGCACCCGGATCCGGCTACGTCGACTCGATGGAGAACTACGCCAAGCAGCAGATCGCGCTCGCGATCAAGGGCGACATCTCGGCGAAGGACGCGCTGAAGAAGGCGCAGGACTACGCCAACCAGAACGTCTCGAAGTGACCCGATGAGTGAGAGGAGGGGGTGAGCAGATGAGAAGACAACGCTGGTACACGCCGTACCTGCTCGTGCTTCCGGGCGTGATCTGGGTGCTCGTGTTCGCGCTGTGGCCGTTCCTGAACACGGTGGTGCTCGCCTTCACGGACGCGCGCCCCCTCCGGCCCGTCGCGTTCGTGGGCCTGGACAACTTCACCCGTCTCGCGAGCGACGAGCGGTTCGGGTACGCCCTCACCACGTCCCTCGTGTACGTGGTGGTGTGCGTGCCGCTGCTCACCTTCCTCCCGCTGCTCCTCGCGCTGCTGGTGCATCGCAAGATCCCGGCGATCGGGTTCTTCCGCACCACGTTCTACTTCCCGGTGATCGCTTCGGCGGTGGTCGTCGCGATCGTGTGGGAGTTCCTGTTCTCCAGCACCGGCACGATCAACTCGGCGCTGAAGTTCTTCGGCCTCGCCGACCGGCCGATCGAGTTCCTCTCCGACCGCTGGCTGCTCATCTTCTGCGCGATCGGCCTGACCGTGTGGAAGGGCCTCGGCTACTACATGGTCGTCTACCTCGCCGCCCTCGGGAACGTCGGGCGCGAGCTGCACGAGGCGGCCGCGATGGACGGCGCCGGGGCCTGGCGGCGGTTCTGGTCGGTGACCGTGCCGGGCGTGCGCGGCCCGATGATGCTCGTCTCGGTGCTCATCTGCGTCGCGGCCATGCGCGTGTTCACCGAGCTGTACATCCTCTCCTCGGGATCCGGCGGGCCCGGCGGCCGGTCGATGAGCATGGTGATGCTGATCCAGTCGATGGGCAAGGGGCTGAACGGCCAGATCGGCTACGCCTCGGCCATCTCGATCGTGCTGTTCCTGCTGACCCTCATCCCGCTGACCGTGGTCGGCATCGCCAACAACGGCGAGATGATCCGCGACGCCCTGGCGGGCCGGCGGACCCGCCGCGACCTGCGCGCGCAGCAGCGGGCCGAGCGCCGTGACGCGAAGAACCGCGCGGAGGTGGCGGCATGACTTCCTTCCAGACCCCCGGCAGCGCCGGCGTGATCGAGGAGCAGGCGACGCTCCGGCAGGCCGCAGCCGGCCGCGGCGCCCGCCCGCCGCGCCACCGCGAGAAGCCGTTCCGCACCCGCGGATCCGCCGACATCATGAAGCCCTCCCTCGGCGGACTGATCGGCAAGTACGTGCTGCTCGTCGTCGTGCTCGGCATCATGGTGTTCCCGTTCCTGTGGCAGCTCTCCACGTCGTTCAAGGGATCCGGTGAGGACATCTACGGCTTCCCGCCGAACCTCCTCCCGAGCGCTCCCACGCTCGACCACTACGCGGAGGTCTTCCGCACGATCCCGGTGCTCGACTACGCGCGCAACTCGCTGCTCGTCGGCGTCGGGACCGTCATCACCAACGTGATCTTCGCCACCCTCGGCGGCTACGCACTGGGATGCCTGAAGTTCCGCGGCAAGGGGATCGTCATGGCGATCTTCTTCTCCACGCTGCTCCTCCCCGGCGAGGTCACCCTGACCAGCCAGTACCTGACGGTGAAGTCGCTGGGTCTGGCGAACACCCTGTGGGGCGTGTTCCTGCCCGGCGCGATCGCCGCGATCAACGTGCTGCTCATGGCCGCCGCCTGCCGGATGATCCCCGCGGACACCCTGGACGCCGCGACGATCGACGGCGCCAACACCCTGCAGCGCCTGCGCCACATCGTGTGGCCGAACATCCGCGGCATGGTCTCGGTGGTCGCCCTGTTCGCGTTCATCGGCGCCTGGGACGAGTTCCTCTGGCCGCTCGTGGTGCTCTCGGATCCGGCGAACTACACGCTCACGGTCGGCATGAACTACCTGAACTCGAACTTCGGATCCAACCCCCGGGTGATCGCGGCGGGAACGATGATCGCGCTCGTGCCGATCATCATCCTCTTCGCCGTCCTCCAGAAGCAGTTCTTCAAGGGCGTCGAGGAGGGGAGCGTCAAGGGATGATCTCTCCGGCGGCACCCGCCGCGCGAACGCCGTGGGCGTCGCTCCCGCAGCCCACGGCGTTCGAGCCGGCGGGCGGGACGTGGGAGCCGGAGCGGGTGCGGGTCATCGCGGCGAGCCGGGGACTGCGCCGGGAGGCGGAGCGGCTCGAGTCCGAACTGCGGGAGCGGGGGATCGCGGCGGCCGCCGACGTCTCGGATCCGGTGATCCGGGTGCGGCTGAGTCCGCTCGCGCACCGGGATCCGGCCGACGAGTCGTTCACGATCGACGTGGCGGACGACGTCGTGGTGACGGCCGCCTCCGCCGCCGGAGTGTTCCGCGCCACCCGGCAGCTCCTGCACAACCTGCGCGCCCAGGGGGCGGTCCCGCGAGGCATCGTGCGCTCCGCGCCGGCGGTCGCCGAGCGCGGACTGCATCTCGACGCGGGGCGCAAGCACTACCCCGCGGCGTGGATCCTCGCGCAGCTGCACGCCGCCGCCGACGTGGGCGTGAACGTGTTCCAGTGGCACTTCTCCGAGAACGAGGGCTTCCGGCTGGAATCGACGGCCTTCCCCGAGATCGTCTCGTCCGGGCGCATCACCCGCGCCGAGGCGGCCGAGATCGTCGCGACCGCCCGCGACCTGCACATCGACCTCGTCCCGTCGCTCGACATGCCGGGGCATCTGCGGCACGCGCTCCGGGCCCACCCGGACCTGCGGCTGCCGGACGCCCCGGGCCTCGCCACCGACCACGCGCTCGACATCACCCGCGAGGATCCGGTCCGCTTCGCCCTCGCGCTGATCGACGACATGCTCCCCGTGTTCCCGCACAGCACGCGCTGGAATCTCGGCGGCGACGAGTTCGTCGACTTCGACCGCATCGCCGAGTTCCCGGCGCTCGCGACGGCGGCCGCGGAGCGCTACGGCGCCGCGGGCACCGGATTCGACCTGCTGACCGCGTTCGTCAACCGCGTCGCCGCGCACCTGCGCGAGCGCGGTCTCGAAGCGCGCGCCTGGAACGACGGCCTGCTGCGCAGCACCGCCGAGCGTCTGGACCAGGACGTCGTGCTCACCTGGTGGACGAACTGGAACGCCGGCATGCGGCCGGTCGCCGACGCGCTCGCCGCAGGGCATCGGCTCGTCAACGTCGACGACGCGGTGTTCTACTACGTGCTCGGTGAGAACGCCGGCTACCGCTACCCGACGGCGGAGCGGATCTGGGCGGCCGACTGGCATCCCGGCCTCTTCCCGGCGCTGTGGGGACCCGAAGGGCAGGCGACCGTGGTGCAGGAGCTGGAGCGCCCGTACCCCGAAGCGCTGCTCGGGGTCTCGTTCGCGGTGTGGTCGGACCGGCCGGAGGCGCAGACCCCGGCCGAGGTCGCGGAGGGGATCCGCGGACCGCTGCGCGCGATGGCGGAACGGGCGTGGAACGCCGGAACCGCCCTGGAGCTTGCGGACTTCGCGGCGCTCGACGCCGCGATCGGGGAAGCCACCCCACTCGAAGAAGAGAGAAGGCACGTATGAATCGCACGACAGCTGCCATCGGTCTCGGCGCGCTCCTCGCCGGAGTCGCGGTCCTCGGCGCGCCACCCGCTCTCGCCGGGACGGGATCCGCATCGGTCGGGAACACGTCGCAGTGCTCGGCCGAGCCCCTCACCATGGCGTACTACCGCACCTGGCGCGACGTCACGGTGCCGCAGAGCGCGAACTCGAACCTGCCCGACCCCAACGTCACGCGCATGACGGACCTGCCTCCCGAGGTCGATGTGGCGATGGTCTTCGACGCCGGTGCGACGGCGGACACCGACTACTGGCGCGCCCTGCGCGACGAGTACGTCCCTGAGCTGCATGCGCGCGGAACCCGGGTCGCGTACACGCTGTGGATCGACAAGCTCGCGAAGGCGGACATCCCGCTGACGGACCAGGCCTATCGCGACTACGCGCAGAAGCTCGTCGACACTTACGTGACCCCGTACGGGCTGGACGGCATCGACATCGATGTGGAGTCGTACCCGACCGGGGACGACCTGACCAGGGCGATCGGCGTCTTCAACGCCCTCGGGGATCTCCTCGGACCGACCTCGGGCTCCGACAAGATCCTCATCTTCGACACCAACCAGGACGGCAGCACCCCGCTGTTCACGGCGGTCTCGTCGAAGGTGTCCTACGTTCTCCTGCAGGCCTACGGCCGGGGCGCGGCGGGCATGCAATCGACCTGGAACACCTTCGCCGACAAGATCGCCCCGTGCCAGTTCCTCCCCGGGTTCTCCTTCCCCGAGGAGCAGGACCGCACGCACTGGGGCGACGCGGAGGGGATCTACGACCCCGCGACGGCGCCGGGATCCACGGCGTACGAGTACGCGACGTGGCAGCCGCAGGGCGGCACGAAGGGCGGGTTCTTCGCCTACGCGGTCGACCGCGACGGCAAGGTCTGGGGGGATGACAGCATCACGCCGACGTCCTTCACCTGGATGAAGAACCTCTCGGCCGTGCAGGACGACGCCGCGGGTGTCGCACCGAAGGCCCCCACCGCTGCGCTCGCCGCGGACCGGATCACGATCCGCGGCGTCGGAGCCCCGGGCGCCACCGTGAGCGTGAAGGTCACCGGTCCCGGGAGGATCCCCGCCGCGGCCTCGACGACCGCTGCCGTGGACGGCAGCTGGACGCTCGTGCTCGACCGCAAACTGACCGTGCCGCAGAGGGCGACGATCACGCAGAAGCTGCCGCACACGGGCCCGTCTGCCCCGGCCACGGTGCGCGTCGCCGTCCGCTGAGCCGCCGGCCACCGCAGAACGGCGCGGGATCCGGTCCGAGGGGAGGGAGGCCGGATCCCGCGCTCTGCCCGGGATCGCGCGGGGCGCGTCGTCGCCGCGATCGAGGGGGCGGGCCGACCCGGCCCGCCGTAGTCAGGACCCGGTCCGCCGTATTCAGGCTGAGTCCTCGGGAAGCCGGTCGACCGGGCGGTTCGAGGGGCGGATCCGGATGTCGGGCCTGAATTGTGCGGGCGGCTCAGTCACCGGTGATCCGTTCCGGGCGCACCTGACGGAGCGCGGCGGAGGCCTCAGGCGGTCGCCTTGGCCGCGGCCTTCATCGCGCGCTTGTGCTCCCGGACTTTCGCGAGCGAGTCCGGCGAGACGATGTCGGCGACCGAGCGGAAGGATCCGTCCTCGCCGTAGGGCGCAGAGGCCTCGCGCCAGCCGGCGCCGGTGAAGCCGTACTGCTTGCCGAGGAGGGCGAGGAAGATCTTGGCCTTCTGCTCGCCGAACCCGGGAAGGCCCTTCAGTCGCCGTAGCACCTCGGCGCCGTCCGGATCCCCCTGGGTCCACAGGTTCGCGGCGTCCCCGCCCCAGTCGTCGACGAGCTTCTGGCACAGCGTCTGCACGCGCGTCGCCATGGATCCGGGGAAGCGATGCACCGACGGGGACTGCTTGAACGCGGCGAGGAACTCGTCCGGGTCGTACGCGGCGATCGCGGCGGCGTCGGCCGCGCCCGTGCGCTGCTCGATCTTGAGCGGTCCGGCGAACGCGGTCTCCATCGCGACCTGCTGGTCGAGCAGCATGCCCACGAGCAGGGCGAGCGGGTTGTCGCTGAGCAGGGTGTCGGCGGCGGTGTCTCCGGTGATGTGAAGGGCCATGGATCCAGTCTCGCACTCCGGCCTCGTCATCCACATCGCAGCTGCCGGTGCGCCAACATCGGAGATGTGCACCGACCGCGGAGCCGATTCGAGAATCTCTCCGAGCGAAGCGCACATCTCCGCGCGGGGAGCACGCCGCGGGAGCCGGTCAGTGAGGGATCTCGCGACGATCCCCGACGCGGAGCGCGGGGATCACGGCGTCGCCATCTCGCGGAAGACCGCGAGTGTCCGCGCCCAGGCCGATGCCGCTCGATCGCCTTGCGCCCGCACACCCGGTGTTTCCCCCGGCGCCCGCACGCCGGCAGTGCGGCTCGGCCTAGTTGATGATCTCGCCGCGCTCGTCGTCGAGGATGGCGGCGAGGCGGTCGCGCCAGCCCTGCAGCGCCTCCGGCGCGAGCCGCGTCCAGTCGTCGACCACGGCGACCACGCGAAGCGGATCCGCGCTGCGATAGGACCGCGTCGGATTGCCGGGGAACTTCTTGTCGGTGACGTTCGGGTCGTCCTCGAAGGCGCCGGTCGGCTCGACGAGGTACACCCGCGGTTCGCCGTCGCCGGCGGCGAGCTCTGCGGCGAGGCCGGCTCCGTCGCGCAGCGCGGTGAAGTAGATGTGATTCATGACGACCTCGGGCCGGTAGTTCGACCGGAATCCCGCCGTGAGCAGGTCGCCGGGCCGCAGATCCGCCTTGGTGCCGTGGAAGAACGGGCCCTCGTCTGTCACGTCGCTCACCCGACCAGGCTAGCCGCGGACTCGACCGCGGACGCGGACGCGGCCGCGGGCCGGCACGCCCCGCGGGCCGGCACGCAGTGGGCCGGCCCGGAGAGAGCGAACCGGTCAGGCCGTGGCGGCGTCGTCCTGGACGGCGGGCTCGGCGGAGAGCCCGTACAGCGTCTCGAGGGCGGCGATGAACTCGGATCCGCGGCCCTGGGCGGCGAGCTCATGCGCGCGGCTCGTCGGGGTGTGCAGCAGCACGCCGGCGAGGTGGCGCATGGCCTGCTCGACCTGGCCGCCGTCGTCTCCGCGCTTGCGGGCGCGCTCGATCTCGGCCTCGAGCAGGCCGAAGATGTGCCCGCGCAGGGCGACGACCGCGGGGGTCACGCTCTCGCGCGCTCCCACCTCGTGGAACGTCGCCGCGGCGGCACGCACGATCGAGCGCGCGGCGTCCGTCGCCTGCAGCTCCTCGAGCGGCGCGTGCAGGCGGATCGTCTCGAGGTCGAGCAGAGCGACGCCCTCGACCTCCGCGACATCGGGTGCGACGTTGCGGGGCATGCCGAGGTCGACGATCAGCTGCGACGGGGTCGCGCCGGCCGAGAAGCCGTGCCCCGGAATCGGGCAGTCCACCGCCGTGCCGTGCGGCGTCGGGAGGGCGGCGAGAGCCGGGCCGCGGCCTGCGCGCAGGATCGCGGCGTCGAGCACGGGGTGCTCGGCGCTCGTGCAGGTGATGACGATCGAGGCGTGCGCGGCGGCGCGGGCGTACTCCGCCTTGGGCAGCGCCCGGATCCCGTGCTTCGCGGCGAACGCGGCACCGCGGCCCGAGGGGGAGTGCACGCTGATGTCGTGCGCGCCGCGCTCGCGCAGCGTCGCGAGGGTCACCGCGGCGTAGGCGCCGGTGCCGACGAGCAGCACGCGCGCGGTGCTCCAGTCGGCGATGCGGCTGTCGGCGAGGTCGAGGGCGAGGCGCACCAGCGACCGGCCGGCGCGGCCGAGGGCGGTGTCGTTCTTGACCTTGCGCTGGGCTTCGCTGGCGCGCTGGAAGAGGCGCTCCAGCTCGGGGGAGGTGGTGCCGTGCTTGCGAGCCGAGGTGAGCGCACGACGCACCTGGCCCGCGATCTCGCCCTCGCCGGAGACGACGGATTCGAGACCCGACGCGACCGAGAACAGGTGCTCGACGACCCGGGGGCCGGAGTGCACCGACGACGACGCGGAGAGGATGTCGGCGTCGATGCCGCTGCGCTCCGAGACCGTGCTCAGAATGCGCGCGACGTCATTCTCGTCGGCCGTGCCGTCGACGTCGACATAGGCCTCGAAGCGGTTGCAGGTCGCGAGCACGACGGCGCCCTTGGATCCTTCGGAGAGGGATCCGGCCAGGTCGTCCGGGGTGCGACTGAGTCGTTCGAGGAGGTCGAAGGGGGCCGTCTTGTGATTGGCCGTGACGCAGAGCAGCACCCTGGGAGTTTACGCTCCGCGGCCTTTGCGGATCCTGGACATCCGACGCGCGACGTCATCCGGATCCCGGATCCGCTCGGTCGTGGCTGCTGATCGGCCATCCCGGCGGGCATCGCGGTCCGGATCCGCGCGGACCAGGTCCGCATCCCGCGCAGAGGTGCGTCGGGGACAATGGACCCATGCCCCTGAACGATGCCCCGCTGCTGCGCGCCCTTGCCGGTATCCGCCCCGAGACGACCCCGGTGTGGTTCATGCGCCAGGCGGGACGCTCGCTGCCCGAGTACCGCGACCTCCGTGTCGGGACCCGCATGCTGGACGCCTGCCTCACGCCCGACCTCGCCGCGGAGATCACGCTGCAGCCCGTGCGCCGCCACAGCGTCGACGCGGGCATCTTCTTCAGCGACATCGTGGTGCCCCTGCGTCTCGCCGGCGTCGAGGTCGAGATCGAGCCCGGTCGCGGTCCGGTGTTCGCCGAGCCCGTGCGCACGGCCTCCGACGTCGACCGGATCACCGCGATCGATCCGGCATCGCTCGACACGACGCAGATCGAGGAGGCGGTGCGCCTCGTGGTCGCCGAGCTCGGCGACCGCACCCCGCTGATCGGCTTCGCCGGCGCCCCGTTCACCCTCGCCGCCTACCTCGTCGAGGGGGGTCCTTCGAAGGAGCACCTGCGTGCCCGGGCGATGATGCACACGGATCCGGAGTCCTGGAACCGTCTCGCGGGCTGGCTCGCCGAGGTCTCGCGGACCTTCCTCGCCGCTCAGCGGGCGGCGGGCGCGAGCGCCGTGCAGCTGTTCGACTCCTGGGCCGGTTCCCTGAGCCCCGCCGACTACCGCGCCTTCGTCGCGCCGCACTCGGCCGCCGCGGTCGACGGGATCGACGCCCCGGTCATCCACTTCGGGGTCGGCACCGGGCCCTTCCTCGGCGACATGCGGCTCGGCGGGCGCGCCGCCGCGGTCGGCGTCGACTGGCGCCTGCCGCTGGATGAGGCCGTCGCCGTGCTCGGCCCCGACGTCACGGTGCAGGGCAACATCGACCCCGCGCTGCTCACCGCTCCCTGGCCGGTGATCGAGGCGCACGTCCGCGAGGTGCTCCGGCGCGGGGCCGCGGCCCGGGCGCACATCCTGAACCTCGGCCACGGGGTGCCCCCCGAGACAGACCCGGCGGTGCTCACCCGCATCGTCGAGCTCGCCCATTCCGTGCGCACCGAGCCGGCCGCCGAGGCCGCGCGATGACGGATCCGCGGTCCGGCGACGGCGGCGCGCCAGAACCGGCACACACGCCGGAGCTCGCCGAACGCGCGGCACGACGGAGGGTCGCCGTGATCGGCGGCGGCGTGGCGGGCCTCGTGGCGGCGGAGTCGGTCGCCGCGATCGGCGCGCATGCCACGGTGTTCGAGGCGCAGGAGCGCGCGGGCGGCGCGGTGCAGGCGGGCGAGGCGGACGGGCTGGTGTTCGACGCCGGGGCGGAGAGCTTCGCGGTGCGCGGCGGCCACGTGCGCGCCCTCATCGACGACCTCGGCCTCGGCGACCGCGTGCGCACCCCGGAACCCGGCGGCGCGTGGGTGGCCGGCATCCCCGGAGGTGCGGCGCCGCTGCCGCACGGCGGCCTGCTCGGCATCCCGGCCAATCCGTTCGCGGAGGACGTGCGGCGCGTGATCGGCTGGAACGGCACGTGGCGGGCCTGGCTCGACCGGCTGCTGCCGCCGCTCACGATCGGCCACGACCGCAGCCTCGGCCGTCTCGTGCGCAGGCGCATGGGCGCCCGTGTGCTGGACCGGCTCGTCGCGCCCGTGAGCACCGGGGTGTACTCCGCGCATCCGGATGACATCGACGTCGACGTCGCGGCCCCCGCGTTGAACGCGGCGCTGACCCGCGTCGGCTCCCTCTCCGGGGCCGTGGCCGAGATCACCGGCGGAGCGGGCCGAGCCCCGGGCGCAGCCGTGCAGGGACTCGATGGAGGCATGGCCGGCCTCGTCGACGCGCTCGTCGCGCGGATCGAGCTGCTCGGATCCGAGGTGCGCATCGCGACGCCGATCGAGCGTCTCGACCGCGACGGCGAGCGCTGGATCGTGCGCGTGGTCGAGTCCGGCGAACCGGGGGAGCAGGGCGAGGAGGCCGCCGACGGGATCCCCGAGTCCTTCGACGCCGTCATCCTCGCCGTCGACGAGGGCACGGCCCGCCGGCTGCTCGCCCCGTACGTGCCCGAGCTCGCGGAGGTCGCCGCCGCGTCATCGCCGCGCATCGAGATCGTCACCCTGGTGCTCGACGCCCCGGTGCTCGACGCGGCGCCGCGCGGATCCGGCGTGCTCACGGTTCCCGGCTCGCACGTCGCCAAGGCCCTCACCCACAGCACCGCGAAGTGGGCGTGGCTGCGGGAGCGGGCGGGATCCCGGCATGTTGTGCGGGTGTCGTTCGGCGCCCAGGACGAGGACCCCGCGACCGCTGCGCTCGACGACGAGGCCGCCGCCGCGCTCGCCCTGGCCGAGGCGTCGGCGCTCCTCGGAGTCGCCCTGCCGCCCGATCGGCTGCGCGGCAGCCACCGCGCCCGCTTCGTTCAGGCGCAGCCCTCCGCGGTCGCGGGAGCCGCGGAGCGGCGCACCGCCGCGGCGGCCGCGATCGGCGCCGTGCCGGGGCTGGCGGCGACCGGGGCCTGGCTGAGCGGCACCGGACTCGCCCAGGTCGTGCCGCACGCGCGCGCCGAGGCGGAGCGGATCCGCCACGCCCTGCTCTGGGGATGACCGGGTGGGCGGACGCCCGGAAGGCCGACTCCGCGACCGATAGATGCCGAAAACGGAATACAGGGTTACGCTGGTAGCCCGCAGGGACCGCAATCGTGAGGAGACCCCATGAAGGGGAAGATCGGACTCGTCGTCGGACTCGGCGTCGGCTATGTGCTGGGCACGCGTGCCGGGCGCGAACGGTACGAACAGATCAAGAAGCAGTGGCTGAAGGTCTGGCACCTCGACCCCGTGCAGGCACAGGTGCACAAGGTGCAGGACTTCGCGAAGGCCCAGGCGGCCGCGGTGCCGCAGGCGCTGTGGACCGGCGCCGTCAAGATCGTCAAGGCCGCCACCTCCGACGGAACCCCGGGCCAGCGCGTGGACTCCACGATCGCGAGCGGCAAGGCGGTCGCGGCCGAGGTCAAGCAGGCGGCGGAGGAGACCGTCGCGGCCGCGGAGCAGAGCGTCGCCGCCGAGGAGAGCCGCACGAAGTCCCGCACATCCGCGGCCGCGAAGAGCGCGCCGAAGAAGCCGACCGCGGGCGCCTGACATGGCCGGCAACTACCGGGATCGCGCCGACGACAGCCTGCTCACGCTCCTCGGCGACATCCCCGACCTGATCAGCAACCTGGTCAAGGCCGAGATCGACGCGGCCAAGACCTGGATCTCCCGCACCGCGAAGGACGCCGGCATCGGCAGCGTCTGGTTCCTGGTCGCGCTGTTCTTCCTGTTCTGGGCCGTGCCCGTGGTGCTCGTGTTCGCGATCGCCGGGCTCTCGTCCTGGTTCCCGGTCTGGCTCTCCGCGATCATCACGTTCGGGATCCTGCTCCTGGCCGTGCTCGTGTTCGCGCTGCTCGGTCTCCTGAAGTTCCGCACCGTGCTGCGCCGGGAGAACCCCGCGCAGGCCGTGGCGACCGACGTCCGCATCGTGAAGGAGGCCGGCGATGGCCGTTGACCCGGTGAACATCCCGCGCACGGCCGTGCCGGCAGGCCTGGTCGACCCGGTCGCCTCGGCCCGCGCCGAGCTGAAGGCCGCACTGCTCGCGATCGAGGACAAGACGAACGTGCCGCGTCAGCTGCAGAAGGCCGGCGGCAAGGCCCGCGTCTTCGCGCAGCGCAACCCGGTCGGCGCCTTCGCCGCGGTCGTCGGCGTCGCGGCGGTCGTCGGCGGCGTGGTCTGGGCCGTCACCCGCAGCATCGCCCGCTGACGCCGGTCCTCGGCGCGTCCCGGGCGCGTCCTGGGCACGGTCTTCCGCCGTGACGATCAGCACACCGAGGAACGATCAGCACACCGATCCGGCGGATCCGTGTGCTGATCGTCACACCGTGTGCTGATCGGGACACGGGCCGCACCGGAGGCTGGATCCCCGGGCCGCGCCGGACCGTGCCGAGCCCGGATCCTGCCCGGATCCCGGCCGGATCCGGGTGCGTGTCGTCACGAGTCCCCGGCGCATAGGCGGAGGGGGCAGACTGGTCCCATGGCTGAAGCTGCAGAAACGCCCATGCTCGCCGCCGACTCCGACGCCTCGCCCCAGGGTTTCACCCTCTGGGCCGTGTGGCGCCGCGACCCCGCCGCCCCGGTGCTCGAGACCGACTCCACCGAGCTGGAGGACATCGTCCGCCACATCGAGGACGGCGGCATCAGCGTCCGCGGCTTCTACGACGTCTCCGGCCTCAAGGCCGATGCCGACCTCATGGTGTGGCTGCACGGGCCCACTCCCGAGGGACTGCAGAAGGCGCTGCGCCGGCTGCGCCGCACCGAGCTGCTGCGCACCCTGCTGCCGGTCTGGAACGTGATGGGCGTGCACCGCGACGCGGAGTTCAACCGCGCGCACGTGCCCGGCTTCCTGCGGGGCGTCGAGGCGAAGGGCTGGCTCTGCCTGTACCCGTTCGTCCGCACGCCCGAGTGGTACCTCATCGAGGAGGACGAGCGCCGCCGCATGCTCGCCGAGCACGGCCGCCGCGGCGCCGCCTTCCGCGGGGTCCTCGCCAACACGGTCGCCGCCTTCGCGCTCGGCGACTACGAGTGGCTGCTCCCGCTCGAGGCCGACGAGCCGACCGAGCTCGTCGACCTGATGCGCGATCTCCGGTACACCGATGCGCGCCGCTACGTGAAGGAGGAGGTGCCCTTTTACACGGGGCGCCGCCTGCGCTTCGACGAGATCGCCGAGGTGCTGCAGTGACCGACGCGGCCCCGCTCCGGCTCGGCACCCGCCGCAGCGCCCTCGCGCAGGCGCAGTCCGGGCAGGTCGCGAAGGCGCTGGAGAAGGTCTCCGGGCGCCGCGTGGAGCTCGTCCCCATCACGAGCGAGGGCGACACCAACCGCGCGTCGCTGAGCGAGATCGGCGGTCAGGGGGTGTTCGCCACCGCCCTCCGCGATGCGCTGCGCCGCGGGGAGTGCGACCTGCTGGTGCATTCTCTGAAGGATCTGCCCACCACGGTGCCCGAGGGCCTGGTCATCGCCGCGACCCCGGCCCGCGCCGACTCGCGCGACGTGGCCGTCACCCGCGACGGGACCGCGCTGCACGAGCTGAAGAGCGGATCCGCGATCGGCACGGGCTCGCCCCGGCGCATCGCGCAGGTGCACGTCCGCAACCCCCGGCTGCGCACAGTGGATCTGCGCGGGAACGTCGACTCGCGGCTGCAGCGGGTCGCGACCGGCGAGCTCGATGCCGTGATCCTCGCGGCCGCGGGGCTCAGCCGGCTCGACGGCGACCCCCTCGGCGACCTGAAGGCGGAGAGCCTCGGCCTCGCGGAGTGGCCCACCGCGCCCGGGCAGGGAGCTCTCGCCGTGGAGACCACGACCGATGCCCCGGACGACCTGATGGCCGCGCTGGCGGCACTGGACGACGAGGCGACCCGGATCGCCGTGACCGCCGAGCGGGCCGTGCTGGCGGGGCTGGATTCCGGCTGCCAGGCCCCGATGGCCGCGCACGCCGTGCTCGAAGGCGGGGACCTCCGGGTGCGCGCCGTGGTCTACGCGCCGCAGGACGGCTGGCGGATCGGGATCGACGTGACCGAGGCGCTGCGTCCAGCGCACGTGGAGGCGGAGGCGGCGGCCGAGGAGTATATTCATGCCAACGGCAGTGGCAACGGTGCGGACTCTGCCGATGGAGCAGACCCGATCGCCGCAGCCCGCGAGATCGGGTTGTCTGTTGCCCATCGGCTGCTCGAACGTGGGGCGGCTGACCTTCTTCCGCGCCCCTGAACCCGATGATGATGACTGAATCGAAGCAAGAGGCCAAGCCGCTGACCGGTTGGCGCGTGCTCGTGCCGCGCGGCGGTCCCTGGGGCGACGGCGTCGCCGCGAGCCTGCGCGCCCAGGGCGCGGTGCCGGTGGTCGCCCCGCTGATCAACTTCGCACCCACGAACGACCAGGCGGCCCTCGACGACGCGCTCGTGAAGCTCGCCGCCGGGGAGTTCGACTGGCTCACGATCACCAGCGCCACCACGGTGGACGTGCTCTTCGCGCACCGCGCCGAGATCCCCTCCTCCACCAAGATCGCCGCCGTCGGCGAGACCACCGCCGCCGCCCTCATGGCCGTCGGCTACCACGTCGACCTCGTGCCGGAGGACGACAACTCGGCCGAGGGCATGGCCCGGCAGATCATCGATCTGGAGCCCGAGCCGAAACGGATCCTCACCCTGCGCAGCGAGATCGCGAAGCCGCTGCTCACGAAGTCGCTCAAGAAGGCGGGACACCGCGTCTCGAGCGTCGTGGCCTACCGCACGGTCGGCGTCCCGGTCACCGAGCGGATCATGCGCGACGTGCAGAACGGACGGATCAACGCGATCCTCGTGACGAGCGGCTCCGTCGCCGAGCAGGTGCGCGAGCAGTTCCCCGAGATCCCCGATACCACGCTCCTCGCCGCGATCGGCCCCCGCACCGCGAAGGATGCGAAGAGGGCGGGGCTGCCGATCACGGTGGTCGCCGACAAGCAGACCGTCGATGCGCTCATCGACGCGGTCTCGCACTTCACCCTCCCGCACGCGGCCGACGAGTTCGCACCGTGACCGGCGGATTCCGCTCCGGCGCCGCAGGGCTGGGCGCGTCGGCCGGCTTCCCCGACGTCCGCCCGCGCCGGCTGCGTCAGTCCGCCGCGGTGCGCTCGCTCGCGCGCGAAACGGACCTCCTTCCGCGGCACCTCGTCCTCCCGGCCTTCGTGCGCGAGGGCATCACCGAGCCGACGCCGATCGGATCCATGCCCGGTGTCGTGCAGCACTCGCTCGACTCGCTGCGTCGTGCCGCGGTCGAGGCCGCCGAGGCCGGCGTCACCGGCGTGATGCTGTTCGGCGTGCCCGCCGTGCGCGACGCGGTCGGATCCGGGGCGGACGACCCGGACGGGATCCTCAACGTCGCGACCGCCGCCGTGGCGGCCGAGGTCGGCGACGCGCTGGTCGTGCAGACCGACCTGTGCCTGGACGAGTTCACCGACCACGGCCACTGCGGCGTGCTGGCCGCGGACGGCTCCGTCGACAACGACGCGACCCTGGAGCGGTACGTGGCGATGGCGCTGGCCCAGGCCCGCGCCGGTTCGCAGCTGCTCGGGCTGAGCGGCATGATGGACGGCCAGGTCGCCGCGGTGCGCCACGCGCTGGATGCCGAGGGCTTCCCCGACGTGCTGCTGCTCGGCTACGCGGCCAAGTACGCGAGCGCGTTCTACGGGCCGTTCCGCGAGGCCGTCGACTCGCAGCTGCAGGGCGACCGCCGCACGTATCAGCTCGACCCGGGCAACCGGCGCGAGGGCGTGCGCGAGGCGCTGCTGGACGAGGCTGAGGGCGCCGACGTCGTGATGGTCAAGCCCGCGATGGCGTTCCTCGACGTGCTGCGCGAGGTGCGCGACAGCGTGCGCGTGCCCGTCTGGGCGTACCAGGTGTCGGGGGAGTACGCGATGATCGAGGCCGCCGCGCAGAACGGCTGGCTCGACCGCGAGCGCACGATCCTGGAGTCGCTGCTGTCGATCCGCCGCGCAGGCGCCGACGCGGTGCTCACCTACTGGGCGACCGAGGCCGCCCGCTGGGTCGCCCGGGGCTGACGGCTGGCCGTGCCCGCGGCGCAGGGCGCCCGGGGCTGACGCCCGGCCGTGCCCGCGGCGCAGGGGCGCCCGGCCGTGCCCGCCGAGCAGGAACGGCACAGCCGCCTCCGGGAGAATGGATCCATGACCGACCGCAATGACGACCTGTTCGACGCCGCCCGTGCCGTGATCCCCGGCGGGGTGAACTCGCCCGTGCGCGCCTACGGCTCGGTCGGCGGCACGCCGCGGTTCCTCGCGAGCGCCTCCGGCGCGACGGTCACGGATGCGGCCGGCACGACGTACCTCGACCTCGTCGCATCCTGGGGGCCGGCACTGCTCGGGCACGCGCACCCCGAGGTGGTCGCCGCGGTGCAGGAGTCCGCGACCCGCGGCCTGTCGTTCGGCGCCCCGACCGAGGGCGAGGTCGAGCTCGCCGCCCTCATCGCCGATCGGGTGCGGCACGGCGAGGCCCGGCCCGTCGAGCGCGTGCGCCTGGTCTCCACGGGCACGGAGGCGACCATGACCGCGATCCGGCTCGCGCGCGGCGCGACCGGACGCGACCTGCTCGTGAAGTTCGCCGGGCACTACCACGGGCACTCGGACGGGCTGCTGGCTGCCGCCGGATCCGGTGTGGCGACCCTCGCCCTGCCCGGATCCGCGGGCGTTCCCGCTCCGATCGCGGCGCAGACGCTCGTCATCGACTACAACTCCCCGGAGGCTCTCGCCGCCGTGTTCGCCGAGCACGGCGACCGCATCGCGGCCGTGATCGTGGAGGCCTCCGCGGCGAACATGGGCGTCGTCGCCCCGCAGCCCGGGTTCAACCGGCTCATCGCCGAGACCGCGCACGCGCACGGCGCCCTGATGATCCTGGACGAGGTGCTCACCGGGTTCCGCGTGCATCCCGCCGGCTTCTGGGGTCTGCAGCAGGCCGCCGGCGAGGCGTACCTGCCCGACATCATCACGTTCGGCAAGGTCGTCGGCGGCGGGATGCCGCTCGCCGCGCTCGGCGGCCGTGCCGAGGTCATGGACCAGCTGGCGCCGACCGGCCCGGTCTACCAGGCGGGCACCCTGAGCGGGAACCCGCTCTCGGTGGCCGCGGGACTGGCGACGCTGCGCCTCGCGACGCCGGAGGTGTACGCGCGGATCGACGCCGCCGCGGTGCGCCTGTCGGACGCGCTCGACCGCGCACTGACCGACGCGGGCGTCGTGCATGCGGTGCCGCGGGCGGGCAACCTGTTCGGGGTGGCCTTCGCCGAGACGGCCCCGCGGGACTACGCCGAGGCCCAGGCCCAGCAGACGTTCCGGTACGCGCCGTTCTTCCACGCGATGCGCGAGCAGGGCGTGGCCCTGCCGCCGAGCGTGTTCGAGGCCTGGTTCCTCACGGCCGCCCACGGCGACGCCGAGCTCGCCGCCATCGAGGCCGCGCTTCCCGCCGCGGCCGAGGCCGCGGCGCGCACGACGGCCTGAGCCGGCGCGGCGCGGCTCGGCGGCGGACGTCGGCGGCGGACGTCGGTGACGCGTGCCTGCGCAATTCAGGCTGAAGCCGGCCGGATCGGGGGATGCGGAGGCCAGAGGCCGGTCGGGGCAGGTCCTGGCCTGAGTTGTGCGAGCGGGGCGGGCGACCGATCCGGCGCGGTACCTCCGCGCCGGGCCCGGGCCCGGGCACGGTCGGGATCCGGATTGTGGATCTCCGCCAGCCGGATCGTTGCCGTCCTGTGAGGTGCCTCGCAGGTCAATGCCGCGGAGCGCTGGCAGACTGGAACGATGGTGACGCTGCTGCTGGATCGGACCCGCCTCGAGGTGGAGCTGTCTCCGCTCGAGCGCGCCGTCTCGTTCCGCCGCGACAACCTGCACATCGCCCGCGAGACGATCGTGAAGGTGCAGCTGACCGACGACGCCTGGACGTGGCTCCGCGGCGTGGGCAGTCCCGGCACCCACGTGCCGCTCGTGCTCGCCGCCGGCACCTGGAAATCGGCGAACGGCGACGACTTCGTCCTCATCCGGCGGCACAAGCCGAGTGTCGTGATCGACCTCGAGGGTGCCGAGTTCCAGCGTCTCGTGCTCACCACCCGGCACGGGCCGGCGCTCGCCCAGGCGCTCCGCCTCGACGCCACGAGCGAGCTCGCCGAGGTCACCGACATCGCGGCGACCGGCGCCATCCCCGTCGTGGAATCGGCTGGATCCTCGCGCAAGCGCAAGCCGGCGGTCCGCCCGGCCTGAGCCGAGAGCCCCGGGCGGGGCCGTGCACGACTCAGGCCATCTTCCGGCCACGGCAGCGGGTCGGCGCGGAACGCGCGGCTCTGATCGGCACCGACGGGCGTCCAGCCTGAATTGTGCGCACGGCGCCGACCGGAACCGCCGGATCCTGGGATCGCGGACCCGGATCCTCCCGGAAACGAAGTCGTCCCCCTGGGAACGGTCCATGGACCGTGCTCAGGGGGACGACTCCGTTGACGGAGGGTGCGGGATCAGTTCCCGGAGTGCTCGCCGTCGTGGTCGTGCGAGTTCTGTCCGTCGCCGTGGTCGTGCGAGTCCTGTCCGTCGCCGTGGTCGTGCGAGTCCTGTCCCTCGCCCTGGTCGCGCGATTCCTCGGCCTCGCCCTGATCGTGCTCGGCGTGCTCCGGCGCAGGCTGCTCCTCGCCCGTCGGGCCGGGGGTGTACGAGGGGGCGTCGTCGTTGTAGAAGGCCCGCGCCGCGGCGGCGAGCGATGCACTGACGGCGGCGGCCCGCGGGTCGTCGTCGTGGTGGATCTCGCCCTGGGTCACATCCTCGAGATCGTCGTCATCGTCCGGTGCCTCGTCCAGGATGACCTGGATCTCCTGGGTGCGTCCCTCGGCGAGGGCGTCGAAGATCTCGATGCCCGCGATCTGCGCGGTCTCGGTGCTCGGCTCGGGGGTGATGAACTCGTCCTCGGGGGACGGCGTGGTGATGACCGTGGTCGCGGCGGTCGGGGCGTCGTCGATGTCGTGGTGCTCGGCGGTCCCGTCCTGCGCGTCGTCGTCGGAGTGCGCGTCCTGCTCGACGTCCTCGCCTTCCCCGCCCGGCTCGCGCTGCTCGGAGTCGGCTTCGTGCTGCTCGGATGCCCCGTCCTGGTCCTCGGTCCCATCGTGGTCGGTGTGCTCCGGATCCTGCACGGCCAGCGGGACGCCGGTGATCAGGTCGTCGAACGACACCGCGGCGGCCTCGGCGGGGATCGTGAGCGCGGCGGTCTCGAACGAGCCGAGCGCGGTGCCCTGCTCGTCCTCGGCGCCGTCGGCGGCGTGCGTGAGCGGGGCGTCGGAATGCCCGTCGCCGAGCGGCGCGCCGTCCTCGGATCCGGCCTGCTCCGCGGATCCGACCTGCTCCTCGGATCCCGCCTGCTCGTGCCCGTCCTCGTGCCGCGGCTCGCCATGCGCGTCGTCGGTGACGATCGGGGCCGTCAGCGCGATGCCCGCGGCGATCGCGTCGGGCTCGTCCGCGTCGGCGCCCGCGGCGGGCTCGTCCTTGTCGGCGTCCTCGGCGGGTTCCTCGGCGGGCTCGTCCTTGTCGGCATCCTCGGCGGGCTCGTCCTCGGCGGGAGCCTCCGGCTGCGTCGCGTCGTCGGTCTCGCCCGGCGCCTCGGAGTCCTGCTCTCCGGCGTCCTCGGATCCGGCCGCGTCGCCCTCGTGCGCCTCGGCCTCGGAGCCCTCCTCGGCGAGGGCCTCGGCCTCGCCGTCGGAGGGACCGTCGGAGTGCTCCTCCGCGTCCTCCGCATCCTGCTCGGCCGCATCGCTCGACGACTCGGCCTCCGCAGCGGCGCCTTCCTCCGGAGTGCCGTCGGGCTCGGCGCCCTGGTCTTCCTCCGGTGCGGAATCGTCTGCCTCGGCGGTGCCCTCGCCCTCGTCCTGAGCGTTCTGCGCGGCGGCGTACTCCGCGGCCTCGCGGCGGGTCGTGGGGATCGCCACCGTGTTCGCGTCGGCCTCGTCGGCCGTCGCAGCGGGTGCGCCGAACAGGTCCGCGGCCCCGGCTCCGGCGGCGACGACGGGCACGGCGGCGGCCGCGCCGAACAGGCCGGCGACGGGCGGGGTCACGAGGGTTGCGTCCTCGGCCGGCGCGGCGTCCTCGGCGTCCTCGGTCTCCGCGCTCTCGGCCGGCTCGGCGTCCTCCGCGACGGGAGTCCCGGGGACGCCAAGGGGAGCCGCGGCGTCGCCGGGCGGAGTCACCACCGGGATCGCGCCGGTGATCGGGCTGCGACGGCCGTGCACGAGGTCGAGGAAGACCTCCTCCAGGCTCGGCCCGCGCTGCTGCAGCGTGGTGAGCGCCAGCCCCGCCGACGCGGCGACCGCGCCGACCGCGGCGGCGTCGGTGTTGTGCACCGTGAGGCCGGAGCGCAGCACGTCGAAGCTCAGCCCGGCCTCGCGCAGCGCGCGGGTGAGGGCCGCCCTGTCGTCGGCGTCGACGACGACGGAGCCCGTGGTGGGATCCGACAGCTTGCCGATGCTGTCGGCGTAGACCAGCCGGCCCTTCGAGAGCACCAGCACGTTGTCGGCGATCTGCTCGATCTCGCTCAGCACGTGCGACGAGACGAGCACCGTGCGTCCCTCGTCGGCCAGGCGGCGCATCAGCAGGCGCATCCAGCGGATGCCCTCGGGGTCGAGGCCGTTCGCCGGTTCGTCGAGCACGAGCGCGCCGGGGTCGCCGAGCAGAGCGCCGGCGACGCTGAGACGCTGGCGCATGCCGAGCGAGTAGGCGCCGATGCGCGTCTCGGTCTCGTTCTGCAGGCCCACGAGCGAGAGCACCTCGTCGACGCGGGAGAGCGGGATCCCGTTCGCCTTGGCCGCGATCGACAGCTGGCGGGGTGCGGTGCGGCGGGGCCGGTAGACGGCCTCCTCGAGCACGGATCCGATCGTGCGCAGCGGATGGCGCAGTTCTGCGTGCGTGACGCCGCCGATCGTGGCCGTGCCGGAGGTCGGGCGGATCTGGCCGAGCAGCAGCCGCAGGGAGGTCGTCTTGCCGGCGCCGTTGGGGCCGAGGAACGCGGTCACCGCACCGGGCTCGATGCGGGCGGAGAGGTCGTCGACAGCGGTCAGAACGCCGAAGCGCTTCGTCGCGTGCGAGAACTCGAGCACTTGTCCGTCGGTCATCCGCGGCCTCTCATCGATACGGCAGTTCCCCTCTATCCTGCCGGATGGGGAGTGAAAACGCAGGTTGATCCGGGCCATTCCGCCTGATTGCGCGCGGTAACGTGGCCTCCGTGAGCACTGTCGAGCACGCCCCCTCCGCCGCCTCCGTCGAACCCGAGGTGCTCGTGCGCACCGAGGGCGCACTGGGCCGCATCACGCTGAACCGCCCGCGCGCGCTGAACGCGCTGAACGTCGGCATGATCCGCGCCGTGCACGCCGCGCTGGACGCGTGGCGCGACGACAGCGACGTCGAGATCGTCTTCATCGACGGAGCCGGGGAGCGCGGCCTGTGCGCCGGCGGCGACGTGCGGGAGCTGCACGCGCAGATCGTCGCGGGTCGCAGCGCCGAGACGGTCGAGTTCTTCCGCGAGGAGTACGCGATGAACGCCGCGATCGCCGAGTACCCCAAGCCGATCGTCACGATCGCCGACGGCATCACGATGGGCGGCGGCATCGGCGTCGCCGGGCACGCCGCGATCCGCGTCGTCACCGAGCGCTCGCAGCTCGCGATGCCCGAGGTGCGCATCGGCTTCACGCCCGATGTGGGCGGCACCTGGCTGCTCGGCCGCGCCCCGGGGCGCCTCGGCGAGTTCCTGGCCCTGACCGCCGGGACGATGAGCGGATCCGATGCGCTGTACGCCGGTTTCGCCGACTTCTGGGTGCCGTCCGAGCGGATCGACGCCCTCCGCGATGCGCTCGCCCACCGCGCGGATCCGACTGGGCCGAGCGAGATCGTGATGCTGTTCGACGAGACTCCGGATCCGTCCCCGCTGTCCGCGCAGCGGGCGTGGATCGACGAGGCCTTCGCCGCCGACACCGTTCCGGAGATCGTCGCGCGCCTCCGGGCGCTCCCCGAGCTGGCCGAGGAGGCGCCGGGAACCAGCGCCACCGGCACGGTGCCCGGACCCGCGGCGACCGCCGACCTCCTCGAATCGCTCGCGCCGACCGCGCTCGTGGTGACGCTCGACGCCGTGCGCGAGGCCCGAGCGATGGACTCCGTGCGCGACGCGCTGGCGGGGGAGTACCGCCGGGTGCTGTGGTTCGTGCACCATCACCCGGACCTCGTGGAGGGCATCCGGGCCCAGCTCGTCGACAAGGACCGCAACCCGCACTGGGATCCGCAGACCCTCGCGGATCTCGCCGAGGATGCCGCCGCCCCCGCCCGCGACTACGTGCCGCCCGTTCCGCTCTGGAGCTGAGGACCGTCCTCCCCACTCAATCCGGCGAGCGAGTTCTGCACCGATCGTGCGTTTCCGCAGTCGTGGTGCGCGCGCGTCGCTAGCGTTGTTGTCGGCGCGATCGCGGAGGGCGCAGAATAGGGGCGTGCACGTGTCGGTGGAGCTCATCGGAGTGGTGCTCACGGGGTTCGGCGTCGTGATCACCCTCGGTCTCGGCATGCTGTCCGGATTCGGCTGGATGGCTCGCCGGATCGACCGGGTCGACGACAAGCTGTCGGCGCGGATCGACGGCCTGTCCGCGCGGATCGACGGCGTCGAGACCGAGCTGACCGAGGTCAAGATCGGGATCGCGCGTCTCGAGGGGCCGCGACCGCACCTCATCGTGGGGCGCTGAATCCCGCGCCGGGTTCCTCAACCGGATCCGGAAATGCGCGTCCGAGCAGGGGTTCGTTTCGCCCATAGCGAAGATCTGAGTCGATCCGTCGCAAGGGGGATGTGAATGTCCGTGCCGCGTGGCATGGTGTTTCGTGGCCGTTCGTCGGCCGATCTTCCCGGGAGTCCGCCCCGGGGAGTCCGCTCCCACAAGGAAGTCCGCCTGTGCTCGGAAAGATCCTCTTCCGCTATCTGAAGCGATACAAGTGGTTGCTGCTCGGCGTCCTGGTGTTCCAGTTCGGCAGCGCGTTCGCGTCGCTGTACCTGCCGCGCCTCAACGCCGACATCATCGACAAGGGCGTCGCCAACGCCGACACCGCCTACATCTGGTCGCACGGCGGGCTCATGCTCGCGGTCTCGCTGGGCCAGATCATCGCCTCGGTCATCGCGACCTACTTCGCCGCGCGCGCGGCGATGGGCCTCGGCCGCGACATCCGCGCCGACGTGTTCAGCCGCGTGAGCGGCTTCTCCGAGCGCGAGGTCTCGCAGTTCGGCGCCGGATCCCTGATCACCCGCAACACGAACGACGTGCAGCAGGTGCAGATGCTGGCGATGATGGGCTCGACGATGTTCATCACCGCCCCGCTGCTCGCGATCGGCGGCATCATCATGGCGCTGCAGACGAACCTCGGCCTGAGCTGGCTGATCGCCGTCTCGGTGCCCGCGCTGCTCATCGTCGCCGGCATCATCATCGGCCGCATGGTCCCGCTGTTCCGCAGCTACCAGGGCAAGCTCGACAACGTCAACCGCATCATGCGCGAGCAGCTCACCGGCGTCCGCGTCGTGCGCGCGTTCGTGCGCGAGCGCATCGAGGAGGAGCGCTTCCGCGGCGCCAACACCGACATCATGGTCGTCGGCCGCAACGTCGGATCCCTCTTCGTCCTGCTCTTCCCGCTGTTCATGCTGATCCTCAACGTCACCATCGTGGGCGTGATCTGGTTCGGCGGCATCGAGGTGAACAACGGCACGGTCGAGGTCGGCACGCTGTTCGCCTTCATGCAGTACATCGGGCAGATCATGATGGGCATCATCATGTCCAGCTTCATGGCCATGATGATCCCGCGCGCCGCGGTCTCCGCCGAGCGCGTCGGCGAGGTGCTGGACGCGGAGCAGAGCATGACGCGGCCCGAGAACGGCGTCACGACCTTCCCGGTTCCGGGGGCCGTGGCCTTCGACGACGTCTCCTTCACCTACCCCGGCGCCGAGTCGCCGGTGCTGCACGGGATCAGCTTCGCGGCGGAGCCCGGCGAGACCGTCGCGATCGTCGGATCCACCGGCGCGGGCAAGACCACGCTGATCTCGCTCATCCCGCGTCTGTTCGACGTCACCGGGGGCGCCGCCTTCGTCGGCGGCACGGACGTGCGCGAAGCCGACGTGGACGCCCTGTGGAAGAGCATCGGGCTCGTGCCGCAGCGTCCGTTCCTGTTCAGCGGCACGGTCGCGTCCAACCTGCGCTACGGGCGCGAGGAAGCGACCGATGAAGAGCTGTGGGCCGCGCTCGACATCGCCCAGGGGAGGGACTTCGTCTCGGAGATGCCGAACGGCCTGGACTCGACCATCGCCCAGGGCGGAACGAACGTCTCCGGAGGGCAGCGCCAGCGGCTCGCGATCGCCCGAGCGATCGTCCACCAGCCGGAGATCCTCGTCTTCGACGACTCGTTCTCGGCGCTCGACCTCACCACCGACGCCCGGCTGCGCCAGGCGCTGTGGCGGGAGCTGCCGCACGTGACCAAGATCGTGGTCGCGCAGCGCGTCTCGACCATCACCGACGCCGACCGCATCGTCGTCCTCGAAGGCGGCACGATGGTGGCCGTCGGCACGCACGAGCAGCTGCTCGAGACGAGCGACACCTATAGAGAGATCGTCGAGTCGCAGCTGGGGGTGGACGCATGAGCGACAACGTGGACAAGAAGGCCGCACGCGCCGAGCGCGCGGAGGCACGCCGGGCGAAGTACGCCGGCGGATCATCGGCGACGGCCGAGATGACCGACGCCGAGAGGGAAGAGGCCGAGCAGGCCGAGAAGGCGCGTCAGCAGGGCGGGGGCATGTTCGACGGCCCCGCTCCGGGCAAGGCGAATCAGTTCGGTCCGAGCTTCAAGCGGATGATCGGGCTGCTCAAGCCCAGCGCCGTGTGGTTCGTGCTGGTCTCGATC
The DNA here is from genome assembly GCF_037148715.1 of Microbacterium sp. MMO-10. NCBI lineage: Bacteria > Bacillati > Actinomycetota > Actinomycetes > Micrococcales > Microbacteriaceae > Microbacterium > Microbacterium sp. MMO-10. Next base: position 239,997 of record NZ_JBBCSV010000001.1, on the reverse strand, counting down.
TTCGGGGCGCTCGGCGTCGTCCTCTCCGTGGCCGCGCCGAAGGTTCTCGGCAACGCGACGAACATCATCTACGAGGGGTTCACCTCGTTGCAGCTCGCCAAGCCGCAGAACGGCTTCCCCGGGTTCCAGGACGGCACCACGCAGGCGCAGGTCGTCGAGCAGCTGCGTGCCATGAAGCAGAACCAGTTCGCCGACATGGTGGCCGCGTTCGGCCCGTTCAAGGTCGGCGACGGGATCCAGTTCGATCAGTTGCGCTGGGTCATCACCGCGGTGCTCGCGATCTACGTCGGATCCGCGCTGCTGAGCTGGATCCAGGGCTATGTCATCAACGTCATCATGGTGCGCACGATGTGGCGCCTGCGTGAGGACGTCGAGGCGAAGATCAACCGCCTGCCGCTGTCGTACTTCGACAAGGTGCAGCGCGGAGAGCTGATCTCCCGGGTCACGAACGACATCGACAACATCACGCAGACCATGCAGCAGTCGCTGTCGGGCGCGATCACCTCGGTGCTCACCGTGGTCGGCGTGCTGATCATGATGTTCTCGATCTCGTGGCAGCTGGCTCTCGTCGCCCTCGTGGCGCTGCCGCTCATGGGCGTGATCTTCGGCGTCATCGGACCGCGTTCGCAGAAGGCGTTCGGGATTCAGTGGAAGAAGGTCGGCCGCCTGAACGCCCGTGTCGAGGAGGCCTTCTCGGGCCACGCCCTGGTCAAGGTCTTCGGTCGCGAGAAGGACGCGCTGGACAAGTTCCAGGTCGAGAACGAGGAGCTCTACCAGGCCGCGTTCAAGGCCCAGTTCCTGTCCGGGCTGATGATGCCGGCCATGACCTTCATCGGCAGCCTGACCTACGTCGGCCTCGCCGTGCTCGGCGGCCTCATGGTCGCGAGCGGTCAGCTCCGCCTCGGCGACGTGCAGGCCTTCATCCAGTACTCGCAGCAGTTCACCCAGCCGCTCAGCGAGCTGGGCGGCATGGCGGCGGTCGTGCAGTCCGGCACCGCCTCGGCCGAGCGCGTGTTCGAGCTGCTGGACGCGGAGGAGCAGGATCCCGACGCCGAGGACGCACCCACCGTCACCGACGGCAAGGGCGTCATCGAGTTCGAGCACGTCGCCTTCTCCTACACCGAGGACCGCCCGCTCATCACGGACCTGTCCTTCCGGGTCGAGCCGGGACAGACAGTGGCGATCGTCGGCCCGACCGGCGCCGGCAAGACCACGCTGGTGAACCTCATCATGCGGTTCTACGAGCTCAGCGGCGGGCGCATCCTGCTCGACGGGCAGGACATCTCCCAGATGGAGCGGTCGGACCTGCGCTCCCGCACCGGCATGGTGCTGCAGGATCCGTGGCTGTTCGCGGGCACGATCCGGGAGAACATCCGCTACGGCCGTTCGACCGCTACGGATGACGAGGTCATCGAGGCCGCCAAGGCGACCTACGTCGACCGCTTCGTGCACGCGCTCCCCGAGGGCTACGAGACGAAGCTCGACGAGGACGCCTCGAACGTCTCGGCCGGTGAGCGCCAGCTCATCACGATCGCCCGCGCCTTCGTGGCGCAGCCGTCGATCCTCATCCTGGACGAGGCCACGTCCGCCGTCGACACCCGCACCGAGCTGCTGCTGCAGCACGCGATGGCGGCACTGCGGCACGGGCGTACGTCGTTCGTGATCGCGCACCGGCTGTCCACCATCCGCGACGCCGACCTCATCCTCGTGATGGAGCACGGAGACATCGTGGAGAAGGGAACGCACGAGCAGCTCATCGCCGCCGAGGGCGCCTACTGGAGGCTGTACCAGTCGCAGTTCGAGCAGGCGGCGAGCGACACCGACGCCGACGAGGCGCTCGTCACCGGGACCGTCACGGTTCCGGTCGAGGGCTCCGTCGCGTCGGAGGTCGAGGCCGGTGCGGCCTCGGTCGCCGGTGCCGGATCCGCTCCGGTCGCGGTCGCCGAGCGCGTCACCGAGGCGGTCGAGGCTCCCGACGGACCGCGCATCGAGTTCGGCGACGGCGGCGACAAGCCCTGATCCCGATCCCGTCACGAGCGCCGTCGTCCTGTCCGCAGGGCGGCGGCGCTCCGTCGTTCAGGCCGCGGCGCTCCGTCGTTCCCGCCTCAGCGCTCCGCCGTTCCCGTCGTTCCCGCCGCGGTCGCGATCGTCGGCGCCCGGGCGGATGCGGATCCCTACTTCGTCAGGCCGAACAGCTCGAGCGGGTGGGTGAGCCGCCACCACAGGCTCGGGCCCTTCAGCTCGGTGCGCAGCTCGAGCGGCACCGTGGTCGAATCCAGGGGCCCCTTGAGCGCGAGCGTTCCGGCCTTCTCTCCGGCCTTCCACGTGTCGCCCAGCGAGAACTTCGTCGTCGCGGACGCGGCCGCGCCGTTCCACAGCGCGACGCGGCCGTCCTCGGCGGCCACCACCTGGGAGCTCTCGTCCCAGGCGGTGTCGACGGTGCCGAGGACCGCGCCCTGGGACACCGTCTGCGGCTGGTTCTTCAGAGCCGCCTCGGCGTCCGCGTAGAGCGCACGGGATGCATCGACGCGGCCCTGGTCGGTGTCCTGCCCGAGCGCGGCCACGAAGATCCGCACCGTGGTGCCGTCGTCGGTGACGTCCTTCGCGGAGAGCAGGTTGTAGCGGGTGTCCGCGCCGTCGCCGATCGTGCCCGTCTTGATGCCGACGATGCCCGCATCATCGATCAGCCCGTTGGTGTTCTTCACGACCCCGGCGCCGGGCAGCTCGACGCTCTTCTGCTTGACGATCTCGGCGATCACCGGGTTCTTCTCCGCGATCTCGCCGAGCGTGATGAGCGCGCGCGGGGTCGCGACGTTGCCGAAGTCGAACCCGGAGGGAGTCACCACATGGATCTCGCCGAGATCGTGCTGGCTCAGCCACTGGTTCGCGGCGGCCGCGTATCCCTCGTCGGATCCCCACACCTCTCGGGCGAGACGATCGGCGTAGTTGTTCGCGGATCCCAGCAGGATCCCCTCGAACAGCTGGTACTGCGTGAGGGATCCGTCCACGGGAACATCGAGCGCCGACTGATCCTGCCGCAGGTAGTCCCAGTAGTCGTCGCTGTCCGCCTGGGTGAACGCGAAGGACGGCCCCTGTTCGCCGGGCTTCAGCGGCAGCTTCTCGAGAGCGACGAGCACGGTGACGAGCTTGGTGATGCTCGCCATCGGCACCTGCTGCTCGGCGGACGTCAGAGTGCCGAAGCCCTGCACGCTCACCGCAGCGCTCCCGGAGGCGGGCCAGGCCGTCGCGGCCGCTGCGGCCGGGACCGGCTGGAACGCGACCGTGGTGGTGACCGGCTTCACCGCATTGAGAGGCCAGAGCGCGGTCGTGGCACCGTAGGCCACGGCGACCGCGAGCACCCCGGCGAGGGGCAGCAGCACCGCCGGCCGGGCGAGACTGCGCCGGGGGGCGTCGTCGAGCAGTGCGCGGGCCGGCGTCGGGGCGTCGGCTCCGGTGGCTGCGCCGACGCGGGCGACGTCGACCCAGGAGAGCGCCGCCGTCGGGGCGCGGTCGGGGCCGCGGACGAGCGATGCGGAGGGCAGCGGCTGGGCCGTTCGGGGCGCGGCGGCAGCGGCTGCCGAGGCGACGGGCTCCGGCGCGACGGTGCGCGCAGGGGCGGCGAGAACGGGGGTGGCCTCGGCCGGTGCGCTCGCGATCGCCGGATCCTTCGTGGCGGCCGCCGGGGTGGACGGGGCGGGATCCGGCGTGCCTCCGAACAGCGGTGCGGCAGCGGCGGAGTCCCGCGCGGGGAACAGCGGTTCCTCCTCGCGCGGAGGGAACAGCGACGCGGCCCCGGTCCGCTCCGGTGCGTCGGGGAACAGGACTGCGGTCTTCGGTGCGTTTCCTCCCGCGGGTGCCGGAGAGTCCTCTGCCTCGGTCGCGCGGGAGCCGTCGACAGCGGGTGCGTCGGCGTCGGCGATCTGCGGATCGACCTGGGCGGCCCCCGGACCGTCGTCATTGTTCACCCCCCTACCGTATCTGGCGGCCCCGTCGGAGGCCGGTATCGCAGGGCGTTCCCGCGTCTCGCCGTGTGACGAGACGGTCGCCGAAGGGTCCGCACGGGGCTAGGATGGGCGGATCACCACGGGAGTCCGGCGAGCCGGGCTGAGAGGGAGCGAATCGCGCTTCGACCGTCGAACCTGATCCGGATCATGCCGGCGCAGGGAGGAGCAACTGTCATGCACGCAACAGCAACCGCACACAACGGGAGCACCGGGGCGGTCGCACGCCGCCTGAACTGGCGGGTCGTCGACATCGTCGTCGCCGCCGTGCTGGGTGTCGCGATCGGCCTGGTCTTCTGGGTCTGGAACACGATCGGGTACGCCTGGTTCACCGCCGCCGACGGGCTCACGCCGGGCCTCGGCGGCATCGCCGTCGGCATCTGGCTGCTCGGCGGCGTCGTCGGCGGTCTCGTCATCCGCAAGCCCGGCGCGGCGCTCGTCGTCGAACTCTTCGCGGCGATCGTCTCGATGCTGATCGGCAACATCTGGGGCGTCTCCACGGTGCTCGAGGGCATCGCGCAGGGCCTCGGCGCCGAGCTGATCTTCGCGATCTTCCTCTACCGCCGCTTCTCCCTGCCGGTCGCGGCCCTCGCCGGAGTGGGCGCCGCTGCCGGTGCCTGGCTCTTCGAGCTGCTGTACGGGAGCTCGCCGAACATCCTGAAGTCGGTCGAGTTCAACGCGATCTACCTCGGCACCCTGGTCGTCTCGGGGGCGGTGCTCGCCGGTGTGCTCGGGTGGCTGCTGGTGCGCGCCCTCGCAGCGACCGGCGCCCTCAGCCGCTTCGCCGCCGGACGCGAGCTGCGTCGCGAGGTCTGAGATGACCGCGGGTGCCGCCCGCGTCGTCGCGGACGGGTGGGGCTGGCGTTACGCCGGCCGCCGCCTGCCCGCGGTCAGCGACGTGTCGTTCGTGATCGAACCGGGGGAGCGCGTGCTGCTGCTCGGCGCCTCCGGTGCGGGCAAGTCCACGCTGCTGACGGGCATCGCAGGGCTCCTCGGCGACGCCGAGGAGGGCGAGCGCAGCGGATCCCTGCTCGTCGACGGCCTGGATCCCGAACGACAGCGCGGCCGCATCGGCCTGGTGCTGCAGGATCCCGATGCCGGTGTCGTGCTGAGCAGGGTCGGCGACGACGTGGCTTTCGGCTGCGAGAACCTCGCCGTCCCCGCCGACGAGATCCCGGAGCGGGTGCAGGAGGCGCTCGACGCGGTCGGGCTCGACGTCCCGCCGGATCGCCGGACCGCGGCCCTCTCCGGTGGACAGAAGCAGCGGCTCGCCCTGGCCGGCGCCCTGGCGATGCGCCCGGGGCTGTTGCTGCTCGACGAGCCGACCGCGAACCTGGATCCGGACGGAGTGCGCGAGATCCGCGCGAGCGTCGAGCGGGTCGTCGAGGCGACGGGTGCGACCCTCGTGGTCATCGAGCACCGCACCGCGATCTGGGCCGACCTGATGACGCGCGTGATCGTGGTGGGCGCCGACGGCGGACTGCTCGCCGACGGTGCGCCCGCCGAGGTCTTCGACGCCTACGGCGACGCCCTCGCCGAGGCCGGCGTGTGGGTGCCGGGACACCCGGTGGCCCTGCCGGTGCTGCCGGCCGCCGACGCCGCTCCCGCCGGTGAGGGCGCGGTTCTCGCGGCCCGCGCCCTCGCGGTCTCCCGGGATCGCCGCACGGCCGTGCAGAGCGGGCTCGACCTCGCGGTGCCGGGCTCGGCGGCCACGGTGATCGTCGGACCGAACGGTGCCGGCAAGTCGACCCTTGCGCTCACGCTCGCCGGGCTCCTGGACCCGCTGAGCGGAACCGTGGAGGCTGCAGAGGGGCTGCGGGGCCGGCGCGGCCTCCGTCCGTCCGCCTGGTCGTCCCGCGAGCTGCTCACCCGCATCGGGATGGTGTTCCAGGATCCCGAGCATCAGTTCCTCACGCAGACCGTGCGCGACGAGCTCGCCGTCGGGCCCCGTGCCCTCGGATGGCCCGGGGCCCGGGTCGACGACGTGGTCGACGCGCTGCTGGAGCGGCTCGGGCTCACGGCGCTCGCCGCGGCGAACCCGTTCACGCTCTCGGGCGGGCAGAAGCGCCGGCTGTCGGTCGCGACCGTGCTCGCCGCGGCGCCGGCCGTCGTGGTGCTGGATGAGCCCACCTTCGGGCAGGACCGCCGAGGCTGGATCGGGATCGTCGGCCTGCTGCAGGAGGAGATCGCCCGTGGCACCACGGTGATCGCGGTGACGCACGACGAGGAGGTGATCCGCCATCTGGGCGGACACCGCATCGCCCTCACCGCGGCTCGGGCCGAGGGGGTCGCGGCATGACCGTGCAGTCAGAGGAGCGGCGTGCGGTCCCGGATCCGGCCGGCGGGAGCGGGCAGCGCTCCGTGGACGGGGAGCCGCGCGCCTGGATCGACGGCGTCAATCCCGTGACCAGGATCCTGCTCGCCCTGCTGCTGTCCATCCCGCTGTTCGCCTCGATCGACATCACGAGCGGGCTCGTCGCGATCGGGCTGCAGCTGCTGTGCCTGCCGCTCACGGGTCTGCGCCCCGGCACGGTGCTGCGCCGGCTCGCCCTGCTGCTCGTCGTCGCCCCGGTCGCGGGCGTGAGCATGCTGCTCTACGCGGCGCCGGGCGGGCAGGTCTTCTTCAGCTTCGGCTTCGCGCACATCAGCGAGGCGTCGATCCAGCTCGCGATCGCGGTGTCGATCCGCGTCGTCGCGCTGGGGCTGCCGACCATCCTGCTGTTCGCGCGGATGGATCCGACCGCGCTCGCCGACGCCCTCGCCCAGGTCGCGCACCTGCCGAGCCGGTTCGTGCTCGGGGTGCTCGCCGGCACCCGGATGCTGGGGCTCTTCCTCGACGACTGGCGCACCATGTCGCTGGCCCGCCGGGCGCGGGGCGTCGGCGACCGGGGGGTGCTGCGGCGGTTCGTCACGATGTCGTTCGTGCTGCTCGTGTTCGCGGTGCGCCGCGGGACCAAGCTCGCCCTCGCGATGGAGGCGCGCGGATTCGGATCCGACATCCCGCGCACCTGGGCCCGTCCGTCCCGGCTGAGCGGTCGCGACGCGATCGCGCTCGCGGGAGGCGCGGCCATCATGGCCCTGTCGATCGCCGCGGCCGTGCTCCTCGGCACGTTCCGGTTCGTCTGGTCCTGAGGCCCGGCCGGGGACGTTTCGTCTCGGTCGCTGCGCGTTCCCGCTCAACGATCCCGATGCGGGAGAGGGTCACCGTCGAGGGGCACCACGAGCAGCTCCTCGATGCGGCGGCGCACGGTCTCGGCCATGTCGACCGACGCCGGATCCAGCAGCCACTGCAGCTGCAGGCCGTCCATGAGCGCGGTGAGCTCGGCCGCGGCGCGGTCCTCGTCCACGTGCGGGGAGAGATAGCCGGCGTCGCGGGCGTCGCGGAGGGCCTTCGCGGTGCCGGAGCGGATCCGCTGATAGCGCTGGACGAAGTAGTCGTGCGCGGGGTGTGCGGGGTCGGCCGCCTCCGCGGACAGCACCGCGTACAGCGCGATGATGCCGCCGACCTCGGTGTTGTGCCGGGCGAGGTCGACCATGCCGCGCAGGACGCCGATGCCGTCCTGCCCCTGCGAGCCGTTGCGACGGAAGCGCTCGCGGTCCTCGCGATCCCTCGTCTCCAGCACCGCCTCCATGAGCGATTCCTTGGTGGGGAAGTGGTGCGCGAGGCCGGCGCGGGAGATCTCGCAGACCTGCGCGATCTCGAGCATGGTGGCGCTGTTGAAGCCGACGCGCCCGAAAAGCGCGGTCGCGGCCGCGATGATCCGCTCCCGCCGGGCCCTGCCCGTGGTGTATCCGCGTTCCGTCGTCATCGGTGTCCCATCGTATGCGTCCGCGGTCGTCGGAGGGGGTCGTCTCGACGCCGGATCAGCGGTGCGCAGACCGCTCGGACAAAAACCTACACTTGTGCCGGTTTTTCATGCTAGCGTGCCATCAACCGGATCCGAGGCCGCGTCGAGCGCTCTCGTCCCGGCCGACCCGATCCCACCGCCTTCCCCAAGGACTGACAATGTCGTCGACTTCTTCTGACGCACCCGGACTGCGTCCGCCCCTCACCGAGACCACGTTCGTCGCCACCGCCTCCGGTGAGGACGACCCGCCCGCGCCGATCAAGGGCGTGCGGCGGCTGCTCGCCTGGATCATCCCCGCGAACTTCGCGATCTTCGTGATCTGGGGGGCCGTCCCCGGCATCCTGCTGCAGGCGCAGCTGATCGCGATGTTCCCCGATGAGAACACGCAGGTGGCCAACATCGCGATCGTGTCGACGATCGGCGCCCTCGGCGCAATGATCGCCCAGCCCGCCGCCGGGCAGCTCTCCGACCGCACGCGCTCGCGGTTCGGCCGCCGTGCGCCCTGGATCATCGCGGGCGCGATCGTGGGCGGCATCGCCCTGATCGCCCTCGGGTTCATGAACAACCTGGTCGGCATCATCCTCGCGTGGACGCTCATCCAGGTCGCCTACAACTTCGCCCAGGGCCCGCTCTCGGCGATCCTGCCGGACCGGGTCCCGGTCGCCCGTCGCGGCACGTTCGCGGCGCTCTCCGGCATCGGCCTCATGCTCGGCGCGCTCGGCGGCCAGATCATCGGATCCCAGCTCGCGCACTCGATCACGCTCGGCTACATCATCTTCGCCGTCTTCGCGGTCGTCGTGCTGCTCGGATTCGTCGTCGCGAACCCCGACCACCCCAGCCTCAACTTCCAGAACGAGCCGTTCAGCTTCGGCGAGTTCCTGCGCACCTTCTGGGTCAGCCCGATCAAGCACCCCGACTTCTTCTGGGCCTTCACGGGCCGCCTGCTGCTCTACACCGGCTACTTCGCCGTCACCGGGTTCCAGCTGCTGATCCTGAAGAACTACCTCGGGGTGAAGGATCCCTTCTCCGTGATCCCCCTGCTCGGCATCCTCAGCCTCGTCGGGATCCTCATCGCGACCGTGGTCTCGGGACCGCTCTCCGACAAGGTGGGCCGGCGCAAGCCGTTCGTCTTCGGATCCTCCCTGCTCATGGCGGTCGCGCTGGTGTTCCCGATGATCGCCCCGTCGTACACGTCGTGGATGATCATGACGGTGATCAGCGGCTTCGGGTTCGGCATGTTCCAGGCGGTCGACACCGCCCTGATGAGCCAGGTGCTGCCGTCCGCCAAGAACTTCGCCAAGGACCTGGGCGTCGTGAACATCGCCGCGACGCTGCCGCAGACGTTCGCCCCCGGCGTCGCCGGCGCGATCGTGCTGGCCTTCGGCTACGGCGCGCTCTTCCCGATCGCGATCGTGCTGAGCGTGCTCGGCGCGGTCAGCGTCTGGTTCATCAAGTCGGTCAAGTGACAGAGTCGAGCACTGAGGAGAACATCGATATGACGGACACCGTGAACGAGGCCCCGCTGCCGTACCGCGACGCCTCCCTGCCGATCGACGAGCGCGTCGAGGACCTGCTCGGCCGGATGGAGCTCGCCGACAAGGTCGGGATGCTGTTCCACACCATGGCGGCCTATGCCGATCTCGACGAGGGCAACCCGACCTTCGGCCTCCCCTCGATCTCGTCCATGGTGCGCAAGCGCCGGATGAGCCACTTCAACCTGCTCGGCGCCGCGCCCGGCGGCCGCGAGTTCGCCGCCTGGCACAACGCGCTGCAGCGGATGGCGCTGGACACGCCGCTGGGGATCCCGATCACTCTCTCCACGGATCCGCGGCACTCGTTCAGCGACAACCCGCTCACCTCGCTCATGGCGGGCCCGTTCTCGCAGTGGCCGGAGACGCTCGGCTTCGCGGCCCTGGCGTCCCCGGAGCGCCTCGAGCGCTTCGCCGACATCGCGCGGCAGGAGTACCTCGCGGTGGGTCTGCGCGTCGCACTGCACCCGCAGATCGACCTCGCGACCGAGCCGCGCTGGTCTCGGATCGCGGGCACGTTCGGCGAGGACGCGGATCTCACCTCGCGCCTCGTGGTGGGCTACATCCGCGGCTTCCAGGGCTCCGAGCTCGGGCCCGACTCGGTCGCGACCATGGTCAAGCACTTCCCGGGCGGCGGCCCGCAGCTCGACGGCGAGGACCCGCACTTCGAGTGGGGCAAGGAGCAGGTCTACCCGGGCGGCCAGCAGGAGTACCACCTGCGCCCGTTCATCGCCGCGATCGGCGCCGGGGCGACCCAGATGATGCCGTACTACGGCCAGCCGGTCGGCACCGACTGGGAGGAGGTCGGCTTCGGCTTCAACAAGGGGGTGCTCACGGATCTGCTGCGCGACCGCCTCGGGTTCGACGGGATCGTCTGCACCGACTGGGGCCTGCTCACCGACGTCGTCGTGTTCGGCGCCGACATGCCGGCCCGGGCCTGGGGCGCCGAGGACCTCACCCGTCCGCAGCGCATCGTCAAGGCGCTCGACGCGGGCGTCGACCAGTTCGGCGGCGAGCTCTGCACCGATGAGCTGCGCGGACTCGTCGAGCGCGGCGAGGTCTCCGAGGCGCGCCTGGACGTGTCGGTGCGGCGGCTGCTGCGGGAGAAGTTCCGGCTGGGCCTCTTCGAGAACCCGTTCGTCGACGAGGAGGCGGCGGAGTCGCTCGTCGGCCGTGCCGACTTCGTCGCCGAGGGCCTGGACGCGCAGAGCGACTCGCTCACGCTGCTGACCAACGGCGCGGTCGACGGCGGATCCCCGATGCTGCCGCTCGCGCGCGGCGTGAAGGTCTATGCCGAGGGGGTGGCCGCCGACGCGCTCGCCGCCTACGCGACCGTCGTCGAGAGCCCGGAGGACGCCGATGTCGCGATCCTGCGCATCAAGGCGCCGTTCGAGGACCGCGACCGCGGCGGCTTCAGCGACCTGTTCCACTCCGGATCCCTGGAGTTCCCGGCCGAGGAGCACGCGCGCCTGACGGCGATCGCCGAGACAGTTCCCACGGTGATCGACATCTACCTCGACCGGCCCGCCGTGCTCGGCGGACTCGAGGACGCGGCCCGTGCGGTGCTGGCCGACTACGGCGCCTCGGATGCGGCCGTGCTGCGGGTGCTGTTCGGCGAGCGCGGACCCCAGGGCTCGCTGCCGTTCGACCTGCCCCGCTCCGACGCGGCCGTCGTCGCGAGCCGGTCGGACGTCGCGTTCGACACCGAGAACCCGACCTTCCGGTTCGGGCACGGCCTGCGGTACTGACGCCCTCATTCCCCGGGCGCCCCGAGATCTCGGGGCGCCCGGCACCACGAGCGCGGCGCGGCGCCGCCAGCGCGGCGCCTCCGGCGCGGTGCCCCGCCTCTGGTGCGGCACCGCCAGCGCGGTGCGGCTGGCGTGGTGCGGTGACCGCGAGCGCGGTGCGGTGACCGCGAGACCGAACCCTCGTCCCGAGACCGCCGTTTTCTTCATCGGTCTCGGGACGCGGGTTCGGTCTCGTCCCTTCGATCGATCTTTCCTTCCACCTTGTGCACGATGGCGGACGGCGCGCGCGCCGGTGGACTGGATGCATGGCAGATTCCGTCGCGCGCTCGCGCCTCTCCGATGCCCTGACCTCGCGCCGCGGCGCGTGGATCTCGCTCGGGCTCGTCCTCGTCCTCATGGTGCTGCTGTTCGGCGCCTTCGGCTCGGCCAAGGCGCCGGGCGGTAACGCGCAGGCTCCGGCCGGTGCGGAGTCGACCCGCGTCTCCGAGCTGCTCAAGACCTTCCCGGACGCCGACCGGCAGTCGGTGCTCGTCGTGGCCTCGCGGGGCGACGGCGGAGCGCTGTCCGAGGCGGACCTGGCGGGGCTGAAGGAGCTGGTGCCGGTGCTGGGCGACCGCGCGGCGGCGGATCCGTCGGGTCCCGTGGTCAGCGAGGACCGGAAGGCTGCGGTGATCATCACCCCGATCACGGCAACGGACGTCAACGCCGAGAACGCGAAGGCGATCGCCGCGCTGCGCTCCGACGTCGCCGCGCACGCCCCCCGCGGTCTCGTACTGCAGGTCACCGGCGGTCCGGCGTTCGGCGCCGACGTCGCCTCGTCCTTCGAGGGCGCCGACTTCACCCTGCTGATCGTCACGATCCTCATCGTCGCGATCCTGCTCATCGTGACCTACCGCTCGCCGATCCTCTGGCTGGTCCCGCTCGCGGTCGTCGCCCTGGCGGACGGACTCGCGGGCCGGATCACCGCGGCGGCCGGATCCGCCTGGGGTCTGCAGTTCGATGCCGGCATCATCAGCGTGCTGGTGTTCGGAGCCGGGACGAACTACGCGCTGCTCCTGATCTCGCGCTACCGCGAAGAGCTGCAGACGACCGCGGATCATCGCGCGGCGCTGAGCACGGCCTGGCGGCAGACCGCGCCCGCGATCATCGCATCCAACGTGACGGTGGTGCTGGCCCTCCTCACGCTCGTGCTGGCCGTCATCCCGGGCACGCACGGCCTCGGCGTCTCCTCGGCGATCGGGCTGCTGATCGCGCTCGGATCCGTGCTCTTCCTGCTCCCGCCGCTGCTCGCCGTGTGCGGGCGGGCCGTGTTCTGGCCCCTGGTGCCGCGTCCCGGCGACGAGCGCCGGCAGGGACGGATCTGGCGCGGGATCGCCGGGGGCGTCGTGCGGCGCCCGGTCGTGGCGCTGCTCGCGGGCGGCGCGCTGCTCGCCGTGATGGCGGCGGGCCTGTTCGGCACCTCCGTCGGGCTCGATCAGGGGGAGAAGTTCCGGGTGCCGTCGGAGTCGGCGGCGGGGCTCGAGGTGTTCTCGGCGCATTTCCCCGCGGGTGAGGCGCAGCCGATCCTCATCGTCGCCGACACCGCGCAGGCGCAGGACGTCGTCACCGCGGCGAAGGACGTCGAGGGGGTCGTGCGCGTGCAGCCGATCGGCACCACCGCCGACGGCGACCTCACGAAGATCATGGTGACGAGCGAGTACGCGCCGAGCACCGGGAGGAGCCTGAGCCAGATCACCGCCCTGCGCGACGCGGTGCACGCCGTCCCCGACGCTCAGGCGCTCGTCGGCGGAGCGGTCGCGACCGACCTCGACGCCCGTACCGGGAACCAGCAGGATCTGCTGCTCATCGCGCCCCTCGTGCTGCTGGTCAGCTTCCTCGTGCTGCTCGTGCTGCTGCGCTCGATCGTCGCCCCGGTTCTGCTGCTCGTCGTGAACCTCGCCAGCGCGCTCGCCGCGATCGGCGCCGGAGCCTGGCTGAGCCGGGTGCTGTTCGGCCAGCATGCGCTCGACCTGCAGGTGCCCCTGCTCGCCTTCCTCTTCCTCGTCGCCCTGGGCATCGACTACACGATCTTCCTCGTGCACCGCGCCCGGGCCGAGGCGGTCGACCGCGGCACGCGGCAGGGCATGGTCGAGGCGATCGCGCACACCGGCGGAGTGATCACGAGCGCGGGCGTCGTCCTGGCGGCGGTGTTCGCCGCCCTCGGGGTGCTGCCGCTCGTGACCCTCGGCCAGCTCGGCCTCATCGTCGGCGTCGGCGTGATCGTGGACACGCTCGTGGTGCGCACCGTGATCGTGCCCGCGATCTTCGCCCTCGTCGGTGACCGGATCTGGTGGCCCGGCCGGCTGCGACGCCGCGCGCGACGCCGTCGTCGGTGACCGGATCCGGTGGCTCGGCCGGCGGCGATGCCCTCGTCGGTGACCGCGAGACCGAACTCTCGTCACGAGACCGCGGTTCTCTTCGTCGGTCTCGTGACGCAGGTTCGGTCTCGCGGGTGCGCGGGCGCGCCCGGGCGGCGGGGCGACGCCGGGCGAGGGAGAGGCGGCGTCAGGCGGTGGGGAGCCAGAGCGTCATCCGCACGCCGTCCTCGGGCAGGTGCAGCACCTCGTAGCGGCGCGCGGTGACGGTGCCGTCCGCGGAGCGGACGTGAGTGATGTCGCCGCGCCGGCGCTGCACGAGGTGGCCGTTCCACCAGGTGCGGAACAGCGGGCTCTGCGCGCTCAGCTCCTCGACCAGGGCCACGAGCTCCGGATCCTGCAGGTCGTCGACGTTCGCTGCGCGCAGGTGCGCGACGGCTCCGCGGGCCAGTTCCTCCCACTCCACGAACGTCTCGCGGGCCCGGGCGTCGAGCAGCAGGGAGCGGCAGGTGTTGCGCTGATCCGGCGGGAGATCGGCGAGCCCCTCGTGCAGCGCGAGCCCCTCGGGGTTGGCGGCGACGACCGTGCTGAGCCGATCCAGCACGTAGGCCGGATTGGGGCGCACCGTCTCGACCAGCGTCGTCATGCGGGCCACGAGCGCCGGGTCCACGACGGGCGCGCCCACGGGTTCGGAGCGGGCGGTGCCGGGGTGCGCGTCGCGCAGGCGGCGCAGGTGGTCGGCGGCGTCCGGATCGAGCCGCAGCGCACGGGCGAGCGCGTCGAGCACGGCGTCGCTGGGGTGGGTCTCGCGGCCCTGCTCGAGCCGTGTGTAGTAGTCGGCGCTGATGCCGGCCGCGGTCGCGACCTCCTCGCGGCGCAGACCGGTGGTGCGACGGCGGCCGCCGGTCCGCGGCGCCTCCGTCTGCAGGCGCGCATCGGTGCGCCGGGCGCGGAGGAAGTCTCCGAGTGCGTTCGACATCCGCGGCCTCCGGGAGTTCGGGAAGAGAGGATCCGCGTCGCGCGGGAGGGTGCGGCGCTCCTAGGAAGACTACGGTCTTCCCCGCGGCGCACCGAACCGGAACGCTGGGGATCGAGAACACCCGAAGCGGAGGAGACCCGATGCCCGCCTACACCCATGGACACCACGATTCGGTGCTGCGATCGCACCGCTGGCGCACCGCGCAGAACTCGGCCGCGCACCTGCTGCCGCACCTGCGTCCGACGGACCGCCTGCTCGACGTGGGCGCGGGGCCCGGCACGATCACCGCGGATCTCGCGGGACTCGTCGCCGAGGTCGTGGCCACGGAGATCGGCGAGGCGGAGCTGGGGCTCAGCCGCACCACCGCGGCGGAGCGCGCAGTGACGAACATCGAGTTCCGGGTCGCCGACGTGCATGCCCTGGACTTCCCGGACGACAGCTTCGACGTCACGCACGCGCACCAGGTGCTGCAGCACGTCGCGGATCCGGTGCAGGCGCTGCGCGAGCTGGCCAGGGTGACCAAGCCGGGCGGGATCGTCGCCGTGCGCGACAGCGACTACGGCGGCTTCCGCTGGTGGCCGGTCATCCCGGCACTGGACACGTGGCTCGATCTCTACCGCACCGCGGCCCACGCGAACGGAGGGGAGCCGGACGCCGGCCGGGTGCTGCTGTCATGGGCGCATGCGGCAGGGCTCACCGACGTCGTTGCCACCTCGAGCACTTGGTGCTACGCGAACACGGAGGACCGCGCGTGGTGGGGTGGCATGTGGGCGGATCGGATCCTCGACTCCGCGATCGCTCGCCAGCTCCTGGACGCGGGCGAGGCGACCCCCGAAGACCTGCAGCGCGTCAGCGACGGCTGGCGCGAGTGGGCCGCGAGCGACGACGGCTGGCTCTCCGTGCTCCACGGCGAGATCCTCTGCCGCGTCGGCTGAGCCCCTTCCGGCGGCGCTCGCGGCAACGGCTCGGCCCGGTCGGTCCGCTGCCGCGGCGACCGGTCGGCGCGGTCAGTCCGCTGCTGCGGCGGCCGAACGATCGGGCTCCTGCGTGGCCGCCCAGGACGCGAGCAGCGCGAGCCCCTCGGCCGACGGCGAACCGGGCTCGGCCGTGTACACGAGGAGCACGTTGCCCGGCTCCGCGGTGATCGTGAGCTCTTCGTAGGCGAGGGTCAGATCCCCCACGACGGGGTGGCGGAAATGCTTGGTGCCGGCCCCGTGGCGGCGCACGTCATGCTCGGCCCAGAGCCGGCGGAACACCTCGCTGCGCGTGGACAACTCGCCCACCAGCTCCTGCAGCGCCGTGTCGTGCGGATCCCGCCCCGCCTCCGCCCGCATCACGCCCACGCACATGTGCGCGAACAGATCCCACTCGGGATAGAAGTCTCGGGCGGCCGGATCCAGGAACTGGAAGCGGGCGAGGTTCGGCGTGCGCCCGCCGTCGCCGATCACGGGGGAGTAGAACGCCCGCCCCAGGGCGTTGGTGGCGAGCAGGTTCTGCCGCGGGTCGCGGACGAACGCGACCCCGTCGGTGATCGAGGACAGCGCCCACTGCAGGCTCGGGCGCAGCGGTGCCGGGCGTCCGCTTCCGCGGCGTCGGGCGCGGCCGCTGGTGGGGATGCCGTCGGCGGCACGGGCGAGGTCGAGCAGATGGGCGCGCTCGGCGTCGTCGAGCTGCAGAGCTTCGGCGAGCGCGTCGAGCACCGCCGACGAGGCCCCGGCGATCGCGCCGCGTTCGAGCTTCGCGTAGTACTCCACGCTGACCCCGGCGATCGCCGCCACCTCGCTGCGGCGCAGACCCTCGACGCGGCGGTTCGCTACCGCGGGCAGTCCGGCGGCCTCGGGGGAGACGCGAGCGCGACGGGTCATGAGGAACTCGCGCACCTCGGCTCTGTTGTCCATGCACAGCAGAGTAGGCCGATCCCGCCACGGGAGGGATGCCCTGCCAGTACCCCCTTCAACAGGGACTCCCACGGGCGGGGGATCGGGCGGAGAGTGGTCCTCATGGACCGCACCGACCTCCGATCCGCCGCACGGCCCGCCTCCTCGAGGCTGCTGCCGGCACTGCTGCTCCTGCTCACCGTGTTCGGCCCGATCTCGATGGACCTCTATCTGCCGGCGCTCCCCGCCCTCACGCGTGAGCTCGGTGCGGCGACCTCGATCGCCCAGCTGACCGTGACCGCGTGCCTCGTCGGGCTCGCGCTCGGCCAGCTCGGTGCAGGGCCCCTGTCCGATCGCTTCGGACGACGGGGGATCCTGCTGATCGGGGTCGCGGCCTACATCGGCACCTCCCTGATCTGCGCGGCCGCGCCCTCGGTCGGCCTGCTGATCGCGGCCCGTTTCGTTCAGGGCCTGGCCGGCGGCGTCGGGATCGTGATCGCGCAGGCCGCGGGCCGTGACGTGTACGCCGGCGGAGCGCTCATCCGCTTCTACGGCCGGCTCACCGTGGTGGGCGGATTCGCCGCGATCGTCGGGCCCCTCCTCGGCGGCGTGCTGAGCAGCGTCGTCGACTGGCGCGGGCTGTTCCTCTTCCTCGCTGTGATCGGATCCGCGATCCTCGTGATCACCCTGTTCGCGTTCGGCGAGACCCTGCCCGCGGCGCAGCGCACGACCGGCGGCTGGGTGCGTACCCTGCGGGACTTCCGCACGCTGCTGGCGGACCGGGTCTTCCTCGGCGCGGTGCTGAGCCAGGGCTTCCTGTACGCGGCGGTGTTCGCCTATCTCGCCGGCGCGACCTACGTGCTCCAGGACATCTACGGTCTGTCGCCGCAGGGCTATGCGCTCGCGTTCGGAGCCAACTCGGCCGGGTTCATGCTCTTCGGCTACATCGCCGGCCGGGCCGCCGAGCGGTGGAGCGTCCGCGGCACGCTCACCGCGGGGATCGCGATCACGGGCCTGGGTGCGCTCGGACTGCTCGTCGCGGGAATCCTCCCGATGCCGCTCTGGGTCGTGCTCGTCTCGCTCTTCGCCCTCGCGAGCGGCGCCGCGACCGCCTCTCCGCCGGCCACGACGCTCGCCCTCGTCGAGTATCCGCAGATCGCGGGCACGGCGTCGTCGCTGCTCGGGATGGTCCGCTACGGGTTCGGCGGCATCGCCGCTCCCCTCGTGGGGGTCGCGGGGGCCGCCAGCATCCTCCCGCTCGGACTGGTCACCGTGTCTGCGACGGTCCTCGCCGCCGTCTCGTTCGCGGTGCTCGCCCGTCCCCGCCGGGGCGGGGCCACCGAAGCCGGATCCGGCGGCCCGTCCGCCGCCACCGCACCCGTCATCACCGCACACTGAGGAGAGAGCACCATGCGTGGAGTCGTCATGCACGCCCCGGGCGATGTCCGGACCGAAGAGCTCGACATGCCCGTCATCGTCGCGCCGACCGACGCGATCATCCGCGTCACCGCCACCTGCATCTGCCGATCCGACCTGTGGCCCTACCGCGGCGCCGAGGCGATCCGCGCCGGAGGGCAGCGGATGGGCCACGAGTACATCGGGGTCGTGGAGAGCGTCGGCGGGGAGGTGACCCGGATCCGGCCCGGCGACCACGTCGTCGGATCCTTCGTCGCCAGCGACGACAC
Source organism: Microbacterium sp. MMO-10 (assembly GCF_037148715.1). Classification (NCBI taxonomy): domain Bacteria; kingdom Bacillati; phylum Actinomycetota; class Actinomycetes; order Micrococcales; family Microbacteriaceae; genus Microbacterium; species Microbacterium sp. MMO-10. The sequence continues at coordinate 221,976 of NZ_JBBCSV010000001.1, read as the reverse complement.
CTGCGAGATCTGCGCGGCCGGCTACCCGTCCCGGTGCGTGCACCAGGTGATGATGGGCTCGATCGGCACCCAGGCGCAGTACGCGCGGATCCCGCTCGCCGACGGCACGCTCGTCGTGATGCCGGGGGAGCCGCCGGCCGACCTCGTGCCCTCGCTGCTGGCCGCGTCCGACGTGCTGGGGACCGGCTGGTTCGCCGCGGTCGCCGCCGAGGCGGGCCCCGGCAGGACCGTGGCCGTGGTCGGCGACGGCGCCGTGGGCCTCCTCGGTGCGCTCGCGGCGAAGCAGCTCGGGTCGGAGCGGATCATCGTCATGTCCCGCCACGCCGACCGGCAGGAGCTCGCCCGACGCTTCGGCGCGACAGACATCGTCGAGGAGCGCGGCGACGAGGGCGTCGCGCGGATCAGAGAGCTCACCGGGGGTCTCGGGGCGCACTCGACGATCGAGGCCGTCGGAACCCAGGAATCGATGGAGCAGGCGATCCGCGCCACGCGCGCCGGCGGGCACGTCGGTTTCGTGGGGGTCTCGCACGACGTCGCGCTGGACGGCTCCGAGCTGTTCTTCTCCAGCGTGCACCTGCACGGCGGACCTGCACCGGTGCGCAGGTTCCTTCCCGAGCTCGTCGCGCTCATCTGGGATCGCCGGATCGATCCCGGTGCCGTCTTCGACCTGACGCTCTCGATCGAGGACGCGGCGGAGGGCTACCGTGCCATGGACGAGCGCCGTGCCACCAAGGTGCTGCTCACCACGGACTGATCGGACCGCCGGGTATCCCTGAGAAGAAGGAGCATCCATGAACATCGAACCCACCGCGCCCACGGCCAAGAACCCGCCGGAGCAGTTCCACGGCGACGTCTGGCTGGACCGCATCGCCGCGCCGCATGAGGCGGATCAGCGCATGAGCGTCGCGCTCGTCCGCTTCGCGCCGGGTGCCCGCACCGCCTGGCACTCGCATGCGCGGGGACAGTATCTGCGGGTGACGAGCGGGGTCGCCCTGGTCGGAGGCCGGGACGGGACGGTCGTCCAGCTGCACCCGGGCCAGACGCTCTACACCCCGCCCGGCGAGGATCATTGGCACGGCGCCGCAGCCGACTGCTTCATGGAGCACCTCGCGATGCTCGAAGCAGGTGACGACCCCGCCACCACGACGGTGTGGAAGGAACACGTGACGGACGAGGAGTATCGCGGGGAGAGCCTCGCATGACCGGCTGGACCGGCGGCCGGCGCTCGGTGGGCGACATCGCCCCCGCGCTCGCCCACTACACGGATGCGGTGCTCTTCGACGAGGTGTGGGAGCGCGATGCCCTCGCCAAGCGAGACCGGAGCCTCGTCACGGTTTCGGCACTCGTCACGCTCGGCGCGGTCGAACAGCTGGACTTCCACCTCGCGTTCGCGCGCGACAACGGGGTCACCGAGCCCGAGCTGGTGGAGGCGATCACCCACCTCGCGTTCTACACCGGCTGGCCCCGGGCGATGGCCGCGATCGCCCGGGCACGCGCGGTGTTCGGTGCTCCGGCGGAGGAGGATCCGGCGTGAGGCGCCGATGCGGCGTCGCCTGAGCCGAGCCGGATCTGCCACCACCCGGGCGGACCGTGCCGACCCGACCCCACCCGGCGCGCGACCGAAGGGATCCCCTCAGGTCGCGTCCCAGAGGTCGCGGTAGTAGGCGAGGCGCTCGCGGTCGGGCTCCACGCCGTAAGCCTCGATGAGCAGGTCTTCGTACCCGGGGCCGTAGTTCCACTCGGTGCTCATCGACGCGACGGCGATGTCCGCCCAGCGATCCGCCGTGCCGAGCGCCGCGAGATCGACGTGCGCGATGCCCCGGCCGGTGTCATCGAGGAGCGTGTTGGGCACGCACGCGTCGCCGTGGCAGACCACGAGCCGGTCGATCGACGGCGGATCGTGCAGCCGCTCCGGCACGGCGAAACCGCGTTCCGCGGCGTTCGCGAGGCGCGCCGTCACGCCCCAGCCCCACGGGCACCGCTCCGGAGGAAGGGCGTCGTGCAGGGCGCGCAGGGCCGACCCCACCGCCCGGACGGCGATCTCGGGGCGGGCGATCCAGTGCGGGTCCACGGCGCTGCGCCCGGGGAGGGCTGCGGTGACCAGCCATTCGTGCGTGCGGTCCTCGCCCTGAGCGAGCACCCGGGGCACCGTGATCCACGTCGACGCCCAGCCCATCCGCTCCGCCTCCGCGGCCATCGATGCCTCGAGATGCCGCGGGCCCCACTTGACGAACCGGCCGTCGTCGGTGCGGAACGTGAGGCCGCCGATGCCGTTCTCCCACACGGGCGTCAGTGCAGCGCCGCGGGCCAGGGCGAGCACGCGCTCGGGGATCGGGACGTCGCCGAGGGGGATGCTCATGGATCCATCCTGCCCCGCGACGAAGCAGGGAGAGCCGGTGTCACCGGCCCTCCCCGAATCAGGTCCCTGCTCCGGATCCTCGTCGATCGGGTCGGGCAGGTGCCTCAGCGCGTGCGGCTCAGGGCGTCCGGCGACCGGTGAGCGACCGCAGCAGCCAGGCGATCACGGCGAGGACGAGCAGCACCAGTCCGACCCAGAGGAGGAAGTTCAGGGACTGCACGAGGCCACCGGTGATGGCGAGGATGATCGCGACGATGATGATGATCACGAAGAGGATGTTCATGACGGACTCCTTCCGTGCCGCGGGTGCGGCGCGGAATCACCGTAGGACGGGCGCGGGCGGGAGGACAGGGGCTTGACGGCGGGGGCTTCCCGATGGCAGGGGGCGGTCCTCACCACGCTTCATCGGCTCCGGGCCGTGCAGACTGTGCGGTGCGAACGGCCTCCAGCACGTCGGCGACGGAGGCATAGCGGGTCCTCTCCGCCACGGGCCGCAGCCACACGACGTCGACCTGATCCGCGCAGACGCGGCTCACGCAGGCGACCGTGTGCCGGGCGTCGTTGCGCTCGAAGCCGTCGTCCAGGATCAACCACTCGTCCTCCGTGAGCCGGCGCATCTCGAAGCGCGTCGGTGTCGTCATCGACATCTCACTCCCCTCGTCATGATCGAGGATGCGCGGTGGATCGGCCGGGGTCATGGCTCTTGACAGGCGGCTCGGCGGGGGCTAACCGTCGCGCGCACAACGGCGGAGAGTCGGCGGCGCCGTCGCGCGTAGGCACTGCGCCCACGAACGTCAAGCCCCTCGTGACGGCGGCGAGCCCTGTCTAGCGTGCCCGGCATGAGCTACAGCATGACCGACCCACGCACGAAGTATCGCCCGCTGCACGATCCGCCGGATCCGCACAACGACCAGCCCGGGTTGCTGCAGGAGACGGAACCCCGTCCCGATCACGGCGAGGAGAGCTATCGCGGCTCCGGCCGCCTGCCTGGCAGGCATGCGCTGATCACGGGCGGCGACTCCGGGATCGGGCGGGCGGTCGCGATCGCGTTCGCCCGCGAGGGGGCGGACGTCGCCCTCAGCTATCTGCCGGAGGAGCAGGCCGATGCGGAGGAGACCGCGGGGTGGATCCGCCAGGCGGGCAAGAGCGCGGTGCTGCTCCCGGGCGACCTCACGGACGAGCATCAGTGCGCGGAGCTGATCGCGGATGCCGCGGAGAGCCTCGACGGTCTCGACATCCTCGTCCTGAACGCCGGCTACCAGCGCAGCAGGGGCGAGATCGACGAGATCCCGCCGGAGGAGTTCGACCGGGTCATGCGCACCAATCTCTATGCGCCGTTCTGGCTCGCGCAGGAGGCGCTTCCGCATCTGCGTCCGGGATCCTCGATCATCGCGACCACCTCCATCCAGGGCTACGACCCGTCGCCGGGGCTGTTCGACTACGCGCTCACGAAGGCGGCGCTCGTCGCCTTCGTCCAGATGCTCGCCGAGCAGCAGGGCCCGCACGGCATCCGCGTCAACGGTGTCGCACCGGGCCCCATCTGGACGCCCCTGATCCCCGCGACGGGCTGGCCGGACAAGCTCCCGGTGTTCGGCGAGGACACCCCGCTCGGTCGCGCCGGACAGCCGGCGGAGCTCGCGGGAGCCTATGTCTTCCTCGCATCGGAGGACGCATCCTACGTCTCCGGCGGCATCATCCCGGTCACGGGCGGTCGCCATCTCTGAGCGATCGCATCCACCACGGAACCCAGGAAGGACCCGAGTCATGAACGAGACGGAAGCACATCCCGAGCCCACGACGCACGCGGACTGGGGCGCCGGACGACCGCGGCTGCTCGTGGCCTCGGCGGAGAGCCGGCTGGTGTTCGACATCCCGGACGACGGGGTCACGATCGGCTCGGGCCGGGATGCGGGTTTGCGCCTGCCCGACACGGAGCCGGTGCACGCGATCATCCGCCACGATTCCCGGGACGAGTACGAGCTCGACATGCGCGGGCCGGGGGAGACGAGCGCGAACATCGAGAAGTCGGCGGAGGAGGAGCGGCGGGACGTCGAGGTGCTGCGCACCGGCGCGCGCTTCACGCTCGGGCCGTGGCGGCTCGTCTTCGTGCGCGACGAGTACGCGGACCACGGCCGCCCGTTCGGCGGCCGCGAAGGCGGGGAGTTCTCCGATCAGCGCGAGCAACCGGAGCGCCCGGACTACCCGCAGCGATCCGAGGCGGCCAGAGACGCCGCCGAGCATGAGGCGGAGGCCGGACAGCGCGACGCGTCGGAGGAGCGCGATTCCGCGCGCTAGTCGACCATCTCCTGCTGGGTGCGGATGAAGGTGCGATCGCCGTCGCTCAGCCGTGCGGTCGGCTCGACCGTCCCGCCGACGATCCGCTCGATCTCCTCGCGGACGTCGTCGGGAACGAGGCCGTCCTCCTGCTCCTGGAGCTTCTGCTTGGAGCGCGCGGACAGGTGGGGCCACCACCGGTGCACCTCGGGCAGCACAGGGATCTCGGGTTCCATGATGTTCTCCTCACTCTCCCGGTTCTTCCGGGTCGTACGTCCCGCCGCTCGCCCTCAGGATGTGCTCGCGCTTGATCGCGATGCCCCCTGAGGTGTTGGCGGAGCTGGCGAGGTCCTTGATGAGCCCGGGATCCAGTTCGGGTGCCACGGGCTCGTCGAAGACGAAGCGCAGGGGGATCGCCGGATGCAGCCAGATCGTGGTCCGCCCCGTCGGCTCGCCGTTTCCGTGCTGGAAGGACAGGGTGAAGCTCTCGTTGCGGCGCAGTTTCGTGGCGATCACGATCTTGAGATGGGCGAGCACCGCGTCTTCGATGTGGATCGGCGACTCCGCCCCGCCGTAGTAGATGATTCCCATCCGGTCCTCCTCGATCTCGCTCCGTCGCATCCGCTTTCGCGCTCCGTACGAGTACCACGGCCGCATCCTCTCCGTCGAGGGGCTGCCATCGTGCTCCGGCGCGGGCGATGATGGTTCTCGGGGACGGACGATACGCGGGCAAGAGCCGAGGAGGCTGTGAACGATATGGGCAGATTCACCTATGAGGGTCAGACGCATGCGGATCTGGACGACCGTGCGCTGGCCCACGTGCAGATGGTGGTCGCCAACAAGCTCCGCCGAGGTGAGCCCTTCTATTTCACCTGGAAGGACGACCCGAGCGTCGGGCACGGGCGCACGGCGGTCTGGATCCACCCCGGCAGCACCATGGTCTTCACCTATCACGGCGGCCGTCGTCCGCCTCTCAACCGGCTCTGGGTCGAAGCGCTCAGCCAGCTGGCGAACACGCCCGCGGGGCTTCGGCTCATCCCCGAGCCGACCCAGGTCGACGAGATGCAGATCGACGACGGCGGTCGCGTCTAGCACGCGGGTGCGGGGCGCGGGCACGCGAGCGCGCGGCGCGCCGGGACGCGAATCGGGTTTTGTCAACCCCGTGGTCGAGGGCGAGGCCGATTCGTAGCGTGGCGCCCACGAGCGGCCGCATCACGAGGAGCGACCGCACCGCGACGAAGGAGGACGACATGCCCGGTCAGCCGGAGCTGAAGGATCCCGAGCTCTACGAGAAGCTGCGCGACGAGGGGAACTCGAAGCAGAAGGCCGCGCGCATCTCGAACGCGGCGGCGAAGGAGGGGCGCAGCGCGGTGGGCCGGCGTGGCGGTGAATCCGGCTCCTATGACGACTGGACCGTGGACGAGCTGCGCCATCGCGCGAAGGAGCTCGGCCTGCACGGCTACTCCGGCAAGAGGAAGCAGGAGCTCATCCATCTGCTGCGCGACCACTGATGCGTCCGGGCGCCGGCCGCGCGCGGACCATCGCAGAGGCGGAGAGCAGTCGCTCCCGCCCCGTAACAACGAAGGAGTGAGACCATGACGAACAACCCCGCGATGCCGTTGATCCCGGAGGACCCGGAGCACCCGGCGGACCCGGATAACCCGGACTCCCCGCTCGTGGAGGATCCCGACGGCGACGAGAAGCTCGACCCCGACCTCAACGAGGACCTCATCGAGAGCGCGGAGGCCGACCGGATCGCTGCGGAGCGCGATACGCAGGAGCGCTGAGCCCGCCTGACCGGAGGCGGGCGGAGAAGGGCGCGGAGCCGTAGGCTCGCTGTCGAGGGAGGTCGGCTCGGACCTCCCTCGATATGCGTGAGACGCAGACTCACGTAAACTGAGACTCAGTTGCAGGTTCGAAGGAGAACGCCCATGCAGATCGCAGGATCCGGAGCTCTCGTCACAGGTGGCGCCTCGGGGCTCGGCCTCGCCACCGCCCGCCGCCTCGCGGCCGCCGGCGCGACCGTCACGATCATCGACCTCCCCTCGTCGCAGGGCGCCGCGATCGCGGCCGAGCTGGGCGGGGTCTTCGCGCCGGCCGACGTGACCAGCGCCGAGGAGGTCGCCGCCGCCGTCGCCGCGGCCCAGGCCGCGGCTCCGCTGCGCATCGTCGTGAACTGCGCGGGCATCGCGCCGCCCGCGAAGGTGCTCGACCGCGACGGCAACCCCGCCGACCTCGCCGCGTTCGAGCGCATCATCCGGATCAACCTCGTCGGCACGTTCAACGTGATCTCGCAGGCCTCGGCCGTCATCGCGAAGAACGAGCCCGCGGACGGCGGCGATCGCGGCGTCATCGTGAACACGGCGAGCGTCGCCGCGTTCGACGGACAGATCGGCCAGCCCGCCTACTCCGCCTCGAAGGGCGGCGTGCACGCGATGACGCTGCCGATCGCCCGCGAGCTCGCCCGCTACGGCATCCGGGTGTGCACGATCGCCCCCGGCATCATGGAGACCCCGATGCTCGCGGGCCTGCCGCAGGCCGCCCAGGACTCCCTCGGCGAGCAGGTGCCGTACCCGGCCCGCCTCGGCCGCCCGGACGAGTACGCCGCGCTGGTGCAGCAGATCGTCGAGAACGGATACCTGAACGGCGAGACGATCCGTCTCGACGGCGCGATCCGGATGGCGCCGCGCTGACCGGATCCCGTCTCCTCGCTCCCGTCGCAGAAGATGTCGCTTCCCCGCGCTCAGAACGACATCTCCTGCGACCGGAACAGCACTGACAGCCCTCCAGAGACCTGAGAGACCTGAGGACCACATGACCGAGAACAAGCCCCTCGCCGGCAAGACCATCCTGATGTCCGGCGGCAGCCGCGGCATCGGCCTCGCGATCGCCCTGCGTGCGGCGGCCGACGGAGCCAACATCGCCCTGCTCGCGAAGACCGACACCCCGCATCCGAAGCTCGAGGGCACCGTGCACTCGGCGGCGGAGCAGATCCGCGCGGCGGGCGGTCAGGCGCTGCCGATCGTCGGAGACGTGCGCGACGACGAGAGCGTGATCGACGCCGTCCTGAAGACGCAGGGCGAGTTCGGGGGCATCGACATCGTCATCAACAACGCGAGCGTGATCGACCTGTCGGGATCCCTCGACCTCGCGGCCAAGAAGTACGACCTCATGCAGGACGTCAACGTGCGCGGCACGTTCATGCTGTCCCGCGCGGCGGTCCCCGTACTGAAGGACGCCCCGAACCCGCACATCCTGTCGCTGTCGCCGCCGCTGAACATCACGCCGCGGTGGCTCGGTGCGCACACGGGGTACACGCTCGCGAAGTACGGGATGACGATGGCGACCCTCGGTCTCGCGGCCGAGTTCGCGAAGGACGGCATCGCGGCCAACACGCTCTGGCCCCGCACGACCATCGCGACCGCCGCGGTGCAGTTCGCGCTCGGCGGCGACCGCATGATGAAGGTCAGCCGCACCCCCGAGGTGTATGCCGACGCCGCCTATGCGGTGCTGACGCAGCCGGCCCGTGAGTACACCGGTCAGACGCTCATCGTCGAGGACGTGCTCGAGGCGGCCGGGGTCACCGACTTCTCCGGCTACGCCGCCGTGCCCGGCACCCCCGACGACCAGCTGTTCCCGGACATCTTCCTGGACTGAGCGGCGGCGCGGGCCTTCCTGGAGCGAGCGGTTCCGGGGTTTCCCGGACCGAGCGGGCGGCCCGGGTCGGGTCTGGGCGCCCACGGCCGCGCAACTCAGGCTGGATTGTCGGATCCAGCCCGACTACGACGGGATCGGGGCCATCCTTGCCCGCCTGGCCTGAGTTGCGTCGGAGCTCGTCGAGGAGCCCTTGCGGGGCACGCACTCCGGGCGGGGCCCCGCATTGCGACTGTTGCGCGGATCCGCTCCGCGCAACTCAGGCTGGACGTTCGTGTTCCGGGTGGAACGGCCCTGCCGTGCGTGCGTCGGCGGATTCAGCCTGAGTTCTGCGCCCGGGGTCGGGCTCAGGCCTTGTCGATCGCGGCCACGATGTCGCGGTAGCCCCGCGCGACCGCGAGCTCGCGCGGCAGCACGCCGTCACCGTCGCGGATGGCGACGTCGGCCCCGCCGGCGATGAGGGTGCGCACAATGTCGACGTACGTCTGCGAGCCGTCGCCGAGCACGATCGCCTCGTGCAGCGCGGTCCAGTTCAGGTTGTTGACGTGATTGGGATCCACGCCCGCGGCGAGCAGGATCTTCACGGTGCCGAGGTGGCCGCGCTCGGACGCGGGGATCAGGGCCGTGCCGCCGAACCGGTTCGTGCTGCGGAGGTCGGCGCCGTGATCGAGGGTCGCCCGGAGGATCTCGTCGTGGCCGCGCGCCCCGGCGTAGAGGTAGGCCGAGTCCACGATGTCGTCCTTGGCGTTCACGTCGGCCCCGGCGTCGATAAGGGCGAGGGCGGCGTCGATCCGGTTGCCCTTGGTGGCGGCGATCAGGGCGGTCATCCCGCCTGCTCCACGGGCTTCGAGGTCGGCGCCCTCGGCGATCGCGGTCCGGACCGCATCGGCGTCCCCGGCGGATGCGGCGTCGAACAGGCGGGAGTTCAGGGCGGTCATCTCAGCCTCGGTTCTCTGTGAGGGGGCGGGTGGGGTCTGCGGCGGGGTGGCGGTCACGGTCGGGAGGGCGACGGCCTCGATCGTGCTCGCGGTGCAGCCTGACATCAGCAGCGCGGCCACGCCGAGTCCCGCGAGCACGCCGACGGTGCGTGCACGTGAAGATACGGGGAAGGTCATAGGAATGGTATACCATCGCCGGATCCGAGTCCGCTGAGCGGGCGGGAATCCCGTCGAGGCTCGGGGGATCCGGCGCGGACCGGCCGTTCAGCGCCAGGACTCGACGGCGTCCTTCGAGTCCTTGAGGCCGAGCCCGGTCTCCTCGCGCAGCAGCTTGATCGCCGCGATCTTCTGATCGGCGGCGATGAGCCGGCCGATCTCCGCGCGCACCTCCGCGGAGAGCTGCGCGACGGCGTCGGCAGCGGTGAGCCCGCCGATGTAGGGCGGCGCTCCCGCCGGGCGTCGACCGGAGCGCTCGAGGGAGACGGGCGGCGCCTCCACCGCGCCGGATGCGGACGGCACCCACGCGTCGATCTGGTCCTTCGCCTCGCGCAGCGAGAGGCCGGAGTGCTCGCGCAGCACCTTGATGGCGGAGATCTTCTGCTCGCCGGCGACGAGCGCGTCGATCTCGGCGATCACGGCCGGGGTGAGCGGCCCGGGATCCGCGGACTGCGGTCGGCGACGCGACGGGGCGGCGGGGTCGGCGGGCGCGGACGTCGGCGTCGCGAGGACGGTCCCGAGCGGCTCCGGCGCCTTCGGCCGGATCGCCCGCAGCGTCACGGCGATCACGACGAACAGGATGACGATGACGGCGACGAGGAGGATCCAGATCCACAGGGGCATGCCGCCAGCGTACGGCGCGGATCCGCCGGGCCGCGCCCAGCGCCTTCGCACCTTGCAGGCCCTACCCTGGAAGACATGTCCGAGACTCCTGCGTCCGCCCGCTCCGGCGCGCCCACGAAGCGCGCCGCCCAGGTGCGCCCCGCCACCGAAGGCTGGACGCAGAAGAAGGACGCCGAGGGGCGTCCGCTCCTGCAGTTCGCCAGCCCCAAGCGGGGGAAGCCCCCGGTGCACCTCGCCGACCTCACGCCCACCGAGCGCGTCGAGAAGGTCAAGGAGCTGGGTCTGCCCGGCTTCCGCGCCAAGCAGCTCGCGACGCACTACTTCACGCACTACACGTCGGATCCCGCCCACATGACGGATCTGCCGGCGGGTCAGCGCGACGAGCTGGTGGCCGGGATGCTGCCGCCGCTGCTCACCGAGGTGCGGCGCCTGGAGACCGACCGCGGCGACACGATCAAGTTCCTGTGGCGCCTGCACGACGGCGCGCTCGTGGAGTCGGTGCTCATGCGCTACCCGGGCCGGATCACGCTGTGCGTGTCGAGCCAGGCCGGCTGCGGCATGAACTGCCCGTTCTGCGCCACCGGCCAGGCGGGGCTCACGCGCAACATGTCGACGGCGGAGATCGTGGAGCAGATCGTGCGCGCGAACCGCCTCATCGCCGAAGGCGGGCTCGGCGGCAAGAAGGCCGACGACCACTCGATGGAGCGCGTCTCGAACATCGTGTTCATGGGGATGGGTGAGCCGCTCGCCAACTACAAGCGCGTGATGGATGCGGTGCGCGTCATGATCGCGCCCCAGCCCGAGGGGCTCGGCATGAGCGCCCGGGGCATCACCGTCTCCACCGTGGGCCTGGTCCCGGCGATCAACAAGCTCGCCGACGAGGACATCCCGGTCACGTTCGCGCTGTCGCTGCACGCCCCCGACGATCAGCTCCGCGATGAGCTCATCCCGGTGAACTCCCGGTGGAAGGTCGACGAGGCGCTCGACGCCGCCCGCGGCTACTTCGAGAAGACGGGCCGTCGCGTCTCGATCGAGTACGCGCTGATCAAGGACATGAACGACCACCCGTGGCGTGCGGACCTGCTCGCGGAGAAGCTCAACGCCCGCGGTCGCGGCTGGGTGCACGTGAACCCGATCCCGCTGAACCCGACTCCGGGATCCATCTGGACCGCGTCGGAGAAGGACGTGCAGGACGAGTTCGTCCGCCGTCTGAACGACGCCGGCATCCCGACGACCCTCCGCGACACCCGCGGCAAGGAGATCGACGGCGCCTGCGGACAGCTCGTCGCGACGACCGAGGACGAGGCCGCCGCCGCGGCGATGGCCTGATCCCGGTCGCGGTATCCGCTCCGACCTGTGGAGGTCGGGCGGTCAGTCGCGCGGGGTGCGCAGGCGACGCAGCCGGCCCGAGCCCTCGATCAGCTCGGACCAGGATCCGACGTCCACGGAGCATTCGGCGACGGCGCAGGTCGGGAACTCGACGAAGGATCCGGTGAGCTCGGCCACCGCGTCCGCCATCCCCGGGTTGTGGCCGACGAGCATCGCGACCTCGACCTCGTCGGGAAGGGCCGCGGCGACCCGCAGGATCGTGCGGGCGGACGCCGCGTAGAGGTCGGGATCCTCGTCCGGCGCGATCCCGAACGCCGCCGCGTACTCGTCGGCGGTGCGCCGCGCTCGCACGGCGGTGCTCGACACGATCCGCTGCGCGGCGACGCCCTCGTCGATGAGACGCCGCGCCATCGCGGGGGCGTCTCTGAGACCCCGCGCATTCAGGGGCCGGTCGTGGTCGCGCAGTCCCGCCACGTCCCAGTCGGACTTGGCATGACGGGCCAGGAGCAGGGTCTTCATGGATACAGCGTGCCACTGCGGTCCCCCCGGTTCCCACTTCCGAGTCGTCCCCCTGAGCACGAGCCAGAGATCGTGCTCAGGGGGACGACTCGGAAGTGGAGAGGCGGGGTGGGTGTGACGGACCGGGGTGGGCGTGACGGGCGGGGTGAGGCGGGCGGGGCCGGGCTCAGCGCTCGCCGAGCAGACGGGGCCGCACCTCGGCGAGGCGCTGCTGGAGCGCGTCCAGGAACGCCGCGATCGCCGGCTGGTTCAACGCCTCCGGGCGGGCGATGAGCCAGTACGGCAGGCGCTCGTCGATGAGGTCCGGGAGCACCCGTACGAGGTCGTCGTGCGGGTCGGCGAGGAAGGCGGGAAGGAGCCCGTATCCGGCGCCGCCGCGCGTCGCGTCCACGTGCACGTAGACGTTGGTGCTCGCGACCGAGTCGATCATCCCGGGGACCGCGCGACGCGCGTCGTCGAGCGAGTCGACGTGCAGCATCGACTCGATGAAGTAGACGAGGGGCTGCCCGGCCAGATCCTCCGGATCCTGCGGCATCGGGTGGGTGCGCAGCCACTCGCGGCTGGCGTACAGGCCCAGCGCGTAGTCGGCCAGATGGATCGCCCGGGCGCGGCGCACCTGCGGGCGTCCGACGACGACCTCCAGATCCGCCCCGGTGCGCTGCTGCGAGGCCTGCCGGGTCGAGGTGATGACCTCGAGCGACACGTCGGGGTGGTCGCGCCGCAGCGCCGCCATCGCGGGCGCCGCGACGAAGCCGCTGAATCCGTCGGTCGCCGAGAGCCGGATGAGCCCGGCGATGCGGCCGCCGTCGCGATCCTCCAGCCGGCCGAGGGCGCGCTCCACGCCCTCCGCGGCGGCGAGGGCGCGCGATCCGAGCGGGGTGAGGTCCCAGCCCGCGCCCTCGCGGGAGAGCACGCGCCCGCCGAGCTGCGTCTCGAGGGCCGCGATGCGCCGGGCGACGGTGGTGTGGTTGAGTCCGAGCTGCTGGCCGGCGCTCGTGAACCGCCCGCTGCGGGCCACCGCGAGGAGCACGAGGAGGTCGTCCGCGCTCAGCGGCGGTGCGGGGAAATGCGCGTCCATCTGTGCAGTTTTGCATAGCGGGGATCCCTTCCGTCGTGCATGTCCGTGAAGTACCGTGCTGGGCATGGCAGAACAGCGACCCCCGGGGAACGGCACCGAGCTGGCGGGGCGCACCGCCCTGGTCACGGGCGGCGGGAGCGGCATCGGCGCCGCGTGCGCCCGGGCGTTCGCACGCCACGGCGCGCACGTCGTGGTGGTCGACCGCGATGCGGAGGCCGCGGAGGCATGCGCCGCGGAGATCGGCGGCGAGAGCCTCGTGCTGGACCTCGGCGACCTCGACGCCCTCGCCGAACGCCGTTTCGAGGCGGACATCCTCGTGAACAACGCGGGGATCCAGACGGTCGCGCCGATCGTCGAGTTCGATCCGCTCACGTTCCGGCGCATGCTCGACATCATGGTGACCGCGCCGTTCCTGCTCACCCGCGCCGTGCTCCCCGGCATGTACGACCGCGGCTGGGGGAGGATCGTCAACATCAGCTCCGTGCACGGGCTGCGCGCGAGCGAGTACAAGTCGGCGTACGTCACGGCCAAGCACGCGCTGGAGGGCCTGTCCAAGGTGACGGCGCTCGAGGGCGGGCCGCACGGCGTGACGAGCAACTGTCTGAACCCCGGCTACGTGAACACGCCGCTCGTGCAGAAGCAGATCGCGGATCAGGCGCGCGCGCACGGGATCGGCGAGTCGGAGGTGATCGAGAAGGTCATGCTCGTCGAGTCGGCGATCAAGCGCCTGCTCGAGCCCGAGGAGGTGGCCGATCTCGCGCTCTGGCTGTGCGGGCCCATGGCCGCGTCCGTCACCGGCTCGTCGTACACGATGGACGGCGGATGGAGCGCGCGATGACCGCGGAAGCCGTCCGCGACGAGGATCCGGCGCTCGCCGTCACCTCCTTCGGCCCCGGGACCGACGAGCCGGCGCTCGCCGTCACCTCCTTCGGCCCCGGGACCGACGCGGACGCGGTACTCGCGATCCACGGCATCACGGCGAACGGCCGCTGCTGGGACACGGTCGCCGCGCTGCTGCCGGAGCGGCGCATCCTCGCCCCCGATCTGCGCGGCCGGGCGCGGAGCAACGCGCTGCCCGGGCCGTACGGGCTGCGCCGGCACGCGGCGGATCTCGCCGCCCTGCTGGAGGCGGACGGCGGCGGGGGGCGCACGGTGATCGGGCACTCGATGGGTGCGTTCGTCGCGGTCGCGCTCGCCGGGGCGCGGCCGGATCTCGTCGCGCGCCTCGTGCTCGTCGACGGCGGGTTCCCCCTCGCACTTCCGCCCGGAGCGACGGACGGCGACGACCTCGACGTGGCGGCGCTGCTCGGTCCCGCCGCGCGACGGCTGTCGATGGAGTTCGCCGACGAGGACGCGTACCTGGATTTCTGGCGCGCGCATCCGGCGTTCGCCCGGGACTGGAGTCCCGCGGTCGAGGACTACGCGCGGCACGACCTGGACGGCGCGGCCCCGCACCTGCGCTCGTCCACCGTCGCGGCGGCGATGCTGCAGGACGGCGGCGAGCTGTACGGCCCGGAGTGGTACGTCGAGGCGCTGCGCGGACTGCGGATGCCCGTGACCGTGCTGCGTGCGCCGCGCGGGCTGCTCGACGCGGAACCGCTCTACGCGCCCGGGGCGCTCGAAGGCTTCGCGGCACTCGTGCCGCAGCTGCGCGTCGTCGAGGTGCACGATGTGAACCACTACACGATCCTCTTCGCAGCGCGGGGCGCCGAGCAGGTCGCCGCCGCGGCGGACGCCGGCCCCTGAGCCGTCCCGCACCGGGTCCCTGCGCCGTGCCTCCACCGGCGCTCGGCCATCCCCTCTCGCTTCCGCCTTCACCCGGTCCCCGATCCCCCCTCCGTCACCCGGTTCCTGTTCCCTCCTCCCTCACCCGGTTCCTGAACCTGTCGAAGGGGCCGCCCGCTCTCCCGAAGGAGCCCGCCATGACCACTCCCGCACTGCTCGACGGCATCACGGCCCAGCAGGTCGACACCCCGCGCTACAGGGCGAACGTGCTCGAGCGCCCCGCGGCGGATCCGGCTTCGCCCGCCGCCACGGTCGTGTTCGTGCACGGCAACGTATCGTCCGCGCTCTTCTATCAGCCGACGATGCTCGCCCTCCCGGCCGATGTCCGGGCGCTCGCGATCGACCTCCGCGGCTTCGGCGACAGCGAGACCAGGCCGGTCGACGCGACCCGGGGCCTGCGCGACTTCGCCGACGACGTGCGCGCGGTGCTCGACGCGCTCGGGCTCGACGCGGTGCACCTGGTCGGCTGGAGCATGGGCGGCGGCGTGGTGCTGCAGGTCGCGCTGGACGCGCCGGAGCGGATCCTCTCGCTCACGCTGGAGGCACCCGTCTCGCCCTACGGGTTCGGCGGGACGCACGGTGCGGACGGCATCCGCAACGATGCCGACGGCGCGGGCACGGGCGGTGGCGGGGCCAACCGCGACTTCGTGGCCCGGCTCGAGGCCGGTGACACGACGGATGAGGCGCAGACCTCACCGCGCACCGTCTACCGCACCGCGTACGTCGCGAAGCCGGAGACGCAGACCGCGCACGAAGACCTCTGGGTCGCGTCGATGCTGACGACGAAGACCGGACTCGACAACTACCCGGGCGACGCCGTCGGATCCGAGAACTGGCCGGGCTTCGCCGCGGGCGGGCGCGGAGTGCTCAACACGATGGCGCCGCAGCACCTCGATCTCTCCGGCATCGTCGATCTCGCGGTGAAGCCCCGGATCCTCTGGATCCACGGGGACAAGGACGCGATCGTCTCGGACGCGTCGTTCTTCGACCTCAACCACCTCGGCGCGCTCGGCATCATCCCGGGGTGGCCGGGAGAGGACGTCGCCCCGGCGCAGCCGATGGTGACCCAGACCCGCGCCGTGCTCGACCGCTACGCCGCCGCCGGCGGGGAGTACCGCGAGGTGGCCCTGCCCGAGGCCGGCCATGCCCCGCACCTCGACGAGGCCGCGGCGTTCGACCGGGAGCTCGCCGCGCACCTCGGGGTGTGACGCGCCCCTCCGCGGTCCTCGGTAGCGCCCCTGCCGCGGTTTCCGTGTGTGCGCGCTCGCCCGCGTCTCTCTCCTCCGGCCGGCCTTCCTTCCCCGCAGCGGCGCGGGTGCGGGGAGGGAAAGGCGCTGCGGAGAGGGAAACTCGGGAGGGAGGTGTCGGGCGCCCCGGATCCGCGCGCGCATAGCGGGCGCCTCGGATCCGCAGGGGTCTCTTCCAGGGTTCGCCCGGGGGTCTTCCAGGCGGGTTTTCGTACAGTTATGGGATGTCCTATTCCGCCCACCGCCCTGGCCGCATGGATTCCCAGGGCCGGATCGCCTTCGACGTCGACGGACAGCCCGACCCCGCGAACCCCGCCGACCCGACGGCGGAGGACCCCTTCATCTTCGTGCGCGACTACACGCCCACCGGATCCGACCCCGCCGAGGCGCCCGTCGATGACGAAGCCGTGACGACCCCGATCGAGCCGGTCGTCCCGCCGCGTCCTCCGGTGCCGGAGCCCGCCCCCGCGTCGGAGGGCGAGCCGGATCGGATCGAGGAGCTGTTCTCCGCGGCCGAGGCGCCCGCGGACGAGCCGTTGGTCCCCGAGCCGGCGCCCGCCCCCGTGGTCGCCGCTCCGGCACCGGCCCCGACGAAGCCCCCGAAGGCACCGAAGCCCCCGCGCGAGCCGCGTCCGCAGGGCTGGTTCTGGCGTCGGCTGGCGATCCTCGGCGGCGCCGACGGGGCGATCCTCGACCGCGTGCCGAGCGAGCAGCCGCGCTTCGTGCAGATGTTCTTCGTGCTGGCGGGAACGGCGCTGGTCTCGGCGCTGTCGATGCTCTTCGCGCTCACGACCGGCGTGCAGGTGCTGGTGTGGCTCGCGGTGCCCCTCGCGGTCGTCTGGGCGCTGCTGATCTTCAACCTCGACCGCTTCCTCACCTCGACGATGCGCTCCACGCGCAACTTCTGGCGGCTGCTCGGGCTCGCGATCCCGCGGGTGCTCATGGCCGCGATCATCGGGTTCGTCGTGGCCGAGCCGATCGTGCTGCAGGCGTTCCACAACGACATCGCACGTGAGGTCACCGCCACCAACCTGGTCCAGGCGCAGAGCGACCAGAAGGCGGTCGCGACCGGACCGGAGAAGAAGGCCCTCGACGCCGCCTCCACCCGCCTCGCCGACCTGCAGAACCAGGCGTCCACGGGCATCGTGAAGGGCACCTCGAGCGACTCCGCCTCGCAGAAGGCGGCCCAGGACACGGTCACCAAGATCACCGCGCAGATGACCGATCAGCAGAAGGTGATCGACCAGGCCCGTGCGCTGTACCAGTGCGAGCTGACCGGCCAGGGTGCGGGCACGGTGCCCGGCTGCACCGGGGTGCAGGGAGACGGCGCGAGCTCGACCGCCGCGAAGTCCCAGCTCGACCAGGCGCAGCAGACCTACGACGCGCTCGCCGCGCAGCTGCGCCAGGCGAACACCGATCTCGAGTCCGCCGACGCGTCGTCGAAGACGGCGACCTCGGCCACCGAGACGCAGAACCGGCAGCAGGCGAAGGACCAGATCCCCGCCGCGGAGCAGGCGTACAAGGCCGCGCTCGATGCGTACAACGCGCGGGCGGCTGACGTCGCCGGGACGAACGCCGGTGCGGTCGGCCTGCTCAGCCAGATCTCGGCCCTCGACCGTCTCTCCGCGAAGGAGCCCGTGCTGGGCTTCGCGCACTGGCTCATCGCGGCGCTGTTCTTCATGATCGAGCTGCTGCCGGTGATCGTGAAGGTGCTGACGAGCTGGGGGGATCCGTCGCTGTACGAGAAGGCGGAGGCCATCGCCAAGCAGGTCGAGCTCGACCGCGTGACCTCCAAGGGCTACCGCGACCGTGCCGCGATCATCGCGGAGGAGGCGAAGCACCGCGCCTTCGCCGACGCGCACGAGGCCGAGGTCGCGGCCGCATCCGCGGAACCGGCGGCCCCCGTCGAGGCGGCGCCCGCGGCCCCGCTGGAGGCGGAACCCGCCCCGGCGGCCGCGGCAGGCGCTGCGGATCACGCTCCGGACGCGCCCACAACGGCGCTCCCGGTCACGCCGCCCGCCGCAGTGCCCGCGCACCGTGCCGAGCCCCCGCATGTCGCCGCGGCGCCGCCCGCAGTGGCGGGCGCCCCGTCGTGGCCCGTCCCCGCGCACCCCGGTGTCGCGTCGGCACACCCGGCGCCGTCGTCCGCGCACCCGACGGCTCCTGCCGAGCAGCCGGAGAGTGCCCGGGTCTGACGCCCCTCCCGCTCCCGTCGCGAAAAGTGCCGGCAAGACGACCGGAAAGCGGCAGTTTCTGCGACGGGAGCGGATGCGTCGGCGAGGCGTGGACGGGGACGCGCGCGCGGATCCGTCTCGGCGGATGACGCGGACGGGCCTCGATGTGTCCGGTCACGCCTACCATGGATCCATGGTCAACTACCGATACCTGGGCAACAGCGGTCTGAAAGTCTCCGAGATCACCTACGGCAACTGGGTCACGCATGCGTCGCAGGTCGAGGACGACGCCGCGGTCAAGACCGTGCATGCCGCGCTCGACGCCGGGATCACGACGTTCGACACCGCCGACACCTACGCCAACACGGCGGCGGAGGTCGTGCTGGGCACGGCGCTGGCCGGTCAGCGCCGTGAGAGCCTCGAGATCTTCACCAAGGTCTACTTCCCGACCGGCCCCAAGGGTCCGAACGACACCGGCCTCAGCCGCAAGCACATCCTCGAGTCGATCAACGGATCCCTGAAGCGACTCGGCACCGACTACGTCGACCTGTACCAGGCGCACCGGTTCGACTACGAGACCCCGCTCGAGGAGACGTTCCAGGCCTTCGCCGACGTCGTCCGTCAGGGCAAGGCGCTCTACATCGGCGTCTCGGAGTGGACCGCCGAGCAGCTGCGCGAAGGCCACGCACTCGCGAAGCAGCTGGGCGTGCAGCTCATCTCGAACCAGCCGCAGTACTCGATGCTGCACCGCGTGATCGAGGGCAAGGTCGTTCCGGCGTCGGAGGAGCTGGGCATCTCGCAGATCGTCTGGTCGCCGATGGCGCAGGGCGTGCTGAGCGGCAAGTACCTGCCGGGGCAGCCTGTGCCCGAGGGCTCCCGCGCGACGGATCCGCACTCGGGTGCGCACTTCATCCAGCGGCTCCTGCAGGACGACATCCTCACCGCAGTGCAGCGGCTGAAGCCGATCGCCGCCGAGGCCGGCCTCACGATGCCGCAGCTCGCGATCGCGTGGGTGCTGCAGAACAAGAACGTGGCCGCGGCGCTCGTGGGCGCCTCCCGCCCGGAGCAACTCGCCGACACCGTCAAGGCTTCGGGGGTCATGCTGGACGCGGGCACGCTCGCGGCGATCGACGAGGCGCTCGCGGGCGTCATCAACGACGACCCGGCCGACACCTACGAGGTCTCCCCGAAGGCCCGCCTGGTCTGAGGTCGAAAGGCCCGCACCGCGTCGCCGGTGCGGGCCTTTCGCGTGCCCGGACCCGGTCAGACGGTTCGTGGTGTCGTCCCAGCCGTGCCTCTGCAGCCGGGCCGGCTTGTGTCGCACCGTCCGCCCGTGCGCCGGTGCGCAATTCAGGCTGGATCGGCGGTGGATGTCGGTGTGCGCGTCAACACGGCGCCGCGGACCGAATCCAGCCTGAATACGGCGGGCGCGAGGCGCGCGAGGGCGCTGGAACGGGGGTTCAGGCGACCGTGATGTCGACCTGGAGATCGTGCGCGATCCGCTCCAGGGCACTGCGCAGGGCCTCCGGATCCGCATCTGCCGGTACGCGGGCCAGGATCGACGCCTCGAACAGGCGGCCGCCGGCCATCGCCGCGTCGCGGGTCTCGGTGGTCATGCTGTCGATGCTCAGCGCGCTCGCGTTCAGGACCGCGGTGATCTCGCGGACGATGCCCGCGCGGTCGTTGCCGAGCACCTGGATCGAGAGCTCCTGCGGGGTCTCGGTGGCCTCGGATCCGGATCCGGGGTGCACGGCGATCGTGAGCAGCCCCTCGAGCCCGCTCAGGGACGCGCGCAGCTCTTCCACCCGCTCGATCGGCACCGACACCTGGATCACGCCGGCGAACGTGCCCGCCAGTTCGGCCAGCCGGCTGTTCTCCCAGTTGCCGCCGTGCTCGTCGACGATGTGCGCGACGGTCGCGACGAGGCCGGGGCGGTCGGATCCGACGACGGTGAGGATGAGCGTGGTCATGTCGCCAGCGTAGGCGAGCCCGCCCCTTGACCGCGAGACCGAACCCTCGTCGCGAGACCGACGATGAGAACCTCGGTCTCGGGACGCAAGTTCGGTCTCGCGGAAGGGGCGCGGAAGGGGCGCGGAAGGGGTGCGGAAAGGGGCGCGGGGCGCGGGGGCCGGGGCGTCAGTGCTCCGGCCACTCCCCGGAGGTGAGGAAGTGCTCCATCCGCGCTCGATGCGGGGCCAGATCCCAGCCCTGGCCGGCGACCCAGTCGTCGGAGTAGTACGTGTCGAGGTAGCGGGTGCCGCTGTCGCAGATGAGGGTCACCACGCTGCCGCTCTCGCCGTCGCGGAGCATCCGGGCGATGAGCTGGAACGCACCGACGAGGTTCGTGCCGGTCGACCCGCCGGCCCAGTGCAGGGTGCGCTGCTTGAGCAGCCGGACCGCGGCGATCGAGGCGGCGTCGGGCACAGGGATCATCTCGTCGATCACCCCGGGCACGAACGAGGGCTCGACCCGCGGTCGCCCGATGCCCTCGATGCGGCTCGGTGTTCCGGTCGTGAACGACGGATCCCCGGCGCGCCAGCCGCCGTAGAAGGCCGAGCCCTCCGGATCCACGACCGCGATGCGGGTGTCGTGACGGCGGTAGCGCACGTACCGCCCGAAGGTCGCGCTCGTGCCGCCGGTGCCGGCGCCGACGACGATCCAGCTCGGGATCGGGTGCCGCTCGCGGCTGAGCTGACTGAACACGCTCTCGGCGATGTTGTTGTTGCCGCGCCAGTCCGTCGCGCGTTCGGCGTAGGTGAACTGGTCGAGGTAGTGCCCGCCGCACTCCGAGGCGAGACGCTCGGCCTCGGCGTACATCGCCGCCCCCGAGTCGACGAAGTGGCACCGTCCGCCGTAGAACTCGATGAGATCGATCTTCTCCTGGCTCGTCGACCGCGGCACGACCGTGACGAACGGCAATCCCAGCATCCGCGCGAAGTACGCCTCGGACACGGCGGTGGATCCGCTCGACGCCTCGACCAGGGTCGTGCCCTCGTGGATCCGCCCGTTGACCAGGCCGTAGAGGATGAGCGAGCGGGCGAGGCGGTGCTTCAGGGATCCGGTCGGGTGCACCGACTCGTCCTTGAGGTAGAGGTCGATGCCCCACTCCGCCGGCAGCGGGAAGACGTGCAGATGCGTGTCGGCGCTGCGGTTCCCGTCGGCCTCGAGCAGGGCGATGGCGGATCCGGTCCAGTCGGCGGTCATGTCAACGAGAGTAGCCCGCCCGCGCGCCCCCACTCCGGGTCGTCCCCCTGAGCACGACCTATAGCCCGGCCTCAGGGGGACGACTCGGAGGAGGAGGGGAGGGGAGGGAGGGGCGGAGGAGGAGGGATCAGGCTTCGGCGCGGCGGGCGCGGTAGGCCGCGACGGCGTTGCGGTTCGCGCAGGCCGTGGAGCAGTAGCGCTTCGAGCGGTTGCGGGAGAGGTCGAGCGCGAGAGCCTCGCAGGTGTCGTCGGCGCAGACCGAGATGCGGGATCCCTCCTCGGCGCGGATCACGTCGATGAGGGCCATCGCGGTCTCCACGATCACGCGCTCGGGCAGCGGGTGATCGTCGGCCACCGCGTGCAGGTGCCAGTCGACCGTGCCGTGCCGGGCGAGGCGCGGCGCGAGGGAGATGCCGGCGAGGGCCGCATTGACCTCGGCGGCCATGTCGTCGCGGTCGGCGAGCAGCATCCGGCGCAGCTGAGGGCGGATCCCGCGGAGTCCCGCCAGTTCGTCCTCGTCGCGATCGATGCGACCGGTGTACCGGAACTGGTCGAGGAAGGCCGCCTCGTCGGTCAGGGAGGAGAGCGTGTCCGGATCCTCGGCCGAGTTCACGAGCCACACCGCGGCCCGGAGGGTCTCCTCGGTGTCATCGGTGAAGATCATGTTGACAGCTTACATCGTGGACGGGTAGCGTCACATGTCATGAGCACAGTGGCGAATGACACTCGGGCCGCCGGAGTGCGCTCCGGGCTGGTCTTCGCGCTCGGCGCGGCCCTGTCCTTCGGGATGAGCGGCGCGTGGGCGCGCGGCCTCATGGACGCGGGGTGGAGCCCCGGCGCCGCCGTCACCGTCCGCATGTGGGTCGCGGCGCTCGTGCTGCTGGTGCCCACCCTGCTCGCCCTGCGCGGACGCTGGGGCACGGTGCGCAAGAACGCCGGCATGATCGTCGTCTACGGTCTGCTCGCGGTCACGGCCGCGCAGCTCTGCTTCTTCCAGGCGGTGGCCGTGATGGACGTCGGCCTCGCCCTCCTCATCGAGTACACCGCGCCGATCGCCGTGGTGCTCTGGCTCTGGCTCCGCCGCGGCGAGCGGCCCGGCGCGAAGGGCATGATCGGCGCCGTCGTCGCGTTCATCGGACTCGTGCTCATGCTGGAGATCTTCACCGGATCCCGGATCGATCCGGTGGGGATCCTGTGGGCGCTCGGCGCGATGGTGGGCGCGGCGACCTACTTCCTGCTCTCCGGGCGCGGGGACACGGGCCTGCCCCCGATCGCGCTCGCGGGGCTCGGCCTCCTGATCGGAGCGATCGGGCTCAGCGTCGCGGGGGCGACCGGGATCCTGCCGATGACGTGGAACACCCAGGACGTCACCTACCGGTTCGGCACGCTGCCGTGGTTCGTGCCGGTGCTCGCGGTGGGCGTGATCGCGACGGCGCTCGCCTACGTGCTCGGCATCGTGTCGACGCGTCGGCTGGGTTCGCGCTTCGCCTCGTTCGTCGCGCTGAGCGAGGTGATCGCCGCGCTCCTGTTCGGCTGGCTGTTCCTCGGGCAGCTTCCCGATCTGCTGCAGGCGTTCGGCGGTGCGCTCGTGCTCGTGGGAGTGGTGCTGGTGAAGCTCGGCGAGCCGGTCGTCGACGAGGTGGATCCGGAGGCGGTGCCGGAGCCGGTCGAGACCCTGCGCTGATCCACAATGTATACGGAATAAGCCAGAATTCGGGAAAAGTTCCCTTCCTAAGTTCTTTGTGTATACACTGATGGCATGACCATCGTCGCCGAAGGGATGCGTGCGGGGGAGTTCGCCTACCGTGCGCTGCTCGAGGAGATCCAATCGGGATCCCTCGCCGCCGGCACCGTGCTCGCCGAGGTGGAGCAGGCCGAACGCCTCGGCGTGAGCCGCACGCCGCTGCGCGAGGCGCTGCGGCGGCTGACCGCGGACGGGCTCGTCGAGCAGCTCTCGCCGCGCATCACCGTGGTCGCGGCGATCGACGCCGACGACATCCGCGACCTGTTCGTCCTGCGCCGGGCGCTCGAGGAGAGCACCGCGCGCGCCGCCGCCTCCGCTGCCGACCGCACCGAGTTCACCGCCCTGGCGGAGCGCTTCGCCCAGGCTGCGGAAGCACTCGGCGACGACGAGGGGCGCGCGCGGTACTACGCGCTCATCGGCCGTTTCGACGACGCGCTCGACGCCGCCGTCGGCAACGACTACCTCACCGCGGCGCTGCGCACCGTGCGCACGCACCTCGTGCGCGTGCGCCGGATGGCGCGAGACAAGCCCGCGCGCCTCGCCGCGAGCGCGGGCGAGCACCGCCTGATCGCCGAGGCGATCGGATCCGGGGACGGCGACCTCGCCGCGCACGCCACCCACGTCCACCTGCACAACGCGCTCGCGAGCATCCTCGACTCGCTCGCCGGCGCGGATCCCGAGACCTCCACGACCGGAAAGAAGGCCAGCGCATGACCGTCACCCACCACCTCCGCGTGCACCGCAGCGACGAGCAACTCGCCCGCGAGGGGCAGCTCGCCTGGCGCATCGCCGAGATCGCCGCCGATCCAGTCGAGGTCGACGCCGACGTCGTCGACATGATCATCAACCGCGTCATCGACAACGCGTCCGTCGCGGCCGCCTCGCTCACCCGCGCCCCCGTCAGCGCCGCCCGCCAGCAGGCGCTCGACCACCCGGTCTCGGTGAACGGATCCGGATCCACGGTGTTCGGCTGCGCGCTCGAGCGCCGCACCAGCCCCGAATGGGCCGCCTGGGCGAACGGCGTGGCCGTGCGCGAGCTCGACTACCACGACACCTTCCTCGCCGCCGAGTACTCGCACCCCGGCGACAACATCCCGCCGATCCTCGCCGTGGCGCAGCACGTCGGCGCGGACGGCCGGGCTCTGGTCCGCGGCATCGCGACGGGCTACGAGATCCAGGTCGATCTGGTGAAGGCGATCAGCCTGCACGCGCACAAGATCGACCACGTCGCCCACCTCGGGCCGTCGGCCGCCGCCGGCATCGGCACCCTGCTCGGCCTCCCCGTCGAGACGATCTACCAGGCCGTCGGACAGGCGCTGCACACCACGACCGCCACCCGGCAGAGCCGCAAGGGCGAGATCTCCACATGGAAGGCGCACGCCCCCGCCTTCGCCGGCAAGATGGCGGTCGAGGCCGTCGACCGGGCGATGCGCGGCGAGACCTCGCCGAGCCCGATCTACGAGGGCGAGGACGGCGTGATCGCCTGGATGCTGGACGGCCCCGACGCGTCGTACGACGTGCCGCTGCCCGTGGCCGGCGAGTCCAAGCGGGCGATCCTCGACACCTACACGAAGGAGCACTCCGCCGAGTACCAGGCGCAGGCCTGGATCGACCTGGCGCGCAAGCTCCACAACGAGCGGCCCGAGCTGGCGGATCCGGCCAACATCGAGTCGATCGTGATCCACACCAGCCACCACACGCACTACGTGATCGGATCCGGGGCCAACGACCCGCAGAAGTACGACCCGCACGCGTCGCGCGAGACGCTGGACCACTCGATCCCGTACATCTTCGCGGTGGCCCTGCAGGACGGCACCTGGCACCACGTCGACTCCTACGCACCCGAGCGCGCACAGCGCGAGGACACCGTCGCCCTGTGGCACAAGATCACCACGCTCGAGGACCCGGAGTGGACCCGCCGCTACCACTCGAACGACATCGCCGAGAAGGCGTTCGGCGGTCGCGTCGAGATCCGCCTGACGAACGGCGAGACGGTGACCGATGAGATCGCGGTCGCCGATGCGCATCCGCTGGGCGCGCGGCCGTTCGCCCGCGAGGACTACATCCGCAAGTTCCGGATCCTCGCGGAGCCGGTGCTCGAGCCCGCCGAGATCGAGCGGTTCCTGGAACTCGTCCAGCGCCTGCCCGAGCTCACCGCCGAGGAGGTCGGCGCGCTCTCGATCGTCGCCGCACCCGGTGTGCTCGCCGCCGCTCCCGCCCCGAAGGGGCTGTTCTGATGCGGTGCCGTGAAACGACGCAGGAGATCCTGCGGCTTGCGGCTGGATCCGGGTCGGTCACGACGGTATTTCCTGCGTTGTGTTCCGGGACCCGGCGTGACTCGGAGGTGTACTGATGCTGTACGCCACCACCCCGGCCGCGGAGAAGCGGCGGATCCTGCGCGAGCGGCTCGCCGCGGGGGAGCTGCTGCGGTTCCCCGGGGCGTTCAATCCGCTGAGCGCGCGGCTCATCGAGCGGAAGGGCTTCGACGGGGTCTACATCTCCGGCGCCGTGCTCTCCGCCGATCTGGGCCTGCCCGACATCGGCCTCACGACCCTCACCGAGGTGGCCGGGCGCGGGCAGCAGATCGCCCGGATGACCGAGCTGCCCGCGATCATCGACGCCGACACCGGTTTCGGCGAGCCGATGAACGTGGCCCGCACGATCCAGACCCTCGAGGACGCGGGCCTCGCGGGCACGCACATCGAGGATCAGATCAACCCCAAGCGCTGCGGGCACCTGGACGGCAAGGCCGTGGTCGACGAGTCGACCGCGACCAAGCGGATCAGGGCCGCGGTCGACGCCCGGCGGGATCCGAACTTCCTCATCATGGCGCGCACCGACATCCGCGCCGTGGAGGGCATGGACGCCGCGGTCGACCGGGCCAAGGCTCTCGTCGACGCGGGGGCCGACGCGATCTTCCCGGAGGCGATGCGCACGCTCGCCGAGTTCGAGCGGATGGCCTCCGAGCTCGACGTGCCGATCCTGGCGAACATGACAGAGTTCGGCAAGAGCGAGCTGTTCACGACGCAGCAGCTGAAGGACGCCGGCGTGAGCATCGTGATCTGGCCGGTCTCGATGCTGCGGATCGCGATGGGCGCGACCGGGCGCGCGCTGGATACGCTGAACGAGGAGGGGCATCTGACCTCGAAGCTCGGCGAGATGCAGCACCGGGCGGACCTGTACGACCTCATCGACTACGAGTCCTACAACCACTTCGACACGAACGTCTTCAACTTCCGCATCGACACCACCCCGCTACGGGGTCGTTGAGCGAGGAGCGCAGCGACGAGACGAAACGCGGCGATCAGCAGGAGACCCCGTTTCGTCTCGGTCGCCTGCGGCGTCCTCGCTCAACGACCCCGGGCGGGCGTATTGCAAAGGAGCAGAACCATGAGCGACCCCGACATCAAGAAGGGCCTCGCGGGCGTCGTCGTCGACACGACGGCGATCTCGAAGGTCAACCCCGAGACCAACAGCCTGCTGTACCGCGGCTATCCCGTGCAGGAGCTCGCGGCGACTCAGTCGTTCGAGGCCGTGGCCTACCTGCTCTGGAACGGGGAACTGCCCACGCCCGAACAGCTGGCCGCGTTCGAGGCGCAGGAGAGGGCGTTCCGTCCGCTGGATCCGCGCACCCTCGCCCTGCTCGACCTGATCCCGCTCGACGCGCACCCGATGGACGTGGTGCGCACGGCGGTCAGCCAGCTCGGCACGTTCGACCCGAGCCTGCACCGCCCCGGCGGCTGGACCGACCGCGAGCTCGACCTCCGCCGCTCCGTGTACCTGCTCGCGCAGATCCCGACGATCGTCGCCGCCGTGCAGCGCCGCCGCTGGGGGCTCGCGCCGATCGATCCGCGCGCCGATCTCGACTACTCGACGAACTTCCTCTGGATGACGTTCGGGGTGCTGCCCTCCGAGGCGGCCGTGGACGTGTTCCGGATCTCGATGGTGCTGTACGCCGAGCACTCCTTCAACGCCTCGACCTTCACGGCCCGGGTGATCGCGTCGACCACGGCCGATCTGTACTCCGCGGTCGTCGGTGCGATCGGGGCGCTCAAGGGCCCGCTGCACGGCGGGGCGAACGAGGCCGTGATGCACATCTTCGAGGAGATCGGATCCGCCGACCGGGTCGTGCCGTGGCTCGAGGACGCCCTGGCGAGCAAGCGCAAGATCATGGGCTTCGGACACCGGGTCTACAAGAGCGGCGACTCGCGGGTGCCGACCATGAAGGCGGCGCTGGACCGGCTCATCGCCGACACCGGCCGCACGGATCTGGCCGAGCTGTACGACACGCTCGAGGCCGAGTTCGTCGCGCGCAAGGGCATCTATCCGAACCTCGACTACCCGTCGGGGCCGGCGTACCACCTGCTCGGCTTCGAGACGGAGATCTTCACGCCGCTGTTCATCGCGGCCCGCATCACGGGCTGGACCGCGCACATCATGGAGCAGGCCGCGTCCAATGCGTTGATCCGCCCGCTGTCCGCCTACAACGGCGTCGACGAGCGGCACATCGAGGGCTGACGGACCCGGTCCCGCTCGGCTCGACCCGCTCGGCTCGACCCGCTCGGCTCGACCCGTTTCCACAGGGTGATCGTCATTCCGCAGGAGGATCCGGCCGGATCCGTCCTGTGGAATGACGATCATCCTTTCTTCCGGCGCTACCGGTTCAGCCAGCGCCGCAGCGAGCGGGTCACCCAGGGCAGCACCCAGTAGGTCATGATCGGCGTCAGCACGACCGTCGTGGCGAGCACGCGCAGCCAGATCGGCAGGGCGTTCCAGCCGGGCACCGGGCTCATCAGGTACGTGAAGACGAGGTTCACCGGGAAGAATCCGAGCCAGATCGACACGGCCTGCTTCCAGCGGGGCGGCGACGGGGCGACCATCACCGTGGTCGCCCCGGTCGAGGTCGGCACGGTGATCGTCTCGGTCGACGGCTCGTCGAACCAGCCCTCGATCCCGGTGCGCCGCCGGGTGCGCTCGCTGCGCACGAACCCCTCGCCCATCGACAGCCACCAGGCGCGCTCGCGCGAGGCCTCCCAGGCGTCGAGGGCCGCCTCGTCCGCGAAGCGGTAGAGCATGTGCCAGTGGTGCGAGTCGTCGCCGTCGCGCACCCATCCGGATCCGAGGAAGCCGGGATGCGAGCTGGCGAGGTTCACCCCGGTCTGCACCCAGGCCGTGGCCTCGGCGATGCGGGCGGGGTCGACCTCGCGGCGGATGGAGACGGTGATGGGCGCGGATGACGGCGTACCGGACATGGTGGGTCCTTCGGGGGAGTGCGTGCTTGTGGCGTCCCCGAGTGTACGCATCCCGTGTTTCCCGGATGTTGCAGGATGCCGTGCGTCGCGCTCCGCCCGTTCAGGTCGCACTCCGCCCGTTCAGGTCGTGCTCCGCCCGTTCAGGTCGCACTCCGCCCGTTCAGGTCGCACTTTCGGCGGCCCCAGGGTGGTCGGCAGCGCCAGAAGTGCGACCTGAACGATGAGCGGCGCAGGACCGGCGAGCGGCGCAGGACCGCCGAGCGGGCGCTCAGGCGGGGACGGTGCGCTCGAGCGCCGCACGGGCGCTGCGCAGCACCTCGTCCGCGGCGCCCTGCTGCTCCAGCAGCGCGAGCCCCGCGCCGACCACGGGCCGGGCGTCGACCACCGTCGGAACGGCCGAGGGCAGCGCGGCGGCGAGCCGCTGCACGACCCCGTCGAGAAGCAGGGGCTGGCGTGCCGCGAGCACCCCGCCGCCGAGCACGACCGGGATCGGATCCCGATCGAGCCCTAGTCGCCGGGCCGCGCTCGCCGCCATCGCCACGATCTCCTCCGCCTGCCGCTCCACGAGCGCGCGGGACACGACGTCGCCGCGGTCGGCGGCCGTGAACACCACCGGCACGAGCTCGGCCAGCCGCTCCTCCGGAAGGCGGCCGAAGTGCACGTCCTCGATGAGCGCGGTGAGGTCGGAGCGCCCGAACGACTCGGGGAGCGCCGTGGTCAGCGCGGTCTCCGGTCCCCGGCCGTCGAGCGCCCGGGCGGCCAGGCGCAGCGCCTCCGCGCCGATGTCCGATCCGCCGCCCCAGTCGCCCGATACCGCGCCCCAGGCGAGGAAGCGGGCCGTCGTGCCGTCGGCGCGCACGCCGATCGCGTTGAGCCCGGTGCCGCAGACCACGGCGACCGCGTCGGGCGCGAGCGTGCCCGACCGCAGCAGGGCGAACATGTCGTTCTCCACGTGGGCTTCCACGCCGTCCTCGCCGAGGAACCACGGCAGCGAACGGATCCGCGCGCGGAACGCCGCGAACTCGTCCTCGTGGTCGAGGCCGGAGAGGAACACGCCGACCCTCAGCAGCGGCCCCCCTCCGGCCTCGGCGTGCACCCGCCGGACGGCCGCGTCGACGACGGCGGCCGATTCACCCTCCCGTCCGGGGTGCACATCGGACGCGCCCAGACGCACATGGGCGACGACCGCACCGGTCGCATCCAGGGCGACGGCGTCGGTCTTGGTGCCGCCGCCGTCGATGGCGACGACGATCCCTTCCGGGTGCGTCGGCGGGAGTCCCTGCCCGGTCCGCACCGCCGTGCCGCTCACCGCGCCCACGCGAGGTGATCCCGGTTGTGGTCGATGAGCAGATCGGCGAGCTTCTCCGCGCGGTCCCACTGGCCGACGAGCGGGTGGGCGAGCAGCGCGCGTTCGACGAGCCGCCGCCCGCGCTCGGCGGATCCGGTGTGCCGTGCGGCGTCGAGGGCGAGCCGCTCGTAGCCCGCGACATGGCCGATCAGCCCCTGCACGTCGCCCGGCAGGGGAGCTGTGGGCACGGCGACGGGACCGGCGGCGCCGATCGTGGCGGACACCTCGACGACGTGGTCGTCGGGGAGGAACGGCAGAGTGCCGCCGTTGCGGAGGTTCGCGACCTGCACATCGCCGCGGTCGCTGAGCAGCGACGCGATGAGATCCACCGCCGCCTCGGAGTAGAACGCGCCGCCGCGTTCGGCGAGCACGGCGGGCTTGGCGTCGACGGACGGATCCGCGTAGAGGCGGAGCAGTTCCCGCTCGACCTCCATCACCTTCTCCGCGCGCGGCGGTTCGTGCCGCTGCTCCTCGAGGACCCGGTCGTGGGCGTAGAAGTACCTGAGGTAGTACGAGGGGACCATCGCGAGGTTCTGCAGCAGCGGAGCCGGCAGCTCCACCTCGTCCGCGAGCTCGGGCAGGCGCTCCCGCAGCAGCTCCGGCAGCACATCGACGCCGTCGAGCAGCACGCCGCGCTCCCAGGTCAGGTGGTTCAGGCCGACGTGCTCGAGGCGGACGAGGGCGGGATCCGCGTCGAGCATCCGGGCGAAGCGGCGCTGGAATCCGATCGCCACATTGCACAGGCCGATCGCGCGATGGCCCTCCTCGAGCAGTGCGCGAGTCACGATGCCGACCGGGTTCGTGAAGTCGACGATCCAGGCGCCGGGCTTCGCATGCCGGCGCACGGCCTCGGCGACCTCGAGCACCACGGGAACCGTGCGCAGTGCCTTGGCGAGCCCGCCGGGACCCGTGGTCTCCTGACCGATGCAGCAGGCCTCGTGCGGCCAGGTCTCGTCGCCGAGCCGGGCGGCCTGCCCTCCGATCCGCAGCTGGATCAGCACCACGTCCGCGTCCGCGACGCCCGCGACGAGGTCGGCGGTGGCCCTGATCCGGCCCGGGTGCCCGGCGCGCGCGAACATCCGCTGCGAGACCCCGGCGACGAGCTCCCGGCGCCGGTCGTCGGGATCCACGAGCCAGAGCTCGTCGATCGGGAGCACGTCGCGCAGCCGCGAGAAGCCGTCCGTGAGCTCGGGGGTGTAGGTGGATCCGCCTCCGATGACGGTGAGTTTCATGTCAGCCCTTCACTCCGGTCAGGTTGATGCCCTCGACGAACACGCGCTGGGCGAAGAAGAACACGATCACCACGGGGATCGTCACGAGCATGGTCACGGCCATGGTCGTCCCCCAGTCGGTGCCGTGGGTGCCGTGGAAGGTGGACAGACCGTAGGCGACCGTCCACGCCGAGGGGTTCTCCGAGGCGTACAGGAGCGGGCCGAAGTAGTCGTTCCACGAGTTGAAGAACAGGAAGATCGCGGCCGAGGCGATGCCGGGCTTGGTCATCGGCACCATGACCCGCCAGAGCACGCCCCACTCGCCGTTGCCGTCGATCCGCGCGGCGTCCGCGTAGGCGGACGGGATGGTCAGGAAGAACTGCCGCAGCAGGAAGATCGAGAACGCATCGCCGAGCAGGTTCGGCAGGATCAGCGGCCAGAGCGTCCCCGTGAGGCCGAGCTTGGCGAACATCACGTACACCGGCACGATCGTGACCTGCGGAGGCAGCAGCATCGCCACGATGATCGCCAGGAAGACGATGTTCGCCCCGCGGAAGCGGATCTTCGCGAGGACGTACGCCGCGGGCACCGATGAGACCAGCATGAACGCGGTGGCGAGCACTGCGTAGAACGCGGAGTTCAGGAACCACAGCCCCAGCGGCACCTGCGTGAACGCGCGGACGTAGTTGGAGAGGTCCCACGGCTGCGGCCAGATCGAGGCGGTCAGCGTCTGCTTGCCCGACATGAACGAGGTCAGCAGCACGAACAGGATCGGTGCGAGGAACAGCACCGCGAGCACGGAGAGCACGGTGTGGTCCGCGATCCAGATCAGGATGCGCCGGCCGCCGCGCACCGGGCGCGCGGGGCGCGCGGATCCCGTGGTGATGAGCGCGGTCGCGGTCATGAGAAGTCCTCCGGGGAGAAGGCCCGCGACTTGCGCAGCAGCAGGGCGACGAACACGCTGGCGACGAGGAACAGCACCACGGCCATGGCCGCGGCGTAGCCGAGCTGGAAGTTGGCGAACCCGCGCACGTACAGCCACTGCGTGTAGGTGAGCAGCGAGTCCTCCGGATACCCGATGTCGGCGGCGAGCCCGCCCGAGGCGGCGCCCGAGCGACCGGACGCGACGCCGGACGCCACGGCAGCCTCGGTGAAGTACTGCAGCGCCGCGATCATGCCGGTCACCAGGGCGAACAGCAGCACAGGGGCGATCGACGGGATCGTCACGTAGCGCACCTTCTGCACGCCGTTCGCCCCGTCGAGCGAGGCCGCCTCGTACTGGTCGCGCGGCACGTTCAGGAGTGCCGCGAGCAGGATGATCATGACGTCGCCCATGACCCACACGCCCAGCAGCACGAGCGAGGGCCTCGCGAGCGCGGGGTCGTTGAACCAGAGCGGACCGGGGATGCCGAGGCTCTTCAGCACGAGGTTGACGGGGCCCGTCCCCGGGTTGAAGAGGAACACGAACGCGACGACCGACGCCACGGGCGGCACGAGCGCGGGCAGGTAGAAGATCGTGCGCCACACGCCGCCGGCGCTGCGGGCGCGCAGCAGGAGCCCGGCGACCGCGAGGGCGCAGACGATCCGCACCGGCACCAGGATCACGACGAACCACAGGGTGTTCAGGGCCGCGGTGGCGATCCGCGGATCCTTCGTGAACAGGTAGACGTAGTTGTTCAGGCCGTTCCACTGCGGCGCGGACACGAGGTCGTACCGGGTGAAGGAGAAGTACAGGTTCGCCACGAGCGGGTAGACGAAGAAGACGGCGAGGCCGAGGAGCGTCGGAGCCAGCATCAGGGCGATGCTCCATCGACGACGGCGGACGGCGGATCCGCGCCGGCGGGCGATGGCGCCCGGGGCGCGCGGAGGGGTCTCCGCGCGCCCCGGCGCGAGGGTCGCGGTCATCACGGGCCCTCGCTCAGGGCGAGCTGGTCGTCGATGTCCTTGTCGACCTTCTTGAGGCCGGCGTCGATGTCGCCCCCGCCGCCGGACTGGAATTTGGTCCAGTAGCCGGAGAGCGCGACCTGGTTCGCGCTGCCGATCACGGTCGCCGGGATCGAGGTCAGGTGCGGGCTCTTCGCGATGTCGAGGAACGTCCCGAACTGCTCCGGGAGGTCGAGCTTCGAGGACGCGAGCGCGTCCTTCGTGGTCGGGACGTTCTTCAGGCCGTTGGCGAGCTTCACGACCGCATCGGTGTCGAGGGTGAGATAGCGCAGCAGCGCCCAGGCGGCTTCTGGGTTCTTGGAGCCCTTGGAGACGCCTGCGATCGTGCCGGAGGAGAACCCGCCGCCGTAGAGGTCCTCGTGGCCGTCCAGCACGGGGAAGGGCGCGACCCCGTACTTCACATCGGGCGCCTGATCGGCGAGGAAGGCGACGCGCCACTCGCCGTCGAGGTTCATCGCGAGCTGGCCGGTCTGGAACGCCTGACCCGCGGAGAACTCGTCTCCGAGACCGGCGGTGAACGCCTTGAGCTTGTCGTAGCCGATCTCGTCGATGAACTTCTTCTGCCAGGTCATCAGCTCCTTCCAGCCGGGGGAGGAGGCGATCGCGCTCTTGCCGTCCTTCATCCACTCGGCGCCTGCGGCGGCTCCGAAGACGGTCGGGGCGTTCTCGTAGGCGCCCATGAGCGGGTTGAAGCCGAGCGTCTTGATGGATCCGTCGGCGTTGTAGGTCGTGAGCTTGACCGCCATCGCCTCGAGCTCGCCGAGCGTCTTCGGCGGTGCGCTGTAGCCCGCCGCCTGCAGCAGGTCGGTGTTGTAGTAGAGGCCCTGCACGTCGGCGAGCATCGGCAGCGCGCACTGCTTGCCGTCGAAGGAGGTGTAACTGCGCGCCACATCGGACAGCTGCGAGAGGTCGACGCCGTCGCGCTCGATGTAGGGCGTGAGGTCGCGCAGCGCTCCCGACGAGCAGAACGCGCCCACGTTGTCGACGGCGCCCGAGATCGCGACGTCGAGATCGTTGCCGGCCGCGATGGCCTTGATGATCTTGTCGTCCTCCTGACCGGTGCGCACGTCGACCTTCACATCCGGGTACTTCTTGTGGAAGTCGTCGATGACGGACTGGACGACTCCGGCCTCGCGGTCGCTGAAGAACTCCCACAGGGTGACCGTGCCGGACAGATGGTCGGGCGCCGTGGCGGCGACGGTGGTGTCGGATCCGCCGGAGCAGCCGGCGAGGACGACGGCGGTGACGGAGAGCGCGGCGATGGCTCCGATGCGGAGCCGGGTGTGGCGTTTCATGTGAACCTCTCTGTTCAGGGGGATCTGGCGGCACAGCCGGGGGTCGGCCGTGCCGCGAATCACTCGGGGAGCAGGCGTCCGCGCAGGCGTGACACGAGCACGTGCCGGGCGCCGAGGAGCACGGCATCGGCCGGGGCTCCCGTGGTGCGCACCGCGGGATCCCAGCCCGACGAGGCGCGCAGCGCGGCGGACACGGCGTCCGCCAGTGCCGCCCCGCCGGCGACCCCGGTGGGGCCGCCGAGGATCACCAGCGACGGATCCAGCACGGCGATGACCGGCGTGAGGGCCAGCGCGATGCGCGCGGCGAGGTCGGGCACGATCCGATCCGGCGCGCTCGCGAGAGCGGCGAGAGCCCCGGCGTAGTCGAGCGGGCTGCCGACGGCGGAGGTCGCCGAGCGTGCGACGGCGGATCCGCCGACCAGCTCCTGCAGGTCCTCCGCGTCCGGGTCGATCGCCATCGCCGTGCGGGGCGCGGGCAGGTAGCCGATCTCGCCCGCACCACCGGTGGCGCCGTGCAGGATCGTGCCGTCCAGGTCGATCGAGAGGCCGAGGCCCTCGCCGAGCCAGAGCAGCGCGAATCCCGGGGCGTCGGCGCCCGCGCCCTCGGCGCGTTCAGCGATCGCGGCGAGATTCACGTCGTTCTCCAGCGTGACGGCGATGCCGAGCCCCGCCTCCAGCTCGCCGCGCGCGTTCTGCATGGGCCAGCCGTCGAGGGTGTCGGTGAAGTTCAGACGATCCGCGGCGGGGTCGTTGGCGGCCTGCACGCCGATCACGATCTCGACGACGGCGCCGGCGTCGACGTCGGCCGCGCGGCAGGCGGCGTCGATCGCCCGGCGCACGTCGCCCTCGGCCGAGCGCGGGTGCGCCGCGTCGATCGGGATCGTCGCGACGGGGCGCTCCGTGCCGCGGGCGTCGACGACGGTCGCGCGCAGCACGGTCTCGTCGACGTCGATCGCGACGCCCAGGCTCCGGTCCAGCCGCACGTCGTAGGTGACCGCGTTCGGGCCGCGGCCGGCGGAGAGCTCGCCGGCGGGGTGGATGAACCCGGCCTCCTCCAGGCGCGTCACGATCTGCGCCGCGGTCGGCTTGGAGAGCCCGGTCAGCTCGCCGATGCGGTTGCGCGTGAGCGGGCCCTCGTCGAGGAGCAGCGAGAGGGCGGCCTGGTCGTTGCGGAGGGCGAGCCAGCCGGGGGTGCCGGGGGCGGGGGAGGACGTCATCGAAGCTCCTGAAATCTATTAGCTAAGTTTCTTTATAGATTCCAGAAGCGCACACGTCAAGCCCTCGGACGGATCAGGGGGCGGCGGGGATGTGGGAGACCTCCGCCGCCGCCCTGGGCGCGGCCGGCCTGCTCGGATCAGGATCCTCTACTCGGGTCCGGATCCCGTTCAGGTCGCAGAATCGGCTGTTCCCGGGGCCTGGGAACAGCCGATTCTGCGACCTGAATCGCCAGAGTGCGACCTGAGCGAATCGACTGCCCCGGTGGCGGGACGGGCCGCCGATCAGCTCCGCGCGACGTCGAACTCCACGGCCGACCAGGACAGCGCGGGGAGGGTGAGGCGCACCGCTCAGAGGCGTTCGGCGAGCCAGGCGGTCTGCCGCAGCCAGTGGGCGAAGCCTCCGCCCTCGTGGCCGTTGAACTCGTAGACCTCGATCGCCGCGTCCTCCGTCAGGAGGTGGTTGTACGCGGCGAAGACGCTGGAGGGCAGCACGACGTCGTCCATGAGGGCCACCGAGAAGAGCGCGGACCGGGCGATGCGGCGGGCGAAGTTCACGCCGTCGAAGTACGACAGGGTCCGGAACGCCTGGTCCCCGCGATCCCGGTGCACCGAGAGATAGCGGGCGATCTCGCCGAAGGGGTCTCCGGGCGTGAGCGCGACGGAGCGGCGGAAGTCGCACAGGAACGGCACGTCGGGCATGACGGCGACCACGCCCGGATGCAGGGCCGCGGCCGCGAGGCTGATGCCGCCGCCCTGACTGCCGCCGGTCACGGCGATCCGGGCGGGGTCGGCGAAGGGGATGTCCTGCACCGCATCGACGAGCAGCACGGCATCAGTGAAGACGCGGCGGTAGTAGTAGTCGTCGGGGTGCAGGATGCCGCGCGTCATGAAACCGGGGGCCGCTCCGTCCGATCCGTGCGGATCCGGGGTGGCGCCGCCCGTTCCCCAGCCGGCGCCCTGGCCGCGCGTGTCCATGAGCACGTGCACGTAGCCGGCGGCGGCCCAGTGCAGGCGCTCGCCGGGGATGCCGCGGCCGCCGCCGTAGCCGAGGTACTCGATGACGACGGGCAGGCGTTCCGCGCGGCGGGGCCGGGTGACCCAGCCGCGGATCCGCTCGCCGCCGAAGCCCGAGAACGTGAGGTCCTCGACGATGAGCGCATCGATCGGGGTCGCCGCGGGGGAGAGGGTGGCGGCGGTGGCGAGCGCGCGGGATCCGGCCAGGGTGTCGCGCCAGAATCCGTCGAAGTCGGCGGGTTCCGAGACCTCGGGACGGAGTCCGCGGAGCTCGGTCAGGGGAAGGTCGGTCAGGGGCATGGTCGTGTGCTCCTCTGCGGTCGAGACGGCGGTCAGCGCTGTGCGACGGAGGCGGCCTGCCTGGCCGCTCCGAGGGCGACGTACTCGCCGGGCGCGGGCACCTCGACCGGAACGCCGAGGATCTCCGGGGCGATCCGTCGCACCGCCTCGGACTGCGCCCCCCCGCCGATGAGCAGGGCGCGATCGAGCGGCACGCCGAGACCGCGGAAGGCGTCGAGCCCGGCGCCGAGCCCGTGCAGCATGCCCTCGACCGCGGCGCGGGCGAGGTTCGGCCGGGTCGTGGATGCGAGCGTCATGCCCGTCAGCGACGCGGTGGCGTCCGGCAGGTTCGGAGTGCGTTCGCCCTCGAAGTAGGGGAGCAGGGTCAGGCCTCCGGCCCCGGCTGCCGCCGAGAGCGCAAGCTCACCGAGCTCGTCGTGCCCGACGCCGAGCAGGGCCGCGGTCACGTCGAGAACCCGGGCGGCGTTCAGGGTCGCCACGAGCGGGAGGAACTTCCCGGTCGCATCGGCGAAGCCGGCGACCGTGCCGGACGGATCCGCGATCGGCGTGCGGCTCACGGCGCAGACGGTGCCCGAGGTTCCGATCGACACGACGACGTCGCCGGGCGCGGCGCCGAGCCCGAGGGCCGCCGCCGCGTTGTCGCCGGCACCGGGCGCGACCCGGCGCCCGGCCGGGTCCGTGACGTGGTCGGCAGGGCCGAGCACCCGCGGCAGGACCGCGTCATGGCCGAGGGCTGCGGTGAGCAGCTCCCGGTCGTAGGAGCCGTCGGCGGGGCTCCAGTACCCGGTGCCGCTGGCATCGGAGCGATCGGTGATCAGCTCGTCGAGCACGGGCCCGAGCGGCGAGGAGCCCTCCGGGCCGTAGCCGCGCAGGCGCCAGGTCAGCCAGTCGTGCGGCAGCGCGACGGCGGCGACGCGTGCGGCGTGCTCCGGTTCCGCGTCGCGCAGCCAGCGCAGCTTCGTGACGGTGAACGAGGCCACCGGGACGAGTCCCGTGCGCGCAGCCAGCTCGGCGGCGCCGAACTCGCCGATGAGGTCCTGCGCGGCCTGCGCGGAGCGGGTGTCGTTCCACAGCAGGGCGTCG
Source organism: Microbacterium sp. MMO-10 (assembly GCF_037148715.1). Classification (NCBI taxonomy): domain Bacteria; kingdom Bacillati; phylum Actinomycetota; class Actinomycetes; order Micrococcales; family Microbacteriaceae; genus Microbacterium; species Microbacterium sp. MMO-10. The sequence continues at coordinate 184,167 of NZ_JBBCSV010000001.1, read as the reverse complement.
CGGATGACGGATCCGGTCGCGTCGAGGGCGACCATGCCGTGCTGCTGGCCTCCGATGGACCATGCGGCGACGTCGTCGATCCCGCCCGCGGCGGTGATCGCGTCGTTCAGTGCGCGCCACCAGGCCTCGGGGTCGACGGCCGTGCCGTCCGGATGCGCCGCCCGGCCGGTGCGGACGACGGATCCGGACTCGGCGTCGACGACGACGACCTTGCAGGACTGGGTGGACGAATCCACCCCCATCACGAGGGGCATGTCACCGGGCGCCGAGGAGGTGTTCGGTCGCGAGCTGCTGCAGGCGCACGAAGCCGAAGCCCTTGCCGCCGAAGTACGCATCCGCGTCGAAGTCCTCGTACGCGGACCGGTCGGCGAGCAGGCCGTCGTAGGTCTCGCCGGTCGCGAGCGTGGGGGAGGACAGCTCATCGACACGGGCGGCGCTCAGTGCCTCCTGCACCTCCGGGTCGGCGCGGAAGGCGGCGGCGCGCTCCTTGAGCAGCAGGTACGTGCGCATGTTCGCGGCGGCCGAGTCCCACACGCCCGTCTCGTCCTCGGTGCGGCTGGGCTTGTAGTCGAAGTGGCGCGGGCCGTCGTAGGCGGGCACGCCACCCGGGCCGCCGTTCTCGAGCAGGTCGACGAGGGCGAACGCGTTGTGCAGGTCTCCGTGACCGAACACCAGATCCTGGTCGTACTTGATCCCGCGCTGTCCGTTGAGGTCGATGTGGAAGAGCTTGCCGTGGTACAGCGCCTGGGCGATGCCGGCGGCGAAGTTGAGCCCCGCCATCTGCTCGTGACCGACCTCGGGGTTGAGGCCGACGAGCTCGGGGCGATCGAGCGAGTCGATGAACGCGAGGGCGTGGCCCAGCGTGGGGAGCAGGATGTCGCCGCGGGGCTCGTTCGGCTTCGGCTCGATCGCGAACCGGATGTCGTAGCCCTTGTCGGTCACGTAGTCGCCGAGCAGGTTCACGGCTTCCCGGTAGCGCTCCAGCGCGGCACGGATGTCCTTCGCAGAGTCGTATTCCGCACCCTCGCGGCCGCCCCACATGACGAACGTCTTCGCTCCCAGCTCGGCGCCCAGATCGAGCTGGCGCAGCACCTTGCGCAGGGCGAAGCGGCGCACGGCGCGGTCGTTCGAGGTGACGCCGCCGTCCTTGAAGACCGGGGCGCTGAAGAGGTTGGTCGTCACCATCGGCACGACCAGCCCGGTGTCGGCCAGCGCTCCCTTCAGTCGGTCGATCTGCGTCTGGCGCTCGGCCTCGGTGGATCCGAAGGCGAACAGGTCGTCGTCGTGGAACGTGAGCCCGTAGGCGCCGAGCTCGGCGAGCCTCTCGACGGCGTGGACGACGTCGAGGGCCGGCCGGGTCGGGCCGCCGAACGGGTCAGCGCCGTTGTAGCCGACGGTCCAGAGACCGAACGAGAACTTGTCCTCGCGGGTGGGGGTGAGTGCCATGGTGATCCGCCTTCAGCGCCTTCGGTGAAATGTTGTAGCAGCGAACATATCAGCGGTGCGAGGCGGGCGCAACGTCCCGCCGAAGCGGCGCTCAGCGCGGCGCAGCGGCGGTGGAGGTGCGCACCACGAGCTCCGCCGGCATCCGCACGTGCTCCTGCGGGCCGCCGTCGAGCATCGCGAGCAGCACGCGCACCGCCTCTGCGCCCATCTCGGTGAGGGGCTGCCGCACGGTCGTGAGCTGGGGGACGTGCGCCGCGGCCTCGGGGATGTCGTCGAAGCCCACGACCGAGAGGTCCTCCGGTACGCGCAGTCCGCGCCCGACCGCGACCCGGATCATCTCGATCCCGGACAGGTCGTTGGCGGCGAACACCGCCGTGGGGGGATCGGCGAGGTCGAGCACGGCGTTCGCCCCCGCCGTCGATGCGGCGGTCCGGTATCCGCCGTCGGCGACGAGGGCCGGGTCGAATCCGATCCCGGCGTCCTCGAGCGCACGACGGTAGCCCTCCTCGCGCTGGTGGGCCGACTCGAGGTCGGTGCGGCCGCGCAGATGGGCGATGCGGCGATGCCCCAGGGAGATCAGGTGCGCCGTCGCGGCGAAGGCGCCGTCGGTGTTGCGGACGCTCACGGACGCCAGTCCGTCCGAGCCCGCGTGCGGGTCGATGGCCACGATGGGCACGGTGCTCTGAGTCGGGGTGGTCGTGGGGGTGACCAGGATGGCGCCGTCGATGAGCGTTCCTCCCAGCCGAGAGAGCGATCGGCGCTCCCAGCCGGCGTGCTCCCCGGCGGACACGCTCCCCGCGTAGGCGAGGACGTCGAACCGGGTGCCCTGCAGGGCGGCGGAGACGCCCTGCAGCAGCTGCACGGCGAACGGCTCGAACTCCGCGACGAGCACGCCGATGACGTCCGTGCGACTCCGGCGCAGCGAGGTGGCCACCAGCGAGCTCTCGTAGCCGAGCTGCGCCACGACCTCCTGCACGTGCTCGAGGGTGGCCGGCGAGACCCCGTCGCGTCCGTTGATGGCCTTCGAGACGGTCGCGACGGAGACGCCGGCGGCCCGGGCGACGTCGTGGATCGTGATGCGGCGGCTCATGTCCCCAATCTAGCGAGCGAAAACGTTATCGATATCGTTTGACATGCGGAGTGATCCGGTGCCAGAGTAGGCCGACGGCACATTCGCTGTAGTCGACAACAAATTGTCGACGCGGTGCTGGAACTCGATGATGAGGAGAAACACAGCATGAAGATCCGCAAGGTGCTGACCGCCGCCGTGGCGCTCGCAGTCGGGGGAACGATCGCCCTCACCGGGTGCTCCGGAGGATCCGGCAGCGGCGACGGCGGCGGCAAGCAGACGCTGACCGTGTGGCAGAACTCGACCACCGGTGACGGCAAGAAGTTCTGGACCGACGCTGCGGCGGCGTTCCAGAAGGCCAACCCGGACGTGACGGTGAAGGTCACGTCGATCCAGAACGAGGACATGGACGGCAAGCTGCAGACCGCCGTCAACTCGGGCGACATGCCGGACGTGTTCATGGCGCGCGGCGGCAGCAAGCTCGCCGACGTCGTGGCCGCGGGCAAGGTCAAGGATCTGTCGGACAAGATCGATCCCGACGTCAAGAAGGGGATCGGGGACGCCGCGCTCAGCGCCTTCACGGTGGACGGCAAGGTCTACGGCGTGCCCATGGCGATGCTGCCGGGCGGCCTCTTCTACAGCAAGGACCTGTTCGCCCAGGCGGGGATCACCGAGACCCCGAAGACCATGGACGACCTCGAGGCCGCCATCACCAAGCTCAAGGCGGCAGGCATCGCCCCGATCGCCCTGGGCGCGAAGGATGCCTGGCCGGCGGCGCACTGGTACTACTTCTTCGCCGTGCGCGCCTGCGGCGAGGACCTCATCACGAACCTCGCGACCAAGAAGGACTTCACCGACGGCTGCTGGCTGACCGCTGCGGACAACCTCGAGAAGTTCGCCCAGGTCGAGCCCTTCAACGAGGGCTTCCTCACCACCTCCGCCCAGCAGGGCGCGAACTCGTCCGCCGGGCTCGTCGCGAACCACAAGGCGGCGATGGAACTCATGGGCGCCTGGGACCCGGGCGTGATCGCGAGCCTCACCCCGGACCAGAAGCCGCTGGCGGACCTCGACTGGTTCCCGTTCCCCGAGGTGTCCGGAGGCAAGGGCGAGCCCGGGGCGATGATGGGCGGCCTCGACGGCTACTCCTGCTCCGAGAAGTCCCCCTCCTCCTGCGAGAAGTTCCTCAACTTCGTCGCGTCCAAGGAATGGCAGGAGAAGTACGCCGTGGCGTTCCAGACCATCCCCGCGAACCAGGACGCCAAGGGCGCCGTCGACAACGCCGCGCTCAAGCCGGTCATCGAGGCTTACAGCAAGGCCCCCTATGTCGCGCTCTGGCTCGACACGGCCCTCGGACAGAACGTCGGCAACGCCCTGAACACCGGCGTGGTCGAGATGCTCGCAGGCCAGGGAGATGCGAAGACCCTCATCCAGAAGATCACCGACGCTGCGGCGAGAGGCTGAGCGAGAGCGATGACTGGCACCCAGGTGATGGCCGAGGCCGTGCCTGAGAGCAACCGCCGCGCCGGGACCGGGGCCGCCCCGGCCCCGGTGCGGCGAGCCCGCGCCGACTGGCGCAAGCGCGGCGAGATCGCGCTGCTCTCCGGCCCCGCCCTGATCATGTTCGTCGGATTCGTCATCCTGCCCGTGGCGATGGCCTCGTTCTACGGGTTCTTCAAGTGGAACGGGTTCGGCTTCCCGACGCAGTTCGTCGGCTTCGACAACTACATCCACATGTGGCAGGACGGCACGTTCCGCGACGCGGTGACCCACAACTTCGCGATCGTCGTGCTCTCGCTCGTGCTGCAGGGGCCGATCGCGATCCTGTTCGCCCTCCTGCTGAATCAGAAGTTCCGCGGACGGTCCGTGATCCGCGTGCTGATCTTCGTGCCGTACGTGATCTCCGAGGTCATCGTCGGCACGGGGTGGAACCTCATGATGCAGGACACCGGCGCGCTGAACTCGCTGCTCGGCAAGCTCGGGCTGGGATTCCTGCAGCACTCGTGGCTCGCGGACCCGAAGCTCGCCCTGTGGACGCTGATGATCATCATCACCTGGAAGTACATCGGGTTCGCGGTCATCCTGATGCTCGCGGGGATGCAGTCCATCCCCGAGGAGCTCTTCGAGGCGGCGGCGATCGACGGCGCCGGGTTCTGGAAGACCCAGTGGAACATCACGGTCCCGCTGCTCGGGCCGACGATCCGGATCTGGGCGTTCCTGTCGATCATCGGCGCCCTGCAGCTCTTCGACCTCGTCAACATCATCTGGGGGCAGTACATCTCCGCGACCGCGGGCACCTCCACGATGGCGACGTACATGTATCAGAACGGGCACCTCGCCGGCAGCTACGGCTACGGCAACGCGGTGGCCGTGATGCTCTTCCTGATCACGCTCGTCGTCGCCCTGGTCTATCAGCGGTTCGTGCTGCGGCGTGACACCGACGGCGCCCTGACCGGCGACAGCGGAAAGGCCCGCAGATGACCACCGACACCCTCCGCACCACGGCGATCGTGCAGCCGCGCGGCCGCAGGGGCATCCGCCGAGCGGAGAAGGCCCCCTGGGGGAGCCCCGGGCTCTACCTGATCGCGATCGTGCTCGTGACGATCTGCATCACGCCGGTGCTCTACATCATCATCGGCGGGTTCCGCACGAACTCGCAGATCACGAAGGATCCATCCGGGTTCCCCGCTCCGTGGCAGGTCGGCAACTACACCGACGTGCTCGCCGGGTCCGAGTTCTGGACCGCCCTGCTCAACTCGACCGTCGTGGCGATCGGGACGACGGCCGGTGCCGTGCTGCTCGGAGTGATGGCGGCCTATGTGCTCGCGCGCTACGAGTTCGCCGCCAAGCCGGTGATGTACTCGCTGTTCGCTGCCGGGCTGATGTTCCCTGTGACCGTCGCGATCACGCCGCTGTATCTGCTGATCCGCAACCTCGGCCTGGTGAACAGCCTCGCCGGGATCATCGTGCCGCAGATCGCGTTCGCACTCCCGACGACGATCATCATCCTCGTCCCGTTCCTCAAGGCGATCCCGAAGGAGCTGGAGGAGGCGGCGGCGATCGACGGCGCCTCGCGCCTCGGCTTCTTCTGGCGGATGGTGATCCCGCTGAGCCTGCCGGGCGTCGTCACCGTGGGCATCCTCGCCTTCGTCGGATCCTGGAACGGGTACATGCTGCCGCTGTTCATCCTCAACGACCCGAACCTGTTCACCCTGCCGCTCGGCGTGCAGAACTTCTCCTCCCAGTACTCGGTCGACACCGCCCGGGTGCTCGCGTACACCTCGCTGTCGATGCTGCCCGCGCTCATCTTCTTCAGCCTCTTCGAACGCCGCATCGTCGGCGGCCTGACCGGCGCGGTGAAGGGCTGAGCATGACTTCGGACACGTCCCTGGACTCCGTCGCCAGGACGGAGGAGATCCCGGCTTTCCCGATCGCCTCGGAGCGCGTCGAGGAGCTGCTCGCGCAGATGACGCTCGAGGAGAAGGCCGCGCAGCTCGTCGGATACTGGCTCGACCAGGGTGGCGAGGTGGTCGCGCCCCTGCAGAACGAGATGGCGTCCGCCGGCCGCCACGACGCCCTGGCGGAGGTCACCCGCGACGGCATCGGGCACTACACCCGCGTGTACGGTACCCGCCCCGTCGCGCCGGGGGAGCGCGCGGCCTGGCTGTGGGCCGAGCAGCGGCGGCTACGGCGGGAGACGCGGCTCGGCATCCCGGCGCTCGTGCACGAGGAGTGCCTCACCGGCCTCGCCGCGTGGAAGGCCGCGACCTTCCCGACGCCGCTCGCCTGGGGCGCCTCGTTCGATCCCGCGCTCGTCGCCGAGATGGGGGCGCTCATCGGGGAGTCGATGCGGACGCTCGGCATCCACCAGGGACTCGCGCCGGTGCTCGACGTCGTGCGCGACCCCCGCTGGGGCCGGGTCGACGAGTGCATCGGCGAGGATCCGTATCTCGTCGGCACCGTGGGCACCGCCTACGTGCAGGGCCTGCAGTCCGCCGGGGTGCACGCCACGCTCAAGCACTTCCTCGGCTACTCCGGCTCGAGGGCGGGCCGCAACCACGCGCCGGTCTCCGCAGGGCCGCGAGAGATCGCCGACGTGTTCCTGCCGCCGTTCGAGATGGCGATCCGCGACGGCGGGGTGCGCAGCGTCATGAACAGCTACGCGGAGATCGACGGCGTCCCTGTCGCGGCGGATCCGGAACTCCTCACGGGCGTGCTGCGGGAGCGGCTCGGCTTCGACGGCGTCGTGGTGGCGGACTACTTCGCGATCGCCTTTCTCGAGGTCATGCACGCGGTCGCGGCGGACCGCGGCGACGCGGCGGAGCTCGCACTGCGTGCGGGGATCGATGTGGAGCTGCCCTCCGGCGACGCCTATCGGGAGCCCCTGATCGACCGGGTGCGCAGCGGCGCACTGGACGAGGCGTATCTGGACCGCGCGGTGATCCGCGTCCTCGCCCAGAAGGAGCAGCTCGGGCTGCTCGACCCCGGTGCGTTCGACGAGGGGCCGCCGGCTTTCATCGACCTCGACACTCCCCGGCATCGGGACGTCGCGCGCCGGCTGGCCGCCGAGTCGCTCGTGCTGCTCTCCAACGACGGCGTGCTGCCGTGGACGCGGTCGGCCGGCCGCATCGCGCTCATCGGTCCGAACGCCGACCGTGCCGAGGCCCTGCAGGGCTGCTACTCGTTTGCCAACCACGTGCTCGCTCATCACCCCGACCATGAGCTCGGCATCGCGATCCCGACCGTGCGCGAGGCTCTGGCCGTCGCCGTGCCCGGCGCCGAGATCGTGCACGTCCGCGGCGCGGAGGTCGAGGGCGACGACCGATCGGGCTTCGCCGAGGCCGAGCGCGCCGCGGCCGGCGCCGACGTCGCGATCGTCGTGGTCGGCGACCAAGCCGGACTGTTCGGACGCGGCACCGTCGGCGAGGGCAACGACGTGGAGTCGCTGGACCTGCCCGGTGTGCAGCGGGAGCTCGTCGAGCGGGTGGCCGCGACCGGGACGCCCGTCATCGTGGTCGTGCTCTCCGGCCGGCCCTATGCGATCGGCTGGGCGCTCGACGGCGACGCCCCGCGTCCGTCGGCCGTGCTGCAGGCGTTCTTCCCCGGCGAGGAGGGGGCCACGGCGATCGCCGAGGTGCTCACCGGCGCCGTGTCGCCGTCGGGTCGGCTCCCGCTCAGCCTGCCGCGGTCGTCCGGGTCCCAGCCCTACGGCTACCTGCACCCGATCCTCGGGGGGCCGTCGGACGTGACCTCCGCGGATCCGACCCCGCTGCGGCCGTTCGGCTTCGGACTGTCGTACACGAGCTTCGCCTACACCGGATTCGAGGTGTCGGCCGCGGCGCCGACCGACGGCACGTTCACGGCCACGGTGACGGTGTCGAACACCGGCGACCGGCAGGCGGCCGAGGTCGTGCAGCTGTACGGCCGGGACGTGGCCGCGAGCGTCACCCGGCCGGTCGCGCAGCTGTTGGGCTATGCGCGCGTCGACCTGGTCCCCGGCGAACGCCGCACCGTGCGCTTCGAGGTGCCGGCCGCCCGGTTCGCGTTCACCGATCGCCGGCTGACGCGGGTCGTCGAACCCGGCGCGGTGCGCGTGTGGGCAGCCGCGCATGCCGAAGCGGTCGCGCCGGCGCCGGAGATCTCCGGCGTCACGGGGGGCGCCATCGCGAACGAGCGCGCCCGGGACGACCGCGTGCTCCCCGGTTCGGCGACGACCGCGGGCACCGTCGCGCTCACCGGGGGCGTGCACGAGGTGACGGCGGAGGACGCGCGCATCGTCACGGTGACGATCGCATGATCGAGGCGGTCAATCCGATCCTGCCCGGATGCCATCCGGATCCGTCGATCTGCCGTGCGGGGGATGGGTACTACCTGGTCTCGTCGACGTTCGAGTACCTCCCCGGCCTGCCCGTGATGCGCTCGCACGACCTGGTGCGCTGGGAGACGGTCGGGCATGTCATCGACCGCCCGGGGATGCTGGACTTCGACGGGATCGGATCCTCCGGGGGGCTTTATGCACCGACCATCCGACACGGTCTGGGGCTCTTCTGGGTGATCTGCACCCTGGTCGATCGGGAGGATCCGAGCCGCGGGGGCAACTTCCTCGTCACGGCCGAGGACCCGGCAGGACCCTGGAGCGACCCCCTGATGCTCGACGCCGACGGCATCGACCCCTCGATCGCCTTCGACGAGGAGGGGCGCGTGTGGCTGCACGGCACGCGCCTGGCCCGCGAGCCCGAGTGGCGCGATCAGACCGAGGTCTGGGTGCGCGAGTACTCGCCGGCCGAGCGCGCGCTCGTGGGCGAGGAGCACGTGATCTGGCGGGGCGCCGTCACAGGTGCGGTCTGGGCCGAGGGGCCGCACCTGTACCGCATCGATGGGGCCTGGGTGCTCGTCGCGGCGGAGGGCGGCACCGAGTTCCACCACGCCGTCAGCGTCGCCCGCGCGGACGAGGTCACCGGGCCGTACCTCGGCGACCGGGCGAACCCGGTCTTCACCCACCGGCACCTGGGGCGCGCGAGCGCCGTGATCGGGGCCGGGCACGCCGATCTGGTGCCGGCGCCGGACGGATCCTGGCTCGCGGTGATGCTCGCCATGCGCGCGGCGGACGGCCGGCACTATCCGCTCGGACGCGAGACGTTCCTGTGCCCGGTGTCGTGGGAGGACGGCTGGCCCGTGTTCGCTGCCGGGGAGGGGCGGCTGCCGCGGGCCCTCCCGATCCCGTGGGCGGTCGATGCGGCGCCGAGCGGGTCCTGGCAGCCCGACGACCGGACCGCCGGCGACGTCACGCCCGCCGATCCGCGATGGACCGCGCTGCGCGCCCTGCCCGCCGAGGTCGCCGAGGCCGAAGGCGGGTCCTGGCGCCTGCCCGTCCGCGCCGCTTCGCTGCGGGAGCCGACCTCGCCCGCGTTCCTGGGCGTGCGGCAGCAGCATGCCGACGTCGACGTGCGGTGCGTGCTCGATGTGCGAGGTCTCGCCGAAGGGGAGAGTTCGGGGATCGTGCTGCGTCAGTCGGAGCGCGATCACGTGGCGCTCGCCGTCACCCGCACGCGCGACGGGTTGCGCCTCTCGTCGGAGCGCTGCCGGGACGGGGATCCCGAGCGGCACGACCTCGGGGCACTGCCGGAGGCGGACGAGGTCGCTCTCGGGCTGGAGGCGCGGGGCTACGACTACGTCTTCACGCACGGCGGTCTCGAGCGGGTCGCGGCCGACGGACGCGAGCTGGACGCCTCGTCGACGGGCGGATTCCTCGGTCTCTGGATCGGTGCGTACGCCACCAGCGCCGGCGCGGCGCCCCGGGGCGAGGTGCGCATCACCCGCTTCGCGTACGCGCCTGCGCTCACGGAGCAGGGCGATCGGTAGCCTGGAGTCCCACCGCGTGCAGGAAGCGAGACGTCGGATGAACGAACGCGCCACGACCGTCGAAGGGGTGCGGCGCACCAACCTCGCCGAGGTGCTGCGACTCGTGCATCACTCCGGGCCGCGCTCCCGTGCCGTGATCACCGCGGAGACCGGCCTGAACCGCTCGACGGTCTCCGACCTGGTCGGACGGCTCGTCGAGGCGGGCCTGGTCGAGGAGCACGAGCCCGACCCCACCCGGCGCGTCGGCCGCCCGTCGCCGGTGGTGGCACCGAGCCTCGACGTCGTGGCCATCGGTGTCAACCCCGAGATCGACGCCGTCGAGATCGGCGCGGTCTCGCTGGGCGGCGCGGTGCGGGAGCGGATCCGGATCCCGGTCGAGCGTCCCGGCGTCGCGGACGTCGTCGGGATCGTCACCCGCGTGGTGCAGGACTGGCAGGACGGCGCGCTCCGCGGAGGCCGCATCGAGGGCGTCGGCCTCGCGGTGCCCGGTCTCGTGCGCGCGGCGGACGGACTGGTGCGGCTCGCCCCGCACCTCGACTGGCGCGACGCCGACATCGCAGGACCCCTCGCCGCGTCGCTGGGCCTGTCCGTCGTGGTGGGCAACGACGCCTCGCTCGGCGCGCGCGCGGAGCGGCTCTTCGGCGCCGCCAGGGAACACGAGGACGTCGTCTACCTCAACGGCGGCGCCAGCGGCATCGGCGGCGGCCTCATTCTGCACGGGATGCTGATCGGCGGCGTGGGCGGCTATGCGGGCGAGTGGGGCCAGACCGCGGCGAGCGTGGCGGATCCGGCCGATCGGCGCGCCGAGGGCGGAGTGCTCGAGGACGAGGTGAACCGCGCCCGTCTCGTGCAGGTCGCCGGCCTGGCCGCCCCGGAGGACGCCGAGCTCCGCACCGCCCTGGCTGCGACGTCGGTCGACGCGGTCGCCGCCGAGGTCGCACGCCAGCGGCGCATCCTGACGGCCACGCTCGGCAATGCCGTCAATGTGCTCAACCCGGCGATGATCGTGCTGGGCGGCTTCCTCGGGATCCTGCGGGAGCTCGACCCTGCGGCCTTCGACGACGAGGTGCGCCGCCGCGCGCTCGCCGCGTCGGCCGAGCAACTGGAGATCTCCGCGGCAGCCCTGGGCGCGGACCGCCTGCTGATCGGCGCCGCCGATGCCGCGTTCGAACGACTGCTGGCGGATCCGCTGGGCTGATGAGCAAGGCCGCCCCCCGGCCGCCGATCGGATCCGGATCCCGTTCAGGTCGCAGAATCGGCTGTTCCCGAGGCCTGGGAACAGCCGATTCTGCGACCTGAATCGCCAGAGTGCGACCTGAACGAATCGACTGCGCCCCGGTGGCGGGACGGGCCGCCGATCAGCTCCGCGCGACGTCGAACTCCACGGCCGACCAGGACAGCGCGGGGAGGGTGAGGCGCACCGCGCCGTCGTCGAGCGCGACCCCGTCGAGCGGCCGCAGCCCGACCGCGTCCGGCGCGCCGACGAGGTTCGCGGTGAGCCGGTCCCCGTCCTCCGGGACGGTGAGCACCTCGGCCGAACGGACCGCGGTCGCGCGCAGGCCGTGCAGGTCGAGGTCGACGGTCGCCTCCCCGTCGAGCGAGCGGTTCGCGACGAAGAGCGCGAGCCGGCCCGATTCCTCGTCCCACGTGGCCACGGCGTCCACGTCGTCCACGTCCCCGTGACGGGTGGTGGGCGTCTTCGTCGATGAGACGGCGAGGCGCAGGATCCGGCCCTGCGCCATCCGCGCCATCCGGGCGAACGGCCAGAAGATGGTCTGCCGCCACGCGGGTCCGCCCTCCTCCGAGCGGATCGGCGCGATCACGTTCACGAGCTGCGCCTGGTTGGCGATCTTCACCCGGTCGCCGTGCCGCAGCAGGCTGTGCAGGAACGTGCCGACCACGACCGCGTCGGTGACGTTGTAGGCGTCCTCGATGAGCCGGGGGTGCTCGCGCCAGGCCTTCTCCACCTGGTGCGGCTGGTCCTCGCTGTCCAGGCCGGACTGGTACCAGACGTTCCACTCGTCGAACGAGATGTCCACCTGCCTGGTGTGCTTGCCGGCGGCCTTGACCGCGTCGATCGTGGCGACCACGCCGTCGATGAACGCATCCATGTCGACGGCGTCGCCGAGGAACGACGCGACGTCGCCGTCGTGCTCCTGGTAGTACGCGTGCATCGAGACGTAGTCCACCTCGTCGTACGCATGCGTGAGCACGGTGTGCTCCCAGGTGCCGAACGTCGGCATCTGCCGGCTCGAGGATCCGACCGCGACGAGCTCGATCGTCGGATCCACGAGCTTCATCGCCTTGGCGGTCTCCTGGGCGAGACGGCCGTACTCGTGCGCGGTCTTGTGGCCGATCTGCCAGGGGCCGTCCAGCTCGTTGCCCAGGCACCACAGCTTGATGTCGAACGGATCCTCGGCGCCGTTGCGCCGGCGCAGGTCCGACCAGTACGTGCCCCCCGGGTGATTGGCGTACTCCACGAGTGCGCGAGCCTCCTCGACGCCCCGGGTGCCGAGGTTGATGGCCTCCATGACCTCGACCTCGGCCTCGCGGGACCAGTCCATGAACTCGTGCAGGCCGAACGCGTTCGTCTCGATCGTGTGCCAGGCGCCGTCGATGCGCACGGGACGATCGGCGACGGGCCCGACGCCGTCCTCCCAGCGGTAGCCGGAGACGAAGTTGCCGCCGGGGTAGCGGACGACGGTCGGTCCGAGTTCGCGCACGAGCTCGAGCACGTCGGTGCGGAAGCCGCGGGCGTCCGCCGCCGGGTGGCCGGGCTCGTAGATGCCGGTGTAGACGCAGCGGCCCATGTGCTCGACGAACTGGCCGAACAGGCGGCGCGGGACGTCGGCGATCGAGAAGTCGCGGTCGATGGTGATGCGGGCGTGGGACATGGGGATCCGATCCGTTCGGGTCATTGACCGCCGAAGCCGCTGGTGGCGACTCCCTTGACGATCTGCTTCTGGAAGATGAGGAACACGATGATGAGGGGCAGGGCGGCGAGGACGGCCTGGGCCATGACCTGCGCGTACTGGACGCCGTAGGCGCTGATGACGGTCTGCAGGCCGACGGGCAGGGTCATCAGGCCGGTGTCGTTGATGACGAGGAACGGCCAGAGGAAGTTGTTCCACGCTCCGATGAACACGAAGATCGCGACGGAGGCGAGGATCGGCCGGGACAGGGGCAGCACGATCGACCAGAACACCCGGAACCTGCTCGCACCGTCGACGCGCGCCGCGTCCTCGAGCTCGACGGGGATCGCGTCGAAGAACCGCTTCAGGATGAAGACCATCGCCGGCGCCACCACCTGCGGCAGGATGAGACCCCAGTGGGTGTCGACGAGGCCCATCGCGAGCATCTCGTAGAACAGCGGGATGATCAGCACCTGCGGGGGGACGACGATCGCGGCGATGATCACCACGAACAGCCACTTCCGGCCACGGAAGTCGAGACGGGAGAACGCGTAGGCGGCGAGGGCTGAGATCGTGACGGTGATCACCGTCACGGCCGTCGCGGTCCAGAGGCTGTTCCACGCCCAGAGGTAGACGTTGCCCTGCGAGAGGATCGCGCTGAACGCCTGCACCGTCGGCCCGCTCGCGCCGATCCAGCCGGCGTCCCCGGAGGCGGCGTCGGTCTCGGTCTTGAACGCGGTGGCGACCGCCCAGAGGAACGGCAGCAGCCAGCCGATCGCGAGGATCAGCAGCACCGCGAAGGCGAGCACGGTGAGGACGGTGAGGCGACGGCCGATCGGCCGGCGGGTGCGGGCGCGCGCGGCGCCGGGGACGACGAGGGTGCGGGTCGCGGTGGTCATCGGGCGTCCTTCCGCCGACGGGTGATCAGCGCCTGGACGACGCCGAGGATGATGATGATCGCGAAGAACACGTAGGAGAGCGCGGCGGAGTAGCCGAACCGGTACCCGACGAAGCCGGTCTCGTAGATGTACTGCACGATCGAGCGGGTGGTGTCGCTGGAGAGGCCGCCGAGCATCTGGTACGCCTGGTCGAACAGCTTGAGCGACGCGAGGATCTGCAGCAGGCCGATGAGGGTGGTCGCCGGTCCCAGCTGCGGGAGCGTGATCGCGGTGAACTGCCGCCATCCGCCCGCGCCGTCCAGCGACGCCGCCTCGTACTGCTGCTGCGGGATGTTCTGGAGGGCTGCGAGGTAGAGCAGGAAGTTGAACCCGACGGTCCACCAGACCGTCGCGATCACGATCGCGATCATGTTGGTCTTCGGATCCTGCAGCCAGGCGATCGGCTCGAGGCCGAAGGCCTTCAGGACGTTGTTCGCCGCCCCGATCTGCGGGTTGAAGATCCAGACCCAGATCTGCGAGATCACGGTGGAGGCGAGCAGATACGGCATGAAGAACGAGAGCCGCCAGAGCCACTGGCCGGGAAGCCCGCGATCGACGAGCACGGCCATGAGCAGGGCGACGACCACGAGCGGGACGGTGGACAGCAGCGTGAACCACACGGTGTTGCCGAGCGATCCCCACATCACCGGATCCGCGAGGGCCTCGACGTAGTTCGCGGGTCCGACGAAGCCGCCGCCGGACCCGGTGAGGGATTGGTCGGTGAAGCTCAGGTAGAGGCCGTGCAGGATCGGCCAGGCGAGGAAGAGCGCGAACGCGAGGAGGAACGGGGCGAGGAACGCCCAGCCGATCAGCTGCTCTCCGTGACGGGATCCGCCGGCGTGGCGCCGGGTCGCGCGGGTGGCCGCACGACCGGTGACGATGGTCGTGGTGGTGGGGGTCGTCGAGGTCATCTCCGGGCTCCCTCCGGATCGGCGGGATTGGGTTGGGCGAGGAAGCGCTTGACGGCGGCCTCGAAGCGGGCGACGGCCTCGGCGGGATTGCCTCCGCCCAGAAGCGCGGGCTGGGCGGCGGCGCCGAACTGGCCCTGAAAGTTGGATCCGGACCCGGTGAACCACGCGGGCGGGTCGTAGCGCACGTGCTTCGCCGCGTCGGCGTAGTGGGCCTGCGGAAGCAGCTTCGCGTACTTCGCCGACTCCGTGACCGGGAGGAAGGCGGGGATGTGCCCGGCCTCCGCCCAGCCGAAGGAGCCCTTCAGCATGTCGGCCACGAAGCGGTACACGAGGTCGCGGCTTACCGCATCCGGGTGCGACTGGTGCGGCAGGACGAAGGAGTGCGAGTCGGCGTAGGCCGTGCGCGTGCCGAACACCGGCGGGATCATCGCGACGTCGAAGGGGATCTTGGCCGCCTGCATCGTGCGCAGCTCCCACACCCCGCTGAGGAACATGCCGCTCTTTCCGGTCGCGAACTCCGCCACCGCGGTGCCGTAGTCGGCCTGCTTGGCCGCCCGCTTGCCGTCGAGCAGCTTCTGCATGAAGGCGAGAGACGCCACGGCCGCGTCCTTGTCGATCACCGCGGGACCGCCCTGCGGCATCTCCATCTCGATGCCGTGCTGCGTGTACAGCGTGTAGAACAGGCGCCACATCTGGGAGCCGTCGCCGAGATAGCCGTAGGACAGGCCGTGTCCGCCGGTGACTCCGGCGATCGCGTCGACCATCGCGAGGAAGTCCTCGGGGTTCGCCGCCTCCTTCAGGCGTCCGTCCCCGTCGAGCACGCCCGCCTTCTCGCAGACCTCCGTGTTGTACATGAGCACGAAGGGGTGCGCGTCGAGCGCGATGCTGAGGCGCCGCCCGTCGACGTCGCCCTTCTTCCAGATCGGATCCGGGAACGCGGACGCGTCCACGCCGAGATCCGCGAGGCGGCCGGTGTCCCAGTCGTCCAGGAGACCGCCCGGAGCCCAGCCGAGCACTCGGGTGGCGTGCATGATCGCGACGTCGGGGGCGCGGCCGCCGGCCGAGGCCATGGCGAGCTTCGTGTAGTACGGCGTGCCCCAGGCGAGCACGGTCGGACGGATCCGGTAGGCCGACTGCGCCGTGTTCACGCCGTCCAGCAGGCCGGACATCGTCACGCCGTCGCCGCCGGAGAGCAGGTGCCAGAACTGCAGGGTGCGGGTGCCGGACGCGGCGGCCGAGGTCGAAGCGCATCCGGCGAGCAGCGCGGCGCCGGCGGTGAGGCCCGCGGCGCCGAGGAACTGCCGCCGATTCAGATCGAGAGGTGGTGTCATCGTCACTCCTTCGTGGACGATCAGGGAACTCCGACATCATTACATCGATGAAATAGAGTGCGCAAGAGGTTTCTGAGACCGGTCACGGAACGGGGTGGATGGCCCGGCGGGCGCGGGCGGGCCGGGAGAGGGATCGCGCCGTCCGGTGACGGGTCAGTGCTCGGGCGTCCAGCCGCGCGGGGCGGCGGCGGTGCTGTCGCGGACGATGAGCCGGTGCGGCACGGTGATCGTGCGCGGGGTCCCGGTCGGATCCGCGATCCGCTCGGCGAGCAGGTCGACGGCGGAGGAGGCGAAGGCGGCGCGATCGATCCGCACGGTCGACAGCGCCGGCTCGGTGAAGCGGGAGAGCTCGACGTCGTCGAACCCCGTCACCAGGACGTCGTCGGGTACGCGGATCCCGCGGCTGTGCAGCACGTGCAGGGCGCCGGCGGCGAGGGAGTCGGTGAAGCCGAGCACGGCGTCGAACGGCGTGCCGCGGGAGAGCAGCTCGACGGTCGCCTCCGCGCCCCCGGAGATGGTCCAGTCGGCGTGGTTGACGGTGAGGCGGGGGTTCGCGGGAAGGCCCGCCTCGGCCAGCGCCTGGCGCACGCCCTGCAGCCGGAGCCGGCTGGTCGCCGTCGCGATCGCGTGCTGGTCGTCGCCGCCGACGACCGCGATCCGCCGGGCGCCGCGTTCGATCACGTGCCGCGTCATCGCGGCGGCGCCCGCCACGCTGTCGATCCCGACGTGGTCGGCGAGCTGCTGCTCGACCTCGCCGATCAGGACGACGGGCAGCTGCCGGTCCTGGTCGGTGAGCGCGCTGTCCTCGAGGCGGATGGGGTTCAGGATCAGGCCGTCGACGAGGTGCGCGCGGGCGCGGGAGAGCAGTTCGCGCTCGCGGCGCGGCTCGGATCCGGTCTGCTCGACCTGGACGGCGAAGCCCTTCAGTCGGGCGGCCTGGACGATATGGTCGAGCAGCTCGGCGGAGAACGAGGTCGCGAGATAGGGGAGCGCGAGGGCGATCACTCCGGAGCGGCCGTTGCGCAGACTGCGCGCGCTCAGGTTGGGCACGAAGTCGAGCTTGCGCATCGCGTCCTCGACGCGGGCGCGCGTGTCCTCGCGCACGAAGACGGTGCCGGTGACCACGTTCGACACGGTCTTCGCGGAGACGCCGGCCAGCGACGCGACGTCGCGCATCGTCGCCCGCGTGCTCCCTGCCATGCGCTCAGCCTAAGCCCGCCCATCGGATCCGGGATCCGCACCGGCTTCTATCGATGTAACGACGCTCTATGATGTGGCGATGAGCATCGGGACGAACTGGGCCGGCAACCTCGCCTACCGCGCGGCGGCGATCGGGCGACCGCGCACCCGCGAGGAGCTGCACGACGTCCTCTCCTCGTCCGGGCCGCTGCGCCCGCTCGGCTCCCGCCACAGCTTCACCGCGATCGCCGACACCACGGGCACGCTCATCGACCTCTCCGCGATGCCCCGCGGGATCGAGCAGGTCGCGCCCGATGCGGTGCGCGTTCCGGCAGGCGTGCGCTACGGCGACCTCGGCGCGGAGCTGCAGCGGCGGGGCCTGGCCCTCGCGAACCTCGCCTCGCTGCCGCACATCTCCGTCGCCGGCGCCGTGTCCACGGGGACGCACGGGTCGGGCGACGCGATCGGCTCCCTCGCCAGCGCGGTGCGGGCGCTCACCCTCGCGGGTCCGGATGGCGAGCGCACCCTGCGCCGCGGGGACGCGGACTTCGACGGGGCGGTCGTGTCGCTCGGCGCGCTCGGGGTGATCGTCGAGCTCGAGCTCGACGTGGAGCCGGCGTACGACGTGGCGCAGACGGTGCACGAGGGGCCCGCGTGGGATGCGGTGCTCGCCGAGTTCGACCGGGTCACCGCGCTCGGCACCAGCGTCAGCATCTTCAGCCGCTGGACCGGTCGCGATCGCGCCGACCAGCTCTGGATCAAGAACCGGGTCGGCGGCGTCGCCGCGGACGAGGCCCTGCTGGCCCGCCTCGGAACCACGCCGGCCGTCGAGCAGCGGCACCCCATCCTGGGGGTCTCGGCCGAGGCCTGCACCCCGCAGCTCGGCGAACCAGGGCCCTGGCACGAGCGGCTGCCGCATTTCCAGCTGGGCTTCACCCCTTCGGCAGGGGAGGAGCTGCAGAGCGAGTACCTCGTGCCGCGACGCGACGCGGTGCGCGCGATCGAGGCGGTGCGCGCGCTCGCCGACCGGATCGCGCCGCTGCTGCTCGTGAACGAGATCCGCACGGTCGCCGCCGACGACCTCTGGCTGAGCTCCTCGTACGGCGAGGGCGCCGTCGGGATCCACTTCACCTGGCGCCGGGACCAGCCCGCGGTCGAGGCGCTGCTGCCGGTGATCGAGGCCGCGCTGCCCGACACCGCGCGCCCGCACTGGGGCAAGCTGTCCGTGCTCGATCCGGCCGAGATCCGCCGCCGCACTCCGCGCTGGGGGGACTTCGCCGCGCTCGCGGACCAGATGGATCCGGTCGGCCGGTTCCGGAACGCGTACCTGGAGCGGCTCGGGCTGGGGCGCTGACCGACTCCCGGTGCGGTCCCGCGCCCGGCCCCGTGCGGCCCCGTGCGCCGCCTGGTCCTGCCTGGCCCCGTCGTGATCGTTCAGGTCGCACTATCTGCTGTTCCGCGGGCCCTGTTGGAGCCGAAATCGCGACCTGAGCTCATGGATCGCGACCTGAACGCCCGGATTGCGACCTGGATGGGTCGTGCGAGTGGCAGGAGTTCCGGCGCCGGTCTTGGACCGGCGGACGGAAAGGACGGTGGAGGGATCCGGGCTCCGCGTGCCGGCGCCGTCGCCGGTGGACGACGCCGTCCCCGTACACTCGCAGGCGTGAGTCAGTCGAAGCCGCAGCGCGCCGTCGGGGTGCGGGACGTCGCCGCGCTCGCAGGCGTCTCCCGGCAGACCGTGTCCCGCGTGCTGAACGATCATCCCGACGTCGCGCCCGACACCCGTGCCCGTGTGGTGTCGGCGATGGAGGAGCTCGGCTACCGGATGAACAACGCGGCGCGGGCCCTCGGCACCCATCGCACGCGCACGATCGGCGTCCTCGCCTCGGACGCGCTGCAGTACGGGCCCTCCCGCAGCATGGCGGCGATCGAGGCATCGGCGCGCGAGGCCGGATACTGGATCACCGCGGCGTTCGCGGACTCCGGCGACGAGGCTTCCGTCGGCCAGGCGATCGAGCACCTGCGCGCGCAGGCCGTGGACGGGCTGATCGTGTTCGCGCCGCATGCGCGCACGCTCGATGTGCTCGACGCCCTGCGCATCGGGATCCCGACCGTGATCCTGCACGCCGCCGAGCGCGCGGACTTCTCGGTCGATCAGAGGGCGGGTGCGCGCCTCGCCGTGGCGACGCTCGCCGATGCCGGCCATCAGCGGATCGCACATCTCGCCGGGCCCGCCGACTGGCTCGAGGCCGAAGGGCGAGCGACCGGCTTCGCCCAGGAGCTCGCCGCGCGCGGCCTGCCCGCCGGCCCGGTCTTCTCGGGCGACTGGAGTCCGCGCTCGGGTCACGAGGCCGCGGCGGAGGTGATCGCCTCCGGCGCGACCGCGGTGTTCGCCGCGAACGACCAGATGGCGCTCGGGCTGATCGGCGGTCTGCGCGCGGCCGGGGTGGATGTCCCGGAGCAGATCAGCATCGTGGGCTTCGACGACGTGCCGGAGGCGGCGTACGCCTGGCCGCCGCTCACGACCGTGCGGCAAGACTTCGAGGAGCTCGCCCGGCGGGCCGTCGCGCGCGTCATCGCGCTGAGCGGATCCGGCGCGACCACGTCGGATCCGGTCGCGGTTGCGTCGTCGGGATCGTCGGGATCGTCGGGATCGTCGGGATCGTCGGGATCGTCGGGATCGTCGGATCCGGTCGCGGTTGCGTCGGTTGCGTCGGTTGCGTCGTCGGATCCGATCGCACCCGTGCTCGTCGTGCGCGACTCGGTGGTCCCGCCCGCGGGCTGACCCTGCGATTCGCAGCACGCGCAGCCCGTTCAGGTCGCAGTTTCCGCTCTCTCCGGCATGCTCATGCCGCCGAAAGTGCGACCTGGGCGACAGGAATGCGACCTGAGGCGCCCGACGCGCGAGCGCCACCCGTCCTCTTGCGCGAGGCGGCCTGTGGATAACCTCCGACGCCGAGTGTCGATGCTGGCACGGTGGGGGAGTGCCCCGCCCCCGACGTCTCTCCGATGCGCTCGGCTCCTCGTTCGCCGTCCGCGACGCTCAGGCCCTCGGCGTGAGCGCGGGGCGCCTGCGCGGATCCGACCTGCTTCGCCCCTACTCGGGTCTGCGCACCCGCCGCTCCGGCTCCACGCCGGAACGGGACGAGGATCCTTTCGCCGCGCAGCGACGGATCCGCGTCGAGCATGCGCTCGCCTACGCGCCGAGGCTGCGCCCCGGTCAGTACTTCAGCCATGAGACGGCCGCGGCGCTCTGGGGCGGACCGCTGCCGATCGCCCGTGAGGACGCCACCGTCGGCGTGCACGTGAGCACCCTCGGTGACGGTCCGCTCGTGCGGGCCGCGGGCGTCGTGCGCCATCGTGGGGACCCGCGGCTCGTCCGCGTGCGGACCGATCTCGGCCTCCCTGTCGCATCGCCCGCCTCGACGTGGACGCAGATGGGGCACCTGCCGTTCTTCGCGCTGGTGGCTCTCGGCGACCACTTCTGCCGGGCATGGCGACCAGGCGTGGGTCGCCCGCACGTCGGGAAGCCGCAGCTGGCGACCGTCGCCGAACTCCGTGCCAACATCGGTGCGGGGCGTCGGCTCGGCGGACCGATGCTGCGCGAGGCGATCGAATGGATCCGGGAGGACTCCTGGTCGCCGCGGGAGTCCGAGCTGCGCTGCCTGATCCGCGCGGCGGGCTTGCCCGAGCCCCAGCTCAACGTCGATCTGTTCGACGGTGCGGGCTTCCTGGGCTGCGTCGACCTGGTCTACCCTGCGCGGAAGGTGGCGATCGAGTACCTGGGCCGGGTGCACGCGAACAGCTGGGGAGCCGACGTGGAGCGGCTGGCACGACTTCGCGCGGCGGGGTGGACCGTGATCGAGGTCACGGCGGAGCTCCTCGCGGATCCGGCTGAGCTGCTCGGCCGCATCCGGCGCGCGCTCGGCCTCTGACTGCGCGCTCTGCGACGGATCCACGGCGCGGATCCACGGCCCCGGATCGCGGCCCGGATCGCGCGCCGAGCGCGTACCGAGCGCGTACCGAGCGCGCGTGCGATGGCGTCCCGCCACGATCGCGTACCGATCACGTGTGCGATCGCGTTCCGCCACGATCACGTACCGAGCGCGCGGGCGATGGGGTCCCCTCCCGGATCGCGTGCCGAGCGCGTACCGAGCGCGCGTGCGTTGGCGTTCCGCCGCTTCGGGTCGCACTTCCCTCGTTCGGGTCGCAGTTTCTGCGGCTTGTGGGATCCAGATGGAGCCGAAAGTGCGACCTGAACGGGGCCGGAAAAGGGAAAGGGGTCCTGAACGGGGGTCCGGAACGGGGAGGGGGCTTGAACGGGGCCCGGAACCGGGGGTCCGGAACCGGGATAGCGCCGAATGGGGCCGGAACGGGGGAGGGGTCCGGAACCGGGCGGCCGGAACGGGGAGAGCGCCGAACGGGGGTCCGGAACCGGGGGAGCTTCCGGAACGGGGCGGGGGGAGTGCGTCCGGGAGCGTGCCGGGTGACGCCGCGTCGGCGTCGCGTCGGCGCCCCCTTGACGGGACGGAGAGTGTGATGACACACTCTCCGTGACCGGTCACAGTTCTGACCGGAGCGTCCCGAGAGGATCCGGATGACCCCCTTCGCTTCCGAGATCGCGCAGGCGATCGACGGCGTCCGCGCGGACGTGGCGCGGCTGCACGCCGAGCTCGTGCGCTACGGCCTCGTGGTCTGGACCGGGGGGAACGTGTCGGGCCGGATCCGGCTCTCCGAGGACGGCAGCGGGGATCTGTTCGTGATCAAGCCCTCCGGCATCGGCTACGACGACCTCGCACCCGAGAACATGATCCTCTGCGATCTCGACGGCGCGGTCATCCCCGGGAGCGTCGGCAGCGACCGCGCCCCGTCCAGCGACACCGCCGCGCACGCCTACGTCTACCGGAACATGCCCGAGGTCGGCGGCGTCGTGCACACGCACTCCGACTACGCCGTGGCCTGGGCGGCGCGCGGCGAGGAGATCCCCTGCGTGATCACGGCGATGGCCGACGAGTTCGGCGGTCCGATCCCGGTCGGCCCGTTCGCGGTGATCGGCGACGACTCGATCGGCCGGGGGATCGTCCAGACCCTGCGCGGGCATCGCAGCCGTGCCGTGCTCATGCAGAACCACGGCCCGTTCACGATCGGCGCGGACGCCGCGGACGCCGTCAAGGCCGCCGTCATGGTGGAGGACGCGGCCCGCACGGTGCACCTCGCCCGCGAGGCGGGGCCGCTCATCCCGATCCCGCAGGAGGCGATCGACCGCCTCTACGACCGGTACCAGCACGTGTACGGCCAGAGCACGGACGCCCGCCGATGAGTGCTCACGTCGCCGGTTCCCGGTCCGCTCCCGTCGCAGAAAGTGCCGGAACCAGGGCGGGGAAACGGCAGAGATCGCGATGGGAGCACGAAGGAGCGAGGGATCCACGATGAACTCGGCGCGCGACGACATCCTCGCGGGGCGGACGAGCCTGGGCATCGAGCTCGGCTCCACGCGCATCAAGGCGTGCCTGATCGGATCCGATCCGTCCGCCGTGCTCGCGACCGGATCCTCCTCCTGGGAGAACCGGCTCGAGGGCGGGCTGTGGACCTACGGCCTGGATGAGGTCTGGGCCGGGATCCGGGAGGCCTATGCCGTCCTGGTCGCCGACGCACAGGAGCGCTACGGCGTGCGGCCGGCGACGTTCGGCGCGATCGGGATCTCCGCCATGATGCACGGCTACCTCGTCTTCGACGAGGACGGCGCCCTGCTCGTGCCGTTCCGCACCTGGCGCAACACGAACACGGGGCTCGCGGCGGCGGAGCTCACCGATCTGCTCGGCGTGAACATCCCGCTGCGCTGGTCGATCGCGCACCTGCACCAGGCCCTGGTCGACGGCGAGGCGCACGTGCCGCGGATCGCGAGCCTGACCACCCTCGGCGGCTACGTGCACGAACGGCTCACGGGCCGGCGGGTCATCGGCATCGGAGACGCCTCGGGGATGTTCCCGATCGACTCGGCGACTGGCGACTACGATGCGGCCCTGCTCGCCGCGTACGAGGCGCTCGCCGCGGGCCGGCTTCCCGCGCCGCTGAGCGTCCTGCTCCCTGAGGTGCTCCTCGCGGGCGCCGAGGCGGGGACGCTCACCGCCGAGGGTGCGCTGCTGCTGGATCCGTCCGGATCCCTCGCGGCCGGCATCCCGCTCTGCCCGCCCGAGGGCGATGCCGGCACCGGCATGGTGGCGACCAACGCCGTCGCCCCGCGCTCGGGCAACGTCTCCGCAGGCACGAGCATCTTCGCGATGGTGGTGCTCGAGCGGCCGCTCTGCGGTCTGCATCGCGAGCTCGACCTCGTGACGACCCCGGCGGGCGACGCCGTCGCCATGGTGCACTGCAACAACGGCGCGAGCGAGCTCGCGGCCTGGGCGGGGCTGTTCATCCGCTTCGCGGCCGCCGCAGGGAGCCCGGTCGGCGACGACACCGCCTTCGAGGCGCTGTTCCACGAGGCGCTCGCCGGCGAGGCCGACGCCGGCGGACTGCTCGCCTACAACCACCTCGCGGGAGAGCCCGTCGCCGGTCTCGCCGAGGGGCGCCCGCTCATCGTGCGTACCCCGGACAGCGCCTTCACCCTGGCGAACTTCATGCGCGCGCAGCTCTACGGGGTGTTCGGCGCACTCGCCCTCGGCATGCAGGTTCTGGCCGCGGAGGGCGTGCAGCTCGACCGGATGTATGCCCACGGCGGCATGTTCCGCACCGCGGGCATCGCGCAGCGCTTCCTCGCTGGTGCCCTGGACGCGCCTGTCGCCGTGGGGGAGGCGGCGTCCGAGGGCGGGGCGTGGGGGATCGCGGTGCTCGCGTCCTACCTCGCGCACGCCGGCGAGGAGAGCCTCGGCGACTACCTCGACCGACAGGTGTTCGCCTCGGCGGCCGTCGCCGTCGTGGATCCGGATCCTGTCGATGTCGCCGGATTCTCGGCCTACCTCGACCGCTACCGGACGGGCCTCGCCATCGAGGCCGCCGCCGTCGCCGCACTCTGAACGCTCCGCATCACCGGGACCCGTGATCCGCAACACGCCGATCGCGGGTCCGCCCGACCGCCCCTCCGAACGGAAGAACCCGATGACCCGCACTTCGCTCACCACCTCGCTCGACGACTACGAGGTCTGGTTCCTCACCGGCAGTCAGCACCTCTACGGTCCCGAGACGCTCGCGCAGGTCGCCGACCAGTCGCAGCGGATCGCGCGGATCCTCGACGAGTCGGCAGGGGTGCCGGTGCGGATCGTCGGAAAGCCGGTGCTCACCGACGCTGCCGCCATCCGGCGCACGGTGCTCGAGGCCAACGCCGACGACCGCGTCATCGGCCTGATCGCGTGGATGCACACCTTCAGCCCGGCCAAGATGTGGATCGCGGGGCTCGACGCCCTGCAGAAGCCGCTCGCGCATCTGCACACGCAGGCGAACGTCGAGCTGCCCTGGGCCGACATCGACTTCGACTTCATGAACCTGAACCAGGCCGCGCACGGCGACCGTGAGTTCGGCTACATCCAGACGCGGCTCGGCGTCCCGCGCAAGACCGTCGTCGGCCACGCGTCCGATCCGCGGGTGCAGTGGGAGCTGGGGACCTGGCAGCGGGCCGCCGCGGGCCTGGCGGCATCCCGGTCGATGAAGCTCGCCCGCTTCGGCGACAACATGCGCTTCGTCGCGGTCACCGAGGGCGACAAGACGGAGGCAGAGCTGCGCTTCGGGGTGCAGGTGAACACCTGGAGCGTGAACGAGCTCGCCGCCGCCGTGGCGGCGGCCTCGGCGGCGGATGTCGACGCACTGGTGGACGAGTACGAGGAGCTGTACGACGTCGTCCCCGAGCTGCGCAAGAGAGGCGAGCGGCACATGTCCCTGCGCGACGGCGCGGCGATCGAGCTGGGACTGCGCTCGTTCCTGGAGGAGGGCGGCTTCGGCGCCTTCACCACCTCGTTCGAGGATCTCGGCGCACTGAAGCAGCTGCCGGGCCTCGCCGTGCAGCGCCTCATGGCCGAGGGCTACGGCTTCGGCGCCGAGGGCGACTGGAAGACCGCCCTGCTCGTGCGCATCGCCAACGTCATGGGTGCGGGGCTGCCCGGAGGCGCGAGCCTCATGGAGGACTACACCTACGACCTGACCCCCGGCGACGAGCTCATCCTCGGTGCGCACATGCTCGAGGTGTCGCCGTCGCTGACCACGCGGAAGCCGACGCTGGAGATCCACCCGCTCGGCATCGGCGGCAAGGACGATCCGGTGCGCCTGGTCTTCACCGCGGATCCCGGATCCGCCGTCGTCGTCGCCCTCAGCGACCTGCGCGACCGGTTCCGCCTCACCGCGAACGTCGTGGAGAACGTCGCGCCCCGGGCCGCCCTGCCGAAGCTGCCGGTCGGCCGCGCGGTGTGGAAGCCGCAGCCCGACTTCGCGACCTCCGCGGCCGCATGGCTGACGGCCGGCGCCGCGCACCACACGGTGATGTCGACCGCGGTCGGCGTCGACGTGTTCCGCGACTTCGCCGAGATGGCCGACGTCGAGCTGCTGGTGATCGACGACAGCACGACCCTGGCGGAGTTCCAGAAGCAGGTGCGCTGGAACCAGGCGTACTACCGGCTCGCGCAGGGGCTGTAGACCTGCCGCCTGCCCCGCCGCACGCATCTCCGCCGTTCCGGTTGTCGCGCGTCTCCTTCGTTCGGGGCAATTCCTTCGTTCGGGTCGCAGATCCTTCGTTCCGGTCGCAATTCCTTCGTTCGGGTCGCAATCCTTTCGTTCGGGTCGCAATTCCTTCGTTCCGGTCGCAAAAGATGTCGCCCAGAGCGGGCGTCAACGACATCTTCTGCGACCGGAACGGATCCGGATCCGTGGCGCAGACGTCGGGCCTCGGCGGTGGCGCGGGCAGTTCTGCCCATCGAACTGGATCGGACCGCTCGCTAGTCTGAAACCATGGCAACGGACGGGGAATCGCCGCAGGGCGGGCACGAACTCGATTTCGGATCCGGGAAGCAGGGTCGGACGACCCCGCCGCCCGCGACTCCGCCGGCAGCGACGGCGGGGAGCCAGGCTCCGGGCGACGTCCCTCCGCCCGCTTCGGACGCTGCGCCTGCTTCGGATGCTGCGCCCGCTTCGGACGCCGCGCTCGCTTCGGGCGACGCCGCGCTCGCTTCGGGCGACGCCGCGCTCGCTTCGGGCGACGCCCCGGCCGCTTCGGGCGACGCTGCTCCGGGGGCGCCTTCGCCCACCGCCCCGCCCGCACACCCGGAGCCCGGGTCACAGCCTGCACAACCGGAGCCGGCGGCCGAGCCCGCGACGCTCTCCACGCCCTCGGGCGGGGAGGCCGCGTCCGAGCAGACGACCGAGGCGTATCCCACCGAGGCGTTCCCGCCTCCGGGGACGTATCCCGCACCGGCCGTCCCGGGCGCGCAGGCACCGGGGCAGCCGACGCCGGGGCAGCCGTATCCGCAGACCGCTCCGGGCAGCGCCGGTCCAGCCGACGGCGCTCAGCCCTACCCGGGGCAGCCGGGCCAGGGCCAGCCGTACCCGGGGCAGCCGGGCCAGCCCTACGGGGCGCAGCCGGGCCAGCCGTACGCGGGTCAGCCGGGGCAGCCGGCACAGCCGGGCCAGCCGTACCCGGGTCAGCCGGGTCAGCCCTACGGGGCGCAGCCAGGTCCGTCCTACCCAGGGCAGCCGGGCCAGCCGTATCCGGGGCAGCCCTACGGGGCGCAGCCCGGCCAGCCCTACGCCGCCCAGGCCGGAGGGCAGCCGCCGAAGAAGACCTCGAAGGGCCTGATCTGGGGACTGATCGGCGGCGGGGTCGCCGTGCTGATCGTCCTGATCCTGATCGTGGCGCTGCTCGTGGTCCCCGCGATCACACGCTCCTCAGTCACGGCGGCCGACTCGGTCAAGGCGTATCTGACGGCCGTCTCGAAGGGCGATGCGAAGACGGCGCTCGGCTATCTCGAGGGCGTCCCCGACAAGAAGCTGCTCACCGACGAGGTGCTGAAGGCCTCCGACAAGCTCGGCGGCGTCAGCCACATCTCGGTGGCGAAGGGCAGCGAGAGCAAGTACTCGGGCTCGGTCCGGGCGACCTTCGAGGTCGGCGACCGCTCGGTGTCGACCGCGTACGAGGTGTACAAGGTCAAGGACACCTGGAAGATCGCGAACGGCGTCACGCCCATCTCGCTCGACGCCCTGCGGGGCCTCGACGCGACCTTCAACGGGGTCTCCGCCGACGGCATCACGGACGCGTACGTCTTCCCGGGCTCCTATGAGATCGAGCTGAACTCGAAGTACTTCTCGATCGACGGCGACTCGACGTTCACGATCGCGTCCTCGGACGACGCCTCGGAGCTCTACGACGTGTCGACGAAGCTCAACGACGCCGGAGTCTCCGAGTTCCGTTCCCTCGTGCGCAGCGCCGTCGAGTCCTGCGTGGCGCTGAAGACGCTGTCCACGCCGTGCGGCATGGACATCACCGGGATCGACCTGTCCGGGGCGACCGCGGTGGAGGGCACGGTCACCCGCACGCTCACGGCGGACGGCAGCGCGGCGCTCGACACGCTCGAGCCGGAGAGCAACGGATCCTCGCCGACGGTCGTGTCGGCGTACGACTCGATCCCGGTCGACATGAGCCTGCAGGGCAGCGACGGCCAGACCTACACGGTCACGTTCGGCGGGTATCTGGACACTCCGACCGTGGACTTCGGCAAGGCGGACCCGCAGGTCACCTGGGAGCGCTGAGCGACCGACCCCGCGAACGAGAGGACCCCCGCCGACCCGATTCGGCGGGGGTCCTGCGGTTTCGCCCCTCGAGAGACCTCGGGGGCCGACCGCCGGGGGCCCGAGCGAGAAAGCCGGGCGGATCCCCTCGCGCGGGGAAGACGAGCACCCGATCCGGTCAGCGTCTGCGGCCCGCGCAGCTCCGTTTCTACGTGCTGAAGGTGGCCGGCAGGTGAACGCGCCGACAGATGTCGATGAATTACATGGGATCCATCGTAAGTAGTTGGGAGGCCATGTATTCTGGATCCTGCATCGACGACGATGCGGAACCAGGAGCACACGATGGTCCGCGACATCAGCCACTTCATCGGAGGATCCGAGATCCCCGGCAGCCCGGAGTCGAACGGGGGACGCTGGGGGGAGGTCTTCGATCCGTCGACCGGCGCGGTCCAAGCCCGCGTACCGCTCGCGAGCGCGCATGAGGTGCGCGCGGCGATCGCCGACGCGGAGGCCGCGCAGCCGGGATGGGCGGCGACCAACGCCCAGAAGCGCGCGCGGGTGCTCATGCGCTTCCTCGAGCTGCTGCGCGACGAGACCGATGAGCTGGCGGCGCTCCTGTCGAGCGAGCACGGCAAGACGCTCGACGACGCGAAGGGCGACATCCAGCGCGGCGTCGAGGTGATCGAGTTCTGCATCGGCGCCCCGCACCTGCTCAAGGGGGAGTACTCCACGGCCGTCGGCACGGGCATCGACGTGTATTCGCTGCGCCAGCCCCTCGGCGTGGTCGCCGGCATCACCCCGTTCAACTTCCCCGCGATGATCCCGCTCTGGCAGATGGGCCCGGCGATCGCCGCGGGCAACGCGTTCATCCTCAAGCCCAGCGAGCGCGACCCCTCGGTCCCCGTGCGGATCGCCGAGCTGTTCCTGAAGGCGGGTCTGCCCGCCGGGATCCTCAACGTCGTCCACGGCGACAAGGAGGCCGTCGACGTGCTGCTCACCGACGAGCGCGTGCGCGCGATCGGCTTCGTCGGATCCACCCCGATCGCCGAGTACATCTACTCGACGGCCAACGCGCACGGCAAGCGCGCGCAGTGCTTCGGCGGGGCGAAGAACCATCTCGTCGTCATGCCGGACGCCGACCTCGACCAGGCGGCGGATGCGCTCATCGGCGCCGGCTACGGCTCGGCGGGGGAGCGCTGCATGGCGATCTCCGTCGCGGTGCCGGTGGGGGAGGCGACCGCCGACGCCCTCACCGCGAAGCTCGTGGAGCGGATCGCGAGCCTGAAGGTGGGGCCGTCGCTCGAGCCGGGGATGGACTACGGTCCGCTCGTCAACGCCGCCGCCGTCGACCGCGTGACCGGCTACATCCAGCAGGGGATCGACGCCGGCGCCGAGCTCGTCGTGGACGGGCGCGGGTTCGTCGTCCCCGGCCACGAGGAGGGCTTCTACCTCGGCCCCACCCTGTTCGACCGGGTGGCCACCGACATGTCGATCTACCGCGAGGAGATCTTCGGACCCGTGCTCGTCGTCGCCCGTGCGGCGGACTACGAAGAGGCGCTGCGGATGGCCTCCGAGCACGAGTTCGGCAACGGCGTGGGGATCTTCACCCGCGACGGCGACGCGGCGCGCGACTTCGTCGCCCGCGTGAACGTCGGCATGGTCGGCGTGAACGTGCCGATCCCGGTGCCGATCGCGTACTTCACCTTCGGGGGGTGGAAGCGCAGCGGGTTCGGCGACCTGAACCAGCACGGCGCCGACGCCTTCCGCTTCTACACGAAGACCAAGACGGTCACCTCGCGGTGGCCTGCCGCAGGCGTCCGCGAAGGCGCCAGCTTCGTCATCCCCACGATGCACTGACCCGGCCGCACCCCGCCGAAACGCCAGAAGGACACGACATGACCACCGTCGCCACCCCGATCACGATGACCAGCGAGGAGCGCGCCGCCATCCTCGGCGCCGTGCGCGAGTTCGCCGAGACCGAGCTCGCCCCGTTCGCCGCCGAGCGCGACGAGAAGCACCTGTTCCCGCGCGACACCCTGATGCGCGCCGGCGAGCTGGGACTCGGCGGGATCTACGTGCGTGAGGAGTCCGGAGGGACCGGGCTCGAGCGCGTCGACACCGTCGCGATCTTCGAGGAGCTCGCGAAGGGCGATCCGACCATCGCCGCCTACATCTCCATCCACAACATGGTCGTCTGGATGATCGACACCTACGGCACCGAGGCGCAGCTCGCGCGCTGGATGCCCGAGATCACCACGATGGAGGGCCTGGGCAGCTACTGCCTCACCGAGCCCGGGGTCGGATCCGACGCCGCGGCGCTCGCGACGAGTGCGACCCGCGACGGCGATGACTTCCTCCTGACCGGGGTGAAGCAGTTCATCTCGGGCGCCGGCGAGGCCGCGGTCTACATCGTGATGGCGCGGACGGGTGCGGCCGGCGCGCGCGGCATCTCGGCCTTCCTCGTGCCCGGCGACGCCGCCGGGCTCAGCTTCGGTGCCCTGGAGAAGAAGATGGGCTGGCACGCCCAGCCCACCCGTCAGGTGATCCTGGACGGCGTGCGGGTCCCCGCGACGAGCATGCTCGGCTCCGAGGGGCAGGGTTTCGCGATCGCGATGAGCGCGCTCAACGGCGGCCGGCTCAACATCGCGGCGTGCTCGATCGGCGGCGCCCAGTGGGCCCTCGACCGCGCCGTGCAGTACGTGCACGAGCGGGAGGCGTTCGGCGAGCCGCTCGCCGAGAAGCAGTCGATCCTGTTCGCGGTCGCCGACATGCGCACCGACCTGCAGGCCGCGCGGCTTATGGTGCGCGACGGCGCGCAGGCCGTCGACGAGAAGGCGCCGGACGCCACGATGCGCTGCGCGATGGCGAAGCGCTTCGCGACCGACGCCGGCTTCGACGTCGCCAACCGGGCCCTTCAGCTGCACGGCGGGTACGGGTACCTTCAGGACTACGGGATCGAGAAGGTCGTCCGCGATCTGCGGGTGCATCAGATCCTGGAAGGGACGAACGAGATCATGAGACTCATCGTCGGACGCGAGATGCTGCGCCCCTCCGGATCCCAGACCCAGCAGCGCGGCGGAGACCAGATGCGGAGCGCATCATGACCCGCGTCGCCTTCCTGGGTCTCGGGCACATGGGCCTTCCCATGGCCCTCAACCTCATCAAGGCCGGGCACGAGGTGCGCGGCTTCGACGTGGTGCCTGCCGCCGTCGATGCCGCCTCGGCGGCCGGCGTGCCGGTCGTGCAGTTCGGCGTGGACGCGGTCGCGGGCGCCGAGGTCGTCATCACGATGTTCCCAGCCGGCAAGCACGTGATCGCCGCCTATCAGGACGAGCTGCTGGGCGCCGCGGATCCCGGCACGCTGTTCATCGAGAGCTCGACGATCGCGGTCGACGAGGCGCGCACCGCGCACGCCCTCGCGGTCGAGGCAGGGCACCGCAACGTCGACGCCCCCGTCTCGGGCGGCGTGGTGGGCGCCGAGAACGGCACGCTCGCGTTCATGGTGGGCGGATCCGACGAGGACTACGCCGCGGCGCTGCCTTTGCTGGAGGTCATGGGCAAGCGGATCGTGCACTGCGGCGGGCCCGGCCTCGGTCAGGCCGCCAAGGTCTGCAACAACATGGTCCTCGGCATCTCGCAGATCGCCGTGGCGGAGGCGTTCGTGCTCGGCGAGCGGCTGGGGCTGGAGCATCAAGCGCTGTTCGACGTGGTGTCGCAGGCGTCGGGCCAGTGCTGGGCGATCACGACGAACTGCCCCGTGCCGGGACCGGTGCCGACGAGCCCCGCGAACCGCGACTACCAGCCGGGCTTCGCCGGCGCGCTCATGGCGAAGGATCTGGGTCTCGCGCTGCAGGCGATCGAGGGCACCGGGACCGAGGCGCGGATGGGACGACTGGCGCAGGAGATCTACGCCGCGTTCGCCGCCGGCTCGGGAGCCGGGCGCGACTTCTCCGGCATCATCACCGACATCCGCGACGCGTCCTGACCGCCCCCGCGGCGGGAGCCCGATCCGCCTCGATCCCCTCGATCCCTTCGATCCCTTCGATCCCCTCGATCTTCCGCGAGACCGAACCTGCGTCCCGAGACCGTGGGTTGTTCCGTCGGTCTCGTGCGCGAGGTTCGGTCTCGCGGAGAAGAGAGGGTGGACGGGAGCGGGCGGGAGCGGGCGGGCCGGAGAGGGAGCGGACACCCCCCGTTCACCGGCATCGGGGATACTGGAAGTGCCACGAAGGCGCGGCGAAGGGAACGACATGGCCGAAGACGAGACGATCCTCACGGAGCAGCGCGGACGGGTCGGCTGGATCACCCTGAACCGACCGCACGCCCTGAACGCCCTGGACTCCCAGGTCGCTGAGGAGGTCACCGCCGCAGCCACCGCCTTCGACGCGGACGCGGGCATCGGCGCGATCGTGGTCACCGGGTCGGAGAAGGCGTTCGCCGCCGGCGCGGACATCAAGGAGATGGAGTCGATGTCGGCCGCCGAGATGGTGGCGACCGACCACTTCGGCGTGTGGCGCGACTTCGCCGCCGTGCGCACCCCCGTCATCGCCGCCGTGTCCGGCTTCGCCCTGGGCGGCGGATGCGAGCTCGCGATGATGTGCGACATCATCCTCGCCGCGGACACGGCGAAGTTCGGCCAGCCCGAGGTGAACCTCGGCGTGATCCCCGGCATGGGCGGCACGCAGCGTCTCATCCGCGCCGTGGGGTACTACAAGGCCGCAGAACTGGTGCTCTCGGGCCGGATCATGGGCGCCGAGGAGGCCGAACGCGCGGGGCTCGTCTCGCGCGTCGTCCCCGCGGCCGACCTGCTCTCCGAAGCGGCGACGCTGGCCGAGTCGATCGCCGCCAAGTCGCTGCCCTCGATCATCGCCGCCAAGGCCGCGCTCGACGCCGCCATGGAGACCCCCCTCGCTGTCGGTCTCGACATCGAGCGCGAGGCCTTCGCGTCCCTGTTCGACACCGTCGATCAGAAGGAGGGCATGGCCGCCTTCCGCGAGAAGCGCCCGCCCCAGTTCGTGAACCGGTGATCGACGTGCCCGACCTCCGCACTCTCGGAAGCCCCTCGGATCCGCGCCGGCCCGCGTCCGCCGGGCGCGACGCCGAGACATCCAACGTCGTGCCCCTGTTCGCCGACGGAGCGCTGCCGGACGTCTCGGACCTGCGCCTGAGCGAAGACGACCGGCGCGAGCTGGTCGGCTGGACCATCGCGTGCGCCGAGCGGCTGCTGCCGCTGTTCCAGGCCGAGCGTCCCGACGACGACCGTCCGCGGGAGGCGCTCGCCGCCGCGGAGGCGTTCCTCCGCGGCGAGCTCGACATCGACGCCGTGCGGGAGAAGGCGTTCGCCTGTCACGAGGCCGCACGCCAGGCGCAGGATCCGAGCGCCGTCGCCGCTGCGCGCGTGTGCGGACAGGCGGTGGCCGTCGCGCACCTCGCGGGGCACAGCCGCCAGGTGCCCCGGCACACGGCCCGGGCTTTCCCCGGCGACCGCTCGCGCCGCGACGAGGAGCTCGCCTGGCAGCGCATGAACATCCCGGCGCGGTTCGACGCCTACGTGTACGAGGGGGACTGACGGCGGATCCTCCCGCGGGAGGATCCGGGGCGCGTCAGCCGCGCAGCTCGTCCAGGGCCTTCGCGATGCGCCGCTCGCGCGTCGCCTCCTGCTTCGCATCCGCGACCGAGACGGCGATCTCCTTGCGGCGCGTGAAGCTCAGCGCCTCGTAGGCCGCCGTCAGGTCTGCGGCGGCGAGGGCGGACGTCAGCTCCGGGGGCACCTCGACCGTGCGCTCGGCGGTGTCGGGCGCGATCACGGCGTCGAACTCGTCGCCGAGATCGATGCCCATCGCCGCCCGATTGGCCTTGCTGAACCCGATGCAGTTCTTCCCGCCCATCCGGCCGAGGCGCAGCCGTGCGGAGTTGGCGCCGATCGTGACGACGACCGGGAACGCCTTTGCGGTGCTGATCTCGGCGACCTGCTCGTCGGTGAGGACGATGGCGCCGGCGGGGCCGAAGGGCTCGAGGACGGTGCGGATCCGCAGTTCGGTCATGCGGGCCAGCCTACGACGCGCTCGCCCGTGCGGCGAGGGCGTCGTTGCTGCTCGATGAGGCGGATGAGATGGCGGCGCATGATGAGGGCGTCGACCAGGCGCCCCAGCGGACCGAACGGCGAGCGGAACTCGATCTCGTCGCGCAGGAGGGTGCGGGACGCTTCGGGCTCGTCAGGGGCCAGGAGCGGCACGAACGTGTGCCGGTGCCGGAACGCGGCGAACGGGCCGTGGAGCTGCCGGTCCGAGAACCTCTGCGGGGCATCGACGTCGAACACGAGCGAGGTCATCCGGGATCGGATCCCGAAATGCCGGGCCGACCACGTCACCGTGTCGCCCTCGGCCATCTGCCCGGAGCGCACGCCGCCGACGATGCGCTCGGCATGCGTCGCCATCGAGTCGACGTGCACGCCGACGTCGAGGGAGAGCGCGAACACCCGCTCGACCGGTGCGGCGATCGTCCGTTCGAGGACGAACGAACCCATCAGAGCGGATCCGGCTGGGGGCGCGGATCGGCGAAGTCGCCGGCCGCCTTGCGCATGCGCGCGACGATCGCGACGAGGTCCGCGGTGTCGTCCGAGGAGATCCCCGGCTCGGCGAAGACCTCGTCGTTGAGCGCCGTCGTGGCGCGCTCGACGAGCTCGCGCCCGGCCTCGGTGAGTTCGAGCAGCGCCGCGCGTCCGTCGTGCGGGTCGCGGTGGCGGGCGATGAGACCGTCGCGGACGAGCCGGTCGGCCGTCCCGGACACGCTGGTCGCGTGCACCTGGAGGCGCGCGACGACGCTGGACAGCGGGAGGGTTCCGGTGCGGCTGAACGCGAGCAGCCGCAGCACCTCGTACCGGGCGAACGACAGGCTGAACGGCCGCAGCGCCGCGTCGACCCGGGCGAGCAGGAGCTGCTGCGCGCGCATGACCGAGGTCACCAGGGACATGCCGTCGGCGGCGTCGGTCCAGCCGTGCGCGAGCCACTGCCGCTTCGCCTCGGCGAGAGGGTCGACGGGCAGCGGATGCGGGCGGGCCATGTCCCTACGTTACCGGGGCGGCCGGCGGATCCCCGGCTTCCGGCGGACCAGGTCCGGGGTCGTTCGTGGCGCTCCGCCAAAGCGCGCGCCCCGGCGCGGCGTGCGGGTTGGAGGGTTGTGCCAGGACCTCCCGGCGGAGGGGGCGGGACGGTCGGATCCGGCCCCTTCGCTGAGGTACGCTGGCACCACGTTATCGCCCGGTAACCGGGTGATTCCGCCCGCGGCCGAACGGCCGACCGAGGTCGCGTGAGGAGGCTCGATGAAGATCTTCGTCTTGGTGAAAGAGGTGCCGGACACCTACGGGGACCGCAAGCTCGACCTGGAGACGGGGCTCGCGGATCGCGGTGCCGGTGAGGTGGTGCTGGATGAGATCACCGAGCGTGCCCTCGAGGTTGCCCTGAGCTATGCCGATGCGAACCCTGGCACCGAGGTCGTGGCGTTGTCGATGGCTCCGGAGTCGGCGACCGCGTCGATCCGCCGGGCGTTGGCGATCGGTGCCGGGTCTGCGGTGCATGTCGTGGATGAGGCGCTGCGCGGGGCTGATCTGGGGTTGACCGCAGCGGTGCTCGCAGCGGCGGTCCGTCGTGGCGGGCCGGATCTGGTGATCACGGGGAACCTCTCGACCGACGGATCCGGCGGGGTGATCCCGGCGATGCTGGCCGAGCATCTCGGCTTCGCGCAGGCGACCGCCCTCAGCGCCGTGTCTATCGGCGCCGACGCCGTGACCGGCACCCGGGCGACGGACTTCGGATCCCAGCAGGTGAGCGCGCCGCTGCCCGCCGTGATCTCGATCACCGAGGCGCTGCCTGATGCGCGTTTCCCGAACTTCAAGGGCATCATGGCGGCGAAGAAGAAGCCGCTCGAGGTGCTCTCCCTCGCCGACCTCGGCGTCAGCGCCGATCCCGCAGAGGCGCCGCAGACGATCCTCACCGCCGTGGCCGAGAAGCCTCCGCGAGCGGCGGGCGTGAAGATCACCGACGAAGGGGACGCGGCCGCACAGCTCGTCGAGTTCCTCGCGCAGAACAGGCTGGTGTGAGCATGGCGTACCCCGAGTTCGTAGACGGCGCTGCGGCGATCCTCGTCCTCGTCGACGTGACCCCGGCCGGTGGCGCCGCGCCCTCGACCGCGGGCCTGCTCGGCGCCGCGGCCCAGCTCGGCGCCCCGGTGGCGCTCGTGGCCGCTCCCGCCGGGACCGCACAGGCGGCGGTCGACGCGGCTGTCGCGGCGGGTGCGCGGGTCGTGCTCACCGCGGATGTCGACGGCGGGTCGGTGACGGTGCCGGTGGTCGACGCGTTGCAGGCCGCGTATCGTGCGGTCGGGCCGGACGCGGTGCTCGTCTCGAACTCGATCGCGGGTCGTGATGCTGCTGCGCGTCTCGCCGTGCGCGAGCACCTGGCGTTGTCGGTCGATGCGATCGGGGTCTCCCGCGATGATGAGGGCGTGGTCGCGCATCATTCGGTGTATGGCGGGGCGTTCCTCACCGACTCGGCTCCGACGTTCGGCGTCCCGGTGATCACGGTGCGTCAGGGCGCGATCGATGAGCGGGCGGAGGCCGTCGCCGATGCCCGTGTCGAGGAGCTTGCGGTGGCCGCGTCGGGTGCCGCCGCGGCGGCCGGTGAGCCGATCGAGGCGGTCGAGGCCGCGTCGTCGCGGCCCGAGCTGCGCGGCGCGAAGGTGGTCGTTTCGGGCGGGCGCGGGCTCGGATCCCAGGAGAACTTCGCGCTCGTCGAGGAGCTCGCCGACGAGCTGGGCGCGGCGATCGGCGCCTCCCGTGCCGCGGTCGATGCGGGGTACATCCCGTACGCGCATCAGGTGGGTCAGACGGGTGTGTCGGTGTCGCCGCAGTTGTACATCGCGGTCGGGATCTCGGGCGCGATCCAGCACCGTGCGGGCATGCAGACGGCGAAGACGATCGTCGCGATCAACAAGGATCCGGAATCGCCGATCTTCGATGTGGCGGACTTCGGGATCGTGGGTGATCTGTTCACGGTCGTGCCGCAGGTGATCGAGGCGCTGCGCGCACGGAAGAGCTGACCATGACGACCGTGCGCAGGGGACTGCCCCGTATCCGCGGCGGCGAGGCCTGGCCGCCCGCCGGAGTGGTCGCGGCGAGTGCGCTCGACGCGGTCGCCGCTCCGGAGGTCGTCGCCCCCGGGGTCGTCGAGCGGGCGTCGGCGGAGCCGGCTGTCGCCCCCGGGCCCGAGGCCGAGGCGACCCGGGTGACTGTCGCCCCCGGGGTCGTTGAGCGAGCGGAGCGAGACGAAACGCGGTCCGTGCCGGACGGCGTTTCGTCTCGGGCGCCTGCGGCGTCCTCGCTCAACGACCCTGTGGGGGCTTCGGTGTCCTCGGCGGCGGCTCCCGGGGGTGCGGCGGCGGTCGCGTCGAGTGCCCCCGCGACCGGATCCGTCCTGCGCCGCGGTCTGCCGCGCGTGGCCGGCGGTGAGCCGTGGCCCCCGGCGGGCGCTGCGACGGTGGTCGTGTCGAGCACCCCCGGGGTCGTCGAGCGAGCGGAGCGAGACGAAACGCGGTCCGTTCCGGACGGCGTTTCGTCTCAGGCGCCTGCGGCGTCCTCGCTCAACGACCCCGTGGGGGCTGTGGCGTCCTCTGCGGCCGTCGCGTCGGGTGCCCCAGCGACCGGATCCGTCCTGCGTCGCGGTCTGCCGCGCGTGGCCGGGGGAGAGCCCTGGCCACCGGCCGGGACGGTCGTCGTGGTCGCCGAGCGAGACGATGCACGGTCCGTGCCGGACGGCGTTTCGTCTCGGGCGCCTGAGGCGTCCTCGCTCAACGACCCCGTGCGGGCTGCGGCGTCCTCGCGCAACGATGCCGGGGCCGGATCCGCCGTCGCTGTGCGCCCGGATGTCTCTGCGCCGTTGCCGTTCACGCGCACCGTCTGGAACGGCTCGGCC
Source organism: Microbacterium sp. MMO-10 (assembly GCF_037148715.1). Classification (NCBI taxonomy): domain Bacteria; kingdom Bacillati; phylum Actinomycetota; class Actinomycetes; order Micrococcales; family Microbacteriaceae; genus Microbacterium; species Microbacterium sp. MMO-10. Next base: position 146,347 of record NZ_JBBCSV010000001.1, on the reverse strand, counting down.
CCCCGTCACGTCGCGGCGGAGCCCGCGGCGTCGAAGCTGCGTCCCACCTGGCCGCAGGCGATCGGCGGGCTGTTCGCCGCGGCGGGCCTCGCCGTCCTCGCGGGCGCCGCGATCGCGATCGTGCGGGCGTTCCTCAGCCTGCCGTTCATGCAGGACTTCCTCACGACCTATCCGGGCGAGTACCACCTGCCCGCGGGCGCGCCCGTCGGGATCCCCGGGTGGATCGGCTGGCAGCACTTCTTCAACGTGTTCCTGATGACGCTGATCATCCGCTCCGGCCTGCGCGTGCGCAGCGAGAAGCGGCCGACCGCGTTCTGGACGCCGCGGGGCAACCCGAAGGGCAAGATCAGCCTGACCCTGTGGTTCCACCAGGGGCTGGACCTGCTCTGGATCGTCAACGGCGTGATCTTCGTGGTGCTGCTGTTCGTCACCGGCCAGTGGATGCGGATCGTGCCGACGAGCTGGGACGTGTTCCCGAACGCGCTCTCGGCGGCTCTGCAGTACGTCTCCTTCGACTGGCCGACCGAGAACGGCTGGGTGAACTACAACAGCCTGCAGCAGCTCGCCTACTTCACGATCGTCTTCCTCGCCGCGCCCGTGGCCATCGCCACCGGGTTCCGGATGTCGGGGCTCTGGCCCAAGAAGGCGGCGGGCCTGTCGAAGGCCTATCCGATCGAGATCGCCCGCGCGGTGCACTTCCCGACGATGCTGTTCTTCACCGCGTTCATCGTGGTGCACGTGGCGCTCGTGCTGCTCACCGGCATGCTGCGCAACCTGAACCACATGTTCGCCGCGCAAGACGCCGTGACCTGGACCGGGTTCTGGGTGTTCCTGCTCTCCCTCGTCGTGATCGCCGCAGGATGGGCCGCCGCCCGGCCCCTCGTCCTCGCCCCCATCGCGAAGCTCTTCGGGCAGGTATCCGGACGGTGACCACGGAGGAGCCGGCCAAGGGCGGCTTGGCGTCGGCGCCGACCGCGGCGCTGGAGACCGCGAGGCTGCGGTTGCGCGCCTACGCGCGCGCCGACGAGGAGGCGTTCGTCGCGCTCTTCCAGGACGCGGACGTCGCCCGCTACGTCGGCGACGGCCTGCAGGCCGAGCAGGAGGACCGTGCGCTGTTCGGGCGGATCTTCGAGACCGTGTATCCGGCCGAGCGCTTCGCCGTATGGGCGGTCGAGCGCGACGGGGCGGTCGTGGGGCACGCCGAGATCAAGCCCTCGCCGAGCGACGACGTGCCCGGCTGGGAGCTCGTCTACGTCCTCGCGCGGTCGCAGTGGGGGCAGGGGATCGGCACCGAGCTCGCCCGTGCCGTCACCGCCTACGGCTTCGGGCTCGGGCTGCCCGAGGTCTGGGCGACCGTCGATGCGGACAACGCCGGTTCGATCCGGATCCTGGACCGCCTCGGGTACACGCTGCGCGGCGAGCGCGACGAGGACACCGGAAAGGTGCTCATCTACGCCGCTGCGCGTTGAGCCGGCCCGGCCCGCGAGCGCTGCACGCGGGCGCCAGTGCGCCTGGCTTCCCGACGCCCCCTCGCAGCACCGAGGCCCCCTCCTGGCGCCGCACGCCCGAGGGGGCGCGGGTGCTCAGAGGGGGCCTCGACGGGGACCGGGCCGAAGCGCGCCGCACGGGCGCGCGGAGCGGTCAGCGTACGAAGCGGACTTCCTTGATGGTCTCGCCGAGGAAGGGCTCCTGCTGGCTGGCGCCGTCGAGCGCGAAGCCGTTGCGGACGTAGAAGCGGTGCGCGCGGGGGTTGTCCTCGGCGACCCAGAGGTAGCTCGACTCGCCCTTGTGGACGGCCGCGTCGAACAGCCGCTGTCCGATGCCGGTGCCGTGCCAGGCGTCCAGGAGGTAGATGAAGTAGAGCTCGCGCTCTGCCGGCGGGTTCTCGTCCCGGGCCGGGCCGGATCCGACGAAGCCCACGATCTCGCCGTCGACGAGCGCCGCGCTCATGCGGTACTCCTCGCCCTGCGAGGCCCAGTGCGTCCACAGCTCGGCGAGGCGCTTGGGCGACACGGCCTCGAGCGTCGCGGTGCTGATGAGGTGGTCGTAGGTCTCGTGCCAGCACTTCGCGTGCACACGGCCGAGCGCTTCGGCATCGACATCGCGAACAGGCCGGACGGTGACGGTGGGAAGGGCTTCGGCGCTCATGATCGTGACTCTACGCGCGCCGTGCGCCGACGCGAAATCGAGGGCCGAGGTCTGTTTCGACGCGGTTTCCGACTCCTGAGGGACTGTGAGGATCCGACAAACGATCACGGGGATCCGTGCCGGATTCACTACGCTCCTCGTGTGAACGTGATCTGGCGCACCCTGCTCGTCGTCCTCTCCGCTCGCCGGCGCGCCCGCCGGGGGCGGACCCTCGCGCCGACCGCCGTCGGGCGGATCCGCCTGACCACGCTGCCGACGGATCTCGACATCCTGCGGCACATGAACAACGGTCGGTATCTGTCCCTGTTCGACCTCGGACGGTGGGACCTCCTGATCCGCACCGGGCTGTTCGACGCGATGAAGGAGCGCGGCTGGTACGCCGTGGTCTCGAGCGAGACCGTCACGTTCCGCAAGTCCCTCGAGCTGTGGCAGCGCTTCGACATCGAGTCGCGCTTCATCGGGCACGACGACAAGGCGCTGTTCATGGAGCATCGCGCCGTCGTGGACGGCGAGGTGTACGCCCGGGTGATCGTGCGTGCGCGTATGCTGCGACGCACGGGAGGGACCGTCTCGCACGAGGAGTTCTTCGGGGCTCTCGGCCGCCCCGAGGACGTGCCGGACGTCGAGGACTGGATCCACGACTGGGCCGCCGCCTCGGCCCTGCCCCCGACCAAGGCACCTGCGCCGAGCGTCTGGGCGGACTGAGGGCTGCAGTCTGTTCGACTGGGCTTAGTCTCGTCCTTGTCTGAGCGGCATGCCGCTGATGTGACTAGACCGGACCCTCCCGATTTGGAGGGCCGTTGGTGTCGGAGGCCCCCTGTTACGTTGGTGAAGCAATCCTTGAGACAAGGACGCAAACCTAGGAGGGTACGTATGAAGACAAAGAAGGTCATCAACAGAATCACGCTTTTGGCTGCTCCGGTTCTCGCTGCGGTCATGATGACAGGTTCCCCGGCAATAGCTTCTGAAGCGGCTACTGTGCACGTCAGCGCCGGAACAATCCAGGCAGGTTACGTGCCCAACGTGAACGCATGGATAGCGTGTGCGCAAAACTTCCGAAGCGCAGCTTCGGCGGCAAGCGGAGGCGACTTCGGACGCGCGAGAAGCTACGCCCAATCAGGAACTGAGTGCGGTAGGCCCATCTTTCTGGGTTCCGCAGCTTCGACATTCCTTCAGACGGTGAGCAATCTTCAGGGTTACATTGGGCAGGGCAACAGGTCTTCGGCGGCCAGCACTGCAAACAGAATCGCGCAGGCAATTGAGAACGCCGCGTATGCGTATCAACATGGGGACTCTGGCGCACGTGGACGCTTCTAACCTGCTGTTTGGTTCAGAATAGGCGGCACCTGAGCTGGGTGATCCTTCAGATCGGCCCGAAGGATCACCCAGCTGTCGCATCGGAGGCTCAGCTCGCGTGCACGATAATCTGCGCCCAGTGGGGGACATACTTCGAACGGTCGGTCGGGTGCTGTTGCGCTCCGCCCCTCAGCTGCTCGCGTGGTTCCTGGCCGGCTGGCTCGGCAATCACTTCGCTCTGCAACTGGCGGGGTTCGTCGGAGGCTGGTGGAGCACAGGCGGTCTGCTCCTGCTGCCGCTGGCCGTGCTGGCACGTCTCGTCAGCTTCGTGGCGATGTTCCTCGTCGCACGCAGTGCGCTGCGCGAACTGGGGTTCATCGCCTCGGTTCCGGAGAGCGCCCGGGAGCGCGTGGCGACGTTCGTAAACTCTCTGCTCGCCGGAGTCCTGCCCTTCTTCGCCGTGTACGCCGCATACGGATTCCTGCGCGACGACTTCTTCGAGTACGTGCGGCTCGCCCTCCAAGTCCACACGGGGAGGATCTGGGCGGGCGAGGACGTGTCCGGCGAGGACGTGAGCTCCGCCGGGTTCGGGGTCTGGACCTGGGTGATCATCGTGGTCGCGTACGGCCTCCGCTGGGCGTGGAAGCGCTGGGACGAGAAACTGCCGCGGTCGCTGTCCCTGGTCGCGGTGTACCTCGAAGCCGTGTGGCTCTTCTTCTTCGTGTGGACTCTCGGCGACATCACCCGCACGGTCGGGGACTGGGTCGCGCACCGTGCGGCCATGGTGTGGATTGGCGAGGTGCACGCCTGGGTGGCCGAGCGGATCGCGGTCCTGGGCTGGGTCTGGGACGGCGTGCTGTGGCTGATCGGGCAGCTCGGCGGCGTCCTGCTGCAGCCTCTCGCCTGGCTCGCCGTGGCGGGAGTCATCTACGGACAGGCGATCGCGGCGGAGCGGATCACCGTCTCCACCCGGTACGCCGGGAACCGCTACGTGCGCACCGTGCAGAGGCGCTACACGGTGCTGCCCGAGTGGGCGCGGACACGCCTCGGCGACATCGGGGAGGATCTGCTCGATCGCTTTCGTCCGATCGGGCGCTCACTGCTGCTCATGTGGCGCGCCGGCCCCGTGGTGATCGGCAGCTATGTCCTGCTGTACACGGTCGTGCTCGCGATCCAGGGGTTCGGTCCGGGCTGGATCGTCACGCTCATCGGTCCGCAGGACATGGCGACCTTCTGGATGCGCTACCAGACGCCGATCTTCCTGCTGGTCCCCATGATCGTGGAGCCGGTGCGGATCGCGGTGGTCGCCGCCGGCTACGACGCGACGCTCGGGGCGCTGCGCCGAGGAGCTGCCGTGAAAGCCGTGGAGAGCGCGGTCGCCGGGGGCGCCACGCCGCAGGAGGCAGCTGCGGCGGCGGTGCTGCAAGCCGCGCAGGTCGTCGACGAGGTCGTGCCCGATGCGGTGGACGCGGCACTGGCGGCCGACGCATCGGTTGCGCCTCAGGGCATGACGGAGAAGCGCGGGAACGGCGTCGAGTCGCCCACCGTCAACGGCACATCGACCCAATAGGGCCCGGTGGAACCCGCGGGGACGACGAAGGCGACGATGAGCGCCGCGTTCGGTTCGTCCGGGTTGCATCGCACGGGCTCCGTCGCGCTGTAAGGCACCCCGATGTCGAGCGTGGCCTCTTCCCACGTGCGTCCGGTGCGCTGCTCCACGAGGCGAGGAGACTGGCAGTGCACCGGATGAGCGGCCGGGTCGTGCGGTGCCACCGGCACCTTCACGGCGATGAGCTTCGACCCGGAAGGCACGTCCAGGCCCGTGGTGTCCTCGAGGATGACGGCCTTCACCGGTCCCCAGGTCGCGTCGCCGACCTCGGCCGTGCCGGATGCTCCCGCCACGACGGGTTCAGGACGATCCTCGGTCCACGGGGTGAGACCCGTCGCAAGGAGGACACCGGGGATGAGCAGCACGAGGGCGCCGAGCGAGAGCAGCGTGCCTGCTCGCCTCTCCCGAGAAGGACGTTCGCGGATCCTGCCCGCTTCCACAGTGCTGGCGGGCGACGGCGCATCCGGTGCTGTCATCGGGACCACCCCACGCGCGGGAGCTCGACGGAATCCGTGGTCGGCACCTCTGCGAGGTCGATCGGGACGCGGATCTGCGAGTCCGCCCGCACGTCGCTGCTGACCGAGAAGGCGAGTTCGCCGGTTCCCGAGGTCAGGCTTCCCGGGAGCTCGAAGACGATCGCTCCTGCCCTGGGAACGCCGGGTACGAGTGAATTCTGCAGAAGGGTGAAGAGCGTGTCCGGGCGGTTCGACGCGGTGTAGGTCTTGCCGTCGATGAGGAACTGGGCGCCGGAGAGGCTCGCGCCGGACTGGGTCACGACCGCGGCCGCCTTCAGGTCGACCACGAGCCAGTTGCCCGTGGCGCTCCATTTCGTGTACGAGGGGACCGAGATCTCCTGCGTCCGCCGCACGTCCACGACCGTGACATCGATGTTGCGCCCGACCCCGCGCTCGCCCTGTGCGACGGTGACGACGAACGGGGCGGGGTCGACGTTCGGTCCGGGAGTGACCGCGACGAGTGCGGCGGAGGCCGCGATCATCGCGGCGCCGGCGGTCCAGCCGAGCAGGGCGCGTCTGCGCGGCCCGATCATGCGGTCGGCTCCGGATCCCCGCGGCCGCCGTCGACCACGGTGACCTGGGTCTCGGCCCCGAACCGGATGAAGTCCCAACGCGTGCCCGATCGGATGTTGTTCTTCGCCTCGTCCGCCAGGGGGAGCCGGACGGTCACCCGTTCGCCCTGCAGATCGGAGGGCACCAGCCAGGCGAGCAGCAGCGATGTCCGCACGCCCGGCTGCAGAATCGTCGCGAGGGCGTTGTCGTCCGGACGGATGATCACGGGTTTGGCCTCGACGCCCTCGACGCGGATCCCCTGCAGTGATCCGTCGTCCGCGGTGACGCGCGGGCTCGGCTCGGTGACCGTCGCATCCAGGGCGACGAGTAGCACGCGCTGGCCGGCGCCCGGCTGCAAGCTCGTGACCTTGCGCGCATCCACGATCGTTGCACCGGTGACTCTCATGTCGAATCCGGCGCCGTGGAAGTCCTCGCCGGGCAGAACATGTGCAACGGGATCCTCGACGGTGGCGAGCCCTCCGAAGGCGGCCGTCACGGCGAGGAAGATCGCGGTAACTCCGGCGGCGAACCAGGATGTGGGGATCAGGTCGAAGCCGCGACGGATGAGTCCGCGCCTCTTCGCGGTCGCGCTCGCTGCGGCAGACGCAGAGACGTCGGCTTCCGACGCCGCACGCGCCGCGGCATCCGCTTCGTCCTCTTCCCCCACGGGTACAGCATATTCAGGCGCCCCGGCGGGCGTGCCGCCTCTTCGCCCGGCCGGGGGAGCGCCATGCTGGGAGGGAGCACGCGCGCGCCCACCCGAAGGGTGCGGGAAGGGAAGGACCACCGATGCCGCAGTGGCTGAACGCCTCGGAGACCGAGCGCGCACGCCGGGCCGTCGCCCTCGCTCAGCGCTGGATCGACGAGGCCGCCGCCTCCCATGCGGATCCCGCCGCCGAGCGGCTCGCCGGAGTGCTGCGGGATCCGAACGGGCTGCCGTTCACGCTCGGCTTCGTCGACGACGTGATGCGGCCGGAGAGCCTCGGCGCGGCCGCCTCGGGACTGCACCGTGTGGCCCCGCTCGTTCCTGGCTTCCTGCCCTGGTATCTGCGTGCCGCGGTGCGCGCCGGCGGTCTGGTGGCGCCGGGGCTTCCTGCGCCGACCGTGCCGATCGCCCGCACGGTGCTGCGCGAGATGGTCGGGCACCTCATCGTCGACGCGCGGCCCGCCCGGCTGGGCCCGGCGATCGCCAAGCTGCGCGCGACGGGCGCCCGGTTGAACCTCAACCTGCTCGGCGAGGCCGTGCTCGGCGAGGACGAGGCGCAGCGCCGCCTCGACGGGATCCACGAGCTGATCCGCCGCGACGACGTCGACTACGTCTCGGTCAAGGTGTCCGCCGTCATGAGCCGCATCTCGATGTGGGCCTTCGACGAGGTCGTCGAGCAGGTCGCCGAGCGGCTGCTGCCGCTGTATCTCACCGCCGCGGGCGTCGCGGCGAACTCGACGGCCGGGTCTCACCCGACCTTCATCAACCTCGACATGGAGGAGTACCGCGACCTCGACCTCACGATCGCGGTGTTCACGAGGATCATGGAGGATCCGCGTCTCGCCCGTCTCGAGGCGGGCATCGTGCTGCAGGCCTACCTGCCCGATGCGCTGCCGGCGCTGCGCGAGCTGACCGCCTGGGCGAAGGACCGGGTCGACCACGGCGGGGCGCCGATCAAGGTGCGGCTCGTGAAGGGCGCCAACCTCGCCATGGAGCGGGTGGAGGCCTCGCTGCACGGCTGGACCCCGGCTCCGTACGACACGAAGATCGACACCGACGCGAACTATCTGCGCTGCCTCGACGCGGCGCTCACCCCCGAGTCCGTGCGCGCCGTGCGCGTCGGCGTCGCCGGGCACAACCTCTTCGACATCGCCTACGCCTGGCTGCTCGCCGGCGACCGAGGGGTGGGCCCCGAAGCCGGGGAGGCGGCATCCGGATCCGCGCCCGTCGAGTTCGAGATGCTGCTCGGCATGGCGCAGGGCCAGGTCGAGGCCGTCGGCCGGGAGGTGGGGCACGTGCTGCTGTACGTGCCCGTGGTGAGACCGCGCGAGTTCGACGTCGCGATCAGCTACCTGGTGCGCCGGCTCGAGGAGAACGCGTCGAAGGACAACTTCCTGTCCGCCGCGTTCCGGCTGCAGGAGAACCCCGACCTGCTGGACCGCGAGATCAACCGGTTCGCGCTCTCCCTGGAGCGCTCCGCCGACCCCGGTCTGCCGTCCGGCCCCCGCCGCCGGCAGAATCGGCTCGCGCCCGTGCACGAGTCCGCCGCGCTCACCACCGACCCCGACACCGAGGCGGCCGCCCTCACCCAGGCCGTGCTGGGGATCGCCCAGGCGGTCGACCCCGGCGACACCTTCGTGGAGACCGCGGTCTTCGCCGCGCGCGAGGACGACACCGCCGTCGCCGCGGGCGCCCCCGGGTTCCGCAACACCCCCGACAGCGACCCGGCGCTGCCGGCGAACCGCGCGTGGGCGCGCGGCATCCTGGAGCGCATCCCGGAGAGCACCGCGGGCGAGGGGCTCGTCCGCAGCGCGCTCGTGACCGACCCCGCCGAGATCGAGCGCATCCTCGCCCGGGTGCGCGGCGCGGCCGCCGTCTGGGGCGCCCGCCCCGCCGCCGAACGCGGGGAGGTGCTGCTGCGCGTCGCGGCGGTGCTCGAGTCCCGTCGCGGGGAGCTCATCGAGGTGGCCGCCGTGGAGACCGGCAAGGTGCTCGCCGAGGGCGACGTGGAGGTGAGCGAGGCCGTCGACTTCGCGAAGTACTACGCGGCGCGGGCCAGGGAGCTCGACGCGGTGCAGGGGGCCGCGTTCGTGCCGTCGCGGCTCACGGTCGTCGCGCCGCCGTGGAACTTCCCGCTCTCCATCCCCGCCGGGGGAGTGCTCGCCGCGCTCGCCGCGGGATCCGGCGTGGTGTTCAAGCCGGCGCCGCAGGCGCGGCGCTCGGCGGCCGTGATCGCGGCCGCGCTCTGGGACGCGGGGATCCCGCGCGATCTGCTCGCGTTCGTCGACATCTCCGAGGGCGAGCTGGGCCGGGACCTCATCGCGCACCCCGACGTCGACCGGGTGATCCTCACCGGATCCTTCGAAACCGCGGCGCTGTTCCGCAGCTGGCGGCACGACCTGCCCCTGCTCGCCGAGACGAGCGGCAAGAACGCCCTCGTGATCGCCCCCTCCGCCGACCTCGACCTCGCCGTCGCGGATCTCGTGAAGAGCGCCTTCGCGCACGCGGGGCAGAAGTGCTCGGCCGCCTCGCTGGCGATCCTGGTCGGGCCCGTGGGGCGCTCGAAGCGGTTCGCCCGGCAGCTCGTCGACGCCACGCGCTCGCTGCGGGTGGCGTGGCCGGACGACCCGCGGGCCGAGGTCGGTCCCGTGATCGAGCGTCCGCAGGGCAAGCTGCAGTGGGCCCTCACCGAGCTCGGCCCCGACGAGAAGTGGCTGCTGAAGCCGCGCGAGATCCCCGGATCCGAAGGCCGGCTGTGGACCCCCGGCATCCGTCTCGGCGTGCAGCCGGGATCGCGCTTCCACCGCGAGGAGTTCTTCGGGCCGGTGCTCGGCATCATGCACGCCCCGACGCTCGCGCGGGCGGTCGAACTGCAGAACGGCGTCGACTACGGCCTCACCGCGGGCCTGCACACGCAGGATCCCGCGGATCTCGCGCTCTGGCTGGACCGCGTGCAGGCCGGGAACCTGTACGTGAACCGCGGCATCACGGGCGCCATCGTGCAGCGCCAGCCGTTCGGCGGCTGGAAGCGCTCCTCGGTCGGCGGTGGTACCAAGGCCGGCGGCCCGAACCACCTCATCGGCCTCGGCGCGTGGCGCGACACGGGCGGCAGCGGATCCACGACCCTGCACCTGCGCGGGCTGGACTCGCGCATCACCGCGCTCATCGAGGCGGCCCAGCCGTCGCTGGACTACACCGCGTTCGAGTGGCTGCGCCGGGCGGCGCTGTCGGACGCCCTGGCATGGGACCGCGAGTTCGGACGCGTGCGTGACGTCTCGCGCCTCGGCGTGGAGCGCAACCTGTTCCGGTATCGCGCCGTGCCGGTCGCGGTGCGGGCCACGGGGGAGGCGCCCCTGCGCGCGCTGCTGCGCGTCGCGATCGCCGCGATCCGCGGCGGCGGCGCCTTCACGCTCTCCTCGCCGATCGGCCTCCCCGCCGCGGTGCGCCGCGTGCTCGGCGAGGCCGGTGTCACGGTGTTCGTGGAGAGCGATGCGGAGTGGATCGAGCGGTTCACGGGTCCCGCCGGATCCGAGTCGAGCCCGTCGCCGGATCCGCTCCCGTCGCAGAAATCGTCGGAGAGCCGGGCGGAAAGCCGCAAGAATCGCGACGGGAACGGAGCCGGGCTCCTGGACGAGGCCCTGGCGCCGCTGCGGCCGAACCGCGTGCGGATCGTGGGCGCGGCCGACGACGTCGCCTCCCTGCACGCCACGCTCGCCGAGGCCGTGCAGGGGGATCCGGATCTCGCGATCCTCGCCGGAGAGGTGACCACCGCGGGCCGTATCGAGCTCCTGCCCTTCCTGCACGAGCAGGCGATCGCGATCACCGCGCACCGCTACGGCAACCCGGACGACTGGAGCGCCGAGGTCATCTGAACGCCCGGTGATCTGGCCACGTTCAGGGTCGGGTGCGAGAATGGACGGCGGCGTGCCCGTGTCGCATCTTCTCCGCACAACGGATCGAAGGACCGCCGGGCCTCAGGACAGCGTCCGCCACCGGAGATTCTGAGGAGCCTCATGTCGACGCCCGAGACCGCCACGGCCGCCACGCCTGCCCGCACCGCGCACCACCGCCGGTACCTGATGTGCAAGCCGGAGCACTTCACGGTGAACTACAGCATCAACCCGTGGATGGAGCCGGCGAACCCGACCGACACCGCGAAGGCCGTCGCGCAGTGGCAGAAGCTGTACGACCTCTATCTCGAGCTGGGTCACGAGGTCGAGCTCATCGAGCCGCTCGCCGGCTACCCCGACATGGTCTACACGGCCAACGGCGGTTTCGTGATCGGCGGCCGCGCCTACGTCCCCTCGTTCTACTACGAGCAGCGCCAGGGCGAGTCCCCCGCGTTCGCCGACTGGTTCCGCGCGAACGGCTTCGACACGGTGATGCCGAAGGAGATCAACGAGGGCGAGGGCGACTTCCTGCTCGCGGGCGACGTGATCCTCGCCGGCACCGGTTTCCGCTCCGCGGGGGACAGCCACCGCGAGGTCAGCGAGGTGTTCGGCCGCGAGGTCGTCACGCTGACGCTCGTCGACCCGCGCTTCTACCACCTCGACACCGCCCTGACCGTGCTCGACCCCGTCATCGGCGAGGAGAACGGCGGACCGGCCGCGGCGAACATCGCCTACCTTCCGCACGCCTTCGACGACGCGAGCCGCGCGATCCTCGAGGAGCGCTTCCCCGACGCGATCCTCGTCTCGGACGAGGACGGCGCCGTGTTCGGACTCAACTCGGCGAGCGACGGCTACAACGTCATCATCTCGCCGCGCGCGACCGGCTTCGAGAAGCAGCTGCGCGAGCGCGGCTACAACCCGCTCACCGTCGACCTCAGCGAACTGCTGCTCGGCGGCGGCGGCATCAAGTGCTGCACGCTCGAACTGCGCGGTGCGAAGTGACAGCCGCCGCCGTCCGAGAGGCCTCGGCCGCCGAGGCTCAGGCACCGGGAGCACCCGAGCCGCACGTCGCCCGCAACTATGCGCCGCTCGAGGTGACGATCGCCCGCGCCGAAGGCGCCTGGGTGACCGATGTCGAGGGCAAGCGCTACCTCGATCTGCTCGCCGCGTACTCGGCTGTGAACTTCGGGCACCGCCACCCCGCCCTCGTCGCCGCGCTCGAGGAGCAGCTGGGCCGGGTCGCGCTCACCAGCCGCGCCTTCCGCAACGACCGCCTGGAGCCGTTCGCCGAGGCGCTCGCCCGGCTGTGCGGCAAGGATCTGGTGCTGCCGATGAACACCGGCGCCGAGGCCGTCGAGACCGGGATCAAGGTCGCCCGCGCCTGGGGCTACCGGGTCAAGGGCGTGCGCCAGGGAGCGGCGCGCATCGTCGTCGCGAACGGCAACTTCCACGGCCGCACCACGACGATCGTCGGTTTCAGCGACGACGACTCGGCGCGCGACGGGTTCGGTCCGTTCACGCCCGGCTTCGACGCCGTGCCCTACGGCGACGCCGAGGCGATCGCGGCCGCGATCACCGAGGACACGGTCGCCGTGCTCATCGAGCCCATCCAGGGCGAGGGCGGCGTCATCATCCCGCCGGACGGGTACCTGCGCCGGATCCGCGAGATCTGCGACGAGCGCGACGTGCTGTTCATCGCCGACGAGATCCAGTCCGGGCTCGGACGGGTCGGGGAGACCTTCGCGTGCGATCGTGAGGGCGTGGTTCCCGACCTCTATCTGCTCGGCAAGGCGCTCGGCGGCGGGATCCTGCCCGTCTCGGCGGTCGTCGGGAACGAGGACGTCCTGGGCGTGATCCGTCCGGGCGAGCACGGATCCACCTTCGGCGGGAACCCGCTGGCGGCGGCCGTCGGGCTGCGCGCCGTCGAGATGCTCGAGTCGGGCGAGTTCCAGGAGCGCGCGAAGGCGCTCGGGGTGCACCTGCGCGAGGGGCTTGAAGCGCTCATCGGCCACGGTGTCACCACGGTGCGCGTCGCGGGGCTCTGGGTCGGCGTCGACATCGATCCGTCCCGCGGCACCGGCCGCGAGATCGCGGAGAAGCTCCTCGACCGCGGCGTGCTGGTGAAGGACACGCACGGCCAGACGATCCGGATCGCGCCGCCGATCGTGGTGCGCGCGACCGAGCTGGACTGGGCGCTCGAGCAGCTGAGGTTCGTGCTGGAGCACTGACGCCGCAGCGCCCCGGTGGCGCACGCCCGAGTGGCGCCTGGCCGGTCTCGCCCGGCCGAGTGGCGCACGCCCGAGTGGCGTCTGGCCGATCTCGCCGAGGCCCCCACGGCGCGTCAAAACCCCCACACCCAGTCGCTTCAGCGTGGGGGTTTCGACGCCACGTGGGGGTCTCGGTGTAGGAGGCGGTGCGCCCTGCAGGCCGCACCCGGTTCCGACACCGCACGGCGGGGCGGCTCGCATCCGGTCTGGTGTCGACCCGGCACGCCGGGATCCGGGACACAACGCAGGAGAACCGCCGGCGCGGGAGAGGATCCGGTGGCAATCCACGGGATTCTCCTGCGTTGTGTCGCGGACGGCGGGGGAACCCGCGGATGGCGGGGGAACCCGCGGACGGCGGGGGAACCGCGGATGGCGGGGGAACCCGCGGACGGCACCCCTGGGGCAAGGGAACCACGGGTCAGGGAACCACGGGTAAGGGAGTCGCCGGGTCAGTCCGGCGCGCGCCGCGCCGCGCGCAGGGCTTCCCACTCGGCGATCAGCTGGGGCATGCGTCCCGCCATGAACCGGAAGAACTCGGCCATCTCCGCCGCCCGGTCCCGGGCGGCGTGGTCCTCGTCGTGCTCCGCGCCGATCGCCTCGATGTGCGCGGCGAGGCGTTCGTAGATGGGGCCGTTGTTCGTCATCAGCCCGTACCAGGTGTCCGGGATGATGACGTAGTGGTCGCGCCGGCGATCGGGACGGGAGACGCGCCGGATCACCTGGATCGTCTGCAGATAGCGCACCGCTCCCGACACCGCGGCCGCGCTGACGCCCAGCCGATCGGCCAGCTCCGCCGCCGTGTACCCGTCCGCGGGCGCGGCGATGAGCGCCATCATCACGCGCCCGGGCATGCGCGGGAAGCCGACGGCGGCGATCATCGCCGCCGCGGCCTCCGCGGCATCGACGCCGTGGTGCACGGCGGGTGCCGGATCCTTCGCCTTCATGACCCCATCATCCCGCGGTCTGGAGTTCGCGACGGCGCATCAGGGCGAGCGACGCGGCCGCGCCCGCGACCACGACGAGCACGAGCCACCACGTCCCGCGGAGGTCGGTCCCGCTGCCGTCGACGATCGGGGTGACCGCGAACGGCGAGAACCGCGTGGTCCACTCCGGCAGCCCGAACAGCGGACCGAAGAGGCCGAACACGGTGGCGAGCAGCACGAGCGCCCAGGCGATGCCGATCGTGCCGCGCGGGAGCAGCACGAACACCAGGGCCGTGAGCACGGTGAACACGCAGGCGGCGAGGCCCTGCCCGAGTCCGACCACCGTGACGACCCGGACGAGCGACCCCGCGTCCTTGTTGCCCGCGAGACCCGCGTAGGCCGCGAGCATCGCCGCCACGACGATGATCGCGATCGCGGACGTCGCGACGAGCAGATAGTCCAGGAGCCACCGGACGCGACCGACAGGCAGCGCCAGCACGGCCTCCGCTGTGCCGTGCGCCTCCTCCTGCCGTGCCCGCGCGACGATCTGCACCGCGGCGCAGGCGGCCAGGATCCCCATCATCGTGAAGAACACCGAGACCACGGTCTCCTCGAGGTTGCCCGCCTTGCCGATCTTGTCGAGGATCTGCTGCACCGCCGGGTTCTGCCCGGAGATCTGCCCGGCGAGCCCGGACAGCGTGGTCGCGAGCACCCCGGTGAGCGCGCCGCCGATCGCCCAGCCGATGATCGCGCCGTTGGTGAGCCGCCACACGAGCGCATGCGGCGTGGACAGTGCCGGTCGGGCGTGCACCCGACCCGGGCGGGCCGGGACGAAGCCCTCGCCGATGTCGCGCATCGACTGCAGGGCGACCGCGACCCGGGCGAGGACGAGCCCGACGACCAGTCCGAGCACGGCGGGCCAGGCGTTGTCCGCGTCATAGGGGCGGGCCTGCTCGGCCCACCCGAACGGCGAGGCCCAGACGAGGCCGGAGCTGGTGATGCGGGTGAGGTCGTCGCTCGGGGTCCCCGCGACGTTGCCGATGCCGTTGATCAGGAACGTGCCGACGAGGATCCAGACCGTCAGGGCGTTGGCGCCGCGCGAGGTGCGCATGAGCTGGGCGGCGATGAGGCCGATGCCGAGGAAGGCGATGCCGGTGGTCGCCGAGGTGGCGCCCATGAGCCAGGATCCGGCGGGGTCGAGCCCGGATCCGATCAGCGCCAGCGCGACCAGCACGCCGAGGACGACGTTCGCGGCGACACCGTGGACGATCGTCGCGACCGTGGGCAGCGCGCGTCCGACCGGCGTGGCGGCGACGAGCTCGGTGCGACCTGCCTCCTCGTCGCCCCGCGTGTGGCGGACGGCGAGGAACGTGCTCATGAGGGCCGCGAGCATCGTCAGCCACGGCAGGATCTCGAAGGAGAGGAACTGCCCCTCGGAGGCGCCGGAGGGGAGGCCGCGGAACATCATGATGACCGGATTCGCCATCACGGCGGAGAGCACCTCGACGCGATCCTTGAGCGTCCCGTAGGACTGGGTGACGCCCGCGAAACCCGCGTACGCCATGAGCACCGTGGCCAGGATCCACAGCAGCACCTGCAGCCAGTCGCGACGCAGGCGCTGGCGGAGGAGGGCGGACATCAGGACCCCTTCACAGCGGCCCGGCGCGAGGCGCGGGTGCCGGAATGCGGCGAGGAGTCCTCCTCGGCGGCGCGGAGGGCGGCGAGGTCGTCGCCGTAGTGCCGCAGGAAGAGCTCCTCCAGCGAGGGCGGCTCGATGCGCAGGCCGGTGACGGCGCGCTGGGCGAGCACGGGGAGCACGGCCGGGACCGCATCGCTGTCGACGGTGAACCGAGCCCGGCCGTCGTCGATCGTGCCGTCGTGCACTCCGGGGATCCCGGCGAGCGCGGACTCGCCCGCGGCCTCGAACGACACCTCGGTGCGGGTGAGGTGGCGGAGCTCGGCGAGCGTGCCGGACTCGACGATCCTCCCGGCGCGGATGATGCTGACCCGGTCGCAGAGCAGCTCGACCTCGGAGAGGATGTGGCTGGACAGCAGCACGGTCGCCCCGCCCCGCCGGAGCCGCTGCACCTCGTCGCGGAAGACGACCTCCATGAGCGGATCCAGCCCGCTCGTCGGCTCGTCGAGGATGTACAGCTCGGCCGGCACGGCGAAGGCGGCGATGAGCGCGACCTTCTGCCGGTTGCCCTTCGAATAGGCGCGGCCCTTCTTGCGGGGGTCGAACTGGAACGCCGTCATCAGGCGCTCGCGTTCGGCGCGGTAGCCGGGGTCCTTCGTCGAGGCGCCGCGGAGGCGCGCGAGGAAGTCGATCGCCTCTCCGCCGGAGAGGTTCGGCCAGACGCTGACGTCGCCGGGGACGTGTGCGACGCGCCGGTGGATCCCGACGGATGCGGTCCAGGGATCCTCGCCGAAGACCGTCGCGGTGCCGCCCGTCTTGCGGGCCAGGCCCAGCAGGATCCTGATCGTGGTGGACTTCCCGGCTCCGTTCGGTCCGAGGAAGCCGTGCACCTGGCCCTCGTCGACGCCGAGGTCCAGCCCGTCGAGCGCATGCACGCGGCCGTAGTGCTTGGTGAGGCCGTCGGTGCGGATGATCGTGTTCATGGCAGCGATGCTACGCCGATTTCACAAATTCGTGAAGGAAGTGAAGCGCATGGATTCCGTGAGGATCTCAGGCGTTCACCGAGACGCCGATCGTGTGCCAGCCGGTCGCGCCGTCGGGAGCCGGGGGAGCGACATCCGCGGTCTGCGCCGTGCCGTCCGCACCCGTCGCCCGGCAGCGGAGGGTGTGCTGTCCTGCGGTCGCGGCCCACGGGAGGCGCCACTGCACCCAGGTGTCGGCCGAGATAGCGGGCGCGAGCTCGGCGCGCTGCCACGGACCGTCGTCGATCTGCACCTCGACGGCGGAGACGCCGGCGTGCGGCTGCCAGGCGACGCCGGCGATCACGGTGTCCCCGGCCCGGAGCGCGCGGCCGGACTTCGGCACGTCGATGCGCGATTCGAGCTTGACGGGGCCGCGCGCCGACCAGCCGCGAGCGGTCCAGTACGCCGTGGCGCGGTCGAATCGGGTGACCTCGAGATCGGTGACCCACTTCGTCGCCGAGACGTAGCCGTACAACCCGGGCACCACCATGCGCACCGGGAACCCGTGCTCGATCGGCAGCGGCCGGCCGTTCATGCCGATGGCGAGCAGCGCGTTCCGGTCGTCGGTCAGGGCCTCGATCGGGGTGCCCGCCGTGAAGCCGTCGACCGAGGTGGACAGCACCATGTCGGCGTCGGCGGCGGGCTGCGCCTTCGCGAGCAGCTCGCGGATCGGGTAGCCGAGCCACACGGCGTTGCCGATGAGGTCGCCGCCGACGTCGTTCGACACGCACGACAGGGTCGCCGCCGCTTCGACGAGCGGCAGCGCGAGCAGCTCGTCCCAGGTGAGCGTGACCTCGTGCGCGACGAGGCCGTGGATGCGCAGCCGCCACTGCGCCGGATCCACCTGCGGCACGACGAGGGCGGTGTCGATGCGGTAGAAGTCGGCGTTCGGCGTGATCAGCGGGCTGATCCCGTCGACCTTCAGGGCGGCGCCGGCGGGGATCGGCGCGGCGGCCACGGCCGGCTTCGGCAGGCGGAGCGCCGTGCGCACGGCGGTCACGGCGACGGATCCGGCCCGGCCCGCCGTCGCCGCGACCGTCGCGAGGATCCCGACCGCGGCGGCCCCGGCGGTCCAGGCGAGGAAGCGCCGGCGGGTGGGACCGTCCGCTGCCGGGGCGGCGGCCACGGGCGGCGGGGCTGCGGACTGCGGGGCGGTGGATCGCGGGGCTGCTGACGGTGGGGCGGCGGAGCGCGGGGTTGCTGACGGCGGGGAGGTGGGCTGCGGGGCGGTGGACCGCGAGACCGAACCTGCGTCCCGAGACAGCGGTTCTGTCGCGCGGTCTCGGGACTCAGGTTCGGTTTCGCGGTCGGGGAGCCGTCGCACGAGGGCGCGCACGACGAGTGCGGCGACGATGCCGGCCACCAGCGCGGGCAGCCAGGACAGCGGGGCGGCGTCGGCGCGCAGCGGGGCGAGTACCGCGACGGCGGCGCCCAGCGCCAGGAATCCGGCGACCCCGACCCCGCGGAAGCGTCGCTGCAGGAGCCCGAGGGCGCCGGCTGCGGCGAGCAGCACGAGGGCGATCCCGGTGAGCAGAGCCGCCTTGTCCCCGGTGCCGAACCACGCGATCGCCGTGTCCTTCGCCCACGCGGGCGCGCCGTCGATGAGGAACCCGCCGACGACGGCGAACGGACTCGACGACGGCGCGAGCAGCGTCGCGGCGAGCTCGCCGGCGCCGATGCCGAGCAGAGCCGCCGCGACGCCGGCCGCGGCAGCCGGCAGTCTGTCGCGCGACGCGGATCCGGTCATGTCCTCAGAGTAGGAACCCTCGCGGCGCACGGCTCGGGAAGATCACGGATTCGTAAGAAGTTCGCGGCATCAGCTTCGCGCACGCGTGATGCGTCCGGTCGCAGCGAGCAGCACGAGCGCGGACGCGAAAGCGATCAGCATCGTCGCGCCCATGAGCGCGGCCGACACCCCGGTCCCTGACAGCAGCGGCGGCAGGAGCGCACCCAGCAGGGCGGCGAGCGTGCCGAGCACGGCCGAGGCGGATCCGGCTCCGCGCGTGATGCGGGACAGGGCGAGCGCGGTCAGCGTGGGGTTGTTCACGCCGTGCAGGCCGACGAGCACGAAGAGCGGCGCGAGCAGCCAGGGCAGCGGGCTGTGCAGCAGGGCGCTCAGCAGGACGGCCGCGGCCGCCGCGGTGCCGATCGAGAGCGAGGTCAGCACGATGCGGCGGCCGTCGATGCGGTGCTCGCCGGCGGTCCCCGCGGCTGCGCCCCCGAGGGTGCGCGCGGGGCGCGGAGGTCGACGCGCGAGGCGGCGGCTGATCCACGCGCCGAGCACGATGCCCGCGGAGTTCATCGCGAAGATGAGCGCGAAGCCCTGCGCGTCGACGCCGTACTGGTTCTGCAGGACGAACGAGGACATCTGCAGATAGGCGAAGAATCCGGCCGAGGCCAGGCCCAGGGTGAGGGCGAACACCAGGAACGGCCCGTTGCCGAGGGCCGCGCCGATCCCGCGCAGATCGTTGCCGAGCCCGCCCGTGGTCCGCTCGGCGACCGGGTGCGTCTCGGGCACGTACAGCGCCGCCGTGAGCAGCAGCACGGCGCCGATCACGCCCAGGGCGACGAAGAGGCCGCGCCAGTCGGTGAACGTCAGCAGCGCGCCGCCGAGCAGCGGCGCGAGCACCGGCGCCGCCCCCGAGATCGCCGTGAGCGTGGCGAACCCGGCCGTCGCCGCGGGGCCCTTGAACACGTCGTGCACGACTGCGCGGGCGATCGCCATCCCGGCGGCACCGCAGAGCCCCTGCAGCAGGCGGACCAGGATGAGCAGCTCGATCGACGGCGAGAACGCGCACGCGATCGAGGCGACCACGAACCCGCCGACGGCCCAGAGCAGCGGCAGGCGGCGTCCGTAGCGGTCGCTGATCGGCCCCCACAGCAGCTGGCCTAGGGCGAGCCCGATCAAGCAGGCGCTCATCGTCACCTGCGCGAGCGCCTCGGTCGTGTGCAGGTCGCGGCCGAGCTGGGGGAGCGCCGGGATGTACAGGTCCATCGAGAGCGGCCCGAACGCCGAGAGCGCGCCGAGCGCGGGCAGCAGCGAACGGCGGGCGCGGGCCTCCTCGGCGGCGGCGCCGCTCACGCGCCGTCGCCCGATCCGGTGCGCGGCGGCTCGGTCGCGCGGTTGAAGCGCGGGTCTTCGGCGCGCGGCGCTTCGGCCCGCGGCGCTTCGGTGCGCGGCGGCTCGGTCGCGCGGTTGGAGCGCGGGTCATCGGCGCGCGGCGCTTCGGCCCGCGGGGGCTCGGCCCGCGGGGCTTCTGCGCGCGCGGGCTCGGCACGCGGGGCTTCTGCGCGCGCGGGCTCGGTGCGCGGGTTCTCCGCACGCGGGGGCTCCGTGAGTGGGGCTTCGGTGCGCGGCGCCTCCGGCTCCGTGCGGATGGGCGTGCTCGCGCTGGTGATCGGCGGGGTCACCGCGCGCTGCATGGCCTCGACCACCCGCACGGGACGGGTCTCGTCCAGCGACAGCAGGAACCGCGCGTCCTCCCGGCGGTGCAGCCGGCCCGAATGCATCATCCACCCCGCGCCGATCGCGAAGGCCGCGAGGCCGGCGGCGCCGCCTACGGAGATCGCCGCGCGCGGTCCGAACGCGTCGGCGACCCAGCCGGCGATGGGGGCGCCGATCGGGGTCGCGCCCATCACGACCGCCATGTAGAGCGCGAGCACCCGGCCGCGCAGGGCGGGATCCGTGGTGGTCTGCACGTACCCGTTCGCGGTGGTGAGCATGGTGACCGTGGAGAAGCCGACGAAGACGAGGGTGATCGCGTACGAGACGTACGTCGGCATCTGCGCCGACACGAGCGACGCGACGCCGAAACCGCCGGCCGCGAGCATGAGCACCCGCACCCTCGCCCGGTCGCGGCGCGCAGCCAGCAGCGCGCCGGTGAGGGATCCGATCGCGAGCACCGAACTCAGCACGCCGTAGCCGTCGGCCTGCTTGTGGAACTCCAGCGCCATGGTCGACGCGAAGATCGGGAAGTTCATGCCGAAGGCGCCGATGAGGAACACCATCACGAACACGACCATGAGATCGGGCCTGCTGCGCACGTAGCGCAGGCCCACCATGAGCCCTCCGGCCCGGGGGTTCTTCGGGCGGGGCATCAGCTCGCGGGTGCGGATGAGCATCAGGGCGACGATCATCGCCAGGAACGTCGCCGCGTTCGCGACGAACACCCAGCCGGATCCGAGGGCGACGATCGCGAGTCCGCCGACGGCCGGACCGATCAGCCGGGCCATGTTGAAGGAGGCGGAGTTCAGCGCCACGGCGTTCGAGGCGTTCTCCATCGAGACCATGTCGGAGACGAAGGCCTGCCGAGCGGGGGCGTCGAACGCGTTCGCGACGCCGAAGCACGCCGCGAAGACGAGCATGAGCGGCAGCGTCATCACGTGCGTGAGCAGCAGGCCCGCCACGCACAGCGCGAGCACCATGAGCGTCGTCTGCGTGACGAGCAGGATGCGCCGCCGGTCGAAGCGGTCGGCCACGCGGCCGGTGAGGCCGACGAGCACGAGGGGTGGCCCGAACTGCAGGGCCATCGTGGCGCCCATGGCCGTGGCGTCGTTGTGCGTGAGCTCGGTCAGCACCACCCAGTCCTGGGCGGTGGACTGCATCCACCCGCCGATGTTGGAGACGATCGCCCCGAAGAACCAGATCCGGTAGTTGAACGCCCCGAACGAGCGGAACATCTGGCTCACAGCTCGGCCAGCTTCCGCATCAGGATGCTGGCTTCGTGCAGCACGCCCAGCTCGTCCTCGGTGAGATCGAGCTCCGTGATCTCGGCCATGATCAGCTGCGTGCGCCGCTCGAAGGTCTCGGCCACGACGCTCTCGCCTGCGGGAGTGATCTCGACGTGCACGCGCCGGCGATCCTGGTCGTCGGGGATCCGCACCGCGTACCCGTGTTCCTCGAGGCCGGTGACGAGCGCGCTCATGGTCGGCGCCGTGACGCGCTCGCGGTCGGCGAGGGCGGTCAGGGAGTGTCTGCCGTGGGCGCGGAGTGCGGCGAGCACGGCGAGCTGGGCGTCACTCATCGCGGCGTTGCGGCTGTCCACGGCGCGCACGGAGCGCAGGCGGCGGGCGAGCCGGAACGTGGCGAGACGCAGTTCGGTCGCGGTCTCGTGAAGTCTCTCGGCATCCATTGCTTAGATAGCCTAACTAAGTATTCTCCCTCGTGGGCTCGGACCGGGGGAGTGCTCGCCGGATCCGGGTCGAATGCGGGGATCCGATGTTCCGAAAGATGCCGAACAAATCGCGGCGCGTCCGTTCCGCTCGTGCGGTCCGCCCGTGACAATGGACGAATGCCCCTCGCGCTCGAAGTCGCCGTCCAGGATGCCGCCGGAGTGCGCGTCGCCCGCGAGATCGGCGCTCGCCGCGTCGAGCTGACGCAGGGGCTCGCACTCGGCGGTCTGACGCCCTCGCCGGCGACGCTCGAGCTCGCGGTCGAGGAGGCGGCGCACGGCGGTCCCGAGGTGCACGTGCTCGTGCGTCCGAGAGCCGGCGGGTTCCACTACGACGCGGACGAGCTCGCGACCGCCGTGCGCGACGTGCGGTGGATGCTCGCCCACGGCGCGACCGGCGTCGTGATCGGCGCGCAGGCGGCCGATGGGGAGCTCGACGTCGACGCCCTGGCGCGGCTGCGGGATGCGGCCCGCGACGTGCGCGCCGAGGCGGCGGTCACCCTGCATCGGGCCATCGACGTGACCCCGGATCCGCTGGCGGGCCTCCGGCACGCGGTCTCCCTGGGCCTCACCCGGGTGCTGACCTCGGGCGGCGCCTCGGCCGCACAGGATGGAGCGGACCTGCTGCGCGCCCTGGTCGCGACCGCCGGCGGCCGCATCGAGGTGATGGCCGGCAGCGGCATCACCGCGGCGAACGCGGCGGAGATCGCGGCGACCGGCGTCGATGCGCTGCACTTCTCCGCCAAGCGCACGGTCGCGGCCTCGGGATCCGTGCGGATGGGATCCGCGGCCGACGACGGCGGCGGCCACGAGGTGACCGACCTCGAGGAGGCCCGCGCCGTCTGCGCCGCGCTCGGGCTCGGAGCGCCTCAGCGGCTCTGACCGCGGGGCTCGGGCCGCGTCATCTGCGGACCCGATGCGGCGTGCGGCAGCCGGATCCGTAGACTCGGGGCATGGCTGAGTCCCGCACCGCCGAGTTCATCGACGCACACGGCATCGCGATCGTCTACGACGTCCACCCCGCCACCTCCGGCGTCACCCCACGGGGAGTCGTGCAGCTGCTGCACGGCGTCGGCGAGCACGCGGGCCGCTACGGTGCGGTGATCGCCGAGCTCACGGCGGCCGGCTTCACGGTCTATGCCGACGACCATCGCGGCCACGGGCGCACGGGCATGAAGCAGCACGGCGTCGCGGCGAAGCTGGGGCGGCTCGGCCCCGGCGGCATGCGCGCGGTCGTGGCCGACGAATGGCAGCTGACCGAGCTCATCCGTGCGGAGAACCCCGGGCTGCCGCTCGTGCTGCTCGGTCACTCCTGGGGATCCTTCCTCGCCCAGATGGTGCTCAACGCGCATCCCGACGCCTACGACGCGGTGATCCTCACCGGATCCGCCCACCGCACCCCGACCGACCTCAACTCGATGCCGCTGAACGCGCGGTGGAAGGGGCCGGACGCCCACGGGCTCGAGTGGCTCACGCGCGACCCCGCGGTGTGGGAGGCGTTCCGCGCCGACCCGCTGACGACCGAGGTGCCGCTGCTGAAGCTGTTCGGGCCGATCGAGGCCGCGCGGCTGTACGGGCGGCCCGGCAAGGACTTCCCGAAAGACGTGCCCGTGCTGCTCATGGTCGGCCGCGACGACCCGGTCGGCGGGCCGCGCAGCGTGCACCGTCTCGCCGACGACTACCGCAACCGGTCGGGGCTCACCGATGTGACGACGCTCGTCTACCCCGATGCGCGCCACGAGATCTTCAACGAGCTGCAGCAGGCCGAGGTGCGCGCCGACCTGCTCGCCTGGCTCGACAAGCACGTGCCGCCGCGCGACTGAGGCAGCTCCCCACCCGGGCTCTTCTGCAGGGACCTTCGGCGTTCTGCAGGGGCGTCGCCCGGAAATCCTCGCCGTTCCGCGGGTCGAGACTCCGTCTCGGCCGTCCGGCCCTGCACAACGCCTCGGCCTCCCTGCAGAACGGCCGGAGCTCCGGCACGCCGCCGCTCGCCGTGCCGCCGCGTAGGCTGGACCGGTGCACGGTGAGTACAAGGTTCCTGGCGGCAAGCTCGTCGTCGTCGACTTCGAGGTGACGGACGGCGCGATCGCCGGCTTCCGGCTGGCGGGCGACTTCTTCCTCGAGCCGGACGACGCGCTCGACGACATCAACGCCGCCGTCACCGGCCTGCCTGTGGAGACCGACGCCTCGGCCATCGCCGCCGCGGTGCGTGCGGCGCTCCCCGAGGGGGCGCAGCTGCTGGGCCTCACGCCCGAGGCCGTGGGCACCGCCGTCCGCCGCGCTCTGGTGACCGCGCCCGGCTGGCGCGACTTCGACTGGGAGATCCTGCACGAGAAGGCGGTCTCCCCGCGCATGAACCTCGCGCTCGACGAGGTGCTCACCACCCGCGTCGGCGAGGGCCGGCGCCGTCCGACCCTGCGGATCTGGGAGTGGGACGAGTCCGCGGTCGTGATCGGATCCTTCCAGTCCTACCGCAACGAGGTGGATCCGGAAGGGGCGGCGAAGCACGGCTTCGACGTCGTGCGCCGGATCTCCGGCGGCGGCGCGATGATGATGGCCGCCGGCCAGATCATCACCTACTCGCTCTACGTGCCCGCGTCGCTCGTACAGGGGATGACCTTCGCCGACTCCTACGCGTTCCTCGACGACTGGGTGCTGCAGGCCCTGCGCTCGCTCGGCATCGACGCCGTTTACCAGCCGCTCAACGACATCGCCGGCCCCAGCGGCAAGATCGGCGGCGCCGCGCAGAAGCGGCTGGCCAACGGCGGAGTGCTGCACCACGCCACGCTCTCGTACGACATCGACGGTCAGATGATGACCGAGGTGCTGCGCATCGGACGCGAGAAGCTCAGCGACAAGGGCACGGCGTCGGCGGCCAAGCGGGTGGATCCGCTGCGCAGTCAGACAGGTCTCAGCCGCGC
This sequence comes from Microbacterium sp. MMO-10, assembly GCF_037148715.1. Lineage (NCBI taxonomy): Bacteria > Bacillati > Actinomycetota > Actinomycetes > Micrococcales > Microbacteriaceae > Microbacterium > Microbacterium sp. MMO-10. The sequence continues at coordinate 121,691 of NZ_JBBCSV010000001.1, read as the reverse complement.
CGAGATCATCGAGCGCTTCAAGGGCACGTTCCGCTCGCTCACGGGCGCCGAGGACGGCACGATCTCCGCCGACGAGTACGCGGCCGCGGAGGAGCTCGTGCGCACGAAGTTCGCCACCGAGGCGTGGCTGCACCGGGTCCCGTGAGCCCGGTCGCCGAGGGGGTGTCCCCGGGCCGGAGGACGACGTCGGATCCGGTCGCCGAGCAGGTCGAGGCGCCCGGGGCCGAGGCCGCGCCTGGGTCGCGCGGTGCCGCGCCGGCGCCGGGGGCCGTCGAGCCCGCGCCGGGGTCGCCCGGGTCGCCGGGCGCCGCGCCGGGGCCGGGGGCCGTCGAGCCCGCGCCGGGGTCGCCCGGGTCGCCGGGGTCGCCCGGGGTCGCGCCGGGGGCCGTCGAGATCGTGCACGGGGAGGCGCTCGACGTCGCCCGCACCCTTCCGGACTCCGCGTTCACGCTGATCTACCTGGATCCGCCGTTCAACACCGGCCGCACGCAGGAGCGGCACGCCGTCTCGAGCCGTCGTGCCGACCGTCCGGCTGGCACAACGCAGGAGATGCCGGATGCCGGCGATCCTGGACCCGCGGAATTACGCGGGACGAACACCGACGACACACCGGATCTCCTGCGTTCTGTACCGGGGCGTGAGGTGAACCACGGCTTCCACGGGCACCGCTACGAGCGCGTGCGCGAGCTGCTGCACGCCTACGACGACCGCTTCGACGACTATGGCGACTTCCTCATGCCGCGGCTCGAGGAGGCCTGGCGGCTGCTCGCCGACGACGGCACGCTGTACCTGCACCTCGACTACCGCGAGGCGCACTACGCAAAGGTCATGCTCGACGCCGTGTTCGGTCGGGACTGCTTCCTGAACGAGATCATCTGGGCCTACGACTACGGAGCCAAGCCGCGCACGCGCTGGCCCACCAAGCACGACACGATCCTCGTCTACGTGAAGACCCCGGGTGCGCACGTGTTCAACGTCGACGACATCGAGCGCGAGCCGTACATGGCGCCGAGCCTGGTCAGCGCCGCCAAACGCGAACGCGGCAAGCTCCCCACCGACGTGTGGTGGCACACGATCGTGCCGACCACGGGGCGGGAGAAGACCGGCTACCCCACGCAGAAGCCGGAGGGGATCCTGCGCCGCATCGTGCAGGCGTCCAGCCGGCCCGGCGATCGGGTGCTGGACCTGTTCGCGGGATCCGGCACCGCGGGCGCCGTCGCCGCGGCGCTCGGCCGCGACGCCCTGCTCGTCGACGTGAGCGCGGAGGCGGTGCGCGTGATGCGCCAGCGGATCCCGCACGCGACGGTGCGCGAAGGCTGAGCGGCCCGCTCGCGGGACGCCGCGGGGCTGCGCGCGCTGTCACGATCGGCACACCGTGCGACGATCGGCACACCGTGCGACGATCGGCACACGGATGCGGACCGGATCTGTGCCGATCGTCACAGGGTGTGCGGATCGTCGCACGGTGCAGGGTTTGGGTCCCCGGCTCGGACTGCGCGCGCGGCTGAGCGGCTCGCTCGCGGGGGAGCGACCCGGACCCGCGGCGCGCGTCGACCCGGTATTGGAGCCGCGCCACGACCCGCCGCGCGCTGAATCGCGCGCGCCGCGCCCCGACCCGGCGCCCCGACCCAGCGTCGGAGTCGCGCCCCGAACCGGCGCCCCGACCCGTCCGGGCGTCCCGACCGACCCGGCGCCCGTCCCGGCGGGGTCAGCGACGGGGGCGGTGCTGGGCGAACGCGCCGGCCAGGGCGGCGTGGACGGCCGCGATCGCCTCGGACCCGCGTGTCGACTCGCGCACCGCGGTGAACACCTCGCGCACGGGGGATCCGGGAAGGTCGGTCAGCACCACCGGCGGCGGGACATCGCCCCAGATCAGGTCGGGCAGCATCCCGACCGCGTGCCCGGCTTCGATGAGCCGCACGTGCGCGGTCAGGTCGGCCGCCTCGAAGCGCACGTCGGGCTCGAACCCGGCCGCACGGCACTGCTGCACCGCCCATTGCCGCGCGGCGGATCCGACCGGCTCCATGACCCAGGGCCGGTCTCGCAGCAGCGCGAGGGGGAGGGGGTCCTCGCCAGGCGGGAGCACGAGCCGGATCGGATCCTCGCCGATCAGCTCGTGCACGTTGCCGGCGTGACGCTCCCGGGTGTGACCCGGGTACTGCTCCGCGATGACGAGGTCGAAGCGGCGCGCGGTCAGCTCGAACAGGCCCTCCTCGGGCGGCGCCTCGGTCATCTCGACGCGTAGATGCGGGTGCGTCGCGGCGACGGCGGTGAGCGCGGCGGGCACGATCGTCTCGGCGGCGGTCGGCATGGCGCTGATCCGGACGGCCTCCGCGGGCACCTGGGCGAGCAGCTGCCGGGCCTGCTCGTCGAGCTCGAGCGCGCGGGCGGCGTGCGCGGCGAGGACCCGGCCCTCGGCGGTCAGCCTGATCCGCCGTCCGTCCGGTTCGAGCAGGGGGACGCCCGCCTCCCGCTCCAACAGGGCGAGCTGCTGCGAGACCGTGGACGGGCTGTACGCGAGTGAGTGCGCGACCTCGGCGATCGTGCCGCGCAGCGCGAACTCGTGCAGCAGCCGCAGCCTCCGCAGTTCGAACATGGCGGTCCCCTTCCGCGCGCGTCTCCGCGGCGCCGTTGCGCCCGATGATCGTCCGCGAAACCGAACCTGCGTCACGAGACCGACGGGGAGATCGGCGGTCTCGGAACGGAAGTTCGGTCTCGCGGGCAGTGCGGGCAAATCATTCGTTAGAACCGAATGATATCCGGCGCGAATGATCGCTTTTCCTGCAGAGAGATCGGATCCATGCTGGGAGCAGCCCCGCGCGCGTGCGCGATCGACCTGCGCGCGTGCGCGACACCCCGCCACGGCACCGAACCCCCGCCACGGCACCGAACCCCCCGCCACAGCACCGAACCCACCGCCACGGCACCGAACCCCCGCCACGGCACCGAATCCCCCGCCAGGGCACCGAATCCCCCGCCAGGGCACCGAACCCCCGCCACGGCACCGAACCCCCGCCACGGCACCGAACCCACGCCACGGCACCGAACCCACGAGGAACCATGACCGCGAACGAAAGCCCCGTCGGCACCGCAGCCGGCATCGACGATCTCTCCGCCCTCGCCGACGACGCCGTCGCCCTCGTCAGGAAGTGGCTCGTGGAGAGCCGCGAGGTGCCCGTCGATGCGGCCGGTCAGCGTCTCGCCGGCGTGCTGCGCGACCCCAACGGCCTCGACTTCACGGTGGGCTTCGTCGACGGCGTCGTGCGCCCGGAGGATCTCAAGGTCGCCGCCGCCAAGCTCACCGAGCTCGTCCCGCTGACCCCCGGCTTCCTGCCCGCCCCGATGAAGGGCGCGATCGGTCTCGGCGGATTCGCCGCCGGCATGGTCCCCGGCATCGTCGTGCCCGCCGCCCGCACCGTGCTGCGCCAGATGGTGCGCCACCTCATCGTCGACGCCCGCGACGAGAAGCTCGGCAAGGCCATCGCGCACATCCGCGACACCCAGGGCGTGAAGCTCAACATCAACCTGCTCGGCGAGGCGATCCTCGGCCGCGAGGAGGCAGCGCGCCGCCTGGAGGGCACCCGCCGTCTGCTCGAGCGCGACGACGTCGACTACGTCTCGATCAAGGTGTCCTCGACCGTCGCCCCGCACAGCCCGTGGGCGTTCGACGCCGCCGTGGCCGACGCCGCCGAGGCGCTCCTACCGCTCTACCGGATCGCTCTGAAGGGCATGCCAGACGGATCCGCGAAGTTCATCAACCTCGACATGGAGGAGTTCAAGGATCTCGACCTCACGATCGCGGTCTTCACGGACATCCTCGACCGCCCCGAGTTCAAGACCCTCGAGGCGGGCATCGTGCTGCAGGCCTACCTGCCCGACGCCCTCGGCGCCATGATCCGCCTGCAGGAGTGGGCGGCGAAGCGCGTGGCCGACGGCGGGGCGCCGATCAAGGTGCGGGTCGTCAAGGGCGCCAACCTGCCCATGGAGACCGTCGATGCCGAGTCGCACGGCTGGCCGCTCGCCACCTGGTCGACCAAGCAGCAGTCCGACGCCTCGTACAAGGCCGTGCTGGAGTACGCGCTGCGCCCCGAGCACGTGGCCAACCTGCGGATCGGCGTCGCGGGCCACAACCTCTTCGACATCGCCCTGGCGTGGCTGCTGGCCTCGAAACGCGGCGTGACCGAGGGCATCGAGTTCGAGATGCTGCTCGGCATGGCCTCGGCTCAGGCGCAGGTCGTCAAGCGCACGGTCGGATCCCTGCTGCTCTACACGCCGGTCGTGCACCCGGACGAGTTCGACGTGGCGATCGCGTACCTCATCCGCCGCCTGGAGGAGGGGGCGTCGCAGGAGAACTTCATGTCGGCAGTCTTCGACCTCGACGCGGACCCGAAGCTCTTCGAGCGTGAGAAGGAGCGCTTCCTCGCCTCCGTGCGCGCGGTGCCGACCGAGGTGCCCGGCACGAACCGCGTCCAGGACCGCACCGCGCCGGCCGCCCCCGGTCTCACCGACGGCTTCCTGAACGCCCCCGACACCGACCCGTCTCTCGCGGCGAACCGCGCCTGGGGCGACGCGATCCGCGCGCGCATGGCGCGCTCCGAGCTCGGCAACGCGACCGTGGCGGCGAACACCCTCGCGACCGCCGAGCAGGTCGACGCCGCGATCGCGACCGCGGTCGCCGCGGGCGAGGCCTGGCGTGCGCTCGGCGCCGAGGGACGCGCCGCGATCCTGCACAAGGCCGGCGACGTGCTCGAAGCGCGCCGCGCCGACCTGCTGGAGGTCATGGGATCCGAGGCCGGCAAGGTCATCGAGCAGGGCGACCCCGAGGTCTCCGAGGCGATCGACTTCGCGCACTACTACGCGGAGAGCGCCAAGAAGCTCGCCGACGTCGACGGCGCGACCATGCAGCCCGTGGGCCTGACGGTCGTCACCCCGCCGTGGAACTTCCCGGTCGCGATCCCGGCCGGATCCACCCTCTCCGCCCTGGCGACCGGATCCCCGGTCATCATCAAGCCCGCCCGTCAGGCCCGCCGCTCCGGCGCGGTCATGGTCGAGGCGCTGTGGGAGGCCGGCGTGCCGCGCGAGGTGCTGCAGTACGTGCAGCTCGACGGGCGCGACCTCGGCACGAAGCTCGTGAGCGACCCGGCCGTCGGCCGTGTCATCCTCACCGGCGGCTACGAGACGGCCGAGCTGTTCCGCGGCTTCCGTCAGGACCTGCCGCTGCTCGCCGAGACCAGCGGCAAGAACGCGATCATCGTGACGCCGTCGGCCGACCTCGACCTCGCCGCGAAGGACGTCGCGTACGCCGCGTTCGGTCACGCGGGGCAGAAGTGCTCCGCGGCATCGCTCGTCGTGCTCGTCGGATCCGCCGCGAAGTCGGAGCGGTTCCGCCGCCAGCTCGTCGACGCGGTCCGCGCCTACGACGTGGGCTCGCCGGAGGACGGCTCGAACCGCATCGGCCCGCTCATCGGCCCGGCCGAGGGGAAGCTGCTCGGCGCGCTCACCACGCTGCACGCGGGCGAGAGCTGGCTGCTGAAGCCCGAGAAGCTCGACGACGCCGGCCAGCTCTGGCGCCCCGGCATCCGCGACGGCGTGAAGCGCGGATCCGAGTTCCACCGCGTCGAGTACTTCGGCCCGGTGCTCGGCATCATGACCGCCGGCTCCCTCGACGAGGCGATCGACATCGTCAACGACATCGACTACGGACTCACCTCGGGCCTGCACTCCCTGGACGAGGACGAGATCCAGACGTGGCTCGCCGCCATCCAGGCCGGGAACGTCTACGTCAACCGTGGCACCACCGGCGCGATCGTGCAGCGTCAGCCGTTCGGCGGCTGGAAGAAGGCCGCCGTCGGTGCCGGATCCAAGGCTGGGGGCCCGAACTACCTCGTCGGCCTCTCGGAGTGGACCGACGCCCCCGTCGCATCGACGTGCGAGCTCGATGCGCTCGCGACCGGTGCCGTGGGCGCGCTCGCCGCCGCCGGCGACGCGGACGCCGACATCGCGTGGCTGCGCGGCGCGCTGGCCACCGACATCGACGCCTGGGCCGACGAGTTCGGCGTGGTGCGCGACGCCACCGGCCTCGTGACCGAGCAGAACGCGCTGCGCTACCAGGCCGTGCCGGTCACGGTGCGCTTCGAGGGTTCGCGGATCGCCGAACTGATCCGCGTGGTCGCCGCCGGTCGCCGTGCCCGCGCCCGCGTCACGGTCTCGACGCTCGCTCCGCTGCCCGGCGCCGTGGCCACCTGGCTCGGCACGCAGGACGTCACGGTCGCCACCGAGGACGCGAGCTCCTGGGCCGCGCACGCCCAGCGCCTCGCCGCGCGCGACGGCCGCGTGCGGCTCATCGGCGCCACCGCGGCCGAGACCGCGGCTGCCGTGAACGGCTCGCCGAGCCTCGCGCTGTACGCGAACCCGGTGGTCGCCGCCGGCCGCGTCGAGATCCTGACCTTCCTGCGCGAGCAGGCGGTCTCGGTCACGGCGCACCGCTTCGGCACGCCGCACCGCTACGAGATCCCGTTGCTGGACCCGATCGCCTGATCGGATCCGGCCCGCTCGGGCCTCGCTGAGACTCGGACCCGCCGTCCGCTCCCTGGACGGCGGGTTCGTCGTGTTCGTCGGCTCGCAATTCAGGTTGGAATGCCGATGGACGGCCCGCGGTGCCGGATGGAGACCGCGACGGCGGCTTTCAGCCTGAATTGTGCGTGAGACGAACCCGAGGGGTCCGGCTCACGCCAGCGGCAGCGCGCCGTCGTAGGCGGTGGCCGACAGTGCGGGCTCGGCCGGACCGCCGCCGAAGACGCGGGAGAGCCCCGGATCCGTGCGCCACTGCGGCCAGCCCGGGTCGCCGTCCTCGACGAACCGCGTCGCGACGGCATGCATCTCGGTCGCGAGGTGCTGCGGCGGGGTGGGGCCGGCCAGGCGCTCCACGAACGGGTCGTCGAGCACGTCGAACCAGAACGGCACGTCGAGGCAGTGGCACGACCAGCCCTTCGCGGGGGAGACCCAGGCGAAGCGGTAGGCCCAGGTGGGGGCGTCGCCCCTGGCCTGGGCGGCCCGCACCACGAGCGAGCGGAACACCCGGTCCGTCACGAACCGGCCGAGCAGCGCGGGAGTGCCGCGGCGGCGCTGCTCCCGGTTCGCGGCGAGGTAGGCGCGGCGCACGCGGCGATCCCGGCTGAGCAGGGCCAGTGCGAAGGCCGCCGGCACGAACCGCAGCACGCCGGGGGCCCGGTCCAGGGTCATCGTGAACTCGTCGTCCGTCGCGCCGAGCAGCAGCGGCTTGCCGGCGCCGATCCCTGCCTTCAGCGCCTCGACAGCGGGGCGCGGGAGGATGTCGCCGTCGATCACGGGGCCCCAGGGCAGGCCCTCGGCGAGCGGGGCGAGCAGGGCCTTGAGCCGGGTCGCGCCGAGCAGGGCCGCCTTCGGCTGCGCGCGCTGCAGGGTGCGCTCGGGTACGGTGCGGAAGCCGTCGGCGTCGGGCGCGCAGCCGAGCAGCACGCCCAGCGCCCTGGTGCGCCGCGATGCCAGATCCGGGGCGATGTCGGCGAGCGCGGGGGAGAAGGCCATCGCCGCGTGGAACAGGTGCTGCGCGCGCTCCAGCCCGAGGAGGGTGAGCACGGCCCCGCCGCCGGCCGACTGCCCGGCGATCGTCACGCGCGACGGATCCCCGCCGAAGGCCGCGATGTTGCGCTGCACCCACTCCAGGCCTGCGATCCAGTCCAGCACCCCGCGGTTGGCGGGGGCGCCGTCCATCAGCCCGAAGCCGTCGAAGCCCAGTCGGTACGAGAGAGACACGGTCACCACGCCGTCGCGGTTGAAGGCGGCGCCGTCGTACCAGGGGCTCGCCGGGGAGCCGTCGACGTAGCCGCCGCCGTGGATCCACACCATGACCGGCAGCGCGCCGTCGAGCGCCGGGGTGAAGACGTTGACGTTGAGCGTCGCGGCGCCGGGGATGCTCGGCTCGGGGATGAGGGTCTCGCCCTTGTCGCCGCGCTGGGCGGTGGGCCCGAAGGCCGTCGCGTCGCGCACGCCGGGCCAGGGCTCGGGCGGCTGCGGCGCGGCGAAGCGCCGCTCGCCGACGGGGGCCGCGGCGAACGGGATCCCGAGGAAGGCGGCCGAGGCGCCCGATGTGCCAGGACCGCCCCGCCAGAATCCGCGGACGGTCCCGGCGTCGGTCTGGGCGAGGGGCGCGTCGGCGGTCATCGGATCAGCGTATCCGGCGGTCTCCGGTGTCGAACTCCGTCGATCCGGCCGGCCTCGTCCACCGCGAGCCTCCGCGCACCCGGATCGACGGAGTTCGGAACGGGGTGCGAGGACGACCGGACTCGACCTGCCCGGCTCAGGGCTTCAGCAGGGCGAAGAACTGCTCGACGTCGGCGGCCATGTCGATGGTCGGATCCAGCATCCAGGCGTTCTGCAGCCCGTCGGCGAGCGCGTGCCCGGCGCGGATGATCCACTCCGGATCCAGGTCGGCACGGATGCGCCCCTGTGCCTGCGCCTCGAGGAACGCGGAGCGGGCGGCCGCGTGCACGCGCTCGGTGCGCTCGAGGAAGAAGGCGCGCGCAGGGTGGTCGGGGTCGGCGACCTCGGCCTGCACCTGGGTGTAGAGCTGCACGAGACCCGGCACCTCGGGGTTGTGCCGCACGACGGCGAGGAAGGCCTCGACGAAGTCGCGATCGTCGTCGCCCTCGGTGTCGCGCAGATCGCGGGCGCGCAGGATCTCGACGAAGAGCTGCTCCTTGGTGCCGAAGTAGTGCAGCAGGCCCGCCGGGCTGAGGCCCACCGCGTCGGCGATCTCACGGACCGACGCGTTGCGGTAGCCGAGCCGGCCGACGATCTCGAGCGCGGCCTCGAGGATCTCCTCGCGCTTCACGACGCCTTTCGCGTACGCCCCCCGTTTCGCCATGGAGTCAGGATATCCGTCCGTCCCGAAACGCGAACGGCCATCGGCTTATGGGCCCAAACCCTTGCAGCGTTCAGGTTTCGATGTCACAATACGAGTCGGATCCCAATCCCAAACTTTGTTCGGGATTTGGATCCGCCCCGATCCGCTCGACGAGGAGCCATCCCATGACCATCACCCCTCCCGATCCCGCCGCGGAGATCGCCCCGACCGGTCTCATCCGGGCCGCCGCTCCCGCCGCGGGGGAGCCGGCCGCAAGCCCGCCGGCGACCAAGCGGCTGCTGCCCAGCCTGCTCATCGCCTCGATGACCCTGTTCGCCACCTATGGCGGACTCATCGCGATCCTGCTGCCCACGCAGATCCTGCTGCTCGATGAGAAGCACAAGGTCGCCAACCTCGCGATCGTCACCACGACCTCCTTCGTCTTCACCCTGTTCGCGCAGCCGATCGCGGGTGCCCTCAGCGACCGCACCCGTTCGCGGTTCGGACGACGCGTGCCGTGGATGGTGCTCGGCGCGCTGGTGGGCGGCGTCCTGCTGCTCGGCATGGGGTCGCTCGCCGACCTGATGTGGATCACCGTGTTCTGGGTGGTGATCCAGGTCGCGCTGAACTTCCTTCAGGCTCCGCTCACGACCATCACCGCCGACCGGTTCCCGCGGGCGAAGCGCGGCGGAGCGAGCGCCATGATCGGTCTCGGCACGCAGCTCGGCATGACGGTCGGAGTGATGCTCGCGGTCGGTCTCGGAGGGCAGCTGGGGCTCGGCTACTCGGTCTTCGGCATCGCGGTGATCGTGGTCACCGTCCTCTTCGCGGTGGTCAACAAGGACTGGTCCTCGAAGCACGCGGAGGTCGAGCCGTTCCGCTGGGGCGCGTTCTTCCGGGGCTTCTGGATCAACCCCCGCAAGCACCCCGACTTCTTCTGGGCGTTCACCGGCCGCTTCCTGCTGATCCTCGGCTACTTCGTCGTCTCGGCGTATCAGCTGTACATCCTGACCGACTACATCAGGCTGCCGCTGCAGCAGGCCCAGGGCGCCGTGATGACCCTGACGCTCGTGGCGTTCGTCCCCACGCTGATCGCCATCGCGCTCTCCGGCTGGTGGAGCGACAAGGTGGGACGCCGCAAGGTGTTCATCTACGTCGCCACGGTCGTGATGGCCGTGGGGCTCGCCTTCCCGCTGATCATGCCGAGCATGACCGGCATGATCATCATGAGCATCGTCAACGGCGTCGGCTTCGGTCTCTACATGTCGGTGGATGCCGCTCTCATGACGGAGGTGCTGCCGAACGAGGGCACCTCGGCGGGTAAGGACCTCGGCATCCTCAACGTCGCGACCAACATCCCGCAGGCGCTGAGCGCGCCGATCGCCGCGGTCATCATCGGATCCCTCGGCGGCTATCCGGTGCTGTTCGTCTTCGCGATCGTGTTCGCCGTCCTCGGCGCCGTCGCCATCGCGCCGATCAAGTCCGTGAGATAGAAGCCCGCCCTCCCCGCGGCCGGATCGGATCCGGTCCGCCGCGGGGAGCCACCGTCCTGCATGAAAGGAACTCCCATGGAGAACACCCAAACCTCGCCCGCGACGGCGGACGCCGCACTCGCACAGCCCGAGGTGCGGATCGCGGAAGGCGTCGTCCGCGGACGCTGGCGCGACACCACCCCGCCCGGATCCGGCGCCCGCGGAAACCTGCGCTCCGCGGCGTTCCTCGGGATCCCCTTCGCGGAGGCGCCCGTCGGCGAGCTCCGCTTCGCGGCCCCGGTGCCCAAGACGCCGTGGGAGGGCGTCTTCGACGCCGCGGCGTTCGGCGCGACGGCGCAGCGCGGCGACCCCGGGGTGACGCTCATCCCCGAGCCGAGCGTGGAGGGCGATTCCACGCTCACCGTGAACGTCTACACGCCGACGATCCCGGCCGGCGGCGACGCCGACGGCGCGGGCATGCCCGTGCTCGTCTACATCCATGGCGGCGGCTACTTCGCCGGATCCCCGGCCAGCCCCTGGTATGACGGGCGCAACTTCAACCGTGACGGCGTCGTGACCGTGACCCTCTCGTACCGCCTCGGCTTCGACGGCTTCGGCTGGATCGAGGACGCCCCGTCGAACCGCGGCGTGCGCGACTGGCTGCTGGCCCTCGAGTGGGTGCAGCGCAACATCGGCGCATTCGGCGGCGACCCCGCCCGGGTCACGATCGCCGGGCAGTCCGCCGGCGGCGGCGCGGTGATGACCCTGCTCGGCATGGAGACGGCGCAGCATCTCTTCCACGGCGTCTACGCGATCTCCGGCGCGCTCGCGGACGTGTCGGCCGCGCGATCGGAGGAGTTCGGCCGCCGTCTGGCCGCCGAGCTCGGCGTCGCCCCGACCCGGGAGGGCCTCGGCGCGCTGAGCGAGGAGCGGATCCTCGAGGTGCAGAAGAAGCTCACCGCGTTCGACGGCGGCGACATGAGCGACGTCGTCGAGAACGGGCTGCCGCTCGGCCCGTCCGTCGACGGCGACCTCATCCTGCGCCCGACGCCCGAGTCGTTCCGCGCCGGAGTCGGATCCGACAAGCCCCTCGTGCTCGGCGCGACGGACGACGAGTTCACCATGGCGATGGCCGGCGCGGAGAAGAAGCTGCGCTGGGTGCCGACGGGCCTGCTGCTCGGCAAGCTCGGCGTGCCGAAGGAGGCGCGCAAGCGCTACCTCGCCGCGAACGCCGATGTGGTGGCGAAGGGCAAGGCGCCCCTCGCCGGACGCGTGCTGACCGACAGGATGTTCCGGGTCGCGATCCTGCGCATCGTCGCCGACCGCGGTGCCGCGCCCACCTGGGTGTACCGGTTCTCGTGGCCGTCCGGCACCTTCGGGTTCGCCGAGCACTGCCTCGACGTGCCGTTCTTCTTCGACTGCCTGGACGGCCCTGCGATGGTGCCGCTGGCCGGCCCGAATCCGCCGCAGGCGCTCGCCGACGAGCTGCACGGGGCCGCGGTCGCGTTCATCGCGAACGGGGATCCGGGGTGGACGCGCCACGACCGCGACGGGATCGCCCGCGTGTTCGACACGCCCTCCCACGAGCAGCGCGACGCCTACGCCTCGGTGCGGCCCCTGCTCACCCCCGGTCGTTGAGCGAGCACGGCCGAAGGCCGCGCGAGACGAAACGCGCTCACCGGCGAGATCACCGCGCAGCCGCGCCGCCGGCCGGGTGCCCCCTTCGGGGTCGTTGAGCGAGCACGCGAAGCGAGCGAGACGAAACGCGGTGCTCTCGCGAGGGTGCGACGTTTCGTCTCGCTCCTCGCTGGCGCTCGGCGCTCGCTCAACGGCCCCGGGGGGTCTCGGATCCGGTTGCCTGCATGAGGTCGAAGAGCGCGTCGATGAGGGTCGTCATGTCGAGCCCGGGCTCGACCAGCAGCTGCATCTGGGCCCCGTCGGACACCGCCTGCAGCAGCCGGGCCGCGAGCGCGGGGTCCAGTCCTGGGCGGATCCGCCCTGCGGCCTGGGCCTCGGCGATGGTCCCGGCCCAGCGGTCGCGCAACGCCGTGCTCCGCTCCTCGAAGAAGGCGCGGGACGGATGCTCGGGGTCCGCGGCATCGGCGGCGAGGCGGGTGAACAGCTCGACGAGCCCCGGCACGCGGGCGTTGTGCCGCACGATGTCGAGGTACCCCTCGCGGAGGTCGTCGAGGTCGGCGGCCTCCACCGCTTCCGCATGGCCGGCCAGGTCGACCTCATCGCGGGTGCGCAGGATCTCGACGAACAGCTCGTCCTTGCTGTCGAAGTAGTGCAGCAGGCCCGCCTGGCTCAGCCCGACGGCCTCGGCGAGCTCCTTCACCGAGGCGCCGTGGTAGCCCTCCCGGGCGATCACGGACAGGGCGGTGCGCAGGATCTCCTCCCGCTTCGCGATCCCTTTCGCGTACGAACCACGTCGTGCCATGGTCCCGAGACTATCGCCGGATCGGATCCGCACCCGCTTAAAACCGAGTAACGCTTGCTTTTTATCGCACAACCTGATCGACTGGCCCTGCCCGTCACCCGAGAGTCGTCCACGAAGGAGTCGACATGACCACGCCCCGAGACCACCTTTCCGAGCTGAGCAACGAGGAGAAGGCGTCGCTGACCAGCGGCAAGGACTTCTGGACGCTCAAGGCGATCGATCGGATCGGCGTGCCGTCGATCATGGTCACCGACGGCCCGCACGGCCTGCGCAAGCAGGCGGCCGAGAGCGACCACCTGGGCCTCGGCAACAGCGTTCCCGCCACCTGCTTCCCGCCCGCGTCCGGCCTCGGGTCCTCCTTCGATCCCGCTCTCGCCGAGCGCGTCGGCGTCGCCCTGGGCGTCGAGTCGGCCATCGAGGACGTCGCCGTCATCCTCGGCCCCGGCATCAACATCAAGCGCTCGCCGCTCTGCGGGCGCAACTTCGAGTACGTGTCGGAGGACCCGATCGTCTCGGGCGTGATCGGCGCCGGCCTCGTGAAGGGCATCCAGTCGCAGGGAGTCGGCAGCTCGCTCAAGCACTTCGCCGCCAACAACCAGGAGTTCGAGCGGATGACCGCGTCGAGCGACGTCGATCCCCGCCCGCTCCGCGAGATCTACCTGCGCGGCTTCGAGCGCGTCGTCAAGGACGCGCAGCCGTGGACCGTGATGTGCTCGTACAACAAGATCAACGGCGTCTACGCGTCCCAGGATCCCTGGCTGCTCACCCAGGTGCTGCGGACGAGTGGGGCTTCGACGGGCTCGTCGTCTCCGACTGGGGTGCGGTGAACGACCGCGTCGCCGCGCTCGTCGCCGGGCTCGACCTGGAGATGCCCGGTGGCGACGGCGCACCCGATCGTGCGGTGGCGCTCGCCGCGGACTCCGACCCGGCCGTGGCCTCGGCGCTCGATGCGTCCGCCGGACGCGTGCTCGACCTCGTCGGCCTCGCCCAGGCCCGCCCCGCCGTCGCCGGTCCGCTCGACGTGGAGGCGCACCACGCGCTCGCCCGTGAGGTCGCCGGGCGCTCGATCGTGCTGCTGCGCAACGAGCCCGTCGAAGGGGCGCCCCTGCTTCCGCTCGCGCCGTCGGCCACGGTGGCGCTCATCGGCGAGTTCGCCCGCACCCCGCGCTACCAGGGCGGCGGATCCTCCCACATCAACCCCACCCGGGTGGACTCCGCGCTCGACGCGCTGACCGCGGAGCTGGGCGACCACGTCGCCTTCGCGCCGGGCTTCGCCTTCGACCCGGCAGCGCCGGGGCAGGACGCCCTCCGCGACGAGGCGGTCGCGCTCGCCGCGTCCCGCGACGTGGCCGTGGTCTTCCTCGGTCTCACCGACGCTGAGGAGTCCGAGGGCTTCGACCGCGAGCACATCGACCTGGCCGCGCACCAGCTCGCGCTGATCGACGCCGTCGTGGCCGCGAACCCGCGGACCGTCGTGGTGCTCTCGAACGGCGCGGTCGTCGCACTGCCGTTCGCCGACCGCGTGCCGGCGATCCTGGAGGCGTGGCTCCTCGGCCAGGCCGGCGGATCCGCCACCGTCGACGTGCTGCTCGGCGCGGTGAACCCCTCCGGCCGCCTCGCCGAGACGATCCCGCACCGCATCGAGGACACCCCGGCGTTCGGCAACTTCCCCGGCTCGAACGGGCATGTCCGCTACGGCGAGGGGATCTTCGTCGGCTACCGCTGGTACGACGCCCGCGACATCGCGGTGACCTTCCCGTTCGGCCACGGCCTGTCGTACTCCGCGTTCTCCTACGGCGCGGTCTCCGCGGTCGTCGCGGCGTCCGGCGACATCGAGGTGACCGTCCCCGTGACGAACACCGGATCCCGCGACGGCCGTGAGGTCGTGCAGGTCTACGTCGCCCCTGTGGCGTCGGCGGTCGAGCGCGCTCCCCGCGAGCTCAAGGCGTTCGCCTCGGTCGAGATCGCCGCGGGCGCCACGGCGGACGTCGTGCTGACCGTGCGCCGCGAGGACCTCGCGTACTGGGACATCCGCGTCGACCGCTTCGTCGTCGAGGGCGGCGCCTACCGCGTCGAGGTCGGGGCGTCGAGCCGAGACCTGCGCGGATCCGCCCTCGTCGAGGTCGCCGGCGACACGGTCGTCGTGCCGCTCACGCCCGAGTCCACGCTCGCCGCCGTGTTCGCCCACCCGGTCGCCGGGCCGATGATCGCGAGCACCTTCGCGGCGATCCAGGCGCAGCTCGGAGAGGGCGACGGCGTCCTGTCGGGCGAGGCCATGGAGAAGATGATGGGCTCGTTCCCGATCGGCCGGCTCCCCTCCTTCGGCTGGGGGCTGGACCGTGCGGGCGTCGACCAGCTGATCGCCGCGGCCAACGCACCCCAGGGCTGACTCCCGGCGCGTGAACCCCGTTCGGGGTCGTTGAGCCGAGACATTCGGGGTCGTTGAGCCGAGACATTCGGGGTCGTTGAGCGAGGACGCCGCAGGCGACCGAGACGAAACGCGGCGCTCTCGTGAGCGGGCGGCATCTCGTCTCGCGCGGCCTTCGGCCGGGCTCGCTCGACGACCCCGGGATCGTCGAGTGCACCGGATCCTGTCGAGTGCACGGCATCCCGGCGCCGACCAGCCGTGCGCTCGGCAGCGAGCCGTGTGCTCGGCGGGAGGAGCCGAGGCTCAGCCCGCGGTGCGCCGGGCCTCCCAGCCGGAGCGCACCATCTCGTCGACCGTGTGCCGCATCCGCCAGTCCAGGTCTCGCGCGGCGCGCTGCCCGGTCGCGACGATCCGGTCGGGGTCGCCCGGGCGGCGCGGCCCGATCTCGGGCGTGAAGGCGATGCCGGTCACCCGCGCCATCGCATCCATGATCTGGCGCACCGAGAGGCCGTCGCCGGATCCGAGGTTGTAGGCGGCCTCGATCGGCTCGCCCGCGATCATCCGCTGGGCCGCGGCGACGTGGGCCAGGGCGATGTCGCCGACGTGCACGTAGTCGCGCACGTTCGTGCCGTCCGCCGTGGCGTAGTCGTCGCCGTTGATGCGCGGGGTCTCGCCCGCGAGGAGCTTCTCGAAGACGATCGGGAAGAGGTTGTGCGGGCTCACGTCGTAGACCGACGGATCCGCGGATCCGACGACGTTGAAGTAGCGCAGCGAGGTGTGCGCGAGCGGCTTCCCGGATCCGGCCGTCGCGATCGCCTGATCGCGCAGCAGCCACTCGCCGATGAGCTTCGACTCCCCGTACGGGCTCGCCGGGCGCTTCTCGGTCTCCTCGATGACGAGCGGCACATCGGGCGTGCCGAACACCGCGGCGGACGAGGAGAACACGATCTTGTCGACCCCGGCCGCGGCCATGGCCTCGAGGACCACCCGGGTGCCCTCGACGTTCTGCGCATAGGTGTGCAGCGGCCGCTGCACCGAGACGCCGGCGTACTTGAAGCCCGCGACGTGGATCACGCCCTGCACCTCGTGCTCGCGCAGTGTTCGCTCGACCAGCTCGCGGTCGAGGATGCTGCCCTGCACCAAGGCGACGCCCTCGGGCACGAACGAGGCCATGCCGCTGGACAGGTCGTCCAGGACGACCGGCACGAGGCCGGCCTGCGCCAGCGCGCGCACGACGTGCGATCCGATGTAGCCGGCGCCGCCGGTGACAAGCCAGGACATGGGTCTCCTTCTGGGGCGTGGACGTGCGGCTCTCATTGTGCCGAGGGGCTTGCTGGGGGATCGCCGAGACGGAGCCCGTCGAGAGCGCCGTGCTCGTCTCGTGCCGCGGCGGAGCGCGATTCCACGACGCCCCGAGAACCGGCGTCGGGTCAGGCGTCGCGGCGGGGGCCGGCGGAGGGGACGACCGTGAACAGGTGCGGCTCGGCGAAGCCGCGCGCCGAGAAGGCGGCGCGCACGGCCTCGGACACCGCTGCGACGAGGGTGCGGTCGACGAGCGCGATCGCCGCGCCGCCGAAGCCGCCGCCGGTCATCCGCGCGCCGATCGCGCCGTGCGCGAGAGCCGTGTCGACCGCGGTGTCGAGCTCGGGGATGGAGACCTCGAAGTCGTCGCGCAGCGAGGCGTGCGAGGCGACGAGCAGGTCGCCGATCACGTCCTCCGGGAGCCCCCGGGAGCGCTCGTCGGCGGTGAGGGCCGCGACCATGTCGAGCACGCGCTGATCCTCGGTGACCACGTGGCGGACCCGCCGGAAGTCCACGGGATCCAGCAGCTCTGCGGCACGGGGCAGATCCGCGGGCGTCACGTCGCGCAGCGCGGCGACCCCCAGTGCCGCGGCCCCCCGCTCGCAGGACGCCCGGCGCTCCCCGTAGCCGCCGGTGGAGTGCGCGTGCTTCACGCCGGTGTCGATCACGAGCACCTCGAGCCCGGCCTCGGCGAACCCGAGGGGGATCGAGCGCGTCTCGAGCGAGCGGCAGTCGAGGAACACGGCCGCATCGGCCTGCCCGAGCATCGACGCCATCTGGTCCATGATCCCGGTCGGGGCGCCCACGGCCTCGTTCTCCGCGCGGCGTCCCGCCCGGGCGAGCGTCACGGCGTCGAGGTCGAGGCCCCACAGTGCGTTCAGCGCGGATCCGGCGGCCCCCTCGATCGCGGCAGAGGACGAGAGCCCCGCGCCCACCGGGACCTCCGAGGCGATCGCGAGGTCCATGCCGGGCAGCGTCCCGGCGACCCAGGCGGGGACGAGCGCGCGCAGCGCCCAGGCGACGCCCAGGGGATAGGCGGCCCACTCCGGCACCGCGTCGCGGCCGCGCGCCGCGCGGGAGCCTGCGGGGAACAGCGTCTCCAGATCGGCGAGGGCGACCTCGACGGGATCCGGGGCGAAGGTCGACGCGACGCGGATCCGCCCGTCGGTGCGCAGCCGTGCGGCGGCCGCGGTGCGGTGCTGGATCGCGAAGGGCAGCACGAAGCCGTCGTTGTAGTCGGTGTGCTCGCCGATGAGGTTCGCGCGTCCGGGAGCCGACCACACGCCCGCCGGCGCGGATCCGGTGAGCGTGCGGAACAGGTCCTCGGCGCCCGCGACGGCGGAGGACGGGGAGTCGGTGCGGGTGGCGGTCATCGGGTCTCCTCGGCGGGGACGGGCACGGAGGCGATCGCGTCGCGCAGGCGCGCGGCCGCCTCCTCGGGCAGGATCTCGGCGGTCCACGCGGACATGGCGGATTCGGATCCGGCCAGGAACTTCAGCTTGTCGGCGGCGCGACGGGGGCTCGTCAGCTCGAGTCGCATCCGGATCGTGTCGCGGCCCACGTGGACCGGGGCCTGGTGCCAGGCCGCGATGTAGGGCGTCGGGGTCTCGTACAGGGCATCGACACCGCGCAGCAGGCGCAGGTAGAGCGGGGCGAGCTCGTCGCGCTCCGCGTCGCTCAGCGCCGCGAAATCGGGCGCCTGCCGGTGCGGGAGCAGCTGCACCTCCAGCGGCCAGCGCGCGGCGAACGGCACGAACGCCGTCCAATGCTCGCCCTGCAGCACGACCCGCTCCGAGGCCTGCTCCGTCTCGAGGATCCGCGCGAACAGGTCGCCGCCGGTGCGGGCGATGCTCTCGCGCAGCCGCTGCGTGCGCGGGGTGACGTAGGGGTAGGCGTAGATCTGCCCGTGCGGATGCGGCAGGGTCACGCCGATGGCCTCGCCGCGGTTCTCGAATGGGAACACCTGCTCGATGCCGGGCAGGGCGGACAGCACGGCCGTGCGGTCGGCCCAGGCCTCGATCACCGTGCGGGCACGGGTGACCGACTGGGTGCCGAAGGATCCGGCGTGCTCGGGGCTGAAGCAGACGACCTCGCACCGGCCGACGCTGGTGCGGGTGCGCTCCAGCCCGACCTCCTCGAGGTCGGCGAGGCCGTGCGGCGGGTCGATCGCGGCGGGTGCGGTGCCGGCGGCGGCGGCGAGGGCGGGCCCGAACGACGGGGAGCGGTTCTCGAACACGGCGACGTCGTAGCGCGACGGAACCTCGGACGGGTTCGTCGCCGACTGCGGAGCGAGCGGATCCGCGTCCGCGCTCGGCATCATCACGCGGTTCTGGCGGCGGGTGGCGAACGTGATCCAGTCGCCCGTGAGCACGTCCTGCCGCATCGCCGCGGTGTCCGGACGCGGGTCGAGGATGCGCGCGTCGACCCGGCGCTCCGCTCCGAGGGCGGTGCCGGGATCGTCGTAGTACACGAGGTCGCGGCCGTCGGCGAGCACCGTGGTGCGCCGGACCACGCCCGCCCCGAGCGGCGTGACCGAGAGCACGGCGTCCGGGCTTCCGGGGGCCGGGTTCGGTGCGCCGTTCGAGGGAACGGTCGCGGCGGGCTCCGCGGGGGTGCCGTTGGCGGCGGGTTCCGCGGGGGTTCCGTTCGCGGTGGGTTCCGCGGGGGTGCCGAACTCAGGATCCGATTCCATGTTCACGTAAACACGATAGGGCACGCGGCGTGATAGCGTCAACAATCCTGAGTTCGGTGCGCGGGAGCGCTCCGGGGGAGAGGCGGACCGATGCCGAAGCACGACGACGAGCTCGAAGAGCTGCGCCTGATCGCCGACGGAACCCCCGGCCGCCGTCGAGGGCCGAAGCCCAGCGGCCGCGTGTCGATGGCGATGGTCGCCGCGCGCGCCGGCGTCTCCGGCCAGACGGTCTCGCGCGTCGTCAATGACAGCCCCCGGGTGGATCCGGCCACGCGGGAACGGGTCGAGGCCGCGATGGCCGAGCTCGGCTACCGTCCGCATCGCGCCGCTCGGGCACTGCGCACCGGCCGGTCGATGACGATCGGCGTCGTGGCGCAGACCCTCGCCACGGTCGGCAACTCGCGCATGCTGCAGGCGGTGGCCGAGGCGGCGGAGGTCCGCGGCTATGCTCTGGCCCTCGTCACCCTGGGCGCGGACGGCCGGATCGTCGACGCGTTCGACCGGCTGCACGATCAGGACGTCGACGGCGCGATCGTGCTGAACGAGGCATCCGCGCTGACCCGCGACGCGGATCCCGCCGGCCTGGCGCTCGTCGTCGTCGACGCCCCTGCCGATCCGCGGTTCACGGTGATCGGCACCGATCATGCGGCGGGTGCGCGCGCGGCGACGGCGCACCTCCTCGATCGCGGCGCGACGACGGTGCACCACGTGGCCGGGCCTGCGGACTCCTTCGCGGCGGCGGAGCGCGAGCGCGGCTGGCGCGAGGCCCTCGAGGCCCGCGGTCGCACCGCGCCGGATCCCCTGCGCGGCGACTGGTCCGCGGCGGACGGGCACCGGATCGGCGAAGCGCTCGTCGCCGACCCCGCGGTCGCCGCCGTGTTCGCGGCCAACGACCAGATGGCGCTGGGCCTGCTGCGCGCGTTCGCCGACGCCGGCCGGCGCGTGCCCGAGGACGTCGCCGTGGTCGGGTTCGACGACATCGCGGATGCTGCCGAGTTCCGGCCGCCGCTGACCACCGTGCGGCAGGACTTCGCCGCTCTGGGGGAGCGGGCCGTCCGGATCCTCGTCGATCGGGTCGAGGGGCGTGACGTCGCGGATCCGCCGCTGCTGATGCCGTCGCTCATCGTCCGCGCGAGCGCCTAGAGTCGCCCCCGCCGTCGCGCCGTCGCGCCAGGGGGCCCCGTCGCGCGCGCCGCCCTGCCTTCGAGCGGGCGGCGCGTGTTTCGAGCGGGCGGCGCGGTTGCTCCCGTCGCTGAAAATGTCGTTCCGGCCCCCGAATTACGACATCTTCTGCGACCTGAGCGGATCTTTTGCGACCTGAGCGGATCTTTTGCGACCCGAGCGGACTGGCCGGAACGGAGTGGCCCCTGCGACGGGGAGCAGAGTGGCCGGAGCGGACTTGCCGGAACGGAGTGCCCCCTGCGGCGGGAGCGGAGCGGCCCCTGCGACGGGAGCGGACTGGCCGGAACGGAGCGGCCCCTGCGGCGGGAGCGGACTGGCCGGAGCGGAGTGGCCCCTGCGACGGGAGGGGAGTTGCCGGAGCGGAGTGCCCCTGTGGCGGTAGTGGACCCGGGGCCGCGGGACCCCGTCGGTTGCGGAAAGCGCGTTCCCATGTCAGGATGAGAGGACTGGAAAGCGCTTACCCGTATCGGATCCGACGAAGGACGACCGGCGGGCATCGGAACGGAAGGAAGCATCGTGGCGGAGAGCAGCACCCGCGAGATCGGCATCATCATGAACGGCGTCTCCGGGCGCATGGGCTATCGCCAGCACCTGGTGCGCTCGATCCTCGCGATCCGCGACCAGGGCGGCATCGAGCTGCCCGACGGCACCCGCGTCACGGTCAAGCCGATCCTCGTGGGCCGCAGCGCGCAGAAGCTCGCCGAGCTCGCCGCCAAGCACGGGATCGAGGACTGGACGACCGATCTCGACGCCGCGCTCGCGGATCCGCAGTGGGAGATCTACGCCGACTTCCTCGTGACCAAGGCCCGCGCGGCCGCGATCCGCAAGGCCATCGCCGCGGGCAAGGCGATCTACACCGAGAAGCCCACGGCCGAGTCGGTCGAGGAGGCCCTGGAGCTCGCGCGTCTGGCGCAGGCGGCGGGCGTGAAGACCGGCGTCGTGCACGACAAGCTCTACCTGCCGGGCCTGCAGAAGCTCAAGCGCCTCATCGACTCCGGCTTCTTCGGGCGGATCCTCTCGGTGCGCGGCGAGTTCGGCTACTGGGTGTTCGAGGGCGACTGGCAGCCGGCGCAGCGCCCGAGCTGGAACTACCGCAGCGAGGACGGCGGGGGCATCATCAGCGACATGTTCCCGCACTGGAACTACGTGCTGGAGAACCTGTTCGGCGAGGTCACGAGCGTCTATGCGCAGGCCGCCGTGCACATCGCCGACCGCTGGGACGAGAAGGGCGAGCACTACACCGCCACCGCCGAGGACGCCGCGTACGGCATCTTCGAGCTCGAGGGCGGCATCGTCGCCGAGATCAATTCCAGCTGGACCGTGCGCGTGAACCGTGACGAGCTCGTCGAGTTCCAGGTCGACGGCACGCACGGATCCGCGGTCGTGGGCCTGTTCGGGGCCAAGATCCAGCACCGCAACGCCACTCCGAAGCCGGTGTGGAACCCCGACCTCGCCGACGAGCACGACTACGACGCGGACTGGGCCGAGGTGCCCGTGAACGACGTCTTCCTCAACGGCTTCCGCCAGCAGTGGGAGGAGTACCTCGCCTCCTACGTGCTCGGCACCGACTACGCCTTCGACCTGCTCGCCGGAGCCCGCGGAGTGCAGCTCGCCGAGGCGGGCCTGCAGTCCTCCGCCGAGGGGCGCAAGATCGCGCTGCCCGCGCTGAGCCTGGACTGAGGGCGGATCCGATGACGACGATCCGCCTCCTCTCGGCCGACGGGGCGACCTCCGAGGACGAGCTCAACGACTCCGGCGCCTACGCGCGTCCGACCGCGCCGCTGCGCAGCCGCGTCGCCTACGCCGCCGCCCACGTGGTGCCGAAGACGCACGCCGACAACACCCCCGGGCAGCCGGCCGACATCGACTGGGATGCCACGCTCGCGTTCCGCCGCAACGTGTACTCCTGGAGGCTCGGCGTCGCCGACGCGATGGACACGGCGCAGCGCAACATGGGCCTGGACGCCGCGGCCACGCGTGAGCTGATCGCCCGCAGCGCCCAGGTGGCGCGCGAGGAAGGCGGATCCGTCGTCGTCGGGGTGAACACCGACCACGTCGACGAGGAGCGCATCCCGCTGCCGCAGGTGATCGACGCCTATGTCGAGCAGCTGCACTTCACCGAGGAGCAGGGCGCGGGGCCGGTGCTCATGGCCTCGCGTCATCTCGCCCGCGTCGCGGAGTCGCGCACCGACTACCTGCGCGTGTACGCGGCGGTGCTGCAGCGGGCGACCACCCCGGTCGTGCTGCACTGGCTCGGCACCGCGTTCGACCCGCAGCTGGAGGGATACTTCGGATCCCCTGACTGGCGCGAGGCGTCCGAGACGCTGCTGCGGATCATCGCCGAGAACCCGGGAAAGGTCGCAGGCGTGAAGATGAGCCTGCTGAACGCGGAGTCCGAGATCGCGGTGCGCGAGCGGCTCCCCGAGGGCGTGCGCATGTTCACCGGCGACGACTTCAACTACGTCGGCCTGATCGGCGGCGACACCACGGGGTCGTTGAGCGAGGACGGCGAAGCCGACCGAGACGAAACGCGGTCGGCTGAAGGGCGCCGCGTTTCGTCTCGCTTCGCTCGCTCAACGACCGGAGGGGGACACTCCGACGCGCTGCTCGGCGCGTTCGCGGCGATCACGCCGGTCGCGTCGGCGGCGATCCAGGCGCTCGACGCGGGGGATCCGTCCCGGTACCGGGAGATCCTCGGGCCGACCGAGGAGCTCAGCCGTCAGGTCTTCGCCGCGCCGACGTTCTACTACAAGACCGGCGTCGCCTTCCTCGCCTGGCTGAACGGGCATCAGCCCGCGTTCCAGATGGTGGGCGGCCTGCACTCCGCGCGCAGCCTGCCGCACCTCAGCCGCATCGTCGAGCTCGCGAACGCCTCGCTGGCCCTGGAGGATCCGGAGCTCGCCCGCGAGCGCTGGCACGGCATGCTCGCGCTGAACGGGGTGGACGCGTGACCGCCGTCGACCCGCGCCTGTCGATCAACCAGGCCACGATCAAGTACGCCGACCTCGCGACCGCGCTCCGGGTGACCGCCGAGGCGGGCGTGCAGGGCATCGGCCTCTGGCGCGAGCCCGTGCACGAGGTCGGTCTCGACGAGGCGGCGCGGATGCTCGCCGGATCCGGGCTGCGCTTCACGACGCACTGCCGGGGCGGGTTCTTCACCCTGCCGGAGGGGCCCGAGCGCGTCGCCGCGCTCGACGACAACCGCCGCGCGATCGAGGAGACCGCGACCCTGGCCGCCGCCGGAGCCGAGGGATCCACCGCGGTGCTCGTGCTCGTCGCGGGTGGCCTGCCCGAGGGATCGCGCGACCTCGTCGGAGCAAGGGAGCGCGTGCGCGACGCGATCGGCGTGCTGTCCGCCGACGCGGCCGCCGCGGGCGTGACGCTCGCGATCGAGCCGCTGCACCCGATGTTCGGATCCGACCGGTGCGTCGTGTCCACCCTCGGCCAGGCGCTCGACATCGCGGCGGACTTCGACCCGGCGGTCGTCGGCGCCGCGGTCGACACGTTCCACATCTGGTGGGATCCGCAGGTGCTCGACCAGATCGCGCGCGCCGGCCGCGAGGGCCGGATCGCGACGTATCAGGTGTGCGACTGGAAGACGCCGCTGCCCGCCGACGTGCTGCTCAGCCGCCACTACCCCGGAGACGGCGTCATCGACTTCGGATCCCTGACCCGGGCCGTCATGGCGACCGGCTACGACCGCGACATCGAGGTCGAGATCTTCAACGCCGACATCTGGGCGCAGGATCCGGCGGCGGTGGTGCAGCGCACCGCCGCGTCGTTCGGCGAGGCGGTCTCGCCGCACCTGCCCTGAGTTCTGATGCCCGCGAGACCGAACCTGCCCCGCGAGACCGCGCGATTCCGCCGCCGTCTCGCGACGGAGGTTCGGTCTCGCGGGTGATCGCGCACGACGTGAAAGGCTGACCACATGAGCATCCGACCGGGGCTGTGCTCCGTGACCTTCCGGCAACTGGATCCGGCGGCGATCGCCGCGCTCGCTGCCGATGCGGGGCTGCAGGCGATCGAGTGGGGCGGCGACGTGCACGTCCCTCCCGGCGACGAGGCGCGGGCGGCGGAGGTCGCCCGGCTCACGGCCGACGCCGGTCTCGCCGTCGCCTCGTACGGGTCGTACTTCCGGGCGGAGGCGGGTGAGGACGTCGCCCCGGTGCTCGACGCGGCGGAGGCGCTCGGCGCCGACCGGATCCGGGTCTGGGCCGGGCGGATCGGATCCGCGGACGCCACCGGCCGGGAGCGCGCGGCGACCATCGACGCCCTGGCGGTGGCGGCGGAGCAGGCCGGCGCGCGCGGCATCTCGCTCGCCCTGGAGTTCCACGGCCGCACGCTCGCCGACGACGCGGAGCAGACGCTGCGCGTGCTGGACGAGGTCGGCAGCCCGCACCTGTCGACGTACTGGCAGCCCACCGTCGCCGCGACCGATGACGTCGCGGTCGCGGAGTACCGGCGGATCGCCGACCGGGTTTCGGCCGTGCACGTGTTCTCGTGGTGGCCGTCGACCGAGCGCCTCGCCCTGGGCGCGCGCGACGGGCTGTGGCGGGCGTTCGCCGGGGCCGCCGAGAGCGCGCCGCTGCCGCCGCGCGATGCGCTGCTCGAGTTCGTGCCGGGAGACGATCCGTCATCCCTCGCCGCCGAGGCGGCGACGCTCCGCGGCTACCTCGGCTGAGGATCCGGCGGGAGGGCGCGAGTATCCGTGTCTTCCGCCCTCGCGCCGGGGGATCTCGCGGGAAAGAGTGGCAAACGCTTGCCAAAAGTCTTCGAGATCGTCATGATCGGAGCGAAGGCAGTTTCCCCATGAGATCCGCCGCGCGCCGCACGAGGGCGCTCTGCGTCACGGGACTGGTGTGCGCCGCCGGCGTCGTCCGGGCAGCGCCGGCGGAGATCCATCGATGAAGATCGGAACCTCAGATGAAGACAACTCGATCACTGCTCGCGGCCACCGCGATCGCCGCACTCGCGCTCAGCGGTGCGGGCGTCGCGAACGCCGCCGAGCGTCCCGCCCCCTCGTCCCTCAGTGCGCCCCAGGCCGGTGCGGCCGGCGTCGGCCCCCTCGCGGCATCGCCGGCCAGCGGAGCCGTGGCGGCCGAGGGCGCCGCGACGACCGCGTCGACGGTCACGGTGAGCACCCTGGCCCAGCTGCAGGCGGCGATCGCCTCCGCGCACGCCGGAGACACGATCATCCTGAAGAACGGCACCTACGCGGTGGGATCCGCGATCGCGATCTCCGGCGGAGGCGCCACGGGCGCCCCCGTGACCATCGCGGCGGAGACGGTCGGGGGCGTGACGCTCACCGGCGCGTCCAGCTTCACCTTCTCCGGCGCGCACGACGTGGTGCTGCGAGGATTCCGCTTCACCCAGTCCACGACCCTCGAGGTGCCGGCCGACAGTCGTGCCATCACCTTCAGCCGTGACGAGTTCGTGTTCGCGCAGAGCGCCGAGCACAACCTCATGGTGCGCGCCGACGACTCCGTCGTCGAGTACAGCTGGTTCCACGGCAAGAGCACGATCGGCGTCTACCTGGGCATCGAGGGCGCGGGCACGACCGAGATGGCCACCGGCGTCCGGGTGCACCACAACTACTTCTCCGACCAGAGCTTCTCCGGCGCCAACGGGGGCGAGTGCATCCGGCTCGGGGTCAGCCCGCGCGCGCTGAGCACGGCCGGCGCGATCGTCGAGAACAACCTCTTCGAGAACGCCAACGGCGACCCCGAGACGATCTCGGTGAAGTCGAGCGGCAACACGATCCGCTACAACACGATCCGCAACAGCTTCGGCGGCATCGTGCTGCGGCACGGCAACGGCAACACGGTGGCCGGCAACCGGATCATCGGCGGCGCGAACGGCATCCGCATCTACGGCAACGACCACGTGATCGTGAACAACTACGTGGCGGGGCTGAGCAAGGAGGCGATCGTGATCGGATCCGGCACCGAGCGCGATCACTACGCGGGGGAGCCGGCGGACTCCCGTCGCGGCAACGACGCCCCCGACCGGATCCGGATCGCGCTCAACACGCTCGTCGACAACGGCGGCGGGATCATCGGCGAGACCAACCGCACGGTGCCGCCGCTCAACGTCACGATCGTCGACAACATCGTGCGCGGGCAGACGGGCTACCTCGGCAACGTCCCCCTCATGCAGGACTTCTACTGGCGGGGCAACCTCCTCTGGGGTGCCGCGGCGAACGGGAACATCCCGAAGGTCGGGTTCACGCGGGTGGATCCGCAGCTCGCGCAGGACGCGGCCGGCACCTGGAAGATCACCGCCTCGAGCCCGGCGGTGAACGCGGCGACGCAGACGAACCACGCGAACTGGGTCTCCGACGACCTCGACGGGCGTGCGCGCACGGGCGTGTACGACATCGGCGCCCAGGAGGTCACGACCAGCCCGGCGACGCGGGCTCCGCTCACCACCGCGAACGTCGGCCCCAGCGCCCCCTGAGCCGTGCCGGGTGCCGGAGCCCGCGCTCCGGCACCCGGTCGGCGCGGCCCGCGCGTGCCGCGTCGGGGCCTCGGCCTGTTCGCGCTGCGTCGGGGCCGCGGCCCTCTCGTACCGACGTGCGGCGTATGGCAAGCGGTTGCCACTAGAATGACGGAAGACCCCGGAATCGGGTCGGGAGAGGACACGGATGGCGGAGCGGATCGTCGCGCACCTGGGGCTCGGAGCATTCCATCGCGCGCACCAGGCCTGGTACACGCAGCACGCCGCCGACGCCGGCGGCTGGAGTCTCGTCGGCTTCACCGGGCGGTCGCCCGAGCAGGCGCGCATCCTCGCCCGGCGCCGAGGGGCGTACACCCTTCTCGTGCGCGGTCCCGAGGTCGACGCGATCGAGCAGATCACCGCGATCCGGCGCGCGCACGACGGCGCCGACCGGGCGGCGTGGGAGGGTGCGCTCGCGGATCCGGCCGTCACCGTCCTCACCCTCACGATCACCGAGGCGGGGTATCGTCTCGACCCCCGCGCGCCGGGCGGGGACGCGGGGCGTCTCGACCTCGCCGACCCCGCGGTGCGACAGGACCTCCGCGCCCCGGGAACGCACGGTGCGGTGACCGCCCCGGTGCGGATCGCGCTCGGGCTCGATGCCCGCCGACGGGCCGGCGCGGGACCGCTCGAGGTCATCAGCTGCGACAACCTGGTCGGCAACGGAGGGCTCGCCGGCGCCGTGGTCCTCGAGGCGGCGCGCGCCTGGGAGGAGGCGGATCCGGCAACCGCCGGGCTCACGAGCTGGATCGAGGAGAACGTCCGCTTCCGCTCGTCGATGGTCGACCGCATCACCCCGCGCACGGTCGCCGACGACCTCGCCACGGCGGAACGGCTGAGCGGCGTGCGCGACGAGGCCGTCGTCGTCTGCGAGCCGTTCTCGGAGTGGCTCCTGGAACCCGGCGCCCTGCCCGCGCCCGACTGGGCCTCGGCGGGCGCGCGCATCGTCGACGACCTCGTCCCGTACGAGGAGCGCAAGCTCCGGCTGCTCAACGGGGCGCACTCCCTGCTCGCCCACCACGGCCTGCTGCACGGGCTGACGGACGTCGCGGAGGCGTTCGCGGATCCGCGTCTGCGCGACCTCGTCGAGGAGTACTGGGAGACCGCCGCGGCGAGCTGCCGCCTGCCGGACGCGGAGCTGGCGGCCGCGATCGAGGCGACGCGCACGCGGTTCGCGAATCCGCGTATCCGCCACCGGCTCGCCCAGATCGCGGAGGGCGCACGGCACAAGCTCCCGCAGCGGATCCTGCCCGTGCTGCGCTCGGCGATCGCCTCCGGGCACGCGACCGATGCCACGGCCTCGGTCGTCGCCGCCTGGATCCTGGGGGAGGAGAGAGCCGGCCGCGGCGTCGACGCCGACGTGCTGCGCACCGGGGATGCGGCGCTGGATGAGCGCGTGCGCACGCTCGTCGATCGCGCACTCCGTAGGCTGGACGCGTCCGTGGTGGTCTGACGAGGGGAACCCGATGCCCGAGGAGCACTCCACCGCGCCCGCGGCCGCACCGGCGGCGGGGGCGGAGAAGGTCACGATCTACGACGTGGCGCGCCTCGCCGGCGTCAACCCGTCCACGGTCTCGCGCGCGCTGAACCAGCCCGGTCGGGTGAACGCCGCCACCGAGAAGCGGATCCGCGCCGCCGCCGAGTCCCTCGACTACCGGGTGAATCCGATGGCGCGGGCGCTGCCGACCGGTCGCACCTCGATCGTCGGCCTCGTGGTGTCGGACATCACCAACCCCGTGTTCTTCGACATCGTGCGAGGAGCGGAGACGGCCGCCTCGCGCCAGGGGTACACGCTCGTGCTGACCGAGTCGGAGGAGTCGGACCAGCGCGAGTACGAGCGCGCCGCGCAGCTGCTGCGCATGGTCGACGGGCTGCTGCTCGCGACACCCCGCATGTCGGACGAGCAGATCCGGTCGCTGGCGGCGCAGAAGCCGGTCGTCGTCGTGAACCGCCTCGTCGAGGGGGTGCGGTCGATCGTGCCCGACATCCAGGCCGGCATCGCCGAGGCCGTGCGCCATCTCAGCGGTCTCGGTCACCGGCGCATCGCCTACGTGCCGGGGCCGCCCCTGTCGTGGACGGCGGGACGGCGCGGAGAGCTGCTGGCCCAGCGCTGCGATTGGGCGCAGCTCGAGCTGGTGCGACTGGATCCGGTCGCCCCCACGGTCGCCGGAGGGCGGGCCGCCGCCGCGGCGGTGCGGGACGCCGGGGTGACCGCCGTGTTCGCCTACAACGACCTCGTCGCGATCGGGCTCATGCAGGAGCTCGTGGAGGCGCGGGTGGGGGTGCCGCGCGACCTCAGCGTGATCGGCTTCGACGACATCTTCGGCGCGGACTTCACCACTCCCGCGCTCACCACGATCAAGTCGCCGCTGCGCGAGGAGGGCGACCTGGCCATGTCCGCGCTGCTCGGCGGCATCGGCTCCGGCGACGCGCCCGCGTCCTCGGCCTTCGACCCCGCCACCGCGCTCGTCGTGCGCGGGTCGACGGGGCCCGCACGGGACTGAGCAGCGTCGCCGGGCGTGCTCCGGCGAACCGGAACCGCGGGTGCGCCTGACGGCGCCGGAACGGTCGTCGGCCGAGGGAGCCGGAGACGGCGCGCGACGGACACGGCGCGGCATCTGCCGACGGACACGGCGCGGGACGGGACGCGGCGCTCTCGCGATGCCGCGTCCCGTCCCGGTGGCCTACGACGGGGGACCGACGGGTCAGGGGGCGAGCGGACCCGCGTCGGCGGCCGTCAGCGGGGCGCGGCACGCGTGCGCCGACGACACCTCGTGCGCGCCGACGTCGGCGACGCCGATGCGCCGGCGACCGTCGATGTCGTCCGTCACGGTGGCGGAGTGATCCTGGGTCGCGGCGTTCACGGCGGGGCTGCCCGCGCCGATCCGGGGGACGCCCGCCGCATCGGTCACGAGCTGCGGATCGACCCTGGTGAACCCGGTCGCGGGCAGGTCGCCGTCGGCGGCCGCGCCCCACAGGATGTTGCCCGCCCAGGTGAAGCCCAGCGACTTCGGCACGAGAGCGAGCGAGCCGCGATCCGACACCACCAGGTTGTCGACGATGACGCAGTCGTGCGGCTCGAGCGGGCGCGCCGTCTCGCCGATGATGCCGCCGCCCACGTCGACGAGGGAGTTCAGGACGATCCGGATCCGGTCGGCGGCGTCGTTCTTCGTGCGCGAGCTCGACGGCTCGCCCTCGTAGTGGTCGCGCACCGTGCCGCAGCCGATCACGACCCCGGAGCCGGCGATCCCGGCGAGCACGTTGTTCACGATCACGTGGTCGTTGCCGTAGATGCGGATGCCGTTCTGGCCGTTCAGGATGTGGTTCGACTCGATCCGGGTGCGGTTGCCGTGCCGCAGCACGATGCCGCCGAGGGAGTCCCGGATGGTGTTGTAGCGCACCGTGTTGTCGCTGGACTTCACGGAGATCGCCTCGGGGTCGCCGTTGCACCGCTCGAAGAGGTTGTACTCGACGATCGCGTGCGCGCTGCTCAGCGCCCGCGGGCTCACGCCCAGGCGGATCGGCTCGCCGCCGTTGTCGCCCGGGAAGGTGTGGTCCGAGAAGTGGTTGTGGTGGATGCGCACGTTCTGCGCCATGTCGGTCGGCTGGCCGCCCTCGATGCCGAGGTAGATGCCGAGCGTGGACTTGCCGTGGAAGTGGTTGTACTCGATCACGGTGTCGTCGGCACGCACCATCACGTTGTGCAGGCCCTCGATGTCGGCGAGGACGAACTCGTTGCGGCTGAGCGTGATGGCCTGGCAGGAGGCGGGGAGCTCGAAGGTCGTCGACTGCGTGAACACGAAGCCGCTGATCGTCACGTGGTGGGCGGCGTCGAACACGAAGCTCTGCGCGCCCGTGAACGTCACCCCGCCCACGGACTCGGCGGTGATCGTGAGGTGCTTGTTCCACCGCCCGCCCACGCCCGTGAGGCGGATCGGGGATCCCTCGGGCACGGCGTAGGTGCCGTCCGTGACGACGATCGTCGCGCCCTCCTTGGCGGTGTCGATCGCGGTCTGCAGCGCGGCGAGGTCGGACACGAACGTGTACGGCCCGCGGCCCGGCCGCGCGGGCAGCCCCGCGGCACGGGGGCCGACGGCCTGCGCGGCGACGGGGGATGCCGTGAGCGCCAGGGCGGCACCGGCGGCGGTCAGGATGAACGTGCGTCTCTTCATGATTCTCCTCGTTGAGACAGGGCCCCGCGCCGGGCTCGGCGCAGGGTCGACGGCGGTCCCGGCGATGGTGCCGGGATCGTGGGACGGGCGGGCGAGGCGCGGCGGGGCGGGTCCTCAGCCGATCGCGTCGTCGGTCAGGAACAGCTCCACGACCGGCACGGCCGTGTCGGGGCGCTGCAGCGGGAGGTGGAGGGTGAGCGTGCCCGCGGGCAGCCCGCCCATGAGCGTGTTCTGCGCGACGCGATCCGGATCCACGTGCAGCGGCACGAGCTCGGAGGCGTCGCTCATCAGCTGGGCGTACCGCACCCGGCCGGCGAGCCCCGGCAGGTGCAGGTGCTTGAACGGCCAGGCGAAGAGGTGCGCGTAGAGCCGGTCGCCGCGCAGCGTGTACCGCACATCCGTCGGCGGGGTGAACGGCGCGGGGCCCGCGCCGTGGATCGCGCGGGCGTGGTCGTCCATCCAGTCGCCGATGCCGCGGAAGATCCGCTCGGCGTCCGCGCCGAGCCGGCCGCGGCCGTCCGGGCCGATGTTCAGCAGCAGGTTGCCGTTCTTCGAGACGCCGTCGACGAGCAGGCGGACGAGCGACTCGGCGGTCTTGAACTCGTGGTTGTCGCGGTCGTATCCCCAGCTGCCGTTGAGCGTCTGGCAGGCCTCCCACGGCACCGGCGCCCCGTCGCGGGCCATCGGCTCGAGGGGCTGGTACTGCTCCGGGGTGACGATGTCGCCCGGGATCCCGAGGCGGTCGTTGACGATGATGCCCGGCTGCAGCTCGCGGACCAGGGCGAGGAGGTTCTCCGCATCCCAGTCCGCCGCGCCCTTCCCGCCCCAGTAGTCGGGGCGGTGCGTGTAGGAGAAGTCGAAGAACAGGTAGTCGATGCGTCCGTAGCGGGTGAGCAGCTCGCGCACCTGGCCGTGCAGGTAGGGCTGGTAGTCGCGCACGTCGCGGTCGGCGGTCGCCTTCTTGAAGTCCTCGTCGTCGCGCTGGGGATGCGTGCCGTCGACGGGGAAGGATCCGTGGTGCCAGTCGATGAGGGAGTAGTACAGGCCCACGCGGAGGCCCTCGGCGCGGCACGCCTCGATGAACTCGGCCACCGCATCCCGGCCGAAGGGCGTGTTCATCGTCGTGTAGTCGGTGAGGGCCGAGTCCCAGAGGCAGAAGCCGTCGTGGTGCTTCGCGGTGAGCACGACGTAGCCGGCTCCCGCCTCGCGCGCGGTGCGGGCCCAGGCGCGCGGATCGAACCGATCGGGGTCGAAGTGCTCCCGATAGCTCTCGTAGTCGGCGTCGCCCATCCGCTCCCGGCTCTTCACCCATTCGTGCCGGGCGGCGAGGGAGTAGAGGCCCCAGTGTACGAACATGCCCAGGCGGGCGTCGACGAACCAGGCGAGGTCTGCGGGGGCGGTCATGCGTTCTCCGGGGGAGGGGGCGACGGGAGGGTGCGGCGCGGCGGGCGCGGCTGCGGCTGCGGCGCCGCCTGGGGCGTGCTCCGCCTCGAGCGGAGCACGCTCGGGGGTCAGCAGGGCTTCGTCGAGGGCCGTCAGCTCGGCGGCGGTCAGCCCGTGCGCGGCGAGCAGGGCGCGCACGGATCCGTGGACGCGGTCGATCTCGGCGAGGACGTCGCGCATGACGGACGCGGGGGATTCCGTGGCGAGCACCGCGGCGTGCGGCGACCGGGGATAGGCGCGGCGCAGGCGCTCCGACGTGGCCCGGCGGTCGGAGGCGGGGATGAGCTCCGCGGTGAGCGCGTAATCGGCCACGACCTCCTCGCGGTCGGCCCCCACGGCGGCGAGGGCGAGCGCGATCACGAGACCCGTGCGGTCCTTGCCCGCGGTGCAGTGCACGAGCGCGGGCTCGCCCGCGGCGATCGCGCGGATCGCCGCGACGAGTTCGGGCATCGACTCCGCCAGCAGGTGCCGGTAGATCCCGGCGAGGTCGTAGCCCTCCAGGAAGAACGAGCGCGGAGACCCGTGGTACAGCGGGAGGCGGATGAGCTCGACCTCGCCCACGGCCGTCGGCGCCGCCGCGACCTCGTCGTCCGAGCGCAGATCGATGATCCGCCCGACCAGGGCGCGGATCGCATCCGCGCCCCGGTCGTCGACCGACGAGAGCGCGCCGGAGCGGTAGAGCCTTCCCGTGCGCACCCGGGCGGATCCGGCGGGGATCCCGCCCACATCGCGCATCCCGACCACGCCGTCGATCTCGAGCACCGTCACGATCAGCCCTTCAGCGCGCCGGAGGTGAGGCCGCGCGCGAACGACCGCTGGAACAGCAGGAACACGATCACCGAGGGGGCGAGCGCGAGCAGCGAGGCCGCCATGATGACACCGGGCGTGACCTCGGGGTCGATGCGCAGGGTGCGCAGCGCGAGCGGCAGCGTGTAGGTCGCGTTGCTCGTGGAGACGAGCAGGGGCAGCAGGTACTGGTCCCAGATCATCGTGAACCCGAACACCCCGACCACGCCGAGGGCCGGCTTGCACAGCGGCACGATGATCTGCGCGAACACGCGGAGCTCCCCGGCGCCGTCGATGCGCGCGGCCTCCTCGAGCTCGATCGGCACGTCCTTCATGAACTCGGTCATCACGAGGATCGAGAACGCCCAGGCGCCCAGCGGCACGATCATGCCGGCGAGCGTGCCCATGAGGTTGATGTGCACGACCGGCAGATCCGAGAGCAGGATCGACAGGGGCAGGGCGAGGATCTCCTCGGGCAGCATCATGGTCGCGAGGATCGCGACCATGACCAGGGCCGAGAAGCGGAACCGCTTGCGCGCCAGAGCGTATCCGGCGAGCACCGAGACGACGACCTGCAGCAGCAGGCCGAAGCCGACGACGAAGAACGAGTTCGCGAGGTACTTCAGCACGCCGTAGTCGATCGCGATGCCGAAGTTCGCAAGCGTCGGCCGGCTGGGGATCACGCTGAGCTCGGTCGGGTCGGAGACCTCGCTGAACGCGCCCACGAGCAGGGCGATCAGCGGTCCCGCGAAGAGGACCGCGACCACGGCGTACAGCACGACCTTGACGGCGATCGCGAGGGGCGTGCGGCTCTCGGTGAGTCCGAGGGCGGTGTCGGTGCCGGCGCTCATGCGTCCTTCCTCCTGCGGGTGATGAGCTGCACGAAGACCGTCAGCACCAGCGTCGCGAGGAACAGCAGCACCGCGCCGGCCGAGCCGACGCCGAGCTTGCCCTGTTCCAGGCCGAGTTTGTAGAGCAGGGTCATGACGACCTCGGTGGCGCCGTTCGGGCCGCCGTTGGTCATCAGGAACACCTCGGTGAACACCCGGAAGCCGCGCACCGCGGCCAGGATGAAGAGGATCGTGAACACCGGGCGCAGGCCGGGCAGGGTCACGTGCAGGATCCGCTGCCAGCGGTTCGCGCCGTCGACCGTCGCCGCCTCGTACAGGCCGCGGTCGATGCCGGCGAGCCCGGCGAGGATGATCATCATGTCGTACGGGGCGCCGCGCCAGATCCCCATCACCATGATGGATCCCATCGCGGTGCTCGGATCGTTGATGTACTCGCTCGGGCCGAGGCCGACGAACCCGATGATCGAGTTCAGGAAGCCGTCGGCGGCGGGGTAGTACATGATCCGCCAGAGCTCCGCGATGACCGCCATCGGCACGACCACGGGAAGGAAGGCGGCCGAGCGCAGGAAGGAGAGCTTCCGGGTCTGGCCCTCGAGCAGCAGAGCGAGCAGGAAGCCGACGCCGAGGCTGCCGGCGGTCTGGCCGAGGGCGAGGACGAGGGTGTTGATCGTCGCATCGCGGAAGTCCGTCGACGACAGGATCGTCTGGTAGTTCGCGAGCCCGACGAACTCGTTGCCCAGGTAGGGGCGGACGTTCTCCACCGACATCGAGACGGCCTGCACCATCGGGATGTAGCGGAACACGAGGAAGAGCAGCAGGGCGGGGGCGAGGAACACCCACGGGATCCACCACTTCCCCTGCGTGCGCCGCCGGCGGCGCCGAGCCGGCGACGGGACCAGCAGGGCCTCCGTCGCCGTGCTCGCCGCCGAAGCCGGACGTGCGGTGTCCACGATGTCCATGGTCACTTCTTGAGGATCCCCTGCGTGAGCAGTTCGGCGGTGAGCTTGCCGTCGAGGTCGGACAGCTCCGAGGTCAGATCGAGCGAGCAGTCGGCCAGGAGCGCGTTCACCGTGTCGGCGGTCATCTGGCGCACCGGCGTCCAGCTCGGGATGTTCGGTGCGTAGCGGCCGCTCTCCTGATAGGCGGTGGCGAACGTCTCCCAGCGGGCGTCGTCGCGCACGTCGGAGACCTTGACGGTCTCGTTCACGGGCAGCTGCACGCTGAAGGTGCCGTTGGTGCCCTCCATGCCGGCCTTCTGCGCGTCGGCGCCGATGTACCAGTTCGCGAAGGCGTCCTGGCCCTTCTGGTTCTCGGATCCGGCCATGAGGTAGATCGCACCGCCCTCGGCGAGCACCGTGGCGTCCTTCGGGCCCTTCGGGGCCGGGACGACCTCGTACTTGTCCGCGCCGAGGGACTTGTCGAACCGGGGCATCATGTACGGGCCGGTCAGGTACATGCCCGCGACCCCGGTCTCGAAGGCCTCGTTCGTCGGCGGGGTGTCCATGCTGACGGCGCCGGGCTGCACGACCTTGGCCTCGCACTGCAGTCCGCGGAACCACTCCATGGCCTTGACCGAGGCGGGGTCGCTCATCGCGGGGACGTAGCCGTTGCCGGACTTCTTGATGAAGTCGCCGCCCGCGGCCCAGAGGAAGTTCGAGAAGTACCACGAGGCGTAGCCGCGCTTGGTCGAGGCCGGCACGGCGAGGCCGTAGGTGTCGGCCTGGCCGTCGCCATCGGGATCCTGGGTGGTGAACGCCTTCGCGACCGTCTCGAGCTCGTCCCAGGTCTTCGGCGCCTGCAGGCCGAGCTTCTGCAGCCAGTCGCTGCGGATGAGCAGGGCGTTCGCCTGCGCCGAGTAGGGGATGGCGTAGGTCTTGCCGTCGGTCGCCTTGCCGGCGGCGGCGGCCTGGGGCGTGAGATCCTTCGCGTTGGCGACGCTCTTCGTGTCGACCTCGCGCACGATGCCCTGCGTGTGCATCGTGCCCAGCTGGCTGATGTCGTTCATGACGATGTCGGGCAGATCCTTCTGCCCCGCCCGCTGGGCGAGCTTGGTCTCGAAGTCGTCGAAGATCGCCGTGAGCTCGGCCTTGTAGCCGGTCTTCTTCTCGAAGGCCTCGACCATGGCCTTCTGCGCCGCCTCGCTCGGGCTTCCCGGGGTGGTGCGGATCCAGATCTCCAGCGTGGACTTCTCGTTCTGGGGCGCCTCGCCCTTGCCGCCCGAGGCGGTGCTCGAGCAGCCCGCGAGGGCGAGCGTGGCGACACCGATCAGGGCGGCGGTGCGCAGGATTCTGCTGTGCATGGGATTCTCCGTCAGGTTTGGCAAACGCTTGCCACTTTGCAAGACGTCGATGGCGAATCTAATGTAGGTCCGCAGACGCTGTCAATCATTCATCGGATGTTTCGCCCGGAGGGGCGGGCGGAGGGAGGCGGTATGGGCGAGCGGATGCGCGCGCGGCTGGTCATGGAGGAGGGGCGTCGCGACGACGTCTATCCGGACGACGTGCTGGCCATGATCGACGCTACCGTGATGCTGGAGCGGCCGTTCCTCACCGCGGCCGAGCTCGCGGCCCGGCCGGAGGCGCTGCACGACACCGAGCTGCTGCTGACGGGCTGGGGTGCCCCCGTGGTCGACGGTGCGCTGCTCGACCGTGCGCCGCGTCTGCGCGGAGTGCTGCACGCGGCGGGATCGGTGAAGCACATGATCGCGCCCGAGGCGTGGGCGCGCGGGATCACGGTGGTCTCCGCCGCCGCGGCGAACGCCGACCCGGTGGCCGAGATCGCCGCGGCGCAGATCGTGCTGGCCGCCCGGGGCGTTCCTGCGGCCCGGCGCCGGTATGCGCAGGAGCGCAGCCGGTCCGCTGCCGCCGCCGCTGCGGGCGCCCGCGGGCGCACCGTCGGCCTCGTGGCGCTGGGCGAGATCGGGCGCAGGGTCGCGGAGCGCCTGCGCGACAGCGGCCTGCGGCTGATCGCGGCGGATCCGTTCGCGGACGCCGAGTCCGCGGCCCGGGCGGGGATCGAGCTGGTCGAGCTGGAGGAGCTGTTCGCCCGGGCCGACGTGGTGAGCCTGCATGCCCCGCTGCTGCCGGCCACGACCGGGATGATCGACGCCGGGCTGCTGCGCCGGATGCCGCAGGGCGCGACGCTCGTGAACACCGCCCGGGGCGGGCTCGTCGACGAGGGCGACCTCGTGGCGGTGTGGCACGAGCGCCCGGACCTCACGGCGCTGCTCGACGTGACGGTGGACGAGCCGCCGGTGGCCTCCTCGCCGCTGTGGACGCTCGAGAACGTCGAGCTCACGCCGCACGTGGCCGGATCCATGGGCGAGGACCGCGCGGCGATGGGGCGCCTCGTGGCGGCCGAGCTGCGCCGCTGGGCCGAGGGCGAGCCGCTGCGGCACCGGGTCGACCCGGCGTCGCTCGACCGGATCGCCTGAGCGGGTCGGGAGCCTCGGGCGCGGGTCGCTCGACGGCATCGCCTGAGCGGCCTGGGGCTCCTGGTGCGGGTCGCTCGACCGGACCGCCTGAGCGGGTCCGGAGCCTCGGGCCCGGGCGTGGTTGGCAACCGATTGCCTCGCTCTCCTGTCGCCTCGGGACCCGCTCGGCGGACTGCCTTCTCGGCTCCGGTCGCAGAAAATGTCGTTCCGAGGGCGGGAAAGCGACAGATTCTGCGACCTGAACGGGGACGGGGGCGACGGGAGGCGTAGCGGGACGGGCGGGGGCACGTCGCGAACGGGGCGAAGGGACAGGCCGGATCCGGTCGTGCGTCATGGGCACTGCGCAGCCGGGCGACGGGAACTATGCTCGGGGCATGACCCCGGAAAGCCCTTCCCTGCACGCCGGCTCCGGCGGGGCCCACGCGGCCACGCTCCAGGACGTGGCGCGCGAGGCCGGTGTCTCGCTGGCCACGGCCTCGCGGGTGCTGAACGGCTCGGCGCGCAAGGTCGCCGAGGACTTCCGGGAACGCGTGGAACGCGCCGCCGACTCCCTCGGGTACACCCCGAACGTGTCGGCCCAGGCGACCGCCCGCGGACGCTCCCCGGTCATCGCGCTGTTGGTCGCCGACATCGCCGACCCCTATTTCGGCCAGATCGCGGCCGGCGTCGCGCGCGGCGCGGACGAGCGCGGCCTCGTCGTCACGATCTCGATCACCGAGCGCGATCCGGAGCGCGAGAACCGGATCCTGCGCGCGCTCCGCGGACAGCGGCCGCAGGGACTCATCCTCGCGGCCTCCCGCGCCGACCGCACCGGCGAGGCGGGGGCGGCGGATCCTGCAGACGCCGAGCTCGAGGCCTTCTCCCGCTACGGCGGCCGGGTGGTCGCGTTCGGCGAGCGCCCCGGCGACGGTTCGGGAACGCGGGCGATCACGATCGACAACGCGGGCGGGGCCGAGGAGCTCGGCCGGCGCATGGCGGCGCTCGGCTACCGGTCCGCGATCGGGATCGGCGCGGCCGAGGGCGTGCGCACGTCCGACGATCGCCTGAACGGGTTCGCCCGCGGGTTCGCGGCGGGCGGGGGCGAGATGTCGCGGATCCACCGGGGCGACTTCCGGCGGGAGTCGGGCACGGCCGCGATGGCAGCGG
Source organism: Microbacterium sp. MMO-10 (assembly GCF_037148715.1). NCBI lineage: Bacteria > Bacillati > Actinomycetota > Actinomycetes > Micrococcales > Microbacteriaceae > Microbacterium > Microbacterium sp. MMO-10. The sequence continues at coordinate 83,025 of NZ_JBBCSV010000001.1, read as the reverse complement.
CACTCGCCGAAGGCGTGGAGCCCGGCACGCTCGTGTTCGGCATGAGCGACGTCGTCGCGCTCGGGGCGATGTCCGCGATCCGCGCGGCGGGCCGCGCAGTCGGCGCCGACATCGCGGTCTGCGGCTTCGACGACGTCTCGGCGAGCGGGGACGTGACGCCCGCGCTCACCACCGTGCGGGTGCCGCTCAACGAGGCCGGGTACCAGGCGTTCCGCGCCATCGTCGACGACGACTGGACCCAGGCCCCGCTGCCGGTCGAGGTGATCGTGCGCGGCAGCACCCCCGGGCTGTGACCGCTCGTGAGATGACCGCGCTTCGTCTTGCTCGGACTGCGATCGTGCTCGCTCGACGACCCCGAGGGCACCAGCGGGGCCGTTGAGCGAAGACCCCGAAGGCGACGGAGACGAGACGCGCTGCAGTGAGGCGACTCCCGCCCCGGGGCGTCAGCCGCCGAGCGCGGCGCTCACGACCGCCCGGGCCTCCTCCTGCACGCGGGCGAGGTGCTCGGGACCGAGCAGAGACTCGGCGTAGAGCTTGTACACGTCCTCCGTGCCGGAGGGGCGCGCGGCGAACCAGGCGTGCTCGGTCTGCACCTTGAGGCCGCCGATCGCCGCGCCGTTGCCGGGCGCGTGCGAGAGCTTCGCCGTGATCGGCTCGCCCGCGAGCTCGGTCGCGGTGACCGACTCCGGCGACAGCCTGCCGAGCGTCGCCTTCTGCTCGGGCGTCGCGGGCGCGTCCACGCGCTGGTAGGCGGAGGCGCCGAACGCCTCCTCGAGCTCGCGGTAGCGCTCCGACGGGGTCTTGCCGGTGACGGCGATGATCTCCGCGGCGAGGAGGCAGAGCAGGATCCCGTCCTTGTCGGTCGACCAGACGGATCCGTCCTTGCGCAGGAACGACGCGCCGGCCGACTCCTCGCCGCCGAACGCCACCGATCCGTCGAGCAGCCCCGGCACGAACCACTTGAACCCGACCGGGACCTCGAGCAGACGCCGGCCCAGCGACTCGGCGACCCGGTCGATGATCATCGACGACACCAGCGTCTTGCCGATCGCGGCGTTGCGGTCCCAGCCCTCGCGGTGCGAGAACAGGTAGTCGATCGCGACGGCGAGGTAGTGGTTCGGATTCATCAGCCCGGCGTCGGGGGTGACGATGCCGTGGCGGTCGGCGTCGGCGTCGTTGCCGGTCAGCACGTCGTAGTCGCCCTTCTTCGCGACGAGCGACGCCATCGCGGAGGGGGAGGACGGATCCATCCGGATCTTCTCGTCCCAGTCCAGCGTCATGAACCGCCAGGTGGGGTCGACCTCCGGGTTGACCACGGTGAGGTCGAGGCCGTGCATCTCGGCGATGAGCGCCCAGTACTCGACCGATGCGCCGCCCAGCGGGTCCGCCCCGATCCGGACGCCGGCCCGCTTGATCGCGTCGACGTCGATGATCGACGGCAGGTCGCGCACGTAGCCGTCGCGGAAGTCGTAGGTGCCGAGGGATCCGGCGTCGATGTCGGCGAAGCGGGTGCGCTTGACGCCCGCCAGCCCCTGCTCGATGAGCTCGTTGGCGCGGTTCGCGATCCAGCCGGTCGCGTCGGTGTCGGCGGGACCGCCGTGCGGCGGGTTGTACTTGAAGCCGCCGTCGCGCGGCGGGTTGTGCGACGGGGTGACGACGATGCCGTCGGCGCGACTCGGCTCGTCGGCGGCGCGGTCGCGGTTGTAGGTGAGGATGGCGTGGCTGAGCGCGGGCGTGGGCACCCAGGCGTCGCGGGAATCGACGAGCACGTCGACGCCGTTCGCGACGAGCACCTCGATCGCGCTGCGCTCCGCCGGACGACTGAGCGCGTGCGTGTCGCGGCCCAGGAAGAGGGGGCCGGTGATGCCCTGCGCGGCCCGGTAGTCGACGATCGCCTGGGTCGTGGCGAGGATGTGCTGCTCGTTGAAGCTGCCGCTCAGGGATGATCCGCGATGCCCGCTCGTGCCGAACACGACCCGTTCCGTCGGGACGGACGGATCCGGGATCCGGTCGTAGTAGGCGGCGATCAGCTCGTCGACGTCGATCAGGTCGCTTTCCTCCGCGGGGAGGCCGGCACGGCTCGTCATGGGGATAGTCTGCCCCGCCGGGCCCCCGAGCGCATCATCGTTTCAGGGCGGGGCGCACGGCGCCCGGATCCGGTCGGATCACCGGATCGGATCCGGCTCTGCGTCGTCCATCCGGGACGGGACGGGCGGCGTCCGCGTCATCGACCCGAACCGGGAGCGCACCCCGGACTAGGCTGAACGCCGTGACCGATGCCGCCTCCGCCCGCCGCACCTACAGCTACCTCGGGCCCGCGGGCACCTTCACCGAGGCGGCGCTGGACCAGGTGCCCGAAGCCCGCGGGCAGGAGTGGCGCGCCGTGCACAACGTCGGCGAGGCGCTCGCGGACGTGCTCGAGGGGCGCAGCGACGCGGCGATGATCGCGATCGAGAACTCGGTCGAGGGCGGTGTCACCACCACGCTCGACGCCCTGGCCACCCTCCCCGGTCTGCGGATCGTCGGCGAGTACCTCGTCAAGGTCGACTTCGTTCTCGTGGCGGCCCCCGGGAAGCGACTGGAGGACGTGACGGTCGTCGCGGCGCATCCCGTCGCCTACGCGCAGTGCTACGGGTGGCTCGGCGAGCACCTCCCGCGTCATCAGCACGTGCCCGCGGCGAGCAACGTCGCCTCGGCGCTCGGGATCCTCGACGGATCCCTGCCGGCGGACGCCGCCATCGCCGCCCCCGGCATCGTGCAGCACCACGAGCTCGAGCTGCTGGCCGACGGCATCGGCGACAACGACAACGCCGTCACCCGGTTCGTGCTGGTCGCCCGCACCGTCGCCCCGGCGCCGCCGACCGGCGCCGACAAGACGTCGCTCATCGTCGAGCTCCCCGAGGACCACGCCGGTGCGCTGCTCGAGCTGCTGGAGCAGTTCTCCACCCGCGGCATCAACCTGTCGCTGCTGCAGTCGCGCCCGATCGGCGACGAGCTGGGGCGCTACCGGTTCGTGCTCGACGCCGACGGGCACATCCAGGACGAGCGCATGGCCGACGCTCTGCTCGGCATCCGCCGGTTCAGCCCGCGCGTCGTCTACCTCGGCTCCTACCCCCGCGCCGACCGTCGCATCGTGCAGTACCCGGAGCGGTACGCCGACGACGTGTTCGTCGAGGCCAGGGACTGGCTGCGGGCGCTCGTGAGCGGCGAGCCCGAGGCATAGGCCGGGCGCTCGCGGGCTGCTCGGGCCGTCGGTCTGTCGGGCTGCTCGGGTTGCGGGGCCGTCGGTCTGCCGGGGGCGCGGACGTTCTGCAGGGAGGGCCCGACGATATGCAGGGCCACGGACCGGATCCGACCGCGAAACCGACATAATCCGCCGCGTCCGGCCGGGTGGCTCCTGCAGAACGGCAGGGGCGTCCTGCACAACGGCGCGGGTCGACGGTCGCCCGGCGCCGGGCGCCGTCGCCCATGCGGGGCTCAGCCCGCGAGCAGCTCCAGTGTCTGCGTACGACCCGGCGTGCGGTCGGGATCCTCGGCGGCGAAGGAGCCGGCGACGGGGGAGACCATGATCTCGTCGACGCCGTGCTGCGCCGCGAAGGCCTCGAGGTCGGCGCGAACGGTCGCGCCGTCGCCGACGAACCAGTTCGCGAGCGCGGCGGCGTGGATCTGCTCCTCCTGCGGATCCGGCGCGGCGGCGAGCGCGGCCGTGGCCTGCTCCACGGTCTCCAGAGCGGTGAGCGGACGGTTCAGGCGCAGGCGCGCCATCATCCGCAGCTGGGGGATCGCGCGCTCCGCGGCCTCCTCGGCGGTGGGCGCCGCGACGACGTTCGCGGTGAGGAAGGTGCGCGGCTCGGGGCGCGCCTCGGTGGGGCGGAAGCCCTCGCGGTACAGGGCGAGGGCGCGGTCGAGGCCCTGGCCGGAGAAGTGGTTCGCGAACACGTACGGCAGGCCGAGGGAGGCCGCAAGCTGCGCGGAGTAGTCGCTGGATCCGAGCAGCCACACCTCGGGAGCGCCGGTCGCGGCGGGCGTCGACCGCACCGCGTACTCGCCGCCGGACGTGAACTGCACGGTCGCGCCGTCGGGCTGCAGCATGAGGGCGATGTCCTGCACGTGGTCGGGGAACCGCTCCACGTCGCCGGCGGTGCCGGAGGCGCGCAGGAGCTGGGTGATCACGGGGTCGCTGCCGGGGGCGCGGCCGATGCCCAGGTCGATCCGGCCCGGGGCGATCGCCTCGAGGGCGGCGAACTGCTCGGCGACGATGAGCGGCGCGTGGTTCGGCAGCATCACCCCGCCGGATCCGACCCGGATCCGCGACGTGCGGGCCGCGGCCGCTGCGATGAGCACCGGCGGCGCGGTCGAGGCGACCGCGGGCATGTTGTGGTGCTCGGCGAACCAGTACCGGCGGTAGCCGAGGTCGTCGGCGCGGGCGGCGAGGGCGAGCGACGCCGCCACGGCCTGGGCGCTGGACTGCCCGGTGCGGACGGGGACGAGGTCGAGGACGGAGAGCGCGAGAGAAGACATCCCTGAGGGCAACGCGACGGAGGTCCGGTGCATTCCGGGCCTGCGACCGGAGGCGGGCGCCGAGGGACAGGGTCGCGGGTCGGTTCGGCCCTTCCGGGGTGGGGCGTCGGGAGGGGGCGCCCCGTGCCCGGCGCATAACTCAGGCTGCAGCCGACGGAGTAAGCCCGGACGGGCGGAAACGCCGGCTATCGAGCGGCGCCGGCCTGAATTGTGCGAGCGCGCAGGAGACGACGGCCCCCGGAAGGGTCGTGAGCGGTGCCCGACGGCACTCGACAGCGCCGCGACAGAGGCGCGAAAGCGGCGCCCCGGTAGCCTGACCGCATGGACGCCGAGATCTTCTACGTGCTGGTCGGATCCGTCATCGTCGCGGCGGTCGCCCGCTGGCGGGGCTGGCCCGCGCCCCTGCTGGTCACGGTGGTGGCGCTCGCCGTGTCGTTCATCCCGGCCGTGCCGAACCTCCGCATCGACGGGCATGTGCTGCTGACGCTGGTGCTGCCGCCGCTGCTGTACTCGGCGTCGTTGGACGTGTCGTTCGTGAGCTTCCGCCGCAGCCTGCCCCAGATCCGTCGGCTCGGCATCGGCCTGGTCGTCGTGACGACGGCCGCGGTCGGGCTCGTCGCGTGGCTGATCATGCCCTCGCTCACCCTGCCCGGGGCCCTGCTCCTCGGTGCGATCGTCGCCCCGCCCGACGCCGTCTCCGCCGCCGCGATCGGTCGCCGGCTCGGGCTGCCGCGCCGCGTGATGACGGTGCTCAGCGGCGAGAGCCTCATCAACGACGCGACCTCGCTCACGCTGTACCGCGTGTTCGCCGCGATCGTGGCGGGCGCGACGGTGACCCTGGGCGGGGGCATCGGCCAGTTCGCCGTCGCGGTCGTCGTCGGGGTCGTGATCGGGGTGGTCGCCGGACTCGCCATGCATCAGTTGCGCATGCGGATCTCGGATCCGGTCGTGATCGGCACGTTCGGACTGCTCGCGCCGTTCGGCGTCTACGCGATCACCGAGCACCTCCAGGGATCCGGTGTGCTCGCGGTCGTCGCGATGGGGCTCGTCGTCGGCTACAACGCACCCCGCACGAGCTACGCGACCCGGATGCAGGAGGCGCCGATCTGGCTGTCGGCGGACTTCCTGCTGGAGTCGTTCGTGTTCGGCTACATCGGGTTGCAGCTGCCGCCCGTCCTCGCCGAGCTCGGCGCGACACAGGTCGGGGGCGTGCTGTGGCTCTCCGCCGGGGTCTTCGTCGTGGTGCTGCTGGTGCGGCCGCTGTTCGTGTACCCGGCCTCGGCCTGGGGCGAGTTCTGGTCGCGACTGAAGTTGCGGCAGTTCGAGAGGGCCCTCGCATCCGGCGAGTTCCAGAAGCGGTCCGATGCCGTGGCGGAGAAGCAGCGGCGCCGGGGCCGGAGCGCCCGACGCCCTAGCGAGGAGGAGCTGCGCGAGCGCTTCCGGGAGTCGCAGCTGAGCTGGCGCGACAACGCGGTGATCTCCTGGGCCGGAATGCGCGGAGTGGTGACGCTCGCCACGGCGCTCGCCGCAGCCGACCTCGCCGGGCTCGAGACGGAGGCGGCGCATGCGATCGTCGTCGTCGCGTTCCTGGTGACCGTGGGCACGCTGCTGCTGCAGGGGCTGACGCTGCCGCTGCTGATCAAGGGCCTGGGCGTCGCCGACGTGTCGGACGAGGAGGAGGAGGACCGGCGCCAGCTGGCCCAGGTGCGGGCGCGCACCCGCGAGGCGGGCAAGGTCTTCCTCGACGAGAAGCGCACGGCCTGGGAGCGGACCCACGGGGCGGCATCGCTGGGCTGGTTCGACCGGTTCGCGCAGCGGTTCACCCGCGTCGAGCGCGACACCGCGCAGGGGCAGCGCGATGAGGACAGCATGCCGCGGCCGAGCCGGGACGAGCTCGTCGGCCTGTCGAAGGGGTGGTTGCAGGTGCGCCGTGACGTGCTCATCTCCGAGCGCGACGCGGGCACGCTGAACGAGGAGGTCATGCGCGAGCTGATCCACGCGATGGACGCGGAGGAGCTTGCGCTGGACACCCGGATGGCGACGGGTCCCGCGGAGCGCTGACCCGTGCGGGGCGCGTGAGAGCTGGCAGGGGATCCGCTCCCGTCGCGAAGAACGTCGTTCCGGGCGGGAGGTGACGACATCTTCTGCGACGGGAAGGCCCAGGAGCGCCCGCCGGACCCGCTTCGGGTCGCCGGACGGGCGGAGGGATCTCGTCGCCCGCGCTGAAGCGACGAGGCCCTCGGATCCCGAGACGGGATCCGAGGGCCTCGAGCGGTGAACCGGGATCAGCGGGTGGCGACGGCCTCCGCGTCGGCGGATCCGGTCGACGTCGCAGCGTCGTCCGTCGCGCCGGCGGCGTCGTCCGCGGCGCGTGCGTCCTCGTCCTCGATGTCCTCGGCGAACGGCAGCCCGTTGCGCGGCGCGTTGTAGAGGTCGAGGTCGAGGATCCCCTCGCGCTTGGCGACGATCGTCGGCACGAGGGCCTGCCCTGCGACGTTGACCGCGGTGCGGCCCATGTCGAGGATCGGGTCGATCGCGAGCAGGAGGCCGACGCCCTCGAGCGGCAGGCCCAGGGTCGACAGGGTGAGGGTCAGCATCACGATCGCGCCGGTGGTGCCGGCGGTCGCGGCGGATCCGACCACCGAGACGATCACGATCAGGATGTACTGCATCAGGTTGAGCTGGATGCCGAAGAACTGGGCGACGAAGATCGCGGCGATGGCCGGGTAGATCGCGGCGCAGCCGTCCATCTTGGTGGTGGCGCCGAGCGGCACGGCGAACGAGGCGTAGCCGCGGGGCACGCCGAGGTTGCGCTCGGTGACGCGCTCGGTGAGGGGCAGGGTGCCGATCGAGGAGCGGCTCACGAAGCCGAGCTGCACCGCCGGCCACACGCCCGTGAAGTACTGCTTGATGGACAGGCCGTGCGTCTTCACCAGGATCGGGTAGACGACGAACAGCACGAGCGCGAGGCCCAGGTAGATCGCGCCGGCGAACCAGGCGAGCGAGGTGAGCTTGTCCCAGCCGTAGTTGATGACGGCGGATCCGATGAGGCCGAAGGTGCCGATCGGGGCGATGCGGATGATCCACCAGAGCACGCGCTGGATGACCTTGAGCAGCGACTCGGTGAACACGAGGAACGGCTCGGCCTTGCGGCCGGCCTTGAGCGCGGCGATGCCGACGACGGCGGCGACCACGATCACCTGGAGGATGTTGAAGTTCACCGAGGAGACGAACGTGCCCTCGGCCTCACCCGGGTTCGTGCTGACCGCGAGGCCGAGGAAGTTCTGCGGGATCAGGCCCAGCAGGAAGTTCCACCAGGTGCCCTGCGTGGGCACGGTGCCCTTCACGAGGTCGGTGCCGGCGTGCGCGCCCGGCTGGATGGTGATGCCGAGCACGATGCCGATGGAGACGGCGATGAAGGCGGTGATCGCGAACCAGAGGATGGTCTGCCCGGCCAGGCGGGCGGCGTTCTGCACCCGGCGCAGGTTCGAGATGCTCGCGACGATCGCCGTGAAGATGAGGGGCACCACGGCCGCGCGCAGCAGCGTCACGTAGGAGCCGCCGATCTTGTCGAGCGTGTCGGACAGCACCGTGTGGTTGTCGTGCGTGGCGCCGAGCTGACGGCCGAGCAGGCCCACCGCGACACCGAGCACGAGCGCGGCGATGATCTGGAAGCCGAACGACGTCAGCAGCTTGCGGACGGGACCGCGGGTGTCGGGCGCCTTGGGGCGCCGGGCGGTCCCTTCGGACCGGGGGCTGGATGCGGTGGTGCTCATGGAGACTCCTGGGGAAGGCGTGCCGGGCGCGCCGGAAGGGCGTCGACGCTGGGGGCGTCAGGGCGGCGCGATGATGCGCCTGATGTGTCAACGCTAAGCATCCGCTGGTATTCCAGGCGCGGGTGTGACGAAGGATGACGGGCGGGGCGAAGTCGCCCGCGACGGGCGCGTGGACCGTGTCCGTGCCGCGGGCGGCATCCGTGACGCTCGTGCCGCGGGGTCAGCTCGCCCGGCGGCGCCGGTCCGTCGTCGAGGTCGGGAACATCTCGACCGTGACGTCCTCGAGGAAGTAGCCCGCCGGGGTCTTCAGCGTCTCGGCGATGCGCACCAGGGTCTGCACGTTCGGCAGCGCGCGTCCGGCCTCGTAGGCGCGCACGTTCGACGAGTCGATGTCGCTGAAGGCCGCGAGCTGGTCCTGCGTCATCGTCGAGGATTCCCGTGCCAGGCGGATCCGGGCCCCGATGTGGGCGGCAGCGGCGGACGGGATTCGGGGCACCCTTCCAGCGTCGGGACTGTCCGCGACTTGTGCCAGGGTTAATACGCCCGGGCATAAGTACCCGTTCCGAATCCAACCCGGATCCGGCCCGGATCCGACGGGGATCCGAGTCGAGAATGGATTGCGGACACGGAGGTATACCGAGATATCGCTAGGATGCTGGGTGCGCCGGAACCCGACGGCCGCAGCCGCCGTCGACGCGAAGGACTCCGATGACCGACAGCCCGGCACGCCCCTCCTCCCGTGCGCTCCCGTCTGCCCGTGCGCTCCCGCGTCGCTCCGTTCTGCGGGCGGCGGCCTGGGGCGCCCCCGTCATCGCCGCGGCCGTCGCGGCCCCGCTCAGCGCGGCGAGCGGCGGCGCCCTCGACGCCTCGGGCGTCGTCCTCACGTTCACGGGGCCCCAGTGGAGCTCGGAGTTCCGCCTGAGCGGCGCGCTGCGGCTGCCGGCTCCCGCCTCGGCGTCGACGACCGTGTCGGCGACGATCACCTGGCAGGGGACCGGATCCAACTCCGCGGCCCAGGGGCTCTATCTCTACAAGGGCAACATCTTCGGCGGCGATGCCGGGATCGTCGGATGGACGACGACGACCGGTGCCGCCGACGACCAGCTCCACAGCACCTTCGTCTTCGAGACCGTGATCGGCGCCGGGAGCTCGCAGACGCCGGTCGTCTCGAGCTACGACGGATCCACCGCGAACGGCTTCATGTACGGCGCGGAGACCCCGCACGACGGGACCGCGTACTGGGACGGTGTGATCACCATCCGGTTCTCGGCCCCGGGATTCACCGACGCCGTGCTGACGGTGCCCTACGTCCAGTAGCCCTCCGCCGCGGACTCAGTTCACGCAGGGCACGTTGCCCGACTGCAGCGGCGACGACGAGTCGGTGTAGACCGGGTGCGGCGCGCCCGTCGACCCCGGAGTGCCGGAGGAGCCCGCGTCGGATCCGGACGACGATGACGACGACGGCGAGGGGGACGGCGCCGCCGTCGGCGTCGGCGGGTTCAGCAGGTCGTGCACCTGGGCGCGGATCGCATCGAGGTCGACGATGTTCACGTCCTGGCCGTCGACCGTGTCGAAGTGGTCGATCGGGAGCGTGACGAAGGAGATGTTGCCGCCGGCGAGGCTCTGCGCCTGCTGGGCGAACGACAGCAGATCCAGCTGATCGTCCATCGCCACGTCCTTCTTGGCGACGTCGATGAGCTTCTGCAGCTTGCCGAAGTCGGTGAAGGTCGATGCTTGCTTGAGCTTGACCGCCAGCGACACCATGAACGCCTGCTGGCGGCGGGTGCGATCCAGATCCGTCATGTCGAAGTCGCTCGAGGTGGTGTCGCGGCGCTGGCGCACGAAGGCCATCGACTGCGCGGCGTTGAGCTCCTGCACGCCGGCCGGGAAGTCGGCTCCCGAGAACGTGTCGGCGGTGGCGTGGTTCAGGCACACCGTGATCGGCTGCACGGCCTCGGCCACCTCGTAGAACGCCGCCATCGTCACCTCGACGAAGTGGTCGATCCGCACTCCGCCGAGGAACGCCGAGACCGTCTTGATCGTGCTCTGCCGTGCCGCCGTGCGCGACTGCTGGTAGGCGTCGGCCTCGGAGACCCCCTTGTCCGCGAGGTTCTGCAGCGAGGCGTTCATGGCGTCGCCGTAGGCCTCCTTGATCTTGCCCTTGTCCACGCCGCCGGGGGAGTCGGGGAAGTCCACGTAGTCGTCGCGGGGGATGGAGATCCCCACGGCCTTGCCGCCGTTCGCCGGGATGTGGATCAGCATGAGCACGTTCGTGTTGTACCCGCCGACCGAGGCGTCTTCCGCATGGATCTGGTCGTAGATCGCCTGGGGGAACGGATTGCCGTTCTCGTCCACGCGGCTGTCCAGTCCCATGATCAGGATGTTCGACTCGCCGGTGTTCTGCTTGGGGCCGGTCAGGCCGGCGATCGACGAGCGGCGGATCCCGTTGTTCGCATCGGCGTAGGTGATGACGACGAACGCCGCGGCCGCGATGAGCGCCAGGACGATCACCGCGATGATCCCCACGATCCAGCGTCGGCGTCGGTACATGCGGCGCCGGGCGGCGTGCTGGGGGCTTGTCATCATCGTCCGGATCCGTTCCTGTCGGGGGCGAAGCCCCTCGCAGGGCCTCGACGATCCTCCGTCGGCCACCTGTGCGGATTCCGGGAGAGGGGGATGCGCGGGGTCCGTGCGGCGTGTCACGATGAGCGCATGTTCATGGTGACGACGAACGACGTGCCCGGCTACCGCGTGACCCAGGTGCTCGGCGAGGTGATGGGCCTCACCGTGCGATCCACGAACTTCGGGCAGGGGTTCACGGCCGGCTTCCGCGCCCTCGGCGGCGGCGAGATCCCCGAGTTCACGAAGCTCATGTACGAGAGCCGCTACGAGGTGATGAACCGGATGTGGGCCGAGGCGGTGCAGCGCGGGGCCAACGCCGTGATCGCGATGCGCTTCGACTCCGGCTCGCTCGGCAGCTTCAGCGAGATGTGCGCCTACGGCACCGCGGTGTTGATCGAGCCGATCGCGGGTGCCGCGCCGGCCCCGGCGCAGCCCGCGGCTCCGCCGGCCCCGCCCGTGGCCTGACGAGGGCCAATTCAGAGGAGCGTTGCAACTTTGAAGGATGGATCCGGCGGGATTCTCCTTCAGAGTTGCAACCGTCCTGCGTTCTTGGCACGAACCCGGGACTTCGCCGCGCTCGCTCAACGACCCAGCGTGGACGTCAGCCGACGGCGAACATCGGCATACGGCCCTCGCCCGGTCGTTACTCTCGATGTATCCGGCACGGAGTGTGCCATCGCCCTCTCCGGGCAACGAACAAGGAGTGACATGTTCGAGAGATTCACAGACCGAGCCCGTCGTGTCGTCGTCCTCGCCCAGGAAGAGGCGAAGATGCTCAACCACAACTACATCGGCACCGAGCACATCCTCCTCGGCCTCATCCACGAGGGCGAGGGAGCCGCGGCCAAGGCGCTGGAGTCGCTCGGCATCTCCCTCGAGTCCGTGCGCGAGCAGGTGCAGGACATCATCGGCCAGGGGCAGCAGCAGCCGACCGGCCACATCCCCTTCACGCCGCGCGCGAAGAAGGTGCTCGAGCTGAGCCTGCGCGAGGCGCTGCAGCTCGGCCACAACTACATCGGCACCGAGCACATCCTCCTCGGCCTCATCCGCGAGGGCGAGGGCGTCGCCGCGCAGGTGCTCGTCAAGCTCGGCGCCGACCTGAACAAGGTGCGCCAGCAGGTCATCCAGATGCTCTCCGGATCCCCGGGACGCGAGCCCGCCGCCGTCTCCGGCGCCGCGCACGACAGCAGCCAGCAGCAGGCGCAGGGCGGGTCGCAGGTGCTCGACCAGTTCGGGCGCAACCTCACCCAGGCCGCGCGCGACAACAAGCTCGACCCGGTGATCGGGCGCGAGAAGGAGATCGAGCGGGTCATGCAGATCCTCTCCCGCCGCTCCAAGAACAACCCCGTGCTGATCGGCGAGCCCGGCGTCGGCAAGACCGCCGTCGTCGAGGGCCTCGCCCAGGCGATCGTGAAGGGCGACGTCCCGGAGACGCTGAAGGACAAGCAGCTCTACTCGCTCGACCTCGGATCCCTCATCGCCGGATCCCGTTACCGCGGCGACTTCGAGGAGCGCCTGAAGAAGGTGACCAAGGAGATCCGCACCCGCGGCGACATCATCGTCTTCATCGACGAGATCCACACCCTCGTGGGTGCGGGCGCCGCCGAGGGCGCGATCGACGCCGCGAGCATCCTGAAGCCGCTGCTCGCCCGCGGCGAGCTGCAGACGATCGGCGCGACGACGCTCGACGAGTACCGCAAGCACTTCGAGAAGGACGCGGCCCTCGAGCGCCGCTTCCAGCCGATCCAGGTGCAGGAGCCCAACCTCCCGCACACGATCAACATCCTGAAGGGCCTGCGCGACCGCTACGAGGCGCACCACAAGGTGCAGATCACCGACGGCGCCCTCGTGGCCGCGGCGAACCTCGCCGACCGCTACGTCGCCGACCGGTTCCTGCCGGACAAGGCCATCGACCTGATCGACGAGGCCGGCGCCCGCCTGCGTCTGTCGATCCTGTCGTCGCCGCCGGAGCTGCGCGAGTTCGACGAGAAGATCGCGAAGGTCCGCGAGGAGAAGGAGCTCGCCTCCGAGGAGCAGGACTTCGAGAAGGCCGCCTCCCTGCGCGACCAGGAGAAGGAGCTGCTCGCCGAGCGGCTGCGCCTGGAGAAGCAGTGGCGCGCCGGCGACGTCGCGACCAACGCGGTCGTCGACGAGGGCCTGATCGCCGAGGTGCTGGCCCAGGCCACCGGCATCCCGGTGTTCAAGCTCACCGAGGAGGAGTCCAGCCGCCTCGTCTTCATGGAGAAGGCGCTGCACCAGCGCGTCATCGGCCAGGAGGAGGCGATCGCCGCCCTGTCCAAGACGATCCGTCGCCAGCGTGCGGGTCTCAAGGACCCGAAGCGCCCCTCGGGCTCGTTCATCTTCGCCGGCCCCACGGGCGTCGGAAAGACCGAGCTCGCCAAGGCGCTCGCCGAGTTCCTGTTCGACGACGAGGGCGCGCTGATCTCCCTCGACATGTCGGAGTTCGGCGAGAAGCACACCGTCTCGCGGCTGTTCGGAGCCCCTCCCGGGTTCGTCGGCTTCGAGGAGGGCGGCCAGCTCACCGAGAAGGTGCGCCGCAAGCCGTTCTCCGTGGTGCTCTTCGACGAGATCGAGAAGGCCCACCCGGACATCTTCAACTCGCTGCTGCAGATCCTCGAAGAGGGCCGCCTCACCGACGGCCAGGGTCGCGTCATCGACTTCAAGAACACCGTGATCATCATGACGACGAACCTCGGTTCGTCGGCGATCGCCGGTGGTCCCGTCGGCTTCCAGATCGAGGGCAACTCGCAGACGACCTACGAGCGCATGAAGGGCAAGGTGGACGAGGAGCTCAAGCGCAACTTCAAGCCCGAGTTCCTGAACCGCCTCGACGACGTCATCGTGTTCCCGCAGCTGAACAAGGACGAGCTGCGTCAGATCGTCGGCCTGTTCACGAAGCGTCTGTCCGACCGTCTGCTGGACCGCGACATGACGGTCGAGCTGACGGACGCCGCGAAGGACCGCCTCATCGAGATCGGCTTCGACCCGACGCTCGGCGCCCGTCCGCTGCGTCGTGCGATGCAGCGCGAGGTCGAGGACCAGCTGTCCGAGAAGATCCTGCACGGCGAGCTCAACCCGGGCGACCACGTGCACGTGGACGCCGTGGACGGGACCTTCGTCTTCACCACGGGTCCGCGCGGCGAGAAGGTCTCGGTCGGCGTCAACACCGCCGGCACGATCCCGACCACGCCGGATCTCGCGGCGGGCGCGGCCTGATCGGATACGGATCCCACGAAGAAGGGGGACGAGCACCTCGGTGCTCGTCCCCCTTCTCGTGTGTGGCCGCACTGTTGCGCGCGCCCGCCGTTCTCAATTCAGGCCGGATCACGGCTCGTGCGGCTCTATCGGTGTTTTCTGCCCGTGCGGGGCCCGGCCGGCCTGAATTGCGCGCGCGGACGGCGCAACCCGACGGCGCGCGCGGGCGGCGCGACCCGGCGGCGCGACGCGGACGGCCGCAACCCGGCGGCGCAACCCGACGGGGAGGCGAACCGGACGCTCCGTTCGGTTCCGGATCCGCTCAGCGGCTCCGTGCAGTGGAGGGCCGGCGGCGGCTCCGTGCGGAACGACGCGGGCGGTGCTTCGTCTCGGACGCGGGTGTGCCGAGGGACTCCAGCGCGCTGCGCGCGGCGGAGAGGGACGGGTAGCTGCCGAGACGGCGGCTGTGCCGATCGTGCAGGACGTGGGTCGTGCCGTCGACGGCCACGAAGCCGGCGTACTCGCCGTCCGTGGTCGCGACGTAGACGTCGTGATCGGCCTGTTTCCAGGTGATGTTCATGGTGTTGCTTCTTCGTGCTGTCCGGCGGCGCGCGGCAGCCGGGAAAGTCGGACCCCGTCTGGACGCGCGAGAACGCATCGGTGCGATTCGCGGATGTCACTCCGGACGGGTGGATCCTGAGATCGCTCTCGGGATCGGGCGGCGCGGCACCGAAGAGACGTCGGCAGGCCAGGCGCGCAATCCATCACCATAGCAGATCCGCCGCCCGCCCCGCAGCTCGCCGGCTCTCGCACCGCCGTCGCGCCGCACGACACGGTGTCGGAGAGGGGCGTCGCGCCTTGCTCCTCCGCGACGGGGAGGGCGGGGCCGGGCGTCGAATACCATCGCCGTGGCAGCATTCGACGAGGAGGACGGAGACGGCGATGGCACGGTGGGACATCGAGGGCATCGACGGGCTGATCTTCTCGGATGGATGGCGTCCGGGCGCCGGTGGCGCGCAGCCGATCGTGTCCCCCGGGGACGGCGGCGTCGTGGCGCACGCGGGTATCGCCGACGAGTCCGACGTCGAACGGGCGGGAGCGAGCGCCGCGGCGGCCCAGGCCGAGTGGGGGCGCACGTCGTACCGCACCCGCGCCGACGTGCTCCTGGGCGCGGCGGCCGCGCTGCGGGAGATCCGCACGGAGGTCGAGCATGTCCTCATCCGGGAGAGCGGATCCCTGCCCGGCAAGGCCTCCCACGAGGTGGACAAGGCCGTCGACGAGCTCGTCGCGGCGGCGGGGCTCGTCACGATGTCGCAGGGCGACCTGCTGCCGGTCGAGGATCCCGCCACGATCGGGATGGCCCGCCGGATCCCCGTCGGGGTCGTCGGCGTCATCTCGCCCTGGAACGCTCCGCTCATGCTCGCGATCCGCTCGGTCGCCCCCGCGATCGCGCTCGGCAACGCCGTGCTCCTCAAGCCCGACGTGAAGACGGCGTTCTCCGGCGGCGCCGCGATCGCCGAGGTCTTCCGCCGTGCGGGGCTCCCCGACGGCGTGCTGCACGTGCTGCCCGGAGGCCCCGAGACCGGCGAGGCCGTGGTGCGCTCGCCGCACACCACCGTGATCTCCTTCACCGGCTCGTCCGCCGCCGGTCGTCGCGTCGGCGAGGTCGCCGGCGGCCTGCTCAAGCGCGTGGTGCTCGAGCTCGGCGGCAACAACGCCTTCGTCGTGATGGCCGATGCGGATCTGGACCGGGCGGTCGCCGCCGGCGTCGCCGGATCCTTCCGGCATCAGGGGCAGATCTGCATGGCCACGGGGCGTCATCTCGTGCACGAGAGCATCGCCGACGAGTACGTCGAGCGCCTGCGCGCCGCTGCGGCGGCCCTGGTGCCGGGCGACCCGCTCGCTCCGGGCACGACGCTCGGGCCGCTCATCACCGCGGCGCAGACCGAGCGCGTGCACGGCATCGTCCAGGCGGCGGTCGCCGACGGGGCCCGTGTCGTGCACGGCGGCGCGCATGACGGCCTGTTCTACGCGCCGACCGTGCTGGACGGGGTGGACCGGGACAACGCCGCGTTCCGCTCGGAGATCTTCGGTCCCGTCGCCCCCGTCACCCGGTTCCGCACCGAGGAGGAGGCCCTGGCGCTGGCCAACGCGAGCGACTACGGCCTCACGGCGGCGATCCACACGCGCGACGTCGCCCGCGCGCTCGGCTTCGCCGCGCGGCTGCGCGCCGGCATGGTGGCCGTCAACGGGCAGACGATCTACGACGCCGCGCACATCCCGATGGGCGGGATCGGCGCCTCCGGCAACGGCGGCCGGCACGGCGGCCACTGGAACCTGGACGAGTTCACCTACTGGCAGTGGGTGACCGTCCCCACGATCTCGGGCTGAGAGCCGGCCCGCGGGCGGAAGAGGGCGTGCTGCTCCGAGGGGGACGGCACGTCCTCCTTCGTCGTGTTCCGGGGGCGTGACGGGATCCGACATCGTGTCGGAATCGGCCGCCGACTTTCGCGCTCTCGGCACGTATCGTCGCGTTCCGGCCCGTCCCTAGCCTGGGATTCCGCATTCGAGGAGGAATCCGTGACCGCATCCGTGAAGAGCCCCCGCGCCCCCCTGCCGCCGCTCGGCGAGGACGAATGGCCCGAGGCCGTCGAGGTCCTCGTCATGGGCGGCGGACCGGTCGGCATGAGCTGCGCGATCCTGCTCGCTCAGCGCGGGATCGACGTGCTGCTCGTCGAGCGGCGCGACTTCGTGTTCCGCTTCCCCCGCGCGCACCTGCTCAACCCGCGGACGATGGAGGCGTTCCACGACATGGGCGTCGCGGACGACATCTATGCGGCGACCCCCACGCACGACCGCTGGCGCAAGGCCGTCTGGTACACGACCGCGACCGGGCCGGGGCGCTTCGACGGGCTCAAGATCGGCGAGGTGCCGGCGTGGGGCGGCGGACCCGACGCCGAGCGCTACCGGGCCTCGAGCCCGCGGGCGTTCGCGAACATGCCCCAGCTGCGGCTTGATCCCCTCATCCACCGGCACGCGGTCGCGGCGGCGCCGGGCCGGATCCGCGCGAAGCAGGAGGTGATCGGGATCCGTCAGGACGCGGATTCCGCGACGGTCGAGATCCGCGACGTGGTCTCGGGCGAGGTCCGCGAGGTGCGGGCCCGCTACGTGATCGCGGCCGACGGCGGACGCGACAGCGCGGCCCTGCTCGGAGTGGAGCTGGAGGGGCCGAGGGACATGCGCGAGGTGGTCAACTACCACGTGAGCCTCGACCTCTCGGCCTGGCCGGAGCCGGACGCGCTGCTCGGCCACTTCCTGCACCCGGCGGGCGGGGCGCGGCGACGCGGCACGATCCAGGCGCTCGGCCCCACGCACTACGACCGCGACTCCGAGGAATGGCTGGTGTCGGTCGCGGGCTGGATGGTCGAGGGCGACCCGGATGACGAGCAGGCGCTCTTCGACTCGATCCGCCGCATGCTCGGTCTCGCCGAGGACCACGGGATCACGATGCACTCGATGACGCGCTGGACCTACAACGGGCTGGTCGCGAAGCGGTTCCGCAGCGGCCGCGTGTTCCTCGCGGGCGACGCGGCGCACAAGCACCCGCCGACGGGCGGACTGGGCCTGAACAGCGGGATCCAGGACGCGCAGAACCTGTGCTGGAAGCTCGCCGCGGTGCTGGACGGTCAGGCCCCCGATGCGCTGCTGGACAGCTATCAGGCCGAGCGCCGGCCGATCGTGGCCTGGTACACCGCGCACTCCCTCGAGAACGCGAACCGGCATCCCCCGATCGCCGCGGCGCTCGGCTTCAGCGAGGACGAGGCGGAGGGCTTCCGCAACCTCGAGGTGTTCGTGAGCGACACCCCCGAGGGGGAGGCGATGCGGGCCCGCGTCGAGGCCGAGGTCGCGCACAACGCGCACGACTACAGCCAGCTCGGCGTCGAGGCGGGGTTCCACTACGCGGCGGGCGCACTGGTGCCGGACGGCACGCCCGTGCCGGGCGACCCGGCCGACCCCACGGACTTCCAGGCGACGTCGCGACCGGGGCATCATCTGCCCCACGTCTGGCTGGCGAGCCGCACCGCGGACGGCGACGCCGTGTCCTCGCACGATCTCGTCGAGCGGGTGGGGCTGACCCTGCTCACCTCGGCGTCCGCCGCCGGCCGGTGGCAGGAGGCGGTCGACCTCCTCGGTGGAGCGCTGCCCGTCACCGTCGTCGCGATCGACGACGCCGACGACGCCTGGAACGGCGCGCGGGAGATCGGCGACGACGGGGCGCTGCTCGTGCGTCCCGACCGCAAGGTCGCGTGGCGGTCGCCGGGCATGCCGGAGGATCCGTCGATGGTGCTCGACGACGCGCTCGCGATCGTCCTGCGCGGGGGCGACGTCCCCGCCGAGGACCCGGCCGAGCCCTTCCTGAAGCGCATCCGCGCCGCCGCGAGCGTGCTCGTGCAGTGACCTTCCGGGCCGCGGCTCCCGAACCGCGGCGCCCCGGGCGGATCCGATTCGGACACCGTGTCGGATCCGCCCGGGGGAGTTTCCCGCAGGCCGCCGATCCGCCCCGAGGCGGCCTCTCATAGCGTCGAGACAGCGACGAAGCCCCGGCCCTCCGGACCGCAGAAGACTCAGAAGGAGCCCCCGTGATCATCGATGTCCACGGCCACATGTCCGCCCCGGACGCGTACTACGCGTGGAAGGCCTCGCTGCTCGCCGCGCGCGGCTCGCACGGCGGCAAGCCTCCGGTCATCAGCGACGACGCCCTCATCGCCTCGTACAACGCGCCGCATCCGAGCTTCGGGAACATCTCGCACCTCGACCACATCGACGGCGCGGGGATCGACCTGCAGCTGCTCTCGCCGCGTCCGTTCCACGCGATGCACTCCGAGCGCCCGACGAAGATCGTCGAGTGGTTCACGGCCGAGACCAACAACCTCATCCACCGCGCGACGGAGCTCTTCCCCGGCCGCTTCCGGGGCGTCGCGGGGATCCCGCAGAGCCCGTATCTGAGCGTCGAGCAGTGGCTGCCCGAGCTGCGCCGCGCGGTCACCGAGCTCGGCTTCGTCGGCGCGATGGTCAACTCCGACCCCTACGAGGGCACCGAGGTGCCGCCCGCGATGGGCGAGCGCTATTGGTACCCGCTCTACGAGGCGCTCTGCGAGCTCGACGTGCCGATGCTGCTGCACTCGGCGGGATGCAAGTTCCCCTCTCGCGAGCCGTACAGCCTGCACTTCATCCAGGAGGAGACGGTCTCGGTCTGGAGCATGATCCAGGCGAACGTCTTCGCCGACTTCCCCGACCTCAAGGTCGTCGTCGCGCACGGCGGCGGGGCGATCCCGTACCAGATGGGCCGATTCCTGCCCTCGGTCGTGCGCACCGGCGTCTCCTACCTCGATAAGCTGCGCAACTTCCACTTCGACTCCTGCCTCTACACGCAGGAGAGCCTCGAGCTGCTCCTCAAGGCGGTCGGCACCGACCGCGTGCTCTTCGGATCCGAGAAGCCCGGCACCGGATCGCAGATCGATCCCGCGACCGGTCGCTGGTTCGACGACATCCACCTGCTCATCGATGACATCGATTGGCTCGACGACGACCGTCGCGCCGACGTGCTCGAGAACAACGCGCGCGCCCTCTTCCGTCTCTGACGGCCGCGCCCCGCACTCCGAGAAAGGATCCACCATGACCGAGATCGTCGCCGGATTCGGCACCTCGCACGGCCCGCAGCTCAAGGCCGCACCGCCCGAGGCCTGGGAGACGCGCGGCGTCGCCGACCGCCGCAGCAAGGGGCTGAAGTTCCGCGGCGGCACGTACTCCTTCGAGGAGCTCAAGGCCCTCCGCGAGGACTTCTCCGCCGAGATCACCCACGACGTGATGCAGCGCCGCTGGGACAGCTGCCAGGCGTCGATGGACTCGCTCTCGCGCTTCATCGCGGACCAGGACGTGGACGTGCTCGTCATCATCTCGAGCGACCACAAGGAGACCTACGGCGACGAGTGGCTCGCGCCGTTCTCGGTGTTCTGGGGCGACGAGGTCGCGCACGTCCCGTACACGCAGGCGCAGCTGGACGAGATGGCGCCCGGCCTCGCCGAGGCCGCGATGGGCGACGTGCCCGACCGCACGGTCATGCGCCCGACGCACCGCGCGCTCGGCAAGCACATCATCCAGTCGACCCAGGCGGACGACTTCGACACCGGCGCGACGGAGATCATCCCCGCCGGGCGCTACGAGAACCACACGATCCCGCACGGCTTCGGCTTCATCTACCAGCGCTTCCTCGGCCAGGAGTCGACGATCCCGATGGTGCCGATCTTCATCAACACGTTCTGGGAGCCGAACCCGCCGAGCGCCAAGCGCTGCTACGACTTCGGACGCGCGGTCGGCCGGGCGATCCAGTCGTTCCCCGGCGACCTGCGCGTCGGCGTCGTCGCCTCCGGCGGCCTCAGCCACTTCGTCATCGACGAGAAGCTCGACTCCGAGTTCATCCAGGCCATGAAGGACCACGACGCCGAGTACCTCTCGTCGGTCCCCGCCGGCGAGATGATGTCGGGCGCCTCCGAGCTGCGCAACTGGATCGCGGTCGCCGGCATCGCCGACGAGGTCGGCCTCAGCGTCACGAACGTCGACTACGAGCCGTGCTACCGCACCGAGGCCGGCACCGGCAACGCGATGGGCTTCCTCACCTGGGAGCGGACCGCCCGATGACCGATCCCATCGTCGCGGCGCTGCGGGAGCTGGACAGCTGCGCGGTGTCGGACGCGCTGGACACGCTCGGCCTGCCGGGCGCCGTCACGGCCCTCGCGCCGCGCTGGCCGTCGGCCGGCGTGACCGCGGGCCGCGTGCGCACGGTCACGGCGGCGCCCAAGGCGGCGGCAGGCCCCGCGACGCACATCGCGACGCCGCTCGTCGCCGTCGCCGAGCCCGACGACGTCGTCGTGATCGACAACCACGGCCGCACCGACGTGTCGTGCTGGGGCGGCCTGCTCGCCGAGGCCGCCGTGCGCCGCGGCGTGGCCGGCGTGATCGTCGACGGCGCCTGCCGCGACGTGCAGGAGAGCGCCGCGCTCGGACTGCCGCTGTACGCCCGCGCGGCCGTGCCCGTGAGCGCGCGCGGCCGCATCGTGCAGCAGGCCGCGGACGAGCGGATCCAGGTCGCGGGCGTGTCCGTCGCCTCGTACGACTACGTGATCGCCGACGTCAACGGGGTCGTGTTCGTCGCCGCCGATCAGGCCGAGCGCGTGGTCGGCCTCGCCCGCCGCATCGCCGACCGGGAGGAGCGCATGGCGGAGGCCGTGCGCGCGGGCCGGGACGTGAGCGAGGTCATGCACGACTCCCAGTTCCCCACCGTCACCGCAGAGGAGCAGAAGCCATGACGGATCCCCTCATCGAGCGCTTCCGGGAGCTCGGCACCGCCACCGTCTCGGACGCCCTCGACAAGCTGCGCCGCCCCGGAAGCCTGCTCGGCCTCGCGCCGCTCGCCGACGGCCAGCGCATGGTCGGGCGCGCCTTCACCGTCCGCTACGTGAGCGCCCAGGTGCCGGCCGGCACGGTCGGGGACTTCATCGACCAGGTCGAGCCGGGCCAGGTGGTCGTGCTCGACAACGACGCCCGTGTGGACTGCACGGTGTGGGGGGACATCCTCACCGCCGTCGCGCACCATCGGGGCATCGCCGGCACCGTGATCGAGGGCGTGTGCCGCGACACGCACCGCGCGCTGTCGATCGGCTATCCGATCTACAGCCGCGGACGCTTCATGCGCACCGGCAAGGACCGGGTGGAGGTCGCCGAGGAGCAGGGGCCCGTCACGATCGGCGGCGTCACGGTGCGCCCGGGCGACATCCTGCTCGGCGACTCGGACGGGGTCGTCGCGATCCCGCAGGACTGCGAGGCCGAGGTGCTCGAGGTCGCGGAGACGATCCACGCCCGCGAGGAGTCGATCCTCGCCGCCGCGCTCGGCGGCGCGTCGATCGCCGAGGCCCGCGCGCGCTACGGCTACCACGACCTGCAGCGGGCCGAGGCGTGAGCGGCGCGGATCCGGTCGACGCCGCCGAGCTGCTGCGACTCGGCAGCGCGACCCTGTACGAGGCCTCCGGGCAGGACTGCTTCCTCGACGCGGCGTTCCGCCCGGCCTGGGACGGCGCGGAGATCGTCGGCCGCGCGGTGCCGGTGTCGGCGCAGGCGGGGGACAACCTCGCCCTGCACCACGGCCTGGAGGCGGCGGGCCCCGGCGACGTGCTCGTCGTCGACGGCGGGGCAGCGCCCTTCGGCTACTGGGGCGAGGTCATGGCGGTCGCGGCGCAGGCGCGCGGCATCGCGGGCCTCGTGATCGACGGCGGCGTGCGCGACACCGCGCAGCTGCGCGAGCTCGGCTTCGCGGCGTTCAGCACCTCGATCTCCATCCGCGGCACGATCAAGCACTGGCCCGGCACGATCGGGATCCCGATCACGCTGCGCGGCCGGGTCGTGAACGCGGGCGACCTGGTGGTCGCGGATCGCGACGGCGTCGCGATCCTGCCCTCCGGCGACGTCGACCGCGTCCTCGACGCGGCCCGTGCGCGCGCCGCGAAGGAGGACGCATACATGGCCCGCCTGCGCGCGGGGGAGCTCACCCTCGACCTCTACGACTTCCGCCGCCTCGGGGATCCGATCCGTCCGGCGGCCGACCCGAACGGAGCACGATGACCGGCACGCCGGACGCCGACGTCCTCATCATCGGAGCGGGCCCGGTCGGCCTGCTCGCCGCGCTGGACCTGTCCTCCCGCGGGGTCTCGGCGATCGTCGTCGAGACGCGCGACTTCCTCGAACCGCCGAACGTGAAGTGCAACCACGTCGCGTCCCGCACGATGGAGAGCCTGCGCCGGCTCGGGATCGCGGCCGAGGTGCGCGCGGCGGGCCTGCCCGCCGACCACCCGCAGGACGTGGCGTTCCGCACCTCTCTCACGGGGCGCGAGCTGTCCCGGATCCCGATCCCGGCGAGCGGCGAGCGGTACACCGCGACGGACGGACCGGACACCTCCTGGGCGACGCCCGAGCCGCCGCACCGCATCAACCAGACCTTCCTGGAGCCGATCCTCGCCCGGCACGCGGCGGAGGCGCCCGGCGTGACGCTGCTCAACCGCACCCGTTTCCACGCCTTTGCGCAGGACGCCGACGGCGTCACGGCGACGATCAGCGACCTCGACGGCGAGAACGAGCGCACCCTGCGCGCCCGCTACCTCATCGGCGCGGACGGCGGCCGCTCGGCGGTGCGCAAGCAGATCGGGGCGAAGCTCAGCGGCGATCCGGTCCTGCAGCACGTGCAGTCGACGTGCATCAGCGCCCCGCATCTCTACGGCCTCATGTCGGCCGACGAGCCCCGCGCCTGGGGCTACTACACGTTCAATCCGCGCCGCGTGGGGCACGTCTACTCGATCGACGGCACCGGGACGTTCCTCGTGCACACCTACCTCTCGCCCGAGGAGGCGGTGGATCCCGGATCCGTCGACCGCGATGCCGCGATCCGCGCGATCCTCGGCGTCGACGAGGACTTCTCCTACGAGGTCGTCTCGAAGGAGGACTGGGTCGCGCGACGCCTCCTCGCCGACCGCTTCCGCGACGGCCGGGTGTTCATCGCGGGCGACGCCTGCCATCTCTGGGTGCCGTTCGCCGGGTTCGGCATGAACGCGGGCATCGCCGACGTGCTGAACCTCACCTGGCTGCTGGGCGCGACGATCGCCGGCTGGGCGGACGAGCGGATCCTGGACGCATACCAGTCCGAGCGGCGCCCGATCACGGAGCAGGTCTCGCACTTCGCGATGAGCCACCAGCAGAAGCTCGCCAAGCCCGGGCTGCCCGCGGCGCTCGAGGACGAGGGCCCCGCCGGCGACGAGGCGCGCCGCGTGTTCGGCGCCGCGGTGCACGACCTCAATGAGCCGCAGTTCGCCGCGGCGGGTCTCAACTACGGCTACAGCTACGACGCCTCGCCGATCATCCGCTACGACGGCGCAGAGGCGCCCGGGTACACGATGGGCTCCTACACGCCCTCCACGGTGCCCGGCTGCCGGGCCCCGCACTTCCGGCTCGCCGACGGGACCTCGCTCTACGACCTGCTCTCGGCGGGCTACACCGCGGTGTGCGCGCCCGGTGCGCCGGCCGCGGTTCTCGCCGC
Organism: Microbacterium sp. MMO-10; assembly: GCF_037148715.1. Lineage (NCBI taxonomy): Bacteria > Bacillati > Actinomycetota > Actinomycetes > Micrococcales > Microbacteriaceae > Microbacterium > Microbacterium sp. MMO-10. The sequence continues at coordinate 58,749 of NZ_JBBCSV010000001.1, read as the reverse complement.
GGCCGCCGAGCTGCGCGGGATCCCGTTCTCCGTCGTCGAGGTCGCGGAAGGACTGCCGGCCGAGTACGACCAGCCGATCACCCTCGTCCGGCAGGACCAGACTGTGGTCTGGCGGGGCGCGGCCCCGACCGCTCCGGAGGCCGCCGCGCTCTGGGAGCTGCTGCGCGGAGTCGCCTGAAGCGGACCGGCGCTCGCCGCGTTTCGTCTCGGTCGCCTGCGGCGTCCTCGCTCAACGACCCCGGGAGGGAGACTCGGGGTCGTTGAGCGAGCCCCGGGGAGGGGGACTCGCGGTCGGTGAGTGAGCCCCCGGGAGGGAGACTCGGGGTCGTTGAGCGAGCCCCGGGGAGGGGGACTCGCGGTCGGTGAGTGAGCCCCCGGGAGGGGGACTTGGGATCGTTGAGCGAGCCCCGGCGCAGCCGGAGCGAGACGAAACGCGGTCGCCCCGGCCGGCGCCGCTGCTCAGCGGCGGATGACCTTCGTCGCCGCCATCGCCTTGAGTCCCTCGACGCCGAACTCCAGGCCGTAGCCGGAGGCCTTCGTGCCGCCGAAGGGGATGGACGGATCCACGCCGCCGTGCTGGTTGATCCACACCGTGCCGGCGTCGAGGCGCTGGGCGACCTCGGCGGCCGCGTCGGCGTCCGGGCCCCACACCGAGGCGCCGAGGCCCTGCTCCGTGCCGTTCGCGCGGCGCACGGCGTCGTCGACGTCGGTGTAGCGCACGACGGGCAGCACCGGGCCGAACTGCTCCTCGTCGACGATCGCCGCGCCGTCCTCGACGTCGGCGACGATCGTGGCGCGGTAGAAGAGCGGCCCGAGGTCGGCGGCGGGCTCTCCGCCCGTGACGATCCTGCCCCCGCGCTCGCGGGCGTCGTCGACGAGGCGCGAGACGATGTCGAACTGGGCGGGGTTCTGCACCGGCCCGAGCCGGTTGCCCTTGTCGTGCCCGGAGCCCATCGGCGCGGCCTCGGCGCGCTCGGCGAGCGCGGCGACCACCTCGTCGTAGACGGAGTCGTGCACGTAGAGGCGCTTGAGGGCGGCGCACACCTGCCCGGTGTTCATGAAGGCGCCCCAGAACAGGCGGTCGGCGACCGCCTGCACGTCCGTGCCGGGCAGCACGATCCCGGCGTCGTTGCCGCCGAGCTCGAGCGTGAGCCGGGCGAGGTTGTGCGCCGAGCTCTCGACGATCCTCCGGCCGGTCGGAGTGGATCCGGTGAAGACGATCTTCGCGACGTCGGGGTGCGCGGCCAGCGCCGCCCCCACCTCGCGGTCGCCGGAGACGGCCGTCACGACGTCGGAGGGCAGGTGGCGGCGGAAGATCTCGGCGAGGGCGAGCACGCTCAGCGGGGTGTTCTCCGAGGGCTTCATGACCACCGTGTTGCCCATGCGCAGCGCCGGCGCGATGTGCCAGACCGAGATCATCACGGGGAAGTTCCAGGGGCCGATCGACGCCACGACGCCGAGGGGGACGTAGTGCAGCTCGGTGCGGGAGGCGCCCTCCTCGCGCAGCACCTGCGGCTCCAGGACCGTGTCGGCGGCGGCGCGGAGCCAGTGCGCGGCGCCGTGCACCTCTCCGGCGCCGTCGATCTTGCCCTGCTCGGCGGTGACGATCTCACCGAGCTCGTCGGCGTGCGCGTCGAGGTCGTCGGCGACGAGGTGCAGCAGGCGGGAGCGCTCGGCGTGGCCGAGCGCGGCCCAGCCGGGCTGGGCGGACCGCGCGGCGTCGATGGCCCGATCCAGGTCCGCGACGGTGCGGATGGGGGCCCGCCCGACCTCCGCGCGGGTGGCGGCGTCGAGGATCGGGCGGCCGTCGGGGTCGGAGACCGAGGTCAGCAGTGCGTTCATGGCAGCTCCCTTGCGTGCGGCGGGGTCGCGGCGATCGGAGGACGGCCGCAATAATCACTAATCAATATAGTCAATTGTCCGATCGCTGTCTGCGGATCAGCGCAGGCCGGCGAGCGTCGCGACGCGCAGGGCCGTGTGCAGCTCGCGGCGCACGCCGCCGTCGGCGAGGTCGACGTCGGCGATCGCGCGGATCCGGTCGAGCCGGTAGTAGAGCGTGCTCCGGTGCACGTGGAGCTCCTGCGCCGTGCGCTGCGCATCGCAGCCGCAGTCCAGATACGCCTCGAGCGTGTGCGCGAGGTCGGGGCCGGACTGCGCGTCGAGCAGGCGCTGCACGGCCTCCGGGAGATCGGTCAGCGCGAGCTCGGCGAGCGGCAGCTGCAGCAGCACCCGGTCCAGGCCCAGCTCGGCCCAGTGTGCGACGCTGCCGCGCTCGCCGTCGACCACCGCCGCGCGCTGCGCGATCCGCGCCTCCCGGAGGGAGCGGACGGCCGAGGCGAGCGGGGCGTGCGCGCCGCCGATCCCGGCGCGCAGCGCGGAGAACGCCGGCTGCGCGAGGAGGGCGGTGAGGCGGTCGGCGTCGATCTCGTAGGGGACGGCGATCACGGCCTCCCCGTCGATCACGGCGCCGACCGCCTTGAGCGTCGGGAACACCGGGATGCTCGCGACGGCCCTGTCGAGCAGGAGGCGCAGGGTCGCCGCGCTCGCCGCCGTGCCGGGGGCGACGGCGAGCGAGATCGCGGTGTAGTGCGGCGCGGGGGAGAGCAGGCCGCTCGTGAGCAGCTCGTCCGCGGCCCGCGCGCGCTGCTCCGCGCCGCCGCCGAACAGCGCGGAGAGCAGCCGCAGCGCCCGGTCCTCGTCCTGTCTGCTGCCGAGCGCCATCGCGGCGAGCACGACGCCGAGCTGCTCGCGCCCGGTGCGCAGCACGTCGTCGTCGGCCGCGGGCTCGTGCCCCTCCGGGATCGTCGACGAGACGTAGCCGACGAGGTGGCCGTCGTGCCGGAGGGGTGCGACGAGCCGCGTCTGTCCGCCCTCGATCGCCGGGATCAGCACCGGGCCGTCGGCCTGGCCGACGCGGAACTCCCTGATCGACTCCCGCGCGCGGGAGGATCCGCGGTGGGCGAGGATGATCGCCAGCCGTGCATGGTCGACGTCGCCGTCGTGCACGCTGAACGCGATGACCGTGAACTCGGCGTCGAACACGATGATGGGTCGTCCGAGCCGGTCCGCATAGGCCTGCACCTGCGCTTCGAGCGTCATCGCCCGCCTCCCTTCCTGCTGCTCCCCGGGGTCCGCCGGGAGCTGTCGCGAGCCTCTGCGGAGGCGGCTGACGGGCGGCCGCGTTGCAGAGATCCGGGAAATAGATCTATATTCATTATATTCATTTCTTGAGAGGCGATGCGATGGCAAAGATGACAGGCGGCGACGCGCTCACCCTGGCCCTGCTCAGCGAGGGCGTCGAGACGGTCTTCGGGATCCCCGGCGTGCAGCTGGACGGGCTCACCGACGGGATGTACCGCAAGCAGGACGAGATCGACCTGCTGGTCCCCCGGCACGAGCAGAGCACGACGTACATGGCGGACGGCTACCACCGGGCCTCCGGGAAGCCCGGGGTTGCGATGGTGGTTCCCGGCCCCGGCGTGCTCAACGCGGGAGCGGGCATGGCGACCGCCTACGCCTGCTCCTCGCAGGTGATGCTCCTGGCCGGCACGATCCCCTCGCGCCTCGTGGGCGGCGGCCTCGGCGCCCTGCACGAGATCCCGCGGCAGAGCGAGACCGTCCAGGGGCTGACGAAGTGGTCGGTGCGTCCCACCCGGGCGGAGGAGATCCCCGAATTGGTGCACGAGGGCTTCCGCCAGATGCGCACGGGCCGCCCGCGCCCCGTCGCGCTGGAGCTGGGGCCGGACCTGCTGCACGCCGAGATCGACGTCGAGGTCGGCGACCCGTTCGCGGTGCCGGCCCCGGTCGCGCCGGCCGAGGACGTGGCGGAGCTCCTGCGCCTGCTCGGGGAGAGCGAGCGTCCCGTCCTGCATGTCGGCGGCGGCGTGCGCGGGGAGCGCGCGTTCGCGCTCATCGCGGCCCTCGCCGAGAAGCTGGACGCCCCGGTCGTCATGAGCGAGAACGGCCGCGGGGCGATCGACGCGCGCGATCCGCATGCGCTCCCCGCGTTCGCCCTCTGGGAGCTGCGCGCGACCGCCGACCTCGTGATCTCGTTCGGCAGCCGCTTCCTCACCCCGTTCGGTCAGCAGCTGAACGTCGGCGACGCGAAGATCGCGCTCGTGAACGTCGAGGCCGCGGATCTCGGATCCCCGCGGCGGCCCGACCTCGCGATCCAGGCCGACGCGACCGCGGTGCTCGAGGCGCTCGTCGCCGAGGTCCCCGCGCGTGCGGGCTGGGGAGACGAGCTGCGCCGGCTCCGCGCCGAGTGCGAGGAGCGGATCCGCGAGCGCGTCGCGCCGCAGATGGCCTTCGTCGACGCGATCCGCGCCGCGCTGCCCGAGGACGGCGTCTACGTCAACGAGCTCACCCAGATCGGCTACGTCTCCACCTACGGCTTCCCCGTGCAGGCCCCGCACTCGTACGTGTGGCCCGGCTACCAGGGCACGCTCGGCTACGCGATGCCCACGGCCCTCGGCGCCGCGGTGGGCGCGGGCGGACGCCCCGTCGTCGCGGTCACCGGCGACGGCGGGATCGGCTGGTCGCTGCAGGAGTTCGCGACCGCCAAGCGCTACGGGATCCCGCTCGTCACCGTGCTGTTCGAGGACGGACGCTTCGGGAACGTCTGGCGCATCCAGCGCGACACCTACGGCGGACGCTTCATCGGCTCCGACCTGGTCAACCCCGACTTCGCGCTTCTCGCGCAGGCGTTCGGGATCGACTTCGTGGACGTCGAGGACGCCGATGGCGTGCGCACCGCGATCGAGGCCGCGATCGCGGCCCGGCGTCCGGCGATCGTCCGGGTGCGGGTGGACGTGTTCCCCTCGCCCTGGTCGCTCATCCACGAGAAGCACTGATCCGCGCGGGGGTCGTGGCGGCCGGCGGCGGAGGGATCCGGCCCGGGCGTCGCGGCCCCCGAACCCGTGTCCGGCAGGGCGCCGCGGCGATCCGGCGGGGCTCATCGGGGACCGACGTGCGCGAGGGCGAGTGCGGCGAGCGCCGCGGCCTGGTCTGCGAGGATCCCGTCGTCGAACACCGCGCGAGGGGAGTGGTTCATCTCCGCCTCGTCCGGGTCGACCCCCTCGGGCGTCGCGCCGAGGAAGAGGAACGCCCCCGGCACCTCGGCGAGTACGGCGGAGAAGTCCTCGGAGGCCATCGAGGGCTCGGCGGCGGTGATCGCACGATCTGCGCCGAGCAGCCCGCCGATCGTCGCGAGCGCCCGCTCGGCGCAGGTCTCGTCATTGACGGTGACCGGGTAGACGGTGCGGAACGAGACCTCGGCGCGGCAGCCGTGCGCGGCCGCGATCCCCTGCGCGAGAGCCGGGAGCTCCGCCTCCAGCACCCGCCGGCTGCGCTCGGAGAGGATGCGGATGGTGGCGCCGAGCGAAGCGGTGTCCGGGATCGCGTTGATGATCTCGCTCCCGGAGAGCTTGGTCACGGACAGGACGATCGGATCCGAGACGGGGAACCGCCGGGTCGCGAACGCGTGCAGGGCGAGGACGATCTGCGCGACCGCGGGCACCGGATCGACGGCCTGCTGCGGACGGGACCCGTGCCCGCCGCGGCCCTCGACGACGATCTCGAGCGCACAGGCGCCCGCCATGATCGTCCCGCCGCGGGTCGAGAACACTCCGGGTGCTCCCGGGAGCACGTGCACGCCGTAGGCGGCCTCGACGCGCGGACCCGCCGCATCCAGGACCCCCTCGCGGATCATCCGCAGGGCTCCGCCGCCGGCCTCCTCGCCCGGCTCGAACATGAGCACGACCGACCCCGCCAGCTGCTCCCGCCGCGCGGCCAGCAGCCGGGCGGCGCCGACGAGCCCCGCGGTGTGCAGGTCGTGGCCGCAGGCGTGCATGACCCCGTCGACCGTCGAGGCGTAGGGGAGCCCGGTGCGCTCCGCGACGCGGAGAGCGTCCATGTCGGCGCGCAGCAGCACGGCGGGGCCGGGGCGGGAGCCGCGCACCACGGCCGTGATCGAGGAGAAGTCCTCAGGGCCTGCGGTCACCTCCAGACCGATCCCGTCGAGGGCGTCGAGCACGGCGCGCTGCGTCCGGGGGAGGGCGAAACCCGCCTCGGGATGCGCGTGCAGCGTGCGACGCAGGGCGACGAGCTCGGGCAGGAGCGCACTCGCGTCCGTGCGGAGCGCGGCGGGGTCCGTCATGAGGGCTCCTTCGTCCCAGATCGACGATCCGTGGCCGCCGATGCCGATTGGATATGATGAATATATCCAATAGAGGGTGCACCGAGGCGGGTCACCTCATACTCTGTACTCACGCGTGGCCGGCTCGGGGTCACCGCAGGGACCACCGGGGGAAGTCATGACGCAGATCACCAACGCCGCCGTCGCCGTGCAGGTGGCGAAGTCGCTCGAGGACGAGATCGTCTCGGGCGGCTGGAAGGCGGGGCATTTCATCGGGAGGCGGCAGGAGCTCGCCACCCGGTTCGGGGTGGCGCCCGCGACCCTCGGCGAGGCGATCCAGCTGCTGCGCTCGCGCGGCGTCGTGGATGCGAAGCCCGGCCCCGGCGGCGGCATCTTCGTCGCCTCGCGTTCGCCGTTCATGCAGCTCAGCGACCAGCTGCTGCAGCTGCGGGAGGGCAAGGCGACCGCGAGCGACTGCCTCCGCGTGCTGGACGCGCTGGACGGACTCGTGCTGCACGACGCGATCGAGCACGCGAGCGACGACGACGTCGCCGAGATCGCGACGCTGGCCGAACGACTCGAGTCCGTGTGGGGCACCGAGGCGGGCCCGTCGGCGATCTGGGCGCTGCACGCGCGGATCGCCGAGATCACTCCGAACGAGCTGCTGCGCAGCCTCTACACGAATCTCGTCGACTACATCATCGCCGAGCAGCTCGAGGGGGCCACGGCGCCCAGCACGTCCGAGCGGCTGCGCACCCACCTGGACTTCGCGGAGGCCGTCGGCCGCCGCGACCACGCCCTGGCGCGCTCCGCGGCCGAGCGGCACCGCCATTCCTCGGTCGCGACCCTGCTCTCCTGAGGATCCGAGCACCCCGGCGGGTTGACAGGACGGCGCGTCTTCAATAATGTTCATATTCATTATTAAGAATTAGTTCCTGGCCCGAGGAGGACGCATGCCGCTCGAGTTCCGAGGCGTCGTCGACGAGATGCTGCAGACCCCGAACCGTCCCGCCGGGGCGACCCCGCCGCCGATCCGGCTCTCCCAGAACGAGATGCCCTGGACGCCGTCGGCCCCGATCGTGGCGGCCATGTCCGCGGCGGTCGAGACGTCGCACCGCTACCCCGACTACCACCGCGCCGCCGCGCGTGCCGCGATCGCCGGGGCGCTCGGCGTCGACGCCGCCCGGGTGGCCGTGGACAACGGCTCCGGGTCGCTCCTGCACGGTCTCGCCCGGCTCGTCTGCGAGCCGGGGGTGCACGGCGTCTATCCCGCCCCGTCGTTCGAGGCGTACAAGGCGGCCCTCTCGCTCGCCGGAGCAGACGCCTCCGCGGTGGGCCTGGCCGCCGACGGGGCGATGGACCTCGCGGCGATGGCCGCCGCGATCCATCCCGAGACCCGCATCGTCTATCTCTGCAACCCGAACAACCCCACCGGCGGGCTCATCCCCATCGACGGCCTGCGGGCGTTCCTGCGGGAGGTTCCGGAGAACGTGATCGTCGTGCTCGACGAGGCGTACCGGGAGTTCGTCACCGACGAGCCCGTCGAGGCGACCCTGCCGCTGCTGGACGAGTTCGAGAACCTCGTGATCCTGCGCACGCTCTCGAAGTCGCACGGTCTCGCGGGCATCAGGGCCGGGTACGCGGCGGCCTCCGAGCGGATCGCGGAGGCGCTGCGGCGCACCTCGGTCGGCTTCGCGCTGAACGGGATCGCCGAGGCCGCGCTCATCGCCGCCTTCAGCCCGGAGGGCGTCGAGATCGCCGCGGAGCGGGTTGCCACGATCGTCGCGGAGCGCGCGCGCATCGTGCGGGCGCTGGACGAGGCCGGCGTGGAGGTCCTCCCGAGCCAGTCCAACTTCCTCTTCCTCCCCGGCGACGCGGGCGACCTCATGGCCCGGTTCGCCGCACAGGGCGTGCTCGCCCGGCCGTTCCCGAACGCGGGCGGCGCCCGCGTCACGGTGGGCCTGCCCGCCGAGAACGACGCCGTCCTGGCCGCCCTGCTCTGAGTCTCAGAACGATCCCCGGCGCGTCGCGATCGCGCGCCGGGGATCGCCGACCGACACGATCGCACCCCCGGCGGACCGGGTTCCGACACCGTGTCGGATCGCCCGGGAAGGACTTCGGAGCCGGGCCCGATGAGGCTCGCGCAGCGGCTTCCTACGCTGACAACACGACAGACGGAGCGGTCTGGACCCGGGTGACCGGAGGTCTCGGATCCGCTCTCGCGAACGGAAGAAGAGGGCAGTGACGGCAAGCGACTTCGAACGCGACCGGCGAGCATCGATCCGGCGCTCGCTGACCGGCGGGTTCGGCTGGACCGTGTTCCTCGCCGCCCTGACGCTCGTGTTCGTCTACCCGGTCTCGATGATCGCGATCGGCGCCTTCCGCGACGGCCTCCCGTCGGACGACCTGCCCTTCACGATCGACGGGCTCGTCGCCGCGTTCCAGGATCCCGAGACCTGGAAGACGATGGGCAACTCGCTGCTGCTCGTGGTCGTGTGCGGCACGATCTCGGTCGCCGGCGGCGGCCTGTTCGCCTGGATCGCGGCGAACACCAACGTCCCGGGCCGCCGCCTGCTCACCCCGCTCATGGCGGTGAACCTGTTCGTGCCGCCGCTGTTCCACACCCTCGGCTGGATCATGCTCGGCAACCCGCAGAACGGGCTGCTGAACCAGTTCGGGCGCATGCTCGGCATGCACGGGCCGATCATGAACATCCAGAGCTGGGGCGGCCTGTTCCTGCTCATGTCGCTGGGCTACATGCCGTTCGCCTACCTGCTCATGCTCGGCGCGTTCAAGAACCGGGACCAGTCGCTCGACGAGGCCGCCGCGATCAGCGGAGCCGGTGCGGTGCGCACCTTCTTCACGATCACGATCCCCTCCGTCGGGCCCGCGATCACCGGTGCCGCGATCCTCATCGCCGTCCTCGTGTTCCAGTCCTTCGACAGCCCGCAGCTCATCGGGCGCCAGGCGAACATCTTCGTGTTCTCGACGCAGATCTTCCACTACGTGCGCGATCAGGCGCCCGCGGAGTACACGAAGGCCTTCGCGCTCTCGCTCGTGCTCATCGTGCTCGTCCTGCTGCTGTTCCTCGCCCAGCGCTGGATCCTGCGGGGGCGCAGCTTCACGACCCTCACCGGCAAGACCTCGCGGCGCGAGCCGCAGGAGCTCGGCCCGGTGCGCTGGGTGCTCTCCGCCCTCATCGTCGTCTTCCTGCTGCTGAACCTGATCCTGCCGCTGTTCGCGATGATCCTGGGCAGCCTGCAGCCGATCTTCGGTGTCATGAGCACCGGGCTCACCTTCGACAACTACGTGCAGATGCTGACGGATCCCGAGTTCAGCTCGAGCCTGGGCCTCACCGCCTGGCTCGCCGTGATCGGCGGCTTCGGCTCGATCGCGGTCGCGCTGCTCACCACGTACGTCACGGCGCGCCGGACCGGCTTCATCCGCTCCTACACCTCGTTCTCGGTGTGGATCCCCTGGGCGCTGCCGGGCATCGTCCTGGCGCTGGCCTACATGTTCGCGGTGCTCTACGTGCCGGCGTTCCGGGGCCTCTACGGCACGGCGTTCCTCATGACGCTCGTGCTCATCGTCGCCACGATCCCGGTCTCCAGCCGGATCGCGGAGGGCGCGCTCGCCCAGCTCTCGCCCGAGCTGGAGGAGGCCGGACGCACCTCCGGGGCCGGATCCTGGCGGGTGCTGCTCACGATCGTGCTCCGGCTCGTCGTGCCCAGCTTCCTGTCGGGCTGGTTCCTGTCCGCGCTCTTCATCGCCGGCAACCTGTCGGTGCCGATGCTGCTCGCCCCTCCCGGCCTGCAGCCGGTCTCGCTGACCGCGTTCCAGCAGTTCCTCCAGGGGAACATGTCGCAGGGCGCCGCCCTGTTCATGATCATCCTCGTCGCGGCCATGGCCGTGCTCGCGCTCGCCGCGCTCTCCCTGAAGCTGGCCGCCTTGTTGCGCGCCCGCGCGGGGCGCGCCGGCCGGGCCCCCTCAGTCCCCCTCACCCGGATCACCCCCTGACACACCCGAGAGGAAGAATGATGACGTTCTCCCGCACTACCCTTCGCCTCACGACGGCGGCCCTGGCCGTCGGCGCGCTGGCCGCCCTGACCGCCTGCTCCTCCGGCGGCGCCGCCGCCGACCCGGGCAAGACGATCGAGGTCCCCGGCGCGAGCGCGGCGGGCAACAGCCACATGAACGACCTGTACAGCAAGGCCGTCAAGGCGGGAAAGACCGACCTCGTCCTGTACGGCCCCAGCGTCTCGTCGCAGAAGGCGCTGTTCAAGGTCTTCACCGACCGATTCCCCGGGATCAAGATCGTGCAGCAGGATCAGCCCGATGCGCAGAGCATCACGAAGATCGAGACCGAGGCGCAGAGCGGCAACCGCATCGCCGACATCTACGACGGCGGCGAGTCGCCCCAGGTGGCGGCCAAGCCCGACCTCTGCACCACGGCCGACGTGAAGACGGCGCCCGACGGCTTCGAGATCCCGTCGAACTACGACGGACGCCTCACCTACTACGCGATGCGCTACTTCGTCTTCGTCTACAACACCGACATGGTGAAGAAGGACGAGGCCCCGCAGAACTGGAAGGACCTGCTCGACCCGAAGTGGAAGGGCAAGATCACGGTCGGCGACCCGACGGTGCCGGGCGGCATCCGCTACATCCTCACGTCGCTCATGGTGCCCGAGAGCGCCGACAAGTGGGGCAAGTCCTACGTCGAGGCGCTCGCGAAGCAGGACGTGCAGTTCGCCCAGTCCGAGCCGAACGTCCCCGCCGACGTCGCCAGCGGCCGGTTCCCGGTCGGGATCGCCGTCTACCAGGGCTTCTACGAGGACGTGAAGGCGAAGGGCGGCCCCATCGCCGCGGTCTTCCCGCTCGACGACGGCGGCAACTTCATGTCCCGCACCGGCATGTGCATCGTGAACAAGGCCCCGCACGCGGACGCCGCGCAGCTCTACATCAACTGGCTGTACTCGCCCGAGGGGCAGAAGGCGCTCGCCGAGAAGAACAACTCGTACGGCTGGACGCCGGACGCACCCGGACCGCAGGGCGCACCGGCGCTCGGCAAGCTCGGACGCCTGCCGTTCTCCAACCCCGACCCGGACTTCAACCAGCCCTACTTCGACTTCATCAACACGCAGTTCAAGAAGTAGCGCTCGGCCCCGACCCCCACACGAGAGAGCACTGATCGGCATGACTGAGGTCCAGGTATCCGGACTGACCAAGCGCTACGGCGGCAAGACCGCTCTGCACGGATTGGATCTGACGATCGGATCCGGCGAGTTCGTCACCCTGCTCGGCCCGTCGGGCTGCGGCAAGACGACGACGCTGCGGTGCCTGGCCGGTCTCGAGCGCCCGACCGGCGGACGCATCAGCATGGGCGATCGCATCGTCGTAGACACGGACCGGCGCACCTTCGTGCCGGCCGACAAGCGGCAGGTGGGCATGGTGTTCCAGAGCTACGCGCTCTGGCCGCACATGAGCGTGGCGGAGAACGTCGCGTACCCGCTCAAGGTCGCGCGGGTGGGGGCGGCGGAGCGCCGCGCCCGCGTCGCCGACATGCTCTCCGCGGTGGGGCTCGCGGACTTCGAGAAGCGTCCGGTCACCGCCCTGTCGGGCGGTCAGCAGCAGCGGGTGGCTCTCGCCCGCGCTCTGGCCGCCCGGCCGGGCATCATCTTCTACGACGAGCCGCTCTCCAACCTCGACTCCAAGCTGCGCTACCAGATGGGCCAGCAGGTGCGCGCGCTGCACAACCAGTTCGAGACGACCTCGGTCTACGTCACGCACGACCAGGAGGAGGCGATCACGCTCTCCGACCGGATCATCGTGATGAGCGAGGGCGCCATCGTGCAGGACGGCACGCCGAGCGAGCTCTACGACCGGCCCAACTCGGCGTACGTCGCCGACTTCATGGGCTTCCAGAACATCCTGCCCGGCACGATCCGCGCGGTGCGCGACGGGATCGCCGACGTCGAGGTCGACGGGACGTCGCTCGTCATCGCCGGGGTCGTGACCGGCGAGGCTGCGGCGGGGGAGAGGGCCGACGTCGCCTTCCGGGCCGCGCACGCCCGGCTCATGCCCGCCGCCGACCTCGCGCCCGGCGCTGGGCGGTTCGCCGCCGCCGTCGAGCGCACCACCTATCTCGGCAGCGCCGTCAACCTCCTCGTGCGCGCCGACGGACTGCCCCTGCGCGTGCGCGTCGAGACGGGCGAGATGGCCGCCGACGCGGTGCCGCGCCCGGGCGACGGGTACGGCTTCGCCGTCAACCCCGCCCGCGCCGTCGTCATCCCGCACCGGGTCGCCGCGGCGCCCGCGGACGACGACTACCTGACCACCATGACCGATGCGATCGTCGCCGCCCACTGAGCGGACGAAGCCCGAGAGGAATGCCCATGAGTGACCTGCCCACCCCCCGCTCCGACGCGCCGCGGATCCGCGAGCTCGCCGAGATCGGCGGCCGCTCGGACACGAGAGACGTGCTCTCCCACGCGACCAAGCAGGCGCGGGACGACTACGACGACTACTTCATCGTCGACATCGACGCCCACGTCTCGGAGGACCACTTCTGGGGAGAGGTGCTCGACCTCATCGACAACGACGTGTGGCGGGATCTGGGCATGAGCCAGTACGCCGGCTTCGCGGGCAACAACGCGCTCCTGAACATCCAGCCCGGCATGTCGCACCAGAGCGTCGGCGGCCGCATCGGGCACCAGGGCCGCAAGGAGCCGGTCGAGGGCACGGAGGGGCACCCCTTCGTCACCGCCGCCCGGCGCGGCATGGACGCGATGGGCCTCGATTACCAGGTCGTGTTCCCCAGCGCGATGCTGCTGCTCGGCATGCACCCGCAGGACGAGGTCGAGGTCGTCCTCGGCCGGGCGTTCAACCGCTGGCTCACCGAGGTGATCCTGCCGCCGAACCCGCGCCTGAAGGGCATGCTCTACCTGCCCTACAACACCCCGGAGGTGTGCGAGGAGCTGGTCGAGAAGTACGCCGACAACGAGGGCATCATCGGCTACACGGTGTGCTCGACGCGCAACAACCCCGTGCACTCGGACGTCTACACGCGCCTGTACAAGCTCATCGAGGACAGCGGCAAGCCGCTCGCCTTCCACTCCGGCTACCACTGGGGGGATCCGTCGTTCGCGCAGCTGAACCGGTTCCTCTCGATGCACGCGCTCTCGTTCACGCACTACAACCAGATCCACGTCACGAACTGGATCATCAACGCCATGCCGGAGCGCTTCCCGAAGCTCAAGATGGTGTGGGTCGAGAGCGGCCTGGCCTGGATCCCCTTCCTCATGCAGCGCCTCGACCACGAGGTCCTCATGCGGCCGAGCGAGGCCCCCGGGCTCAAGCGCCTGCCGAGCGAGTACATGAAGGAGATGTGGTACACCACGCAGCCCATGGAGCGCACGAACATGGAGCTCCTCGAGGCGACCATGAAGTCGTTCAACGCCGAGACCCAGCTGCTCTACTCGTCCGACTGGCCGCACTGGGACTGGGACGCGCCGTCCACCATCACGCGTCTGCCCTTCCTCTCCGAGCAGGCCAAGCGCAACATCCTCGGGCTGAACGCCGCGCGCGTGTTCAACCTCCCCACCGACCGCAAGAAGCCCTCCGCGGAGCACGTGCTCCAGGAACGACCCGGGATCTCCTGACATGACCGAGAACACCATCACCACCGCCCCCGAGATCGCCGAGCTCTCGGCCGTCGTCACCCGCCTCGGCGAGCTCGTGCAGCACGTCGGCGAGGCGGAGCTGGGCGCCGAGGTCTCCGACGAGCAGATCGCCGACGTGCTCTACGCGGCCGCGCGGCTGTTCTCGGCCAAGACCGACCGCGTCGGCAAGATCGCGTGGCCGATCCGCGAGGACGCGCTCAACGCGACCGAGACCGTCGTGCTCGTCACGGCGCTCCTGGACGCCGCCGACGTGAACCTCTTCGACATGGCGATCTGGTACCGGAGGGCCGAATGAGCGCGCAGGTCGTCCGCCGCGACGTCGTGGTCGCCAGCCTCGCCGACCTGCAGGAGCGGGAGCGGATCGTCGTCGACGTCGAGGGCACCGAGCTGGGCCTCTACTTCTACGCCGGCGAGGTGCGGGCCTGGTACAACGTCTGCCCCCACCAGGGCGGCCCGGTCTGCCAGGGCAAGACCATGCCGCGCACCGTGCAGCTCGTCCGGGGCGAGGACGGCCTCAAGAGCGGGGGACCGGGGTTCCACCCCACCGACCGCAACATCGTGTGCCCGTGGCACGGGTTCGAGTTCGACATCCTCACCGGCAAGCACCCCGCGGATCACCGCGTCGGGCTGCGTCCGATCCCGGTCCGCGTCGACGCCGACGATGTGATCGTCACGGTCTGACGCGACCCGCGGACTCCTCCGGCCCCGCCGCCCCGCTCCCGAGAGCAGGGCGGCGGGGCCGCGTCGTCCGCGGCCGCACGAGGCTGCGGTCGTAGGCTGGAGGGATGAGCGACTATCTCGTCCGGCCCGCGCGGGCCGGTGACGTCCAGGGCATCTACGCGCTGCTGGAGCCGCTCGTGGAGCGACGGATCCTGCTCGGCAAGGACATCGCGGTGCTCTACGGCGCCGTGCAGGAGTTCGTGGTCGCGGAGGCCGACGGCGTGCTCATCGGCTGCGGCGCCCTGCACGTCATGTGGGAGGACCTCGGCGAGGTGCGCACCCTGCTCGTGCAGGAGGAGTGGAAGCACCACGGCGTCGGCCGGGCCATCGTCGACCAGCTCGAGGCGCACGCGAAGGTCCTCGGCCTCAGCCGCCTGTTCTGCCTGACCTTCGAGGTGCCCTTCTTCGAGCGCCGGGGCTTCTCGCCCATCGGGGAGCAGGTCGTGGATCCCGACGTCTACACCCAGCTCCTGCGCAGCGGCGACGAGGGCGTGGCCGAGTTCCTCGACCTCGCGCACGTGAAGCCGAACACGCTCGGCAACACCCGGATGCTCAAGCAGCTGTGACCCTGCCGTCGATCCGGGGCGGCGTCCAGGGTCCCGCAGGGCGCGCCGCATAACCTGGAGGCATGACCCCTCGCCAGTCCGCCGCCGTCTATCGCCGCCGTCGGATCGTCGTGCTCGGGGTCGTCATCGTCGTGCTCGCCCTGCTCATCGCGCTCGTCTGGGCGCTCGTGGCGCGGGCCGGATCCGGTCCGACCCCCGGCCCGACTCCGAGTGCGTCGACCTCGGCCTCCCGGACCGCCTCTCCGTCGGCCGCGCCGGATCCCACCGCCGATCCGAGTCCGGCCGCCGATGCGACGCCGGCGCCCACCAGCACCGCCGATGCCGGTCCGGTGCCGTGCACCGCGTCCGAGGTGAAGGTGACGGCGGTGACCGACCACGACAGCTACGCGGCCGACCAGAACCCGCAGCTGTCGATCTCACTGACGAACAGCAGCGCCAAGGACTGCACGATGAACGTCGGCACGACGACCCAGGTGTTCACGATCACGAGCGGCAACGACACCTGGTGGCGCTCCACCGACTGCCAGCAGACCCCGAGCGATGCGATCCAGACCATCAAGGCCGGCGCGACGATCACGAGCTCGACGCCCGTCGTGTGGGACCGGACGCGCTCGAGCGTCGACACCTGCGAGGCGACGGACCGCCAGCGCGCGCCGGGGGGCGGCGCCTCCTACCGCCTCACCGTGGCGATCGGCGGATTCCAGAGCGCCGGCCCCGTGCAGTTCCTCCTCAACTGACGCCGTCGCACCCGCGACGCGCGCGGGCGTGCCCGAATCTGCGCATCTGGTGGAAAACGGTCGCCCCCGCGCTTCCTTTGGGATACCATAGAGGAAGTCTTCGAGATCTTGACGGGTTCGCCATCCCCAGTGGCTTCGACAACTCAGCGTCCCCAGCGCATCGTCGTCCGTCTTCGAAGGCACGAGGGCCTCTCCGTCATCTGTCCCCAAGCGATTGACGAAGGGGCCCTCCTCTCTTCTCCCTCCGCGGGACTCGTCGTCCTCTCGTAAGGTGGAACGATGGCCGCGAAGAAGTCGAAGAAGAAGCCCGCCGCCTCGGACTTCCGTTCCGAGGCCCTCGCCCAGGCGCTCGAGAAGCAGGACATGGCGGCGGTCGCCCTCGCCCTGCGCAACGGCAACACCGTCGTGCCGCTCATCCGGCCCGGCGCCAGGGACAACCCGCTCGACGGCGGGGAGGTGTGGACCTACCGGGATCCGTCCACGGGCGACGTCGCGCTGCTGCTGTTCAGCGACGCGACCCACAAGCCGGCCAATCTCCCGCCCGGCGTGGGCATCTACTCCCCGGCATGGCTGCGGTCGTTCCTCGCCGCGCATCGCGACGTGATCACCACCGTGTTCCTCGACATCGCCGGCCCGCATCCGATGCAGGCCCCGCCCGCAGAGCTGCTGCGCGCGCTGGAGGCCTGAACCCGGATCCGGACGCGGTGCGTCAGAACGCGGGCACCTCGTCGTCCAGGCGGCGCGGGGCGCGGTGCGCCCTGACGTCGCCGAGCGCGCCGCGCAGGGTCGCCGAGCGGTCGTCGACGACCTGCGCATAGCCGAGCCGGGCGGCCTCGGAGCGGCGCTGCGAGGCCTGGGTGACCGCGCGGACCTCGCCGGCCAGGCTCAGCTCGCCCACGGCCGCGACCGTGTGCGGTACCGCGTCGTTCGTGAGGGATCCGGCCACCGCGATCGCGATCGCGAGGTCGGCGGCCGGCTCGGTGAACCGCACGCCGCCGACGGTCGACACGTAGACGTCCTTGTCGCTCGTCTTGATGCCCGCCCGCCGCTCGAGCACGGCGAGCACCATCGCGACGCGCGACGAGTCCAGCCCGTTCACCACGCGGCGGGGATTGGGGGCCTGCGTGGGGATGGTCAGCGCCTGCACCTCGACCGGCATCGCGCGCCGCCCCTCCAGGGCGATCGCGACGCAGGTGCCCGGTTCGGGGCGTCCGCGGGAGAGGAACAGGCTCGACGGATCCGGCACCTCGGCGATCCCGGATCCGGTCATCTCGAAGCAGCCGACCTCGTCGGTCGGCCCGAAGCGGTTCTTGAGCGCCCGGATGAAGCGCAGCGACGTCTGCCGGTCGCCCTCGAAGTGGCAGACGACGTCGACGAGGTGCTCCAGGATCCGGGGCCCGGCGACCTGGCCGTCCTTGGTGACGTGGCCGACGATGACGATGGGCAGATCCCGCTCCTTCGCCACCCGGATGAGCGCCGCGGCCACCTCCCGCACCTGCGCGGGCTGCCCGGCGGCGCCGTCGGACAGCGCCGACGCGACCGTCTGCACGGAGTCGACGATCACGAGTTCCGGGGAGACCTCGTCGATGTGCCCGAGGATCGTGCCGAGATCGGTCTCGGCGGCCAGGTAGAGCTCGTCGTGCAGCGCTCCGGTGCGCTCGGCGCGCAGCCGCACCTGCGCGGTCGACTCCTCGCCGCTCGCGTACAGCACGCGCCGGCCGGCACGCGCGCCCGCGGCCGCGACCTCGAGCAGCAGCGTCGACTTGCCGACGCCCGGCTCCCCGCTCAGCAGGATCGCCGCGCCCGGGACGATGCCGCCGCCCAGCACCCGGTCGAACTCGGCGACCCCGCTCGAACGCCGCGGCGACTCCTGCGAGGTGAGCGACGTGATCGGGCGCGCCTGCCGTCCGGCCGCGGGCGCCGTCGCCTCGACGCGGCGCACGATCCCGGCCTGCGCCGCCTGCTCGGCGACCGTGCCCCACTGCTGGCATTCGCCGCACCGGCCCACCCACTTGGCGGTCGTCCACCCGCACTCGGTGCAGACGTACGCGGGGGCGGAGGGTTTCCGGGATGCCATGGATTCAGGCTAGCCGGGGGCGCCGACGTGCGAGCGCGGTGGGCCGGTGCACGGGTGCGCGGTGGGCCGGCGCCCGGGGCCGGCCCACCGCGCGGGACGGTGTCCGGGGCCCGCGGCTGCGGCACGCCCGGCGGACCGCCCGGTAGCCTCGAACCACACGACGGACTCGGTCACGACGAGGAGCGCGCATGAGCGACGGCACCACCTTCCGCACGGTCGAGGAGCAGCAGGAGCGGGTGCTCGCGGCGGTGCGCCCCCGCCCGGCGGAGACGCTGCCGCTGGATCGGGCCGGCGGGCGCACGCTCGCGGTCGACGCGATCGCCGGGAACCCCGTGCCGGCGTTCGACAACTCCGCGATGGACGGCTTCGCGGTGCGCTTCGCCGACGTCGCGGGCGCCGCGGAGGACGCCCCCGTGACCCTGCGGGTGACCGCGGATCTGCCGGCGGGGAGCCCCGAGGACCCGCCTCTCGCGCCGGGCTGCGCCGTGCGGATCATGACGGGGTCCGCGCTGCCCACCGAGGCCGACACGATCGTGCCCTTCGAGGACACGGAGGGCGGGCTCGCCGATTCTCTGAACACGGCCGTGGTGCTTCGGGCGCCGGCCGCGGCCGGAGCCCACGTGCGCCGGGCCGGGAGCGACGCGGCGGCCGGGGCGGTCGTGCTGCCCGCCGGCACGCTGCTCGGCCCGCGGCAGCTGTCCGCACTCGCGTCGGTCGGGATCGCCGAGGTCCCGGTCGCGCCCCGGCCGCGGGTCGCCGTCGTGTCGACCGGATCCGAGCTGGTCGCACCGGGGTCGCCGCTGCGGCGCGGGCAGATCCCCGAGTCCAACGGACTCCTGCTCGCCGGGCTCGCGGCGGAGACCGGAGCCGAGGTCGTGCTGCGCGAGGTCGTCGGCGACGACGGGGACGGGCCCGCGGAGGCCGCGGCCCGTGCCGCGACGCTCGGGGCCGACGTGGTGATCTTCTCCGGCGGGGTGAGCGCCGGGGCGTACGAGGCCGTGCGGCTGAGCATGGGCGAGGCGATGGAGTTCGTCGCCGTCGCCATGCAGCCCGGCAAGCCGCAGGCGTTCGGAGTCATCGCCGAGGGCATGCTGCTGTTCGGGCTGCCGGGGAACCCGGTCAGCGCCGCGGTGTCGTTCGAGACTTTCGTGCGCCCGGCGCTGCTGCGGATGCAGGGGCGAGCGGAGATCCTCCGCCCCGTGCGGCGCATCCCCGCGGGCGCCGCCTGGCGCGCGCCGCGCGGCCGCCGTCAGTACCTGCCCGCAGTGATCGTGGACGACACGGTCGTTCCCGCGACGCGGGGCGGATCCGGCTCGCATCTCACGGTCGGCCTCGCCGGTGCGCGGGCCTACGCCGTGGTGCCCGCCGAGGTGGCGGAGGTTCAGGTCGGCGACCTCGTCGACGTGATGGAGCTGGACTGACCGCCATGGCGGCCGCGGACTCCCCGACGGCCCCGATGCCGGTCGGCGCCGTCGTGCTCGTCGGCGGCCGCGCCCGGCGGATGGGCGGCGCGGCCAAGCATCTGCTCGCGGTCGGCGGCACGACGCCGTGGGACCGGACGCTCGGCGCGCTCGCGGCGAACGGGATCTCCCCGGTCGTCGCGGTCGGTCCGGCTCCGGCCGACGGAGGCGGGCCCGCTCCCGCCGCCGTGACCTGGGTGCGCGAGGATCCGCCGTTCGGCGGCCCGGTCGCCGCGCTCGCGGCGGCGCTGTCGGATCCTGTGCTCGACGACACGGGGGAGTTCCTGCTCCTGGCCGGAGACCTCGCGCACCCCGAGGCGGTCATCGCCCGGCTGCGGGAGGCGGATCCCGCCGCAGCCCGGACCGCCCCGGGTGGCGATGCCGAGGCCCTCGTCTTCGACGCAGCGGGGCGGCCGCAGTGGCTCGCCGGCCGGTACCGCACGGCGGCCGTGCGCGCCGCCCTCGCCGCGCTCGGCGAGACGGACGGAGCCTCCTGCCGCGCTCTCCTGGGCGGTCTTCCGATCCGGTGGATCCCGGACGAGGATGGGATCACTGCCGACATCGACACCCCGGACGACCTCGAGCGCGCTCGCGCCGAAGCCGCCGGGGCCGAACGACCAGAGGAGTCCCGATGACCGCGAACGATCGCACGCTGCCCCCGGAGGCCCTCGACGCCTGGGCGGCGGAACTGCGCGAGCGGTTCAACCTCGCCGAGGAGGACCTGCCGATCGCGCTGATCCTCGACCTCGCCCGCGACGTCGCGAACGGCGTCGCCCGGCCCGCGGCCCCGTTCAGCGCCTTCGTGGCCGGCCTCGTCGCGGGGCGCGCCGGCGGGAGCCCCGGCGACGTGCGCGCCGTGGTCGCCGCGATCTCCGCGCTCGCACTCGACCATCGGTCCTGACCCGGGGTGGCCTAGAGCGCGACCGGAGGGATCCGCGATCCGCATGGTCGTGATCCGAACCTCCTATCGCATCGGGCATTATTCACGGCCCGGGTCGCGGTCTGCGTGGGCGCGCGGTGCGAGTATGGAGCCATGGCCAGCGCCGGGCCCGTCTGCGGGCCGATCTCCAGCTATTCGCGCGTGCGGATCCTGCATCTCGTGCAGGCTCGTCCGCACCGCACGATCGGCGAGCTGTGCGAGGCCACCGCGCTGCACCCGAACACCGTGCGCGAGCACCTGCAGCGGCTGATCGAGGGCGGCTACGTCGTGCCGGCGACGGAGCACCGCACGACCCGAGGGCGTCCGCGCGTGCTCTACAGCGCCGCGACGGGGGCGCCCGAGGCGTCGAGTCCGGTCGCCAAGCAGAAGGCCGACGACGCCGCCCGACGGGGAGACCTGCTGCGCCGGGTGCTGCAGACCGATCCCTCCGGATTGGGCCGGCGCGCGACCTACCAGCTCGACGCGCTCGTCGAGCACCTCGAGGAGAGCGGCTTCGAGCCCGTCGTCGACGAGGACCGGCTCACCGTCGAGCTCACCCCCTGTCCGCACGCCGCCGCCCGGCCCGAGCACCGCCCGGTGCTCTGCCAGGTGCACCTCGGTCTCATGCAGGGGGTGCTGGCCCAGGCCGGCGGCCCGCTCGTCGCCCGCTGCGTGCGCTCGGCCGCCCGGCCGGAGGAGTGCACGGTCGAGCTCGGCCACGGGGATCGTCCCTTCGCCGACGAGAGCATCGGATCCCCGGTCGGATCGGGATCCGCGCAGGAAAGAGGATCCGTCCCCGGATCCGTGAACGCAGGAGGCGTCGCGCATGGATTGGCTTGATCCGCTCGTCCTGTCCCGATGGCAGTTCGGGCTGACGACCGTCTACCACTACCTGTTCGTGCCGCTCACGATCGGCATGGCCACGGTCACCGCGATCTTCCAGACGGTGTGGGTGCGCACCGGCAAGATCGAGTACCTGCACCTGACGCGGTTCTTCTCGAAGATCTTCCTCATCAACTTCGCCATGGGCGTCGTGACCGGCATCGTGCAGGAGTTCCAGTTCGGCATGAACTGGTCGGACTACTCGCGCTTCGTCGGCGACGTGTTCGGCGCGCCGCTCGCGTTCGAGGGACTGCTCGCGTTCTTCCTCGAGGCGACGTTCATCGGACTGTGGATCTTCGGCTGGGACAAGCTGCCGAAGAAGGTGCACCTCGCCACCATCTGGGGCGTCGCCATCGGCACGATCCTGTCGGCGTACTTCATCATCGCCGCGAACGCGTTCATGCAGAACCCGGTCGGCTACACGTACAACGCGGCGACGAACCGTGCCGAGCTCACCGACTTCTGGGCACTGCTGACGAACAAGGTCGCGCTGGCCGCGTTCCCGCACACGATCTTCGGCGCGTTCATGCTCGCGACCGGCGTCGTGATCTCGGTCTCGGCCTGGCATCTGTCCCGCGGCCAGCATGTGGCGACCATGCGGAAGTCCCTGAAGTTCGGCCTGTGGGGGATCCTCGTCGCGACGGCCGGCGTGGTGCTCACGGGCGATCAGCTGGGCCTCGCGATGGTGAGCACCCAGCCGATGAAGATGGCCGCCGCCGAGGCGATGTTCAACTCGAGCTGCGGCGCGGACGCCTCGTTCTCGCTGTTCTCGATCGGGACGCCCGACGGCACCGGGGAGATCTGGTCGCTGCGGGTGCCGTACCTCCTCGCCTTCCTGTCGACGCACGATCTGAACGGCTGCGTGGAGGGCATCAACGACCTCAACGCGCAGTACGCGCACCAGTTCGCCTCGACCGGTCTCACCGACTTCACCCCGGTGCTGTGGATCACCTACTGGGCGTTCCGCTGGATGATCGGCCTCGGCATGCTGCACGCCTTCATCGCCCTGGTCGGGCTGTGGATCACGCGCAAGAACGCCAAGCGCCAGCCCGCGCCGTGGATGTGGAAGATCGCGATCTGGTCGTTCCCGCTCTCCCTGGGCGCCAACATCGTCGGCTGGGTCTTCACGGAGATGGGGCGGCAGCCCTGGATCGTGTTCAGCCTGATGACGACCCAGAACGGCGTTTCGCCGGGAGTGAGCGGCGTCGAGGTGCTCATCTCGCTCATCTCCTTCACCGCGATCTACGCCGCACTCGCCGTCGTCGAGATCGGGCTCATCGTCCGCGCCGCGAAGAAGGGGCCCGACATCACCGAGAAGCACGACGAGGACGCCCCTGTCCCGTCGGTCGTGTACTGAGGAAGGAGGCGGACATGGATCTCGCAACGCTCTGGTTCTGGATCGTCGCCCTGTTCTTCGTGGGCTACTTCGTGCTCGACGGCTTCGACTTCGGGGTGGGCATGTCGCTGCCCTTCCTCGGCAAGGACGACGTCTCGCGCCGCCAGGTGATCAACACCATCGGCCCGGTGTGGGACCTCAACGAGACCTGGGTGATCGTCGCGGGAGCCTGCCTGTTCGCGTCGTTCCCGGAGTGGTACGCCTCGCTGTTCAGCGGCTTCTACCTGCCGCTGCTGCTGATCCTGCTCGCGCTCATCCTGCGCGGGGTGTCGTTCGAGTACCGGCACCAGCGCGAGGATCCGCGCTGGAAGCGCCGCTTCGACACCATGATCGTGATCGGATCCGCCGTGCCCGCACTGCTCTGGGGCGTCGCGTTCGGCAACATCGTGCAGGGCGTCGCGCTGGATGAGCGGCACGTCTTCCGCGGATCCGTGTTCGATCTGCTGAACCCGTACGGTCTGCTCGTCGGGGTCACCACGCTGCTGCTGTTCTTCCTGCACGGGCTGTACTTCGTCGCGCTGAAGACCGACGGCGCGGTGCACGAGCGCGCCCGCCGGGTGGCGCGTCGTGCTGCGCTGCCGACGATCCTCGTCGCGGCCGCGACGGTGGTGTGGACGATCGTGATCGCCGCCGGCCGGCCGTCGCTGCTCTGGGCCGTGATCGCGCTCGGCGCCGTGGCCGCGGTGTTCCTCATCGTGTCGGTGGTGTTCTCGCTGCGCGGGCGCGACGGCTGGGCGTTCGCCGCCGGGGTCGTCACGATCCTCGCGGCCGTGCTCATGCTGTTCTCGGCGCTGTTCCCGAACGTGCTGCCCTCCACGATCGATCCCGCGAACTCGCTCACGATCCAGAACGCGTCGAGCACGCCATACACCCTGCAGATCATGAGCTGGACGGCGCTGGTGGCGATGCCGCTCGTGCTGGCGTACCAGGCGTGGACGTACTGGGTGTTCCGCAAGCGCGTGCGCCGCTCGACGATCGAGGCCGCCCCCGCGCACGCATGATGGGGACGGTTCGCTCCGAGGTCGGTCGACCAGGCGCGTCGCGCGGCCTCCCTTCCGGGGTCGTCGAGCGAGGACGCGCGCAGGGCGGCTCTCTTGCCGGGGGCGTCGGGCGAGGACGCGCGCAGCGCGACCCTCTTGCCGGGGTCGTTGAGCGAGGACGCGCGCAGCGCGACCGTCTTTCCGGGGTCGTTGAGCGAGGACGCGCGCAGCGCGACCCTCTTGCCGGGGTCGTTGAGCGAGGACGCGCGCAGCGCGACCGAGACGAAACGCGGCGATCCGCGAGGAACCGGGTCTCGTCTCGCTCCTCGCTGCGCTCGGCGCTCGCTCGACGACCCCGAGGCGCCCGATGAAGCCGATCGATCCGCGGCTGCTGCGGTGGGCGCCCGCCGCAAGGACCTACCTCGTGGTGTCGGCGGTGATCGCGATCGTGCAGACCGCGGTCACGATCGCGTTCGCCGGGCTGCTCGCCGCGGGGATCGCCGCCGTCGCCGCCGGGCGCTCCCCGCTCGCCGTGGTGCCCTGGCTCGCCCTCGTGGTGGCCGTGCGCGCGGCGCTGCTGTGGACCTCGGAGGCGTGGGGGGCGAAGGCCGCGGCGCAGACCGGTCGCGAGCTGCGGGCGGCCCTGCTCGACGCGATCGCGCGACGCGGACCGGCGTGGCTGAGCGCCCGCAACACGTCCGCACTCGCGGTCACCGCGGGGCACGGCCTCGACGCCCTGGATCCGTACTTCTCCCGGTACGTCCCGCAGCTCGTGCTCACCGCGATCGCGACCCCGGTGATCGTCATCGTGATGTGGATGCAGGACTGGCCGAGCGGCGTCGCGGCCCTCGTGACGCTGCCGCTGATCCCGCTGTTCCTCATCCTCATCGGCATCGCGACCCGCGGCGTGCAGCGCAGGCAGCTGCAGGTGCTGCAGACGCTCGCGGCGCGCTTCGCCGACACGGTGCAGGGCCTCGCGACGCTGCGCCTCTTCGGCCGGGAGCGCCGCGCCGCCGCCCGGATGCGCGAGACCGCCGACCAGTACCGCCGGGAGACCATGCGGGTGCTGCGGTACTCGTTCCTCTCCGGCTTCGCGCTCGAGCTGCTGTCGTCGCTCGCCGTCGCGATCATCGCGGTCTCGGTGGGGCTGCGCCTGCTGGGCGGGGAGCTGAGTCTCGGCGTCGGGCTGTTCGTGCTGCTGCTGGCGCCTGAGGCGTTCCTGCCGCTGCGCCAGGTGGGCGTGCAGTTCCACGCCGCTGCCGAGGGCGTGGCCGCCACCGAGGACGTCTTCGAGATCCTGGAGGACGCCCCGCCCGGCACCGCCGCCGAGCGAGGCGCCGTGCCAGGCGCGACGCCCCCGGCATCGCCTTCGGAGGATGCGGCATCGCCTCGCGGAACCCGCGTCGTCTTCCGCGACGTCGGCGTGCGGTACGGCGAGCGGGTGCTCCCGCCGGTGACGTTCACGGCCGCGGCCGGCACGGTCACGCTGCTCCAAGGGCGCAGCGGATCCGGGAAGTCCAGCCTGTTCGCCGCGCTCCGGGGGGCGGCGCCGTACGACGGGGTCATCCGCGTCGAGGGTGCGCCGGATCCGGATCCGGCGACCTGGCTCGCCTGGGCCGGCCAGCGCCCGGGCCTGATCCGCGGCACGATCGCCGCGAACGTCGCCCTCGGCGACCCCGCTCCGGACGCGGATCGGGTGCGTGCGGCCCTGGCGGATGCCGCGGCCGCCGACCTGGATCCGGCGCAGCAGCTCGGCGTTCAGGGCGCGGGCCTGTCCGGAGGGCAGGCGCAGCGCGTCGCCGTGGCGCGCGCGTTCTACCGCCTCGGATCCGGTGCGCGCGTGCTCGCCCTGGACGAGCCGTCCAGCGCGCTGGACGCGACGACCGAGGCGCGGCTCTGGCGGGCGGTGCGGCGCGCGGCCGATGCCGGCGCGACGGTGCTGCTGGTGTCGCACCGGCCGTCGGCCCGCGCGATCGCCGACCAGGTGGTGCGGATCGGCGATGCGGACCCGCTGTCGGGGTCGTTGAGCGAGGAAGCCCGCGCCGGGGGTGCGCTGTCGGGGTCGTTGAGCGAGGAAGCCCGCGCCGGGGGTGCGCTGTCGGGGTCGTTGAGCGAGGACGGCCGCGCAGCGGACGACCGAGACGAAACGCCGCGCCCGGTCGAGGGCGCCGAATCCTCCGCGTCCCCCGGGTCCGCCGGGTCCCCCGCACTCGACGGGCCCGGGGAGCCGGTCCCCGACCTCCCGGCCTCCGTCGGCGGGATCCTCCGCCTCGCGATGCCCCGGATGCGACGGTTCCTGCCCGCGATCCTCGCCGGGATCGTCTCGGCCGCGGCCGCCGTCGGCCTGCTGCTCGTGAGCGGCTGGCTCGTCGTGAGCGCCTCGATCGTCGACAACCTCGTGCCGCTGTCGCTCGCGATCGTCGGAGTGCGCTTCTTCGCCGTGACGCGCGCGGTGACCCGGTATCTGGAGCGCCTCGCCGGTCACGACGCCGCCCTGGGCCGCCTCGCCGACCTGCGCGCCGCGGTGGTGCGCCGCCTCACGCCGCTGGCGCCGGCGGGCCTCGGATCCACCGATCGCGGTTCGGTGCTCGCCGCCCTCGTCGACGACGTGGAGAACCTGCAGAACCTGCCCCTGCGCGTCGTGCAGCCCCTGCTCACCGGCGGCGTCGTGGCGGTGCTGTCGATCGGCGTGCTGGCACTGATCGCGCCGGCGGCCGCGCTCGCGCTCGCCGTCTGCCTCCTCGTCGCCATCGCGGGCGCGATCCTGCTCGGCGGCATCGCCGGAGCGCGCGCCGAGCGCGCGCTCAGCCGCGACCGCGCCGAGCTGGCCGGCGCCCTCGTCGACGAGTTCACCGCGTTCGACGTGCTGCGGGCCTACGGTGCGGAGCCGGTCGCGCGCGAGCGGATCCGCGGCGCCGACGACGCGCTCCGGCGCACGACGACCCGTGTCGCGGTCGCGCAGGCGCTCTCCTCGGCGGTGGTGTCGCTCGCGGCGGGGGCGGCGTCCCTCTGGGCGCTCGCCGTGGCAGCCCCGGGGCAGGGGGGCGGCGCGGCCGATGCGCCCTGGTTCGCGGTGGCCGTGCTGCTGCCGATGGCCGTGTTCGACGTGTTCTCCGCGGTGCCGCAGGCGGCCTCGGCCTGGCGCGGGGTGCGGGCCGGTGCGGAGCGGATCCATTCCGTCCTGCCCACCGTCGTGCCGGCCGAGGTGCGCGGCGACGAGGGCGAGGGAAGCATCGGCGACGGGGCGCTGCGCCTTCGCGGGGTGACCGCGAGGTGGCCCGGTGCGGCGGGTCCCGCGCTGGGCGGGATCGATCTGGATGCGGCGCCGGGCGAGCGGATCCTCGTCACGGGGTCCAGCGGGGCGGGGAAGTCCACGCTCGCCGCGGTGCTCGTCGGCTTCCTGCGCTTCGACGGGTCGTACCGCATCGGCGAGGGCGACGCGGCCGCGGTGCCGGGGCCGGAGCTGCGCCGCCGCATCGGGCTGTGCGAGCAGGATCCGATGCTCTTCGACGAGGACATCCGGCAGAACCTCCTGTTCGCGAAGGAGACGGCCTCAGACGAGGAACTGTGCGCCGTGCTCGATCGGGTCGGGCTGGGTGCCTGGGTCGAGGAGCGCGGCGGTCTCGGGGCGCGGGTGGGGGAGCGGGGCGCCCTGGTGTCGGGAGGTCAGGCGCAGCGCATCGCGCTCGCCCGGGTGCTCCTGCGCGGCTTCGGCGTGCTCGTACTGGACGAGCCGACCGCGGGGGTGGATCCGGATGCCTCGGATGCGCTGCTCCGCGATCTGCTCGAGGCGGCCGACGGGCGCACCGTCATCCTGGTGTCGCACGTGGCGCCGCCCGCCGGCGCGATCGACCGGACCCTCCGGCTCGACGCCGGGCGGATCCAGGCCGTCGAGGCCTGAGCGGGCGGCGCCCCGAGACGTCAGGCCGCGACGCCCGGCACCTCGTCGAGGCGGCGGTACACCGGGATCCCGCGCCGCTCGGCGATCGCGACGTCCTGATCCGCCCCGCGGGATTCGCCGGGCAGGCGCAGCACTCCATCGCAGTGCTGGAGGAGACGCTCGGCGGTCGGGTACATCACCTCGGCGGCGAGCGGGTCGCCGGGCCCGGCCGCGCCGGCGCTGGAGAGCACGGGCAGCGCGACCCATTCGCCGATCATCGGGATGTGGCCGGCCTGGAAGATCGGCCAGGCGGCCTCCTCGAGCCGGGTCAGGTTCTGCGCCATCAGCGCGGGGTCGCCGTCGGTGCCCGAGGCGTAGGGGCCGGCGATGAGGATCATGAGCGGTTTCGTCATGTCGGGTACAATACAGCAGAAACGTGCACAAACATGAAGGAGTCGGAATGCTGGCTGCGGCACGCAAGGAGCTTCTGCTGGATCGGCTGCACCGGGACGGCCGTCTCGTCGCGAAGGACATCGCCGCCGAACTGGGGCTGTCGGAGGACAGCATCCGCCGCGACCTGCGCGAGCTCGATGCAGCGGGTCTCGCGGTGCGCGTGTACGGCGGGGCGCTCCCCGCGTCGCCCGCCGTCGTCGACTACGGCCGCCGCGCGGCGGTGGCGCCGGACAGCAAGGCACGCGTGGCGGCCGCGGCGGCGGCCCTCATCGAGCCGGGGGCGACGGTGATCCTCGACGGCGGCACGACGACCCTCGCGATGGTCGCCGCGATCCCGACCGCGCTGCCGTGCACGATCATCACGCACAGCCCCACGATCGCCGCCGCGCTGCTGGGTCACGCCGCCGACGTGTTCCTCATCGGCGGCCGGCTGTTCAAGCACTCCGCCGTCGCTTCTGGAGCGGCCGCCGTCGAGGCCGCGCAGCGGATCAGCGCCGACCTCTTCTTCCTCGGGGTCACCGGCGTGCACCCGACCGCGGGGCTGACCACCGGCGACCCCGAGGAAGCGGCGATGAAGCGCACTCTGGCGTCCCGGGCGGCGGAGACCTACGTGCTCGCGAGCGAGGAGAAGGTCGGCGCGGCGTCGCGCTACGCGGTGCTCGGGCTCGACGAGGTGACCGCGATCGTCACCGACGCGGATCCCGCGGATCCGACCCTCCAGGAGCTCGAGGAGGCGGGGATCCGGCTGATCGCCGCGGGCTGACGCCCGCGGCGCCGCCGCCGATGCGGCTCCGCGGGCGCCGTCCTGCGGGTGCCGTCTCGCGTGCGCCGTCTCGCGTGCGCCGTCCCGCCCGCGGGTGCGGTTCCGCGGGTGCCATTCCGCCCCCGTGGCCGTCGAAGGCGTGCAGCCCCCGGGCACAACTCAGGCTGGATCCTCTGCCCCGATGGGAACATCGGCGGGAACACGGCACGGTGGTCGCCGCGCCAGCGGTTCGAGCCTGAATTGTGCGCGCCGGCCATCGCCGACCGGCGTCAGGGCCAGAGCGGCTCGGTGGGCTCCAGCACCTCGCCGAGCGCCTCGAAGGCGCGGCGGCGCTCCTCGATGCGGCGATGCAGCTCCTGCTGGGCGTCGGCGATGAGCGCAGGATCCAGCGGCACGGACTCGACGTCCGTGTGCGCGTGCTCCGCGGCGAGGTGCGCGTCGAGCTCGGGACCCGAGGTCCACGAGGTGATGAGCGCGTAGCGCGGGGTCGCGCCGCGATGCCAGACGGCATGCCAGAAGCGCTGGGTGTCGACGACCACCCTCGATCCCGCCGGCAGCGGCAGGCGCACCTCGGTCGCCGGATCGAACCGGTCCTCGCGCAGGATCAGCAGCGAGTCGGGGTCGTCGGTGAGGTTGTAGAAGCCGCGCACGACCCAGCCGGTGCCGTCGGGGTTGAGGCGGTTGTTGTCGTCCTGGTGCAGGTTGTAGATCGCGTCGGCGTAGGTGTTCGGCTGCAGCTCGACCACCCGGCAGCGGCCGACGTTCGCTCCGGCTTCGCGGGCGCGGCGCACCAGCGTCGGGGCGAGCGCCGTCTGGGATTCGACCCAGACGCCGTCCTTGTCGGTGCGGGGCGGGGTGTGGTTCCAGAACCCGTTGCAGTCGGGCTCGCCGGAGTAGCTGGTGAGCGGGGCGAACCGGGTGACGCCGGAGGAGCGCCAGGGCACGTAGGCGAGGTCGAGCCATTCCTCGGGATCCGAGGCCTGGTCGTGCCGGTCGAGGACGACGAAGCCCGTCTTCGCGAGCGCGGGCGAGTGGATGTGCGACATGGCGGCGTCCTCCGATCCGGATCCCGAGGTCTTCTTAGGGCATCCTAACTCTCCGGTGCCGCCGCTGCGCGGAGCGAAACCGTGCAAAACCCGATGCCCGGACGCGCCTACGCTTTCAGGCATGACCACCCCTCGAGAAGCGCTGCTGGTCGGCAGCGTGAACTACGACGACGCCGAGACCACGATGCGCACCGCCGCCGGACTGCTCGGCCCGCGACTGCGACGGATCCCCGACGGCGAGGTCGGGATCCGGTTCCACTGGATCATGTTCCAGCCGGACGTGCTCGGCGGGGCCGAGGGGATCGAACGCGTCGGCGCGGAGCGGATCCCGTTCGGTGCGGGCCTCGACGCCCGCCCGCTACGGATCGGCGAGGGCGTGGACGCCTCCTCGATCGTGCTTCCGCCGCTGGGGTATGCGAGCGCGGCGATCGAGTCCTACGCCACGTTCCGGCGGCTGCGCTCCGAGGGGGCGATCGCCGAGGGCGTGCGCTTCCAGGTGTCGCTGCCCACGCCGCTCGCGGTGATCTCGTCGTTCTTCTCCGGCGATGACCGTGCCGCGATCGAGCCGGTCTACACCGCGGCGATCCGGCGCGAACTCGACGGGATCCTCACCGCGATCCCGCAGGACGACCTGGCGATCCAGTGGGACGTCGCCAGCGAGATGGGCATCATCGAGCGCGCCGCCGGCTATGGCAGGGTCATGGAGGCGTGGTGGCCGGGCGATCCGTTCGACGGTCTCGTCGAGCGCCTGGCCGAGCTCATCGACGCGGTGCCCGCAGGCGTCGAGGTCGGCGTGCACCTCTGCTACGGCGACGCCGCGGAGAAGCACTTCGCCGAGCCCGCGGATGCGGCGAACCTCGTCCGTTTCGCGAACGCCGTCATCACGGCCGCGCATCGTCCGCTCACCTGGCTGCACCTCCCGGTGCCGATCGAGCGCGACGACGACGCGTACTTCGCGCCGCTGGACGCACTCGCGCTGGGCGAGGGCACGGAGCTCTACCTGGGCCTCGTGCACCGGGAGGACGGCGCGGAAGGCGCCCGTCGCCGCATCGACGCCGCCGCCCCGCACGCCGCGGAGTTCGGCGTCGCGACCGAGTGCGGCATCGGACGCGCCCCCGCCGGATCCACGGAGGGAATCCTCAACACCCACGCCGAGGTCGCCGAAGCCTGGTGACCCTCGGCCGGGGTCAGCGGGTCAGGATCCGCTGCAGCTCGTCGCGCAGCGACGTCGCGCGCTCGGGGACGCGGGGGAGCGCCTGCGTCGCCAGCGCCTCCGCGAGCGCGGAGTCCTCGAGCAGCAGCGCGACCCGGGCCCAGGTCAGCAGGTGCGCCGGATGCAGGTCCTTCTCCAGCGCGCCGCGGGCGGTCGCGTGGAAGCCGTCGGGATACGCGGTGAGCGGGCCGAAGAACCGCTCCGACTGGCGCTGCCACTCGGAGGCCAGGAACGCGACCGACTCCGCCGCCTCCTCCGCGGTGCCCCCGTAGGCGAACTCGGCGTCGGAGGCGTTGCGGAAGCCGGAGACGACGGATCCGCGCCAGGCGCACTCGTACTCGCGCAGGGCGTCGTCGGCGGGGGACTCGCCGCCCGCCACGTCGCCGAGGGCGGGCAGGTGCGCGCCCAGGTTCACCTGGAACACCGCGGCACGGGGGCGGTGCTGCACCTCCACGACATGGATGACCGGACCGGCGAGAATCCGCCGCCCGACATCGCTCTTCCAGAGGAAGCCGGCCCCGGTGAGCAGGGGGACGAACTGCCTGCGCAGCTCGGCGTTGACGGTCTTGCGGTCCATGCGGATCCCTTCGGCGGACGGTCCCGTTCACTCTAGAAGCGCGGGACGCTGGCCCGGAACCTCGACGCGGCGGACGGCCGCCCACCGGCCCGGAGCGGGGGCGCCGGAGTGTCGGGCGCCGCTCGATTCGCGCTGGATCCCGCCGTCGCGTAAGCTTGTCCGCGGTGACGTGTCCGAGCGGCCGAAGGTGCAACTCTCGAAAAGTTGTGTAGGGTAACCCCCTACCGTGGGTTCAAATCCCACCGTCACCGCCACCACGAAGGCCCCGACTTCCACGGAAGTCGGGGCCTTCGTCATGTCCATGGTCAACCCGCCGCGGTGTCCGGAATCCGGCGCACATGTCGAGATGTTCGACGCTGACCGGCGTGATATCTGACCGTCAGCGGCCCGGGAAGCAGGAGTCCCGGTGAGGAGGCGTCTCAGCGACGTCGCCTGAGGCGCAGGCGACCGTCAGGGCGCTCCGGCGTCCGGAGGACGGATGCCGAACCGGTGAACGGGCCGTGGCCGTGACATCTCAGTGGCATCACGATCCCGCCGGATCCGGCGCAACCGTCCGAACCTATGCATCTGCTCGGAATAGGGTAGGAGGCAATCATGGCTGTCGCACCCTCTCGGATCGGCAGCCACCGCTATGCAGAGACCGGAGAGCTCACATGAACAAGGCAACCCTGACCCGGATCGGCGGCGTCGCCGCTGCCATCGCCCTCGCCGCCACGATGACCGCCTGCTCGGGCGGGCAGAGCGTCGCCGACGCGTGCAAGATCGCGAACACGGAGATGACCAAGGCCACCTCGAGCATCTCGAGCGACCTCAACGGCGCCATGCAGAAGGCCACCACGGGTGAGAAGGTCGACTTCGCGGGCATCTTCGCCCCCGTCGAGAAGGGTCTCGACGAGGCCGGCAAGAAGATCACCAACGAGACCGTGAAGAAGCCGCTCGACGCCTTCACCGCCGAGTTCAAGGGCTTCGTCAAGGTCTTCGACGGCTTCGAGATCCCCGACATGAAGAACATCGACGCGACCGACCCGGCCGCCATGGACAAGATCACCGAGGCGCAGACCAAGCTCCAGGAGATGTCGACCAAGGCTCAGGACGCCAGCGCCAAGCTCTCCGAGCAGGGCAAGAAGCTGCAGGACGTCTGCAACAAGGGCTGATCGCCGCCGCTGAGCGGTCATTCGACCGCAGTGAGAAGCGCCACCAGGATCCGTTCCTGGTGGCGCTTCTTCGTGTCTCGGCGCGTCGCTCCCCGGGGAGGAACTTTTTCACTTCTTCAGGCGATTCTGTTCCCTTGCATAGGACTTTCACGGTAAGCCTGATTCTTGTGCGCCTGATCGGTGCATGACATCCGCGCCGTCGCGGGAACCTCCGCGGCGACGCCTGGAGGGAGAAGCAATGTCAGAGAAGAGCGTCCGCGCACGACGACGTGTCGCGGCGACGACATCGGCGTTCGTGCTCGCCGCAGCCGGGGTGGCGACCTTCGGCGCCGTGCCCGCGACCGCCGCGGCGCCGAGCGTCTCGGCGCCCGACGTCCAGCCGACCGCCGCGGCGACCACGGGAGTCGCCAGCGATCACTACATCAACTACGTGGCGCCGCGTGCAGACGCGATCCTCGACGGGGCGGACGACCAGCCGGTCGCCGACCTGAACGGCAACGCCAGTGCGCGCAAGGGCGTCAGCGACGCCGCCTTCGAACGGGCGAAGGAGAACGACGAGAAGCACGCCCAGGGCAACCCCGTGGCGGCCGAGCAGCTGGCCAAGACCGAGGCGGAGGCGGTGCAGAGCGGCGAGAGCCCCAAGAACCTCAAGCACGCCGATAGCACGCAGCAGGCGAAGCTGCTCACGATCCTCGTCGAGTTCGACGGCACCGAGGACTTCTCCGACCTGCAGGTTCCGACCGCGTTCGGCGAGACGACGTGCCAGCCCGGTGACGTGCAGGGTCCGACGCTGCACAACAACATCGCGAACCCGGCCGACGCCGCCCACAAGGACAACAACAGCATGTGGGTGCCCGACTTCTCCAGCGACTTCTACAACAAGATGCTGTTCTCCGACGAGGGCATCACGGAGCGCGTCCGCACCGACCTGACCGGCCTGGACGGCAAGCCCGGCTTCGACATCTCGGGCCACACGATGAAGAAGATGTACGAGGAGATGTCCCGCGGTGCGTACTCGCTCACCGGCGAGGCGACCGCGTGGGTGAAGGTGCCGCACTCCGAGGCGTACTACGGCGCCACGGTCTGCCACAAGGATCCCGACACGGGAGAGTACGTCGCGGGCCCGATGCAGGACATGCAGGGTCACCCGGACAACCCCCTCGGCCCCGGCCAGCTCCCCATCGACGCGGTGGCGGCGCTCGCGCAGTCCGACCCCTCGTTCCCGTGGGCGGACTACGACATCGAGGACCAGGGCGACCGCGACGGCGACGGCAACGTGCACGAGCCGGACGGCATCATCGACCACGTCGTGCTCGTGCACGCCGGTGAGGACAAGTCGGGCGGCGGCGGCAAGGAGGGCACCTACGCGATCTGGGCGCACTCGTCCGACGTCGCGGGCGGCGCCACGATCCCGGGCACCGACTTCAAGATCCAGAACTACATCGTGCAGCCGGAGAACTCCGGCGTCGGCGTGTTCGCCCACGAGTACGGTCACGACCTCGGCCTGCCCGACCTGTACGACACCTCCAACGCGGGGGACTCCGACGTCGACTTCTGGGATCTGATGAGCTCCGGATCGCACTCCGGACCGATCTTCCAGTCGATGCCGACGCACATGGGCATCTGGGACAAGTGGGTGCTCGGCTGGGTGGACCCGCTCGAGATCAACCCCGGTGACGGCACGAAGACGGTCAAGGTGGGACAGGCGTCCCGGCCTGCGAACGGCACCGAGGACGGCATCAAGATCAACCTGCCGGACAAGGTGAAGACGCTCGCCACGCCGCACAGCGGCGCCGAGATGTGGTACTCGAACGCCGACCAGGACTGGGCCGACGCGACCCTGAGCCGCACGATCGACAACGTGCCGGCCGGTGCGACCTTCTCGATGTGGAACAACTACGTGATCGAGGAGGACTGGGACTTCGGCTTCGTCGAGGTCTCGACCGATGGCGGCACCACGTGGACCGAGCAGAAGGTCTACGACGACAGCGACAAGCTCGTGTCGACCGACGACGGCTACAGTGACCCGAACGGCCGGATGAAGGACTTCGGCAACAAGAAGTACGGTCTGACCGGATCCTCGGGCGGCTGGCGCCACGACCACATCGATCTGTCCTCGTACGCGGGCCAGAACATCCAGGTGCGTCTGCGCCAGGCCACCGACGCGGCCTTCGAGGAGCGCGGCTGGTTCTCCGACGACTTCGCCCTCAGTGCGGGCGGATCCGACGTGTGGACCGACGACGTGGAGTCGGGCGACAACGGCTGGACGGCGACTGCCGGCACCTTCACGGACACCACCGGGGCCGGCTGGACCCGCGACACCGGCATTCAGACCAAGAAGCAGTTCTACATGGTCGAGTGGCGCAACTTCGACGGCTTCGACGAGGGCCTGAAGTACGGCTACACCACGGTCTACAGCGACGAGGGCTGGAAGGTCGAGAAGGTTCCGTACAACGCGCCGGGTGCGCTGGTCTGGTACCGCGACGCGGCCTACGGCTCGTCGAACCAGATCACGTCGTATCTGACCAACCTGCCCAGCTACGGGGCCAAGGGCGGGCTCCTGCTCGTCGACAGCCACTTCGACCCGCTGCGTCGCACCGGGGCGGAAGCCGCGCTGGATCCGTCGCTGATGAAGAACATCTCCAGCCGTGCGCAGTCATCGAATGCCGCCTTCGGTCTCACGCCGACCCTGCCGTTCAAGGACTGCATGGTGGACAAGGACTTCACCGAGGCATGCACCGACATCGCCGCCCAGCCGCCGGTGAGCAGCTTCACCGACGACCAGGGCTGGGTCGCCGGCCTGGAATACCGTGACGGCCAGCTGTACAACCGTCTGCGCGACGCGTCGGTCGTCGTGCCCTCGGTCGACGACGCGGCGTACACCACGCGCGTGGTCAACGCCGACGGCACTCCGGCGACGGATCTGTACGGCACCGACCTGGAGTTCACCACCCTCGGCACCGGCAACCCCGCCGACTCCGGCGTCGGCTACGGCACCGTGGTCACCGTGAAGAAGGCGCTGCAGAAGAACACGGCGGCTCTGCTCACGGTGCGCGCGCCGCTCTCCGACGCCCCGTCGAAGCCGGCCGCTCCGGCAATCACCTCGCCCGCGGACGGCGCGAAGCTCGACACGGCGCCGACCGCGGTCAGCGGCACGGGTGTGCCGGGAGCCGTCGTCGAGGTGACGGTCGACGGCGCAGCCGCCGCCGAGGCCAAGGCCGCGGCTCCCGCCGCGGCGAAGGACAAGGCGGCGGATGCCGCGGTCACGGCTGAGGAGCCGGTGATCGTGGGCGACGACGGCACGTGGACGGTGCCGCTCGCCGGCAGCTTCGCGCTCGGATCGCACACGATCTCCGCGGCGCAGAGCGTGGGCGACCTTTCCAGCGACCCGGCGACGAGCACCTTCGTCATCGCCGAGGTCACGACGCCGGGCACTCCGACTCCGACGCCGACTCCGCCGGTCACCGGAGGCGACGGCGGCGGCAAGGGGCACGGGTCCGGCGCGCTCGCGACGACCGGTCTGAACGGCGACGCGCTGCTGACGACGGGTATCGTCGGCGGTCTGCTCGTGCTGCTCGCCGGTGCGCTGATGGTCATGGCGCGCCGTCGCCGTCGTCTCGACGGAGGCAGCGCGGCCGAGTCGCAGAACTAGTCGAACCCGCGACGCCACCCGGAGCGCCGGTCCTCGTCCTCGAGGGCCGGCGCTTCGTCGTCGCCGGATGCCGCACGCCCGTGAGGATCCCGTGAGGAGACGCCCGCGACACCGCGTGAGGATTCCGTGAGGAGCACCCGAACGCGGCGCGCGCGGGCTCTAGGCTTCGTCTGTGAACAACGGCGCATCCCTGTCGAAGAGTCCCACGGCCGCCGCGGGCCACACGCTCCGGCTCGCGCTCATCGTCGGGGCGCTCGGGGTCGTGTTCGGCGACATCGGCACCAGCCCGATCTATGCGCTGCAGACCGTGTTCAACCCCGAGGATCCGCATCCGATCCCCCTCACGACGGAGAACCTGTACGGGGTCGTCTCGCTCATCGTCTGGTCGGTCATCCTGATCGTCACGATCACCTACGTCCTGCTCGCGATGCGCATGGACAACGACGGCGAGGGCGGCATCATGGCGCTGCTCACGCTGCTGCGCCGCTGGGCGCCGAAGGGCCGCACGCGCACGGTGGCGATCCTGTCCGGTCTCGCCGTGCTGGGTGCGGCGCTGTTCCTCGGCGACAGCATGATCACCCCGGCGATCTCGGTGCTCTCCGCGGTCGAGGGCCTCAAGACCATCAATCCGGGCCTCGAGGAGTGGGTGGTGCCTATCACGGCCACCATCCTGCTGATCCTCTTCCTCATCCAGAAGCTCGGCAGCTCGGTGGTCGGGCGGCTCTTCGGGCCGATCATGGTGGTCTGGTTCGTCGTCGTGGGCGTGCTCGGCCTCGGCGGGATCCTGCACGATCCGCAGATCCTCCTCGCCCTGCTGCCCACCTATGCGATCGGCTTCATGGTCAGCCACTTCCACATCGCGTTCTTCGCGCTCGCCGCGGTCGTGCTCTCCGTCACCGGCGCCGAGGCTCTCTACGCCGACATGGGCCACTTCGGCCGCAAGCCGATCTCGATCGCCTGGCTGTTCCTGGTGTTCCCCGCGCTCGCCCTCACCTACCTCGGCCAGGGGGCGCTGCTGCTCGAGGACAAGGCGAACATGTCGGCGCCGTTCTTCCTGCTCGCGCCGGAGTGGGGCCGTATCGCCCTCGTGATCCTGGCCACGGCGGCGACGGTGATCGCCTCGCAGTCGGTGATCTCCGGTGCCTTCTCCGTAGCCGCCCAGGCCTCGGGGCTGGGCTACCTGCCGCGGCTGCGCGTGACGCACACCTCGTCCGAGACGCAGGGGCAGGTCTACGTGCCGTGGATCAACTGGCTGCTCATGGTCTCGGTGATCACCCTGGTGTTCGTGTTCCGCAGCTCCGCCTCGCTCGCGTTCGCCTACGGCATGGCGGTGATCGGCACCATCACCATCACCACGCTGCTGTTCTTCTATCTGGCCCGACGCCGGTGGAAGACGCCGGCCTGGATCCTCGCGATCGGCGCGGTGCTGCTGCTCTCCGTCGACCTGCTGTTCCTCGCCGCCAACGCCACCAAGTTCGTGCACGGCGCCTGGCTCCCGCTCGCGATCGGCCTGGCAGCGTTCATCGTCATGACGACCTGGCAGCGCGGGCGGGCGCTCATCACCGCGCGCCGCACCGAGGCGGAGGGCTCGCTGGCCGACTTCGTGCGCAACCTCCGCACCCACCCGAAGCTCATCGACCGGGTTCCCGGCACCGCGATCTTCCTCAACCCGGGCGGAACGACCACCCCTCTCGCGCTGCGGGCCAACGTCGAGCACAATCATGTGCGGCACGCGCGCGTGATCATCCTCTCCGTCGACATCCAGAACGTCCCGCGGGTCCCGCAGTCCCAGCGCTGCACGGTCGACGACCTCGGGGATCCGACCGACGGGATCCTCTACATCTCCGCGCGGTTCGGCTACGCGGAGAACCCGGACATCCCCCGGGCGCTGCGGTCGATCCCGCCGCACAAGACCCAGGGGTGGCTCGATCTCGACAACGCCACGTACTTCCTCTCGAAGATCGAGCTGCGCGAAGGACGGCGCGGCGGCATGGCGCTGTGGCGCAAGAGGCTCTTCCTCGCGGCGTCGCACATCACCACCGACGCGAGCGACCACTTCGGGCTGCCGCGCGATCGCGTGATCGTGATGGGATCGCAGATCGAGCTGTAGCCGGTCCGGCGGGTCAGACCACCGCGAGAGCGTCGATCTCGACGAGCATCTCCTCGCGGGGCAGGCCCGTGAACACCGTGGTGCGCGACGGCAGCACACCGCTCGGGGTGTGCTTCGTGACGAACGCGCCGTAGGCCTCGTTCATGATCGCGAAGTCCTCCCGCTTCGTGAGATAGACGCGCAGCATGATCACGTCGTCGAAGGTCGCACCCGACGCCTCGACGATCGCGCGCACGTTCTCGAGCGTGCGGAGGGTCTGGCTCGCGACGTCGCCCGGGAAGAGGTACTCGCCCGTGGCCGGATCCACCGGGCCCTGCCCGGACACCTGCACGATCGGGCCCTTGCGCACTCCCTGTGAGAACACGTGCGCCGGCGCGGGGGCGTCGGCGGTCAGGATGCGGGTCTTCTCGGTCACAGTCGTTCCTCTCGGTCGTTGACGGAGCGCGGAGCCCAGCCCAGGTCTGCGGATGCGCCGCGGGTCGCCGTCATCAGCTGCGGCAGGAGCGCCAGCACCTCGTGCGCAGGCAGCGACAGGGTCGGCACGGAGACCGATGCCGCCGCGACGACCGCCCCGCTGCCGTCGCGGATGGGCGCGGCGATGCAGTTGATGAACGTCTCGTGCTCGGCGCTGTCACGGGCGAAGCCGTCGGCACGCACCCGCTCCAGCTCGGCGAGGAAGTCGGTCGCGTTGCGGATCGTGCGGTCGGTGAACGGCACGTAGTCGATCCCCTCCGCGATCTCCCGGCGGGCGGCGGCGGGAAGATCCGCCAGCAGCACCTTCGCGACCGCGGTGCTGTGCAGGGGGGCGCGCAGGCCGACCCGCGAGTACATGCGGATGCCGGTGCGCGCCTCGAGCTTGTCGATGTAGACGACGTCGCCCGACTCGTAGGCCGCCAGATGCACGGTCTGTCCGGTGTCCTCGTTCAGCCTCTCCAGGTGCGGACGAGCCACGTCGCGGACGTCCCGCTGGGCGAGGGCGGCGCCGGCCAGCTCGAAGAGACGGGATCCGAGCCGGTAGCGGTGCTGCGCATCGTGGGTCACGAAGCGCTGCGCCTCCAGCGTCTGCAGGAGACGCAGGATCGTGGACTTGTGCACGCCGAGGCGCTCGGCGCATTCGTCCAGGGTCTGCGCTCCGTCCTGGAGGGCGGAGAGCAGGTCGAGGGCGCGGGTGACGGTCTGGTTCATCGGCGGGATCCAGGGGCGATGTGGTCGGTGATCGAGGACAGCGCACGGGCGGCCGTGCGATGGCCCTGCTCGACGGAGGCGAAGAGCGGGAGCTGTTGCAGGATACCGGCGAGCAGGCCCGCGGCGAAGGCGTCGCCGGCGCCGATCGCCTCGATCACGGGCACGCGCTCGGGAACCGGGACCTCGACGCGTTCGGCGCCGTCGAACGCGATCACGGCTCCGCCGTCGTTCTTGACGACGAGGCGGCGGGGTTCGGGGAACATCGCCCGCAGTTCCTCGGCCGTGGAGACGCCGAAGACCTCGGTCGCCTCGTCGAGGCCGGCCAGGGCGATGTCGCAGGTGCGCATGAGCTCGGCGAGCTGCAGACGACCAGCCGCCTCGCGCCCGTGCCAGAGCCGGTGGCGCCAGTTCAGATCGAAGGAGACCAGGCCCCGCGGGCGCACCCGGGCGACGAGCGCGTGCTGCGCCGCCGAGGCGGAGTCCGACAAAGCCGGGGTGATGCCGGTGGTGTGCACGATCGCGGCCTGGTCGAGCACTCGGGCCACGGCGGGGGTGTCGAGCAGAGCGGGCGTGAGATGGGCGCCGGCGGAGCCGCTGCGGAAGTAGTGCATCCGGCTGCGGGCGGGGCCGAGGTCGGTGGGCCGGCCGGTGCCGCCGCCGACCTCCTTGAAGTACAGGCCCGTGGCGCGCGCCGGGTCGACGGCGCAGGCCGAGGTGTCGACGCCCAGCAGTCGCAGCTCGTCGACGATGTAGCGGCCGAAGCCGTCGTCGCCGACCTGGCTGATCACCGAGGTCGGCACGCCGAGGGCGGCGAGGGCGATCGCGACGTTCGCCTCCGCGCCGCCGAGCGAGCGGCGGAAGACCGGGGAGGCCTCCAGCGGACCCGGGACGTCCTGCACGAGCACGACCAGGGCTTCGCCGAATGCGGCGGCGCGCAGCGTGGAGGAGGGGGACGGCGCGGACATGCTCTCGACCCTAGTGGAGGGGAGCGAAAGTGTGCAATGGATATTGCGCATGACGCAACAACCGGGCATCATGATCGTGTGGATGACTCCGATCGCACCGCTTCGCCCTCCTCCGTCTCCGCTCCGACCGTCTCCGCCGCGGCCGGACGCCGGGTGTCCGCGCAGGACAAGTCCTTCCCGCCTTCCGCGCAGGGTCACCTGCTCGGGGAGCTCCTGGCCGGCGCCCCGCGACTCTCCGACTTCCCCACGCCGCTGCTCACGCTCGACCGGGTAGCCCTCGCGCACAACGTCGGCCTCATGGCCGGATGGGCCGACGAGGCGGGGGTGCTGCTCGCGCCGCACGGCAAGACCACGATGGCCCCGGTGCTGTGGCGGCAGCTGCTCGACGCCGGCGCGTGGGCGCTGACCTTCGCGACGGCCTGGCAGGCCCAGGTCGCACTCGCGAACGGCGTGCCCAGGATCCTCGTCGCCAACGAGGTCGTGGATCCGGTCGCCCTGCGCGGCCTCGCCGACGCGCTCGCGGCGGATCCCGGGCTCGAGGTGCTCTGCTGGGCCGATGGCGTGGCGGCGGTCGAGGTGATGACCGCCGCGCTGGGAGCCCCCGCGCGCCCGCTGCGGGTGCTGGTGGAGCTCGGCGGCGCCGGCGGGCGCACGGGCGCCAGGGACCGCGCCACGGCACGCGCGGTCGCCGCCGCGATCGCCGCCTCGCCCGCCCTCGAGCTCGCGGGCGTCGGCGGTTACGAGGGCGCGCTCGCCCACGACCGCACCGCGGCGTCACTCGCCGCGGTCGACGCGTATCTGCACGATCTCGCCGGCCTCCATCGCGAGCTCGCCGAGGCGGGGCTCTATCCGGAGGGCACGCGCCCGGTGGTCACCGCCGGCGGAAGCGCCTACTTCGACCGGGTCGGAGCCGTGCTGCCGGTGCTCTGCCCCGACGCCGACGTAGTGGTGCGATCCGGGGCGTTCCAGGTGCACGACGACGGCTTCTACGCAGGTATCACCCCGATGGGACGCGAGATCGGCACGACCCCGTTCCGCTCCGCGATGCACCTGTGGGCGCGGGTGCTGTCGCGCCCGGAGCCCGGACTCGCCCTGCTCGACGCGGGCCGGCGCGACGCGTCGTTCGACGAAGGGCTGCCCGTCGCGCAGCACGTCTCGGGCCGCCCGGAGGACGACGGAGTGCTCGACGGCTCGCAGGTCACGGCGCTGAACGACCAGCACCTTTTCCTGCGGCTCGCCGAGGCCGCGGTCTCCGACGGCCGTGCGGATCAGCTGCGCGTCGGCGACGTCGTGCGACTCGGGCTCTCGCACCCGTGCACCGCGCTCGACAAGTGGCGACTGATCCCGGTGGTGGCCGACGCCGACGCGGCGGATCCGCTCGTCGTCGACGCCGTGGAGACCTGGTTCTGAGCGTGCCGGGCACCCTGCTCCGGCGCGCCACCGTCATCGACGGAACCGGCGCGCCCCGCCGCACGGCGGACGTGCTGCTGCGCGGCGGGCGGATCGCGCAGATCGCACCCCCCGGATCCCTGACCGCCGTCGAGGGGGCGGGCGTCGAGGAGGCAGCGGGCCTGGTCCTCGCCCCCGGGTTCATCGACATGCACGCGCACTCGGATCTGGCGGTGCTCGCCGACCCTGAGCACATCGCGAAGATCGGGCAGGGAGTGACCTGCGAGGTCATCGGGCAGGACGGCATCGGCTACGCCCCGGTCGACGAGCGGATCGCCGGCGCCGTCCGCCGGCAGATCGCGGGCTGGAACGGCCAGCCCGGGCTCGAGCTCGACTGGCGGGACATGGCCGGGTTCCTGGACCGGCTCTCCTACGGCACGGCGACCAACACGGCGGTGCTGGTGCCGCAGGGCAACCTGCGGCTGCTGACGGTCGGAGCCGCCGACCGCCCCGCCGGCGCCGCGGAGCTGGCCGACATGCGGCGGATCCTCGACGAGTCCCTCGCCGCCGGCGCCGTCGGCATGTCGAGCGGTCTCACCTACGCCCCGGGCATGTACGCCGACACGGCAGAGCTCACGGCGCTCTGCGAGATCGTCGCGGCGCACGGCGGCTTCTTCGCCCCGCACACCCGCTC
Organism: Microbacterium sp. MMO-10; assembly: GCF_037148715.1. Lineage (NCBI taxonomy): Bacteria > Bacillati > Actinomycetota > Actinomycetes > Micrococcales > Microbacteriaceae > Microbacterium > Microbacterium sp. MMO-10. Next base: position 16,113 of record NZ_JBBCSV010000001.1, on the reverse strand, counting down.
CTACGGCGCCGGTGCGCTGGAGGCCTATGCCGAGGTCATCGGGATCGCCCGGGAGACCGGCTGCGCCCTGCACCTGGCGCACGCGACCCTCAACTTCCCGTCCAACGCGGGGGCCGCGCCCCGCTTCCTGGAGATGGTCGATCAGGCCCTCGCGGACGGCGTGGACATCACGATGGACAGCTACCCGTACCTGCCCGGGGCCACCACGCTCGTGGCCCTGCTGCCCAGCTGGATCGCGGCCGGCGGGGTCGACGCGCTCCGGGACCGCCTCGCGGCCGGACGGGACAGGGACGCGCTCGTGCGCGCGCTCGACGTCGACGGGTGCGACGGCTTCCACGGCGAGCGGGCCGACTGGTCGCGCATCCAGATCTCCGGGGTGGGTGATCCGGCCCTCCGCGCGCTGGTGGGCCGCACGATCGCCGACATCGCCCAGGAGACGGGCGAGGCGCCCGTCGACGCGGTGATCCGGATCCTGCTCGCCGACGACCTCGCCACAGGCGTGCTCATGCACATCGGCCATGAGGAGAACGTGCAGGCGATCATGCGCCACCCGATGCACACCGGCGGCAGCGACGGGATCCTCGTCGGCGACCGACCGCACCCGCGCTCGTGGGGCGCCTTCCCGCGCTATCTCGCGCGCTACGTCCGCGACCTGGGCGTGCTGAGCCTCGAAGAGGCGATCCGGCATCTCAGCGGCACCCCGGCCCGCCGGCTGCGCCTGCACGAACGGGGCCTGGTGCGCGAGGGGTGGATCGCCGACCTCGTGCTCTTCGACCCCGAACGGATCCAGGACCGTGCCACGTTCGAGCACCCGCGCCGGATCGCCGACGGCATCCGCGCCGTGTGGGTGGGCGGCGAGCTCGCCGTCGAGGAGGGCCGGCGCACCGGAAGCCTGTCCGGCAAGAGCCTGCGGGCGACCGACGAGGGGACGAGATGACCGACACCGCGATGGAGCTGCTGAGCCGGGACGCCGTGCTCGCCCTGCCGAGGATCTCCCGGATCCCGGATCCGATCCCGCTGCTCGCGGCGCTCGCCGCAGGCGGGATCCATGTCGTCGAGTTCGCGTTCACGACGCCGGGGGTCACCGACCTCATCGCCCGGGGCGCGGAGGCGCCCGACGTGCGGGTCGGCGCGGGAACCGTCACCACGGCGGCGCAGGCCACGGCGGCGATCTCGGCGGGCGCGTCGTTCCTGGTCACCCCTGGCGTCGTGGAGGAGGTCGCGATGATCGCGGGCGCCGCGGCGGTGCCGGTGATCATGGGGGCGCTCACGCCGACCGAGGCGCTGACCGCGGTGCGGCTGGGGGCGGCCGCGGTGAAGATCTTCCCGGCCGGCGCCGTGGGCCCCGGCTACTTCCGGCATCTGGCGGGGCCGTTCCCCGACATGCCGCTGGTCGCCTCCGGCGGGCTGGACGAGACCAACGCCGCGGACTACCTGCGCGCCGGCGCGCTCGCGGTCACGGCGGGGTCCAGCGTCGTGGCGGCCGACGACGTCGCGCACGGGCGCTGGGACCGGATCGCCGCGCGCGCCCGCGCCTTCGTGGCGGCCGCGCGCGGCTGACGATCGCGGGACTACGCGAGGTTGGACGTCAGGCGGGCGATCTCGGCGGCGCGCTCCGCGCGGTCGTAGGGCTGCCCCGGAACGCCCGGCCGCTGCTGCCAGGGGTGCGGGCCGCTCGCGGGACGGTACTCCACGCCCGCGGCGTCGAGGCGGGCGAGGTGCCCGTCGAGGCGGTCCGCGAAGGACGCGACGGCGGAGGGATCCTGTCCGCTCCACAGCGCCTCCGCGAGCGCGCACAGCCGGGGGAAGAGCTGGTAGTCCAGGCGCCGCGCCGAGTCGACGTGCTCGGTCCACAGGTTGCCCTGGCCGCCGACGATGCGTCCGTGGTGCTCGGGTTCGAGGCCGGCCGGGATCGGGTCGAAGGCGCGCACCTGCGCGATCGTGGTGACCACGCCGACGGGGATCGGCTCCTCGGGGAGGGCGGACTGCCGGTAGTCGAGATAGACCGTGTCCTCCGGGCACATCACCACGTCCGCACCGCGGCGCGCGGCGATGACCGCGCCGGCGGTGCCGCGCCACGAGGCGACGGTCGCCTCGGAGACCAGGCCGCCCTCGAGGATCTCGTCGAAGCCGTACACCCGCCGCCCGCGCGAGCGCAGGTGCGCGTCGATCCGGGAGACGAACCAGGCCTGCAGCTGCTCCTCGGTGTCCAGACCCAGCTCGGCCTTGCGCCGCTGGGTGGCGGGGTCGGCGCGCCATTCGTCCTTGCGGCACTCGTCGCCGCCGATGCCGATCACCGGTGAGGGGAAGATGTCGATGATCTCGTCGAGCACGGTGCAGAAGAACGCGATGGTGGGCTCATCGAGCCGCAGCGCGTGCGGATTGACGCCCCATCGGGTCCAGGGGTGCTCCTCCGCGACGAAGCCGAGCTCGGGGTAGGCGGCGATCGCGGCCTGCACGTGGCCCGGCATCTCGATCTCCGGCACGACGGCGATCCCGTGCGCCGCCGCGTACGCGACGATCTCGCGGAGATCCTCCTGCGTGTAGAAGCCGCCATGGGGGCGCCCGTCCTGGGTCGCGCCCGGGCCGGAGCCGATCTGCGAGGAGGGCCGCCAGCCGCCCACCGAGGTGAGCCGCGGATAGGCGCGGATCTCGGCGCGCCAGCCCTGATCGTCGGTGAGGTGCAGATGGAGCACGTTCAACCGGTGCATCGCGAGCAGGTCGATGAGGCGCAGCACCTCGTGGACGGGGAAGAAGTGCCGTGCGGTGTCGAGCATGAGCCCGCGCCAGGCGAAACGCGGTGCGTCCTCGATGCGCACCGGGGGCACGCGCCAGTCGGGCGAGGCGGAGTCCGTGCGGATCCCGGCCCGGCGGTGCACCTGCGCAGGGAGCAGCTGCAGCAGCGTCTGCGCCGCCCAGTGCGCTCCGCGCTCGCCGCCCGCGTCGATCCGGATCCGCTCCGGGGTCACCTCGAGCACGTAGGCCTCGTCCTCGAGGCGGGGGTCCTGCTGCAGCAGGATCCCGGCGTCCTCGGCGGACGCCGCCGTGCCGAGAGGGATCCCGGTCGCGGTGCGCAGCGCGGTCTGCAGGACGCGCGCGGCATCGGCGAGGGCGCCGTCGGCATGGATCCGCAGGCCGGCGGTGAGCGCGAATCCTCCGGGCGTCGTCGTGACACGGGCGGGGAGCGGGACGAGGTCCATCGAGGCAACTCCTTTATTGTTGCGTATACTGCAACGCTATTGCATCCTGCGAAACAAGCCTATATGGTCGGTCCCGTCGGCGTCGACGGACTCGAAGACGACGCGGACGCACCGACTTCGTCCTGTGAGGAGAGCAATGATGCGCAGCACACGATTCGCAGTCCTGGGGGTCACCGGCGTCGCCGCCGCGCTGGTCCTGGCCGGCTGCTCGGGCGGTTCGGGAGGCTCCGGATCCGCGGGCGGCGGCTCCGGAGCCGTCGACCTGAGCAAGGTCGACGGCAAGGGAAAGACCCTCGCCGTCTGGGTCATGAACGGCGACCTCAGCGACGAGACGATCAAGGCCGTCAACGACGAGTTCGAGAAGGCGACCGGCGCGAAGGTCGACGTGCAGATGCAGCAGTGGGACGGGATCACCACCAAGCTGACCACGGCGCTGGCCGGCAACAGCGCCCCCGACGTCATCGACGTGGGCAACACCCAGGTCGCCTCCTACGCGGCCACCGGAGGTCTCGCCGACCTCACCGCCTACCGCACGCAGCTCGAGCAGGGGCAGAAGTGGCTCGGCGGCCTGGTCGATCCGGCGACGGTGGACGGCAAGCTCTACGCGGTGCCCTCGTTCGCCGGAGACCGCGCCGTCGTCTACAACAAGAAGGTCTGGGCCGATGCGGGCGTCACGGAGGTGCCGAAGACGTACGAGGAGCTGACCGCGGCGCTGGACAAGATCAAGGCGAAGAACACCGCCAGCGACTTCTCCGCCTTCTACCTGCCGGGCCAGTTCTGGTACGCGGGCATGCAGTTCGTCTGGGATGCGGGCGGCGAGATCGCCACCGCGAAGGGCGGCACCTGGTCGGGCGGGCTCTCCGGCGGCGATGCCCAGAAGGGCCTGAAGGCGTTCACGACGTTCCAGAACGCCTACTCGACCCCGGCGTCGATCACGGTGAACACGAACGCGCCGGATCAGGACGCGATCTTCGCCAACGGCCAGACCAGCGCCGTGCTCGCCACCGCCGCGCACGTGAAGAAGATCCAGCAGGCCAACCCCGCGCTCACGGACGACGTGATCGGCACCTTCCCGTTCCCCGGAGTCTCGGGCAAGAACCAGCCCGTGATGCTCGGCGGCAGCGACTGGGGTGTGGCGCAGAAGAGCAAGAACCAGCAGCTCGCGCTCGCCTGGATCAAGATCGCCGCGAGCCCGTCGATCCAGCACGACTACGTCTTCGGCAAGGACAACTGGATCCCGAACAGCGAGGACGGCATCAAGAAGGCGCAGGACGCGGGTCTCACGCCGAAGCAGGAGGGCTTCTTCACCGCGGCGCTCATCTCGAAGGCGACGCCGGCGGCCGCCGACTGGACAACGATCGAGGGCGACAAGACGATGGAGGAGTTCTTCCAGTCGATCGCCAAGGGCGAGGACCCCGCCTCCGCCGCGAAGACCGTGGACGCGCACATCGCGTCCACGCTGAACGGGAAGTGACGCGCCGCACCGCGCGAGCCGATCATGACCGTCACTCAGACTGAGGCCCTGACGACCGGGCGCAAGCCCGCCCGGTCGCCGGGGCCCCGGCGCCCCAGGCCGGCGACCTTCGCGCTGCCGGTCGGAATGCGCTCCCGGTCCGCGCCGTGGATCCTGCTCTCGCCGGCGGGAGTCGTCTGCGTCGCGCTGATCGTGGTCCCGATCGTGTTCCTGGTGTTCACCTCGTTCACGGACTACGACCAGAAGACCCTCTTCACCGGGGCGTTCTCCCTGGTGGGTCTCGAGCAGTACGCGACCGTGCTGACGGATGTGGAGTTCTGGTGGGCGCTGCTGCGCACGCTCTGGTTCACCGTGGCCATGGTGGCGGGCACGGTCGTCATCGGCATGGCGGTCGCGCAGCTGATGACGCGGATCGGGTCGGTGATGCGCTATCTCGTCACGATCGCCCTCGTCGTCGCCTGGGCGATGCCGAACGTGGCCTCCTCGCAGGTGTGGGTGTGGCTCTTCCAGCCGGGTTACGGCGTGATCAACTGGCTGCTGACCCAGCTGCGCGTCTTCGGTGATCTGACGAATCTCAACTGGGCGCAGGATCCGGTGTTCGCGTTCGCGAGCATCTGGATGCTGGTGGTGTGGCAGGCCGTGCCGTTCATCGCCCTCACCCTGTATGCGGCGCAGAACCAGGTCTCGGGCGAGTACCTGGAGGCCGCCCGCCTGGACGGCGCCGGCGAATGGACCATCTACTGGCGCGTGCTGCTGCCTGCGCTGCGGCCGACCCTGCTGCTGCTCATCGTGCTGTCGATCATCTGGGACTTCAACGTGTTCAACCAGATCTGGCTCGTCTCCGGGGGAGGCCCCGGCTCGGCGACGACGACGCTCGGGATCTACTCCTACAAGACGGCGTTCGTCGGGTTCCAGATCGGCCAGGGCGCCGCGATCGCGTTGATCACGACCGTCCTGCTGCTCATCCTGAGCAGCATCTACGTGCGCAACCTCATCCGAGCGGGGGAAGACCTGTGAGCGCGACTGCCGTACCGCGGCGGCGGGTCCGCCGCCCCTGGCTCGCCACCACACTCGCGGCGCTGTTCGTGGTGGTGTGGCTGTTCCCCCTGTACTGGATGCTGAACACCGCGTTCAAGCCACGGGACGAGGTGCTCACCCCGGTGCCGAGGTTCCTCCCGAGCCGGTTGAACGTCGACAACTTCGTGATCGCGCTCACCCAGACCGATTTCCTCGTGAATCTCCGCAACAGCGTGATCGTGGTCTTCTCGGCCGTGATCTTCGCGATCGTCATCGGCTTCCTGGCCTCGGCGGCGCTCACGAGGTTCCGCTTCCGCGGGCGCCGGTCGATCATGATCTCGCTGCTGGCCGCGCAGATGCTGCCCGGTGCCGCGCTCCTGATCCCGCTGTTCCTGATCTTCAACGAAGCGGGACTCACCGGGACCTACGCGGGCCTGATCCTCGTGTACATCGGGCACGTCCTGCCCTTCGCGATCTGGACCATGCGCGGGTTCTTCCTCGCCATCCCGGTCGAGATCGAGGAGGCGGCGCAGATCGACGGCGCTTCGACCTGGCGGATCCTGCGATCGGTGCTGCTGCCGCTCGTGCTGCCAGGGGTGATCTCGACGAGCGTGTTCGCCTTCATCACGGCGTGGAACGACTACATCCTCGCGTACACGTTCATGAAGGACTCCTCGATGTACACACTGACGATCTGGCTCGCGTCCTTCAGCACGGTCACCAAGGGCACCGACTTCGGAGCGCAGATGGCCGCATCCGTGCTGTTCTCGCTGCCGGTCGTGGTCTTCTTCCTGTTGGTGCAGCGCCGTCTCGTGTCCGGGATGGCCGCCGGCGCCGTCAAGGGGTGAGGGAGGTGTGGGGCCCGGTTCGGGTGCCGGGCCCCACCGGCGATGCGGGTTGCCTTCGGTGTCGTCCGGACCTTCGCATCTCGAATCGAATCCGTCGAATGGGCAACGGATCCCTATGTGTTTGCCGAAAGAATCCACGGGAATCCGCGGGATTCCGCGCTTCGCGACCCCGCTTCGGAATCCGCGCCGGAATTGATCGGATCCCGCTCTAGGCGCGGGGGGATCCGCGGTGCTAGCGTCCCTCTGTCATCCCCCACACCCGACGATGAGACAGGGGAATCAGAGTGACCCGGAATCCACTCGAGACGGACACGTCCCTGCAGCGTGCGATCGACTACGAACAGCACGCACTGCAGGCCGGCGGCGTCTCCAAGGCGGGCTCGACGCTCATGGCCGTCGCCGGCAGCGCCCCCGCATACTCCATCGCGGCCAGCACCGCGCTGCTCATCGGCGCCGCCGGTGTCGGAGCCCCCGCCGCCCTGCTCTGGTGCGGCATCCCGATGCTCGGCATCGCGTTCGCGTTCAGCCATCTCGCGCGGGTCGACAGCCACGCCGGGGCCTCGTTCTCCTGGGTCGCGCGCGGACTGCACCCCCTGCTCGGCTTCTTCGCCGGGTGGGCGCTCGTGATCTCGGCGACCGTGTTCATGGTGGCGGGCGCCCTGCCCGCCGGCCAGATGACGGTCGCGCTGTTCGCCGGCGACAAGGTCGCCAACGGGAACACGCTGCTCGTGACGTGCGTCGGAGCCCTCTGGTTCCTGGTCATGGCGGCCGCGGTGATCTTCGGCGTGCACACCACCGAGCGCGCCCAGTGGATCATGTCGGTCGTCGAGGTCGGGATCCTGGTGGTGTTCGCCGCGATCGCGATCCCGCGCGCGATCACCACCTACCACCACGGTGCGACGTTCTCGTGGGACTGGTTCGGCTTCGGGCACCTCACCGGAGCCGGGGTCTTCGTCTCGGCGGCCCTCATCGCGGCCTTCTACTACTGGGGCTGGGACGTGACGGCCAACCTCGGCGAGGAGACGAAGAACGCGCACAAGACCACGGGTATGGCCGGCATCCTCGGCATCGTCATCGTGTTCATCCTCTTCGAGATCTACACGACGACGACCCTGGTGATGCTGCCGGGCAAGACCATCGAGGAGAACAGCGGCAACGTGCTCAGCGTGCTCGGCGACGCGATCATGCCGGGCATCGGCGGCAAGATCCTCATCATCGCCGTCGCGCTCTCCACGATCGCGACGCTGGAGACCACGCTCGTGCAGGTGAGCCGCACGCTGTTCGCGATGGGGCGCGACCGCACCATCCCGTTCGCGTTCGGCCGGATCAACCGCAAGTGGAAGACGCCCGTGTTCGCGACGCTCGTCGTCGTCGTGGTCTCCCTGCTGCTGTTCGTGCTCGCCAACCTCTTCGGCGGCAGTGTCGCCGAGATCCTCGGCTGGGCCGTGTCGTCGATCGGGATCCAGATCGCGTTCTACTACTCGCTCGCCGGGCTCGCCGTGGTGATCGGGTTCCGCAGGGTGATCTTCCGATCCGTGAAGAACATCATCCTGATCGGGATCTGGCCACTCCTCGGGGCCCTGTTCATGATGTACATCTTCGTCGCCTCGATCGTCAGCCCCGACACCGAGTGGCAGGTCAAGGTGCTGGGTCTCGGCCTGCTGGTCCTCGGGATCATCCCGCTCGCGCTGTTCTACCGCAGGGCGCGGGCCGCCTACTTCTCCCGGCGTCCGCTCGAGGTCCCGGAGGACTTCTCGGCATAGTCCGATCCGCCGAGGGTTCGGGGCGGGGCGTTCACAGACGCCCCGCCCCGCACCCGTCTGCGCGGGTTTCCCGACGGGACGGCATCAGCGCCGGGACTGCGCCCGCAGGTACTCCCGGAGGCCCGGGATCGCGAACGCGACGCGGCCGTAGCCGGCGGACTCGACGAGACCGGCGTCGATGAGGCGCGCGCGGTACTTGCCGACCAGGCTCGGGGTGGCCGCCATGCGCCGCCCGATGTCGCCGACGTCGGTGATGTCCTCGTCGACGGTCATCGCGAGGAGGAAGTCCATGTCCCGTGCGGAGACGACCGCGAGCGCGGCGCCGATGACCGTCTGCTCATTGCGACGGCGCGCCGCGGCGACGGCCTCCGTCACGGCGCTCTCGTCGATCGGCTCCTCCCTCGACTCCGCCTCCCGCCAGAGGCTGTAGCCCACGAGCTGGATGAGGAAGGGGTAGCCGCCGGTGCCCTCGGCGGCGAGTCGCGCCAGCTCGGACGAGATCGGGTGACCGCCCTGGGCGAAGAGCTCGGAATAGGACTGCGCGGTCTCCTCGATCGACGCGGAGTGCAGGTCGATCCGGTCCGCTCGGCGCAGGAACGTGGCGACGCCCTCGTTGAGGAGGTCGGAGACGGCGGCCGGGAGGCCGGCGACGATCAGGGCGATCGGGAGACCCTCGCGGATGAAGTGCTGGATGTTCGCGGCGAGGGCCGCGAGCTCGGTGCGCTCCGCGGCGTGGATCTCGTCGACGGTGATGAGCAGGCCCGTGCGCTGCTGCGCGAGCAGAGTCAGCAGCCGCTGCCCGAGCTCCCGCCAGCCGATCTGCTGCTGCGGGGTCAGCTGGGTGGTCACTCCGAAGCCGGCGGCGGTGATGCCCACGATCCGCCGGCTGACCGGTCCGTCGCCGAGCTCGGTCTCGGCGGTGCGCATCGCTTCGCCGATGCGCGCCGTGAAGCCGGGCGTCGCCGTCTCCGAGAGCACCACCCACCCCTGGGAGCGCGCGAGATCCTCCGCGGCGCCGAGCATGACGGTCTTGCCGACGCCCCGGGCCCCCGTGAAGATGGTGAGCAGACCCGGCGCGCCGGATCCGATGCGCAACCCGTACTCGAACTCCTGGAGGAGTCCTTCGCGGCTGACGACGATCGGCGGGGTGGCCCCCGCGGTCGGGCGGAAGGGGTTCTGCATCGCGGCACCTCGGTAGATCTCGGGTAATCCGGTTAATTTGGTTAATCTTCCCCCGCGCCCCTGCGATCCGCAAGCCATCGACGGTTGCCGTGCAGGCCCGGCGCGGGGATCCTTGTCCTGAGGAGGGGCATGCGGATCCCTCCTCCACCGCATCGTCGCCCGCACAGGAGGATCCATGTCCGAAGACTCACGGTTCTCGCTGAACAGCACCCTGGGGGAGGTCCTCGACGATCCCCGGGCGCGTGCTCTGCTGGACGAGATCGTTCCCGGCGTCTCGACGCACTCGCTGGTGTTCCTCGCCCGCGGGATCACCCTGTCCGACGGCGCGGCGCGACTCGGCTCGATCGAGCCCGAGCGCCTCGCCGAGCTCGACGCGCGGCTGCGCGAGCTGGGCTGAGCCGTCCCCTCCGCCGGGGATCCGACGCGCTCTCCCTAGACTGACGGGGATGATCCGCCCGCACGTCTCGCGATCCACGCACCACACGGTGCACTCCGTGGCGTCGGTCGAGCCGGAGCCGGAGCCGCGTGAGCCGGTCTCCTTCTGGCAACGGATCCTGCGGATGCCGTTGTTCTGGGCGCTGATCTGCGGCGCCCTCGCGGTGCCGTGGTACCTCGCGGGCGATCTGGAGTTCATCCCGTTCCTGCTCACGCTCGTCGGCGGCTGGCTCTGCGGCTTCTCCTTCGTGAACGCGACGCTGCGGATGCCCGCCCGGCGCGGGCTCGTCGTGAGCATCGCGGGCGCCCTGGCCGCGGCGCTGCTGCTGTGGCTGCTCATCCAGGCCGTGCCCGCGATGCTGGCGCCCAAGCCCAATCCTGCAAGGGCCCTCCTCGCCGTGCTGCAGATGGCGGCGGTGCCGGCCGCGGGCTGGGTGTGGTTGGGGCTGATCGGCCGGATCACGGCGTCGATCGGCGCCAGGGACGCCGCCAAGGCGCCCCCCGCGCCGCAGTGGGAGGCCGCTGCGCGCGGCTCGATCACGCGCTTCCGCGCGGTGCCCCTGTCCCGGCGGGAGATCGTGCTCTGGTGGGTGCTCACCGTGATGGTCGCGCTGGCCCTCGTCGCGCTGGTGCTGGTCGTGACCGGTGGCAGGATCCTGGAGGTCGGACCCAAGACGTTCCTGATGCTGTACGTCCTGCTCCCCGGGCTGCCCGCCTATCTGCTCATCTCGTGGCTCCTGCGCCGCCGTGCGGTGGGCTGCGCCGTGGGCTTCGACGCGGAACTGCTGCAGATCGAGGTCGACGGCGTGGTCGAGCGGATCCGCTATCGCGAGCTCGACCGGCTCGTCTGGTGCGCCGAGGGCGACCTCGCCCGGATCGAGGCGAGGGGATCCGGCGTCGATCGCACGCTCGTCGCGGGCATCGCCCGCCGGCCCGGCGGGAACGCCGCGCTCCCGGTGCTGTCGCGCCGGGCTCTGCGCCTGCTCGAGGAGGCGGGTCTCGCCGCGCAGACGCGTCGTGGGAGCCGGGCGCTGACCTTCGTGCGTCCGGCGGGAGACCCGGTTTCCGCGCCCGGCCGCTGAGCGAGCCCGCAGGCCGGCAACCCGGGGTCGTTGAGCGAGCACGCCCGCAGGTCGGCACCCCGGGGTCGTTGAGTGAGCCCGCAGGTCGGTGCCCCGGGGTGGTTGAGCGAGCCTGCAGGTCGGCACCCCGGGGTCGTTGAGCGCGTAGGCCCGAAGGCCGGCGCCCCGGGGTCGTTGAGCGAGCACGGCCGAAGGCCGAGCGAGACGAAACGCGGTGCCCTCTCGGTGCACCGCGCCTCGCCCCGCTCGTCGATCGGACGGCGTCCGCCTCCGGCTAGCTCCGGCGGCCCCGGGCGAGCGCCCAGGCGCCCACCCCGACCCCGATGAGCACGACCGCGCCGATGCCCAGCCCGATCCACAGTCCGGCGTCGGCGGAGGCCTCCGCGGCGGGGGACTCGGAGGGCTCGGACGCGGCGGGGCCGCAGACCGGCTTCGCCGACCCCGCCGCAGCCGGAGTGGCCGAGCCGCCGGGGGCGTAGTCGAAGGTGTAGCTGCCCGAGATCGGATGCCCGTCCGACGACACCACGCGCCACAGCACCTCGTAGGTGCCGGCGGCGCCCAGGGCCACCGGCGAGGACACCACGGGCCCGTTCAGGTCCGGGCACGCGGTCTCGTAGTACTTCTTGTCCGGGCCGATCAGCTGGATCACCGTCGCGCCGTCGGTGCCGAGCGGGTCGGCGCTGAACGTGAGCGACACCGCCGACAGGCTGGTCACGGTCGATCCCTGCGCGGGGTCGGTGCCGTCGAGCGTGTCGTGCGCGCTCGCCGCGGTGGCGGTCCCGGTGGCCAGGACCGCCCCGATCCCGATGGCGGCCGCGAGGGCCGCGAGCCGGTGCCGGGTGCTCACGCGTCCGCCTTCTTCCGGCGGCCGAGGGCGAAGCCGCCGAGCAGCACGCCGCCCGCGGCGACGACGAGCGCGCCGATGCTGAGTCCGAGCGCGAGCCCGTTCTGGCCGTTACCGGGCGCGGGCGCGTCCGCCGCGGGCGCCGCCGTGGCGGTGGTGCCGCCGTGGTGGTCGGCCGGAGGGGCGTCGTTCACCCAGAGCACCGGAGCCGGCTCGAGCGTGTCGTCCTTCTTGACCTGCTCGGGCGTCGCGGACCACTCCACGACGGTGCCGTCGGAGTAGGTCTGCGTCGCCGGGATCACGATGTGCCCGGTGTCGGGCACCGGGCCGAGCGACAGGGTGAAGGTCTGGAACTGTCCGGGCGCGACACCGCCGGCGTCGGCCGTGAACGTGACCTCGGTCGTGGCCTCGCTGATGGTGTTGCCCTCGACCTTCACCGGCTTCGGCAGGGAGGTCTTCGTGGCGGCCCCGGTCCAGCCGGCGGTCGGCTGGTAGCTCACGCTCGTGAACGGGGTGTCGGCGGGCAGATGGATGTCGAGCTTGACCGTGCTGGCCGTGCTCGACTCGTTCGGCACCCGGAACGTGACGTAGGTCCAGGATCCGGCTTCGGCCTGGTTCGGCGTCGCACTCACGTGCGCCGAGGCGGCGAGAGGGGCGACGAGGGCGAGGACCGCTCCGGCCGCGAGGCCGGCGAGCACGCGGGAGACAGGGATGGTGCGCATGGATGGGTTCTTTCTGAGGTCGTGAGGATGCACCGGGGCGCGCTCGGAACGGGCGCCCGTCGAGACGGTGCGAAGGAGAGGGGGAGTCACGCGGTGCGTGGCGGGCCCCTCCAGGACACGGCGGTCAGAGAGAAGAGGGAGCGCAGCACCGGAACCGCCGCGCGCGGTGCGGACGGGACCTGGTGCACCGGCGCCGGCAGGGCGGTGAGCAGGCGGGCGACGAAGGACCAGCCGGACAGGGCGAGCAGCGCGCGCAGCGCCTGCTCGCCGCGGCCCAGCGCCAGGACGGTCAGGATCGCCGCGATCGCGTGCGCGATCCACATCGCGGGCTGCAGGTGCAGGGCGTGCCCGGCGTCGACCGTGGTCGTGCCGAGCGCCCCCGCGAGTTCCGTCCCGTGCAGGTGCCCCGCGAGGGCGGGGGTGCCGGTTCCGGATCCGACCCCGATCAGCAGCAGCCCGTGGAAGGCGAACTGGCTCAGCCCGACCGCGAGCGAGAGCCGGATCCAGCTCAGCCGGCGGCCGGCGAGGGCGATGCACACGGGGGCGGCGAACAGCAGCGCGAGCACGATCCCGATCAGTGGTGCGGGCGAGCCGTCGGCCGTGGAGTGCGAGACGGAGGCCACGAACGTCGCGACCAGGGCGGCGATGAGGCCCCGGACCGTGCGACCTGCGCGCGTTCCCCACACCCTTCCACCCTAGCGGGACGCTCTCGCGCCCCGAACAGTACCGAGAGGAGCGCTGGTAGCCTGATCCGGTGTCGAATGAATCCCTGACGACCGCGGCACCGGCCATCGATCCCACGTTCGAGAACGTGTGGGATGAGCTGGTCTGGCGCGGCCTCGTCCACGTGTCCACGGATCCCGAGGCGCTGCGCGCCCTTCTCGCCGGGCCCGCGATCACGTATTACTGCGGCTTCGACCCGACGGCGCCGAGCCTGCACCTCGGCAACCTCGTGCAGCTGCTCACCATGCGCCGCCTGCAGCTGGCCGGCCACAAGCCCCTCGGGCTCGTCGGCGGATCCACCGGGCTCGTCGGCGATCCGCGTCCGACGGCGGAGCGCACGCTCAACACCCGCGAGACCGTCGAGGAGTGGGTCGGCCGCCTGCGCGCGCAGGTCGAGCGCTTCCTCAGCTTCGAGGGGGACAGTGCCGCGCGCATCGTCAACAACCTGGACTGGACCGCGCCGCTGAGCGCGATCGACTTCCTGCGCGAGATCGGCAAGCACTTCCGCGTCGGCACGATGCTGAAGAAGGACGCGGTCAGCGCCCGGCTGAACTCCGACGCCGGCATCAGCTACACCGAGTTCAGCTACCAGATCCTGCAGGCGCTCGACTACCTCGAGCTACACCGTCAGTACGAGTGCGTGCTGCAGACCGGCGGCAGCGACCAGTGGGGCAACCTGACGAGCGGAACGGATCTGATCCACCGCGTCGAGGGCGTCTCGGTCCACGCGATCGGCACGCCGCTGATCACCAACAGCGACGGCACCAAGTTCGGCAAGAGCGAGGGCAACGCGATCTGGCTCGACGCCGAGATGTGCAGCCCGTACCGGATGTACCAGTTCTGGCTCTCGACGGCCGACGCCGACGTGGTCGACCGGCTGAAGGTCTTCACCTTCCTCTCCCGTGCGGAGATCGGGAAGTACGCGGCGCTCGTCGAGGCGGAACCGTTCCGCCGTGCGGCGCAGAAGCGTCTCGCCCTCGAGGTCGTCGCCACGGTGCACGGAGTCGAGGCGGCCGCCGCCGTGATCGCCGCGTCCGAGGCGCTGTTCGGTCAGGGCGACCTGGCCGCGCTCGACGCGTCGACGCTGCGCTCGGCTCTGGAGGAGCTGCCGAACGCCGCCGTCCCCGCCGGCACCACGGTCGTGGACGCACTGGTCTCGACCGGGCTCGTCTCGAGCGCGTCCGAGGCGCGCCGGGCCATCGCCCAGGGCGGCGTCTCGGTCGACGGCGAGCGGGTGGAGTCCGATGACGTCACCGTGCCGTTCGGCCTCCCGGGCGGCGTCTCGGTGCTGCGCCGCGGCAAGAAGACCCTGGCGGGCCTGCTCCCCGCCTGATCCCGCCGTCGAGGCACGCGGATCCGATCCGCCGACGCCCCCTCTGACGATCCGCGCCCCCTCGGGGGTGCGCACGTCGGAGGGGGCGTCGATCTTTCGGAGGGGCGTCGACGCGGACACGGACCGGTGCGTCTCCCTGCCCGGCGCCTTGTGAGGTGGCCCGGGTAGCGTCGGGGCATGCCGTTCACTCCGAGTCATGCGATCGTGGCGCTGCCGTTCGTCCGCACCCCGCTCGTGCCGGCGGCCGTCGCCATCGGCGCGATGGCCCCCGATCTGCCGCTGTTCACCCGCGGACTGATCGTCGACTACTCGGTGACGCATGATCTGCGCTGGCTGCCGGTGACCGTGATCCTGGCGCTCGTGCTGCTGCTCGTCTGGCGGGTGGTGCTCCGGCCGGCCTGCCGGCTGCTCGCACCGCGCGTCATCGGATCCCGCCTCCCCCCGGAGTGGGACCGAGGGCCGGGAGCGGTAGCGGCGGAGACCTTCGGCTCGGCGTCCCGCGTGGTGCTGCTCCTGGTCGCGCTGGCGATCGGCGTGGTGACGCACATCCTCTGGGATGCGTTCACGCACGAGGGCCGGGGCGGCGTCGCGCTGATCCCCGCGCTCGACGAGCAGTGGGGGCCGCTCCTCGGCTACAAGTGGCTGCAGTACGGCTCGGGGATCGGGGGCGTGCTCGTGCTGGCGATCGCCGGTGCGCTCTGGCTGCGCGGCCGGCCGCGGGGGACGGTGCGCCCGGCACCGCTCGCCATCCGGATGAGCTGGTGGCTCTCACTACCGGTGATGCTGATCGCGGCGGTGCTCCTCGGCTTCGCCGTCTACGGTCCGCTCACCGAGGAGTTCACCGTGCAGCACCTCGCGTACCGCACGCTTCCCCTGGCCTGCGGGGTGTGGGGAGTCCTGACCCTTGTGCTGATCCTGGTGATCCGGAGCGTGCCGGCCAGAGGGGCGAGCGGGGACGAACAAGGGGACGGGCGGTGAACGGATGCGGAACGGCGCGCGACACGCCCGAGAAGCAGCCCCGATTTGCCGGACCCCCGGGATCCACGTAAGTTATTACCTGTTCGCCCCAAGCGGTAGAGCGAAGGGCCGGAAGGCCTGACTCCCCAAGCGGCGAACATCACCCACCTTCTTCTTCGGAAGTCGGTTCCTCTTCGCAGGTTCTCCCTGAGACGAGGTCAAGCGCGTGCGCTTGAGAGGGTGACCGTCCGCCAGGATCGTCGATTTGACAAGCTGGCCGGGAGGGCTAAGCTAGAGAAGTTGCCTCGGAAACGAGGAAACGGATCCGGTTCCAAACCTCACGGCGTGTCGATTTGACAGCCGGAGCGAGACGGATAAGATAGAGAAGTTGCCCTGAAGGGAAGGCCGAGAGGCCGGAACGCAGGAGCATCCGATCCTTGAGAACTCAACAGCGTGCACTTGTCAAATGCCAATTTATTCCTCGTCCAGTCTTCGGGCTGGTTGAGAAATTCCTTTGGATCAAAGACCAACTC